>CAKASQ030000023.1 GCA_916988195.3 Oscillospiraceae bacterium
GCGATCAGATCTTCATGCGCCTGGCAAGAGCCGTCGCTGCATCTTGTGCCCAGCTGCATTAAGCCGATAAGCACAAATAAATTTTCAATCTATTTTATCCGGCGGCTCCGCCGACCGGAAAAATTCCACTCGCCTTGCAAGTGTAGAATTTTTGTTCCTTCGGGACAAAAATTATGCGCGCAGTCAAGGCTCATCTCCTTTGCCGGAAAAGCGCCAGCTTTTCTGGCAGGTCCCCTGCTTCCGGGCGCGGGCTGCCTGATTCCCGCACCCGGCTGCCGGTTAAAAGGCGCGCCGCCCCTGCTCTGCCATGGTCATAAGCTCGTCATGGCTGAGCTCCACAGAGCCGAAGCGAACAAAAACGCCGTTGGTTTCCGCGCTCTTCCAGACCTCGGGGCGCCGAAGCGAGCGGAAGCGGATCGAATCCAGATGCGGCTTCATGTCCAGCAGCAGACGACTTCCAGAGGTAAAATCGATCAGCAAAACAAAGTCGTCCAGCGGCTCGACCGCCTGAATATACTTCCGATACATCTTCCAATCCCCCTTTGATCCGGCAACAAAGGAAATCCACCGTACGATGTTATTGTACGGTGGATTCTTCAAAAACGCTATTAACCAAAGTTAGTAGTTTTCAAAAAGGGCGATGAGCGCGCGGCGCTTTTCCTGCGCGGAGCCGGTAAGCTGTAATTTGGAGTAGATGCGGTTGATGTACTGCTTGACGGTCCCCTCGGAGAGATAGAGCGCTTCGGCAATCTCGCGGTTCGTCCTCCGTCCGGCCATGAGCCGCGCCAGAGACAGCTCCCGCTCGGAGAGCTCCCGCAGCGCCGGGGAAAGCTCTCCCGCCCGGCAGGCGGCCTGCTTCGCGGATTGCCAGCGCTTTGCGCATGCGCAGACCTCGTCCAAAAACGCGGACGGCATCTCGCGGCCGAGCGATTCATAGCGCGCCATCAGGTACGGCGCGTTCTCGGCAAAGGGGAGAATGAAGTGATCGGGCTCCGCGTCACAAAGCAGCGCCTCCAGAAGCCGCCTTGCCTCCGCGCGGTTTCCGAGCATCTCGTAAGCGCTCGCGGTCTGAAGGCGGATATGCAGCGCGACGAGCGCATAGTGAAGCTTATCGCACACCGTGAGCAGCGCCTCGCTCCGTCCAATCACGCGCGCGTATTCACCCTGCGCCAGCAGCACCTGATTTTGGGTCAGCTCCATCATGGGCCTTCCGGGGGCAAAGTAGTTGACCGTATCGAGCCGGTGCAGCCGGAAAACCTCTGGGATACGCGCAGTATCCTGAATCAAGGCGTAGTAATAGGCATAAATCGCATCTAACATATTGAGCAGCACCACGTCGTGCCGCGCCTGAAGAGATTGCTTGCGGCTTTCCATGTCAAGAAGCCGCCCCTTTCCCGCCGCGAGGCGCAGCCGGAGCTGAAGAAAATCGCAGCAGAGCGCCATGTTTTCCTGCCCGCTGCCCGCAATTTTTGTCCGCGCGCACTCGATGCCGATCTCTGCCTCGTGGAGCCTTCCCTGCATGAAGCTGGCCTCCGCCGCCATGACGAGCTCGGCGCCAAGGCCGTGGCCGTTCGTGATCCGATAGTAGTGCGGCATGCACTCGTTCATCTCGTGGAGCTCTTTCTGGAGCTCTCCCGGCGCGCGGTAGTACATCATAAGTACCGACGGAGACCCGAACGTCCAGCTGCCCGCCTGAATTGTCACGGCCGAGCGCGTCATCTGGCGGCTGGCGCTTCGGTGCAGGCGGCTCATTTCGGTGATATCGTTATAGGAAAGGAAGCTCATGATGAGGTCGCATTCGCCAAGAAGGTTCCCTCGTTCCTCTGCCGTCATGTCCGGGCTTTCCGCGATCGCGCGCGTAAGAAGCGCCTTCATTTGCAGCATCTTCGGAATCTGCCGCCACGTAAAGAGCCGCCGCATCAGAACAAGCAGCGCCGTCGGGTGGCGCATCAGGACCTCCGCCGGGCACGCGTCCAGCCGCGAAAGCAGATCCTCCGGCGCAATGGCAGAAAGCAGGTTCCCCGCGTCCTTTTCAATGATTGCAAGCGCTGCGTCGTTATTTGCGGACATCCGGTATGCGTCCAACGCGTGCAGATACTGCCCGTGCGCGCCGTACCAGTCTCCGAAGCGGTTCCAATAGGCCGTCTGCGACGCGCCCGGCAGCGTGCGGAATTTTCGGATGGCGCACTCCTTCATCATGTGATGGAAGCGGTAGTTTTTTGAGTCCGGCAGGCGCGTAACGAACGCATTCTGGCCGGTCAGGTCCTGAAGGATCCGGCCAGTTTCCTCATTTTCCGTTACAAAGCGCGCCATATCCTCGGTCAGCTCGTCGGCCAGGCCCATCACCGCCAGAAATTCCTGCCGCTCGGGCGGAAGCGGGTCGATCATAGCGGCGGTGAACATCTCGAAAATGTCGGAGCTTCCGTTCGGTAAGCTCCCCCGCTCAGAAAGCGCGCGCAGATTCAGATAGATGGCCGAGAACCAGCCCTCGCTCGAGCGGAACAGATTTTCCAGCTGCTGCTCGGAGAGCGCCGCGCCGCACTTGTGGGTGTAGATGGCAAGCTCCGTGTGATTGAGCCGCAGCTGCTCCATGCCGATCTGGTTGAGGTTTCCGCCGAGGCGCACGATCTCGCCCGCTGGCAAGAATCGGTCGCGGCTGGCAACGATCAGATGCGCGTTTTCGGGCAGGCGCGCGCTGATGCGGCAGATGAAGCGGACGGCGCGCTCGTCTCGCAGGAGATGGAAATCGTCCAAAAAGAGATAGTAGGACGTTTTCCCGGATGAAAGCGTGCGGCAGAGCTCCTCCATCACGCGCCCGGCGCTGGCCTCGTCGCCCGGGAAGTCGAATGCGTCGAGAAGCGAAAGCCCCGCGTACCGGAAGGCGTCCTGCGCGCTTCGCCATAAAATGGGGATGCTTCCCGAGTAGATGCTCATACGGATGGCGACGGCCTTGCCGCCCTTCGTCTTTTCGGCGAGGAACCAGTTGATGGCCGTCGTCTTGCCATAGCCCATAGGGGCGACCACAGTCGTGAGCGCGCAGCGCGCAATCGGGCGCAGGCACTCCTGCACACGCTCGGAAATATAGATCGTGTTGAAGCTCGGCTTCCGTTTTGGCATGGCGTCCTCTTTCTTCCGCGGCTCGCGGCACTGCATGTTTTTTCTATCTTATCACACATTTCGCCGCCTGTCATCCCCGCTGTGTATCGAGTGTCACGTTACGGGCAGCCCGATTCGCGTTCGTAGGGGCCGATGCCCACATCGGCCCAGCGGATTGCACCGTTTTTCAGAAAATTTTTGGCGTATTTGTTGATGTCAAATGGAGCGGTGTGGGCATCGCCCCCTACGCAAAAATCGGAAGCAGGCAGATTTTTAGAGGCAGCTTTAGAGCAGCTCATAGAGTTTCTGGGCGCGGTGGCACTCGTCGAGCGCGATTTCCCGCAGCGTGCAGGCTCTGGCTCCGGCGAGCGGTGCGTATGTTGTTTCAAAGGATTTCGCAGAACTACGGTCTGCTCCGCTCCCGCGAGACGGGCGAAATTCTCTCGATGGCGCCAAACTTTGATATGCTGCCCACGAGCGAGAATATTGACACGATGTTTGCGGAAACATTTGACGCTGGCTTGAGAGGCATTGACCCTGACCGCGCGGAGCTGTACCGCATCTGTGAAGAAAACGACGTCGGCATCACGGTCATGAAGGGCTTTGCCGGCGGCAGACTGTTTGACGAAAAGCGTTCTCCGTTCGGCGTGCGCCTGAGTCCGGTGCAGTGCATTCACTACGCGCTGACGCGTCCGGCCGTCTCCGCCATTCTATGCGGCTACGACACTAGGGTGTATCTGAAAACTCCCAATGTGACCGGCAGCGAGAAATTTTTGCGCTGAGCAAGATATTTTTTCGCAGGAATACTGACGTATTTCAAGGAAAAATGGTGCAGCGCAGCGTGAAAAGGTCCGCTGTCCGGGTGCGTTGGGAGTTTTCAGATACACCCTAGGGAACAGGTCGATCAGGCAGTGGCTTATGAAACCGCGCTTGATGCCGAGAAGGACTACGCGTCGGTGCTTTCCAGCGCGCCGTTCCACTCTTACCGCGGAGCTCTTTGGGCGCGGAAAAACGATAGAACATCATATAAAAAAGAAAACGGGGGGCGAAGAGAAATTTTCTCTTCGCTCCCAATGGTTCCGGCGCTACCTGGTCATCTGCTGCGCCTTTTCGCGCCTGATTTCCTGCTCCGCCAGCCGTTGGCGGTTATAAAGCAGCAAATCCCGCGTCTGTGCATAAAGGTCGCAATTTCCGGACTCGAAAACTGCCACCAGATACTTTTTCTTTTTGTATGTGTCATAGATGCCTTGTAAGCCGGCGCGCAGAACCGGGTCTGACTTTTCTGCATTCGTCAGCCAAATCTCAACCAGCTTCCGCTCATCTTTGACGGTCATTTCCATGGCCTCACGCTCCTTATGGGTATGATTTCCGCATTTCCCCTGTTTTCATACCAATTTGGCCTTCTGGATGCAAAAATGCGGATAAAAAAGCAGCAAGACGTGCGATACGTCTTGCTGCTTTCATGCCTGTCTGGTGCAGGTATTCAGTTTCTAGCTTAATTGGATCGCGAGTTGCACTGGAAAGCAATTATTTTTTATTTCTATCTTTTTCGCAAATTTTTCAGTGTTTTTACAACTAACTGCAACACCGTGAAACAAATTACACATCAAGCCGGAACCGTTACAAGCAAATCGTTGATGGATACGCCTAAAATCCGGCTAATTGCATAGAAGTTCTGGAGCGTGGGGAGGTTTTTGCCCTTCGGCCAACGATAAATCGCCTCAGCCGATGTGTAGCCCAAATATAGCCGCAACTCAGATTTCAGGATTTCATGTGCTTCCAAGCGGGAGCAAATGTTCCGGCCAGTTGCTTTGACATCAATTACTGGGCAGTGAGCAGCGAACAGCCAAGTGTGCCCTTTCAAAATTGCCTGTAAACGCGCCTCTAACTCATAACCGCTGGATGATCCCGGCAGATACGCAGAAGCCGGCGGAAACTGCACTGCAGCAAATCAATGAGAAGAAATACGATGCTGAACTGACTGCCGCCGGGGTCAAGACAATTTATAAATACGGCGTGGCTTTCAGTGGGAAAAAGGTTGAAGTTGCAGTAGGATGAGAGATGGAAATTCATGTGGTTATATGTACCTATCGCTTATCGCTGTTTGAATCCCGCCCTTACTGGCCTCATGGGCACAGAGTAAATCGTCCGCATCCATTGCCGTGCAATGGATGCGGACGATTCGTTTCCATGATTCATCCTTCTCGGATACCGACGGTCACAACTCTCGTTTTCGGCGTTATGTACTAACTCCACCCATTTCGTTTGGCCAAATCGTCCATTGCGGCACAAAACCGCTCCCACGGTGTCAATGCTGTCTGCAACGGGTCACCCTCGCGGATACGGAGGGTGCGGCGGATTTCCTTGGGGATAACGACCCGTCCGAGGTCGTCAATGCGGCGAACGATTCCTGTTGCTTTCATATCGAAATCTCCCTTGTCTGTTAAATACTACATGGCTATTGTTTGCCGTGTGCGGGAGATTATGCAGAATTTTGCGCCTGCGCGGCTGCACGCGGGATTGGAAAAACGCTGCATATCCGGCAAAATGAGGCACGGACATGCAGCTTTTCGTGGTTTAAAACAAAAATTTTGATGCGCGATACGGAGCGAAACGTCCGTGTTGCCGGGGTTCTGATAGCGCGCTGCCGGAACAAGCGGGTCAGTCGGCCGGTGCGTCCAGCTTTTTCACATAGTTGAGCATATTCGTCTGCTCCATGGAGCGGTTGAGGTGCTCTGCCATGTGGGTCTTGGCAAGTTCGGAGTTTCGCGCCTCGATCGCCGCGACGATTTTAAGATGCGCCGTACAGCCGTCTGCGCCCAATACGGAGACGTTCTGCACCATCATCGTGTGGATATACGGCCGGAGCATCTGAAAAACGGCCCGGATGGCGGCATTCTGTGAGGCCTCGGCCAGAAGCAGATGAAACGCCTCGTCGGCCTCCGCCATCTCCGATTCCCGCTCGGCGCGCTGCATCTGAAACGAGAGCTCGCGCAGTCGGTCGATCGTCTCCTGCCCGGCTCTTTGGGCGGCCAGACCCGCGATCTCTGTCTCCAGGATCCGGCGCAGCTCAAAAAAATCCGTCCGGCTGATGGAAGCGCCCTGAAAGGAAAGCTCTGTATCCCCTGACGGCGCGCCCGGACAGACAAAGGAGCCCTTGCCCTGATGCGTCCGGATGAGCCCCTGCGCCGCAAGCTGGCCGATCGCGCTGCGCACGGAAAGGCGGCTCGCAGAAAATTCGCGGCAGAGCTCCGCCTCCGAGGGCAGCTTCTGGCCGGGGATATATGCGCCGGACCGAATACGATCTTTGAGGCAGCGCGCAATTTCTTCGTACTTGTTCATGGTTGTCTCCCAATCTTGTATTACAAGTATAGTGTACGGCAATCCAACCGCTTTGTCAAGATTGCAGATTATTTTAAAAACAGTTTGACAGGATCGGAGAAACAGGGTATGATAAGAACAAAGGCGTTGGAAACGTTGCTTGTATGACATGTAAAACGACTATTTTGAATTTGGAGGTATTCCCATGAAAATTGTTGTTCTGGACGGCTACACGGAAAACCCCGGCGATCTGAGCTGGGCGGGTCTTGAAGCGCTGGGCGAGGTGACGGTCTATGACCGCACGGCTTATCAGGAGTCTCCCCTGATTGCCGAGCGCATTGGAGACGCCGAGATCGTGGTCATGAACAAGACCCCCATCTCGAAGGAAACAATTGACAAGTGCCCGAATATCAAACTGATTGCGGTTCTGGCCACGGGCTACAATGTCGTTGACTACAACTACGCGAAGGAAAAGGGCATTCCCGTCTGCAACGTCCCGACCTACGGCACGGCCTCCGTCAGCCAGTTCTCGATTGCCCTGCTGCTCGAAATTTGCCACCACATTGGCCACCACAGCGAATCTGTTCATGCGGGCAACTGGGCCAATAACGCCGACTGGTGCTACTGGGATTATCCGCTCATCGAGCTCGAGGGCAAAACGATCGGCATCATCGGTTTTGGCCACATCGGTCAGGCCGAAGGTCGCGTCGCAAAGGCGCTTGGCATGAACGTGCTGGCGTACGATCTGTATCCGAACGAGACAGGCCGCGCGATTGCGGAGTATGTCGACCTCGATACGCTGTTTGCAAAGGCGGATGTTATCACGCTCCACTGCAACCTCACCCCGGAGAATACTGGCATGATCAACAAGGATACGATCGCCAAGATGAAGGACGGCGTGATTCTCATCAATAACGCCCGCGGTCAGCTGATTGTCGAGCAGGATGTTGCCGACGCGCTGAACTCCGGCAAGATGGGCGCTGCGGGTCTGGACGTTGTCTACACCGAGCCGATTAAGGCCGATAACCCCCTGCTTCAGGCCAAAAACTGCATCATCACCCCACACATTTCCTGGGCTCCCAAGGAGAGCCGTCAGCGGATCATGGACATCACGGTCGACAATGTCAAGGCGTTCTTAAACGGCGCGCCGCAAAACGTCGTCAACAAGTAAGCAGCCATGAGAGTAAGAACAGACGCAAAAAGAATCTGGCAGGCGGCAATCTCCGCCGTGCAGCCGGACAGCGCGGTCCGGCGGGCACTGGAAAATGCCAGCCTGACCGAGCGTATCCACCTTGTCGCGATCGGCAAGGCGGCGTGGTCGATGGCAAACGCGGCGTTTGAAGCGCTGGGTGATACAATTTTGGACGGCGTTGTCATCACGAAGTACGACCACAGCCGGGGGCAAATCGGAAACTTGCAGATTTTCGAGGCGGGACACCCCGTCCCGGATGAGAATTCCTACCGTGCCACACGCGCAGCGATGGAGCTCGTCAGGCCGCTTGGGAAAGACGATACGGTGCTTTTCCTCGTTTCCGGAGGCGGCTCGGCGCTTTTTGAGTGCCCGCTGATTCCGGAAGCGGAAATGGCCGACGTGACAAAGCAGCTTCTGACCTGCGGGGCAGACATCGTGGAGATGAACACCATCCGCAAGCGGCTGTCCGGTGTGAAGGGCGGAAGGTTCGCGGAGCTCGCGAGCCCGGCCAAGGTCTTTTCTGTTGTGCTCTCCGACATCATCGGAGACCCCCTGGATATGATCGCTTCGGGGCCTGCATACCCAGACGGCTCGACGTGCGAGGACGCGATGCGGATTGCAGAAAAATATGATCTGCGGTTGTCTGATTCCGCACGCTCGCTTCTGGCACAGGAAACGCCGAAGACGCTTTCAAACGTTGAAACGCAGATCACAGGCTCTGTCCGGGAGCTCTGCGCGGCGGCAGAAAAAGAGGCAGCCCAGCTGGGGTATACCTGCCAGCTGCTGACCGACTGCCTGTGCTGCCAGGCGCGAGAGGCCGGAAGCTTTTTGGCCAGCATCGCAAAGACGTACGCGGGTACGGAAAAATCCCTCGCCTTTTTAGCGGGCGGCGAGACGGTTGTGAAGCTGACAGGAACGGGGCTTGGCGGACGCAATCAGGAGCTGGCACTCGCTGCCGCGCCCGGCATTTTCGGCCTGAAGGATACCGCCGTTTTCTCCTTCGGCTCGGACGGCACCGACGGCCCCACCGACGCAGCGGGCGGCATCGTCGACGGCGAAACAGAAGGAAAGCTTCGCGCGCTCGGCATTCGCACGGCGGATGTGTTACAGGAGAACGATTCGTATCACGCGCTCGAAAAGGTCGGCGGCCTCATCGTCACCGGCGCAACCGGCACAAACGTCAACGACCTTGCCATGGTGCTCATTCGCCGGTAATTTTGTGCGTATGCCCTTCAGCACATCCCGATATGCCGGGGAGCTAAAAGAGTGCTGCTTGCCATGAAAAAACGCCATCCATCCGGATGGCGTTTTTTCTATGTCGCAGTCGCAGTGGGGTCCATAGGGGTCGATGCCCACATCGACCCGGCAGCATGCACCATTTTTACGGAAGTCCCCGGCGAATTCGTTGGTACCCATGGGGCGATGTAGGCATCGCCCCCTACGCAAAGACGGGAAGATTTCAAAAGCCTCGTAGGGGCGGACGACCCTGTCCGCCCGGTAAATTGCATGACCGAAACGCGAAAGTCTTCGGCGAATTCGTAGATTCCCCAGGGCGGACAGAGTCGTCCGCCCTTACGCCAAATTGACGCATTACTTCTTGATCGAAAGCTCCAGCATTTCGAGCGCGGGACGGAGCTGGTTGTAGAACTCGAGCCCCGTTCTTGCGGCGGGGACGCGCGTGACGTACCACTCGCAGGGCTCCATCTCCATATCGCCCATGCGGCGGGCGAGCTCCGGCCCCATTCCGATGGCCATCGCGTAGGGAAGGAGCTTGTAAAAATACTGGCCGTCGCGCGAGAGGAGCATTTCCATGTGCCGCGCGGAAAGCTTTTCTAAGCCCTTGCGGAAGCCAAGGCTCTGCGAGATGAGCTGCGTGCCGAGCTCCGTGCGCCGTCCGCCGTGGAGCGTGAGATAGCCGCACAAAAAGCTCATCACTGTCGCAGCCAGCATCGGAAGCCCGCTGCCGGAGAGCTGCGAGGCGACCAGCAGCACCAGCGCGCAGACCGCCGACAGAACCATTCCAGGAATATTTCCCAGATAGAAAAACCGCCAGATGCGCGCAATGAGCAGACTCAGAAACGCGCCTGCAATCAGGCACAGCGCCAGAACGAGCCCCCGCGCGGGCATGGTGGGGAGGATCTGGCTCATCGTGGCAAGCGACGCAACGCCCATCGCGAGCGCGCAGAGCGCCTTCATGATGCGCGGATTGCCGCTCGTGCGCGCGTAGAGCCGCTTGTCCCAGTACCGCTCGATGGCGCGCATGGCCTGTTGGGCTGTCTTTTTATAAGGAAGGCTCGCGCCGTCGCAAATTTCGCCCCGGGCAAAAAGCGCTGAGAAAATCTTGTATTCCAGCCGCTTGCGCTCGTTGCCCATGATGACCTGCCGGTGCAGAAGCACGTGGCCCTTTTCGTCCATCTCGATCGTGAGGTAGCCGAGGGCTGCCCAGTGGCAAATGAGCATGTTGAAGTCCGGCGCGCCGCCTGCGAGCAAATACGGAAGATCGCTCGGAGCTGCCGCGTCCGGGGGAGCTGTGCGGCTGGACGCGCGAAGCGGCTTCGAGCGAAGCGTCAGCGCCCAGTATAAGAGCGCGAGCACACTGAACACGATCACAAGCGCCGTCTCCACCCAGCCGGAAGACCAGCTGGCATAACGGCCCGCAAAGTAGCCCTCGCCCACGTCCAGCGTCATCGTCAGCGACTCGTGGTCCTTGAGCGCCGTCGAGATCGTGCCGCCGATCATGCCCTCGCGGACGGTGAAGTTCATGTAGTCCTCGATCACATCGCCGTAGTATCCGCTTGTAAAGGTAGGGTAGCCCTCAAAGGCGGCGGGAAGGGTGATGGTAAAATCGTAGCTGTTAATTGCCCAGTTCCACTTTGGTGCGAGCAGCGGCAGCGTCAACGTCTGGATTTTATCCTGCTCGGAGACAAGCCCGGAGACGGTATAGCTGATGGTAAAGGTCCGGCTCCCGGCAAACCCGCCGTTTGACGAGAGAACGAGCACCGTATAGCCGTCCTGGGTCGTCTTTTTGTATTTGTAGCCCGCGACGCTGATGCGCTTGGCCCCCGCCGCCAGCGGAAGCTCGATCGTGTCCTCCGTGCCCGCGATATCAATGGTCACGGTCTGGGTGATCTGGCAGCTGCCCGCCGCGTCTACCACGCAGTCGGTCTTCATATCGGTAATGACGCTTGTGTCCGCCGCGCCCGCCGTCACGCACAGCGCCAGCGCGCACACGATCGCCAGAAAAAGTGTGATGATCCGTTTCGTCTTCTCCACCTCGCTCTGCTGTGTATTTGGTGTATTCGGTAACAAAATACCACAAAATGCGCGAAAATGCAACCATCCGCAGCGCCCTGCGCGCAGGAATCTGCAAGCGCCGCTGTGTCCTTGGCCCGAAAACACCAAACCCTGTGAGACATTGGACCGTCTCATGCGTTTTTCTGGGAAAAACCGTTGATTTCCCGCCAAAAGTACGTTATGATAATTTTGGAGAGTACGCCGCCCGGTTTGCGGGCAGCACGTGCGGCGTACAGGATGAAGAGTAAGGAGTTACATCTTATGATTATTACACAGAAAAAGCCTCTGGAAGAGGTTCTGGCCATGGTCGGCGATGCGAAAACCGTAGCCGTCATCGGCTGCGGCCTGTGCGCGTCCACCTGCCAGACCGGCGGCGCGCCCGAGGTCGAGGCGATGAAGAAGACTCTGGAAGAAGCGGGAAAGACCGTCGTCGTGACGGATGTGGCCGACGCATGCTGCATGAAGCTCGGCGTGCGCGCCAAGTGTAAGGCGATCTCAGCTGCCGCGCCGGAGTGCATCGTCTGCATGTCCTGCGGTGACGGCGTACAGACCATCGCGAAAAACTGCACCGGGATCCCCGTCTATCCCGCCAACAATACGATGTTCCTCGGCGAGGTCGCGCGCGTAGGCATCTGGGAAGAGGCATGCAAAATGTGCGGCGACTGCGTGCTCGGCACGACCGGCGGCATCTGTCCCATCACCCAGTGCGCCAAGAGCCTTGTCAACGGCCCCTGCGGCGGCCAGAAGAACGGCAAGTGCGAGGTCAACCCCGAAAACGACTGCGCGTGGATCCAGATCTACAAGCGCCTCGAGCAGCTCGGTCAGCTCGACAAGCTGTCGATGACGCGGCCGGACAAGGGCTATGAGAAGGTCGCGTATCCGAGAACGATCAACCAGAGGGGGAAGAAGGCATGAGCATATTACAAGAGGCACTCGAAACCGGAAAATTCGGCGTGACCGCCGAGATGGCGCCCCCGAAGGGCTATGATTTTACCGAGCAGTTAGAGGCAGGCAAGCTGCTTGCACCGAAGGTTCACGCCGTAAACGTCACAGACATGCAGTCCGCGTCTTTGAAGGCATCCTCGCTCGGCCTTTGCATCGCGCTCAAAGCTGCGGGCGTGGAGCCGATCTTGCAGATGACCGGCCGCGACCGCAACCGCATGGCCATTATGGCAGACGTTTTGTCCGCGGCCAGCTTCGGCATTGACTCCGTTCTTGCGCTCACGGGCGACCATCCCGTCGTCGGCGACTGCAAGGACACAAAGCCGGTGTATGACCTGGACTCCGTCGGCATTCTGAACATGCTCTCGCGCATGGAGCAGACGAACTGCGACTGCGGCGGCAACGAGATCGCAGGCGGCGCGCCGAAGCTCTACAAGGGTGCATCCGTCACGCCGGTCTACGAGCCGATTTTCCTCCAGATCAACAAGCTCCGCCAGAAGGTGGAGGCGGGCGCGGCGTTTGTCCAGACGCAGGGCATTTTCGATCTGGATGCGTTCAAGCGCTTTTTGGAGCAGGTCGACGCAGCTGGCATCAAGACCCACGTTATGGCCGGTATCATCCCGCTCAAGTCCGCCGGTATGGCGCGGTACATGAACGAGAACGTGCCCGGTATCGCCGTGCCGCAGGAGATGATCGACCGTCTGGCAGCCGCCGCCGAAGAGGGTAAGGCCAAGGGCGTGAAGGGTCTTCCGATGAAGCTCGGTATGGAAATGGCCGCCGAAATGATCGCGAAGATCAAAGACGAGCATCTGTGCGACGGCGTGCACATCATGGCGATCGGCGCAGAGAAGAACGTCCCCACGATCCTCGATCTGGCCGGTATCACCATCTGAATACGCATCTTACAAATGGGCTCCCGCTTTTTTGCGCGGGGGCTCATGTTTCTGTAACGGGAAAATCTTAAAAATTTCCGCAAAACTATTGTGCGCCCACCGCTTTTCTGCTATACTGTTGGCACACATGCCAACGTACACCAAACCGAACCCAACCAATCAAAAATGGAGGACTCTGTATGATGAAAAAACGACTGCTCTGCGCCCTGCTGCTTCTCGCGCTGGCGCTCTCGCTGCTGCCGACCGTCGCGCTGGCGGACGATGCGTACACAGCCGGTACGGCGGAAGAACTGCAAAGCTTGCTTGGACAACGCAAAACTCCTATCAAGCTGACCGACAACATCAACCTGAAAGGGCAGCCGCTGACGATTTCCGGCGGCAATATCACAATCGACATGGCTGGGTACACCATCTTTGGTGGGAAGCTGATCGTAGAGGTGAGCGAAACACTCCCTCTGAATCTGACCGGCGAAGGCGTGATCGACTGCCCGGCAACACTGAACGGAACCATCTGCGGCGACGCGGAGTTCCAGCAAGAAGTCACGCTCGCGCCGAATGATGTATGCAAGATTTATGGCGGCTCCTTTTATGGGAAAATAACAACGCGCGGCGGTACCGACGCGGTTGTGGTCAATGGCGGGACGTTTTACAACACGGTAAGCACTGCGGGGTGCAACAACGCAGCTGTATATGGCGGCGTGTTCCACGAAGACGCAAACTTTCTCTGCGGAGGCGGCCCGAGCAATGTATTTGGCGGTGTTTTTTACAAAAATGTACAGGCCGCTGGCAGCACCGAAACCAAGAACAATATTTGGGCGGGCATGTTCTTCGATACCAGCGTGGCGTCTCAGTTTGCCGAGGGCACGGTAAGCATGGACGTAATTTTTCACGCAAACGGCGGCATTTTTAACGCAAACGGCAGCACCTCGGAAACTGTCACGGCAAAAGCCGTCGCAAATCGTACGCCTGAGTATTCAGCGCTCATTGCCCCGCCGAAGCCCCTCCCCACAAAAGACGGCTACGTCCTCACCGGCTGGTACACAGATTCGGTTGGCGGAACGTCGTTTATGTTTGATCAAAAATGGACCGTCGGCATGATCGAAGAGCAGCAGGATCGGACGATCACGCTCTATGCGCGCTGGGAAAAAGCGCCGGAGGAACCCGAAGAGACGGATTCGTTCCCCGCGCTGGCGGCGGGCGCGCTTCTGCTGGCAGGGGACGACAACCCCTTCCGCGACGTGCGCGCGATCGACTGGTTCTATGACGATGTAATGTACGCCTACGACCGGGGGTTGATCACCGGCACGGCCTACGGCAAGTTTTCGCCCAGGGATAGCTTCACGCGCGGCATGCTGCTGACCATCCTCGCGCGGCACGACGGGGTCAATACCAAGGGCACCCCGTGGTATCAGGCGGGCTGCGACTGGGCGGCGAAAAACGGCATTTCCGATGGGGAAAACCCCGAGGAGGCCATCTCCCGCGAAGAGTTCGCGCTGATTTTGTATCGTTACGCACAGTACCTCGGCAAGCAGGCCATCGAGCGCGCCGACCTCTCCCGCTATACGGACGCGGGCGCAGTAAGCGAGACAGCGCTTCCCGCCGTGCAGTGGGCAGCCGCTGAGGCGATTTTGCGCGGCGATAACTTCCGCCTGAACCCGCAGGATGGAGCCACCAGAGCCGAAGCCGCGGCCATGCTTCATCGATTCTTTACCCGGTAAATTTCCCGGAACGCGCGTACGGACGGATTTTCGGAAATTTTCCAAATATGCGTAGGGGTCGATACCCACATCGACCCGGTGCGTAAATCCGATGATACAGAAATCCCCGGCGAATTCGTAACTTCCCAATGGGGCGATGTGCTCAATCGCCCCCTACGAGCCCGGTTGGGAAATCGCGCGGAAGCGGATTGACAACCGCCGAAAAAGCCGTATAATGGAAGCATGAGGTGAGAGAACATGTTAGACGAAAGAGATTTACAGGCTATTGCACAGCTGATCGATTCCAAGCTTCAGGAATCCGAGCAGCGAACAGTACAGCTGATCGATTCCAAGCTTCAGGAATCTGAGCAGCGGACAGCACAGCTGATCGATTCCAAGCTCAAAGAATCCGAGCAAAGAACCATGGGGGCTATCAAGGAATCTGAACAGCGCACCATGCAAGGCGCGGCGACGTTGATGGAGTCCTACTTCGAGCCGAAGTTCCAGCTGCTCGCCGAAGGCATTCAGAGCTTGCAGGAAACGCAGATTCCGAGAGAGCGGTTTGAAAATTTGGAGGAAGAGGTCGCGTTCCTGCACACCATCGTTCGTCAACACAGCCGTGAAATCGAGAAGCTGAAGCACGCGTAACATAAAAACAGCACAGAGGCTGTAGCGAAAAGGACATCGCTACAGTCTCTTTTTGCGCGCGCGGCAAAATCGGTTCTTTTCATTTTGCACTGGATGCAGTATAATAAATTTGTATAACTATTTCAAACGCGGGGAGGGACGGGCTTGATTCCGGAACAGTTTACATTGCGGATGCGGCGGCTGTTGGGAGAAGATTACGACGCATTCGCCGCGAGCTTTTCCCGGCCCCGCGCGGTCGGTCTGCGGCTGAATCCCCTGAAGGGGACTTCCCTTCCCGATCTGTCCGCGTTTTCGCTTACGCCTGTCCCTTGGGAGCCCTGCGGGTATTATTATGACCCGGAAACGAGGCCGGGGAAATCCGCGTATCATGAGGCGGGGCTTTACTATTTGCAGGAGGCCAGCGCGATGGCGCCCGCAGCTTTGCTTGACCCGAAGCCGGGTGAACGGGTGCTCGATCTGTGCGCCGCGCCGGGCGGAAAATCCACGCAGCTGGCGGGGAAAATGCAGGGGCGCGGACTTCTTGTCTGCAACGAGATAAACTCCAAGCGCGCGAAAATTCTCGCGTCCAATATTGAGCGCCTCGGCATCGCGAACGCGCTGGTTCTGAATGAGCACCCGCAGCGGCTGGAGGCGCGGTTCTGGGGCTTTTTCGATAAGATTCTCGTGGACGCACCCTGCTCCGGCGAGGGCATGTTCCGAAAGGAGGAGGCCGCCGTCACGGACTGGTCGGAAGAAACGGTCTTCATGTGCGCGCGGCGGCAGGCGGAAATTCTGCATTCCGCATCTGTCATGCTCCGCCCGGGAGGTAGGCTCGTCTACTCCACCTGTACGTTCTCCCCGGAGGAAAACGAGGGAAGCGTCAGCGAATTTTTAAAGACGCATCCGGACTTTTCGATTGAAGCGGTCGACGCGCCGTGGTTCTCGCCCGGGAGACCTGACTGGATCGAATGTCCCGCACCGGGTTTAGAGAAAACGTTCCGCCTCTGGCCGCACAGGCTCCTTGGCGAGGGGCACTACTGCGCAGTCCTGCGCAAAGCGGGAAACGGAGACGGCGCGGAGCTCCCACTGGAACCTGCCGCAAAGCTTCCCAAAGAGCTGGCGGATTTCTGCCGGGAAACGGGCGCGGCCATACCGGAGGGAAAGCCCATCTTATTTGGCCAGACGGTCTATCTCGCGCCGAACGAGCTTCCAAGTCTCAAGGGACTGCACGTCCTGCGCGCGGGTCTGGAGCTCGGCGAGGTGCGCAAGAACCGGCTGGAACCCGCGCACGCGTGGGCGCTGTGGCAAAAAAGCCTCCCGAATGCCGTGTCGTTCACGGAGTCGAGCGAGGAGATCCGCCGCTATCTCGCGGGGGACGTTCTGCCGTGCGGTGAAAAGGGCTGGACGCTGGTGCAGGTCGATGGCCTTAGTCTCGGCTGGGCAAAGGGCGACGGCCGGGTTCTCAAAAATCACTATCCCAAGGCGCTTCGGCGCGCGACATAAAAGGAGGAAGGCTCCATGGAAGAGAAAAAACGCATCCTGATCGTCGAAGACGAACGGGCGATCGTGGAAATTCTGAAATTCAACCTCATGCGCGAGGGCTATGATACGCTCGAGGCGCTTGACGGCGAGCTCGGGCTCGAGCTGGCGCGCACGAAGGACCCCGATTTAATCCTGCTCGACGTGATGCTCCCCAAGATGAACGGCTTTGAAATCTGCCAGAATTTAAGAGACGCGGGAAGCACCGTCCCCATCATCATGCTCACCGCGCGCGAAGAGGAGACAGACAAGGTCTTCGGCCTCGAAGCGGGAGCTGACGATTATATGACAAAGCCCTTTTCCATGCGCGAGCTTATGGCGCGCGTGCGGGCGAACATCCGAAGAAGAAGCCTTGACCTGGACGCAAGAGCATCGGTCGGGACGCTTTTAAAGGCAGGCGAGCTCGTCATCGAGCCGTCGACGTTCTCCGTCACGAAAAACGGCGAGCCGGTCGACCTCACGCAGAAGGAATATGATCTGCTTTTGCATCTGCTGCGCGAACGCGGCAAGGTGTTCACGCGCGAGGACCTCATGCAGAAGGTCTGGAACTACGATTATTTTGGCGACATGCGGACCGTCGACGTGACCGTGCGCCGCCTGCGCGAAAAAATCGAGGCAGACCCCGGCAAGCCGCAGTATATTTTAACCAAGCGCGGCGCGGGCTATTACTTTGCGCCGTAAAAGGCCGAAAACGCGCATTTGAAAGATTGAGAGGAGGGCGGGACGATGCGGTCTCTGCGCACGAAGCTGGTCATGATCATGGTCATTCTGATTCTGGCCCTGATGTGTGTGATCGGCGCGTTTTTGATCAACGGCGTCGGCAACTTCTATATTTCCCAGTTCTATGAGCAGATGGAGAAAACGTTCTCGCCCGATTTTATCGGACAGCTGCAAACCATCCCCACACAGGAGCAAAGCGCGCCCGTGCGGATGAAAGAGCTCCTGATGGCGCAGGCCGGGCTCGGCATCGACATTGCGACGCGGAACGTCTATATCTTAGACGAAACCGGAAACGTCCTCGCAAGCTCCAACCAGGAGACGAACGTCTCCATGACGGCGAATTTGCTGACCGCGATGAACGGCGAGGTCGGGCAGGAGGGGTCGATCACGAGTTCCTATATGGATTTAGCGGTCCCGATCGTATCGACTAACGGCACATATATTGTCTATATTTTAGACAGCCGCGCCACGGTCGACGCGCTCACAGGAGAGCTCTTTTCGATCATCCTGAGCGCGCTTGGCCTCGGCCTTGTGATCTGCGTGGTCCTCTCCTTCCTTCTTGCCCAGATTCTGATTACGCCCATCCGCGCGCTCACGCTCGGCACGCGGCAGGTTGCGGCGGGCGATTTTTCCCAGCGCATTGAAGTCGAGGGGCAGGACGAGATCGGCGTCTTGACGCGGAACTTCAACCACATGGCAAAGGTTTTGCAGGACACCATCTCAGAAGCGGAAAACGAGCGCAACAAGCTCTCGACGCTCTTTCTTCACATGACGGACGGCGTGGTCGCCTTCTCGGCCTCGGGCAATCTCATTCACTGCAACCCCGCGGCGACGCAGATGCTGGCAAGGCCGCTTGACCCCACGACGACGTTCGACGAATTATTCTCCGATCAGGCCGAGCTCGACACGCTCCTGACCTTAAAGCGCCCGCAATACTTAGAGGCGCAGAAGACGGCGGGCGACCGCGAGCTGGAGCTTTTCATGGCGCCGTTTTCGTCCGATCAGACCCAGGGCGGCGCGCTGGTCGTCATCCACGACGTGACCGAGCAGCGTAAAAGCGAGCAGTCGCGGCGTGAGTTTGTCGCGAACGTGTCGCACGAGCTGCGGACGCCGCTTACCAACATCAAATCCTACGCCGAGACGATTGTCTCCGCGGGCGACGAGCTTCCCCGCGAGCTTCACGATAATTTCATGGGCGTTATCATCAACGAAGCCGACCGCATGACCCGCATCGTGCAGGACCTTCTGACGCTCAGCAAGATCGACTACGGCAAGATGGAGATGAACATCTCCCGGTTCTCGTTCGCGAAGGCCATCTCGAATGTCTACGAGGCCGCAAAGCTCAACGCCGAGCAGAACCACCACCACAAAATTAGCTTCCACTGCGAAGACGACATCCCGGACGTCATGGGCGACCGCGAGCGCATCGAGCAGGTGGTCATGAACATCGTCTCAAACGCCATCAAATATACCCCCGACGGCGGCAAAATCGAAATTTACGCGGGCTCCAGCGGAAAATCCGTCTTCGTCCGCGTGACGGATAACGGCATCGGCATTCCCGAAAAGGATTTGCCGCGCCTGTTTGAGCGGTTCTACCGCGTCGATAAAGCCAGGAGCCGCGAGTCGGGCGGCACAGGTCTTGGCCTTTCGATTGCCCGCGAGATTCTCTCGCAGCACAAGGGCGAGATCAAAATCGACTCCGTCTACGGCGAGGGAACCGACGTGCGCATCACCCTCCCCGCCGCCCCGCCCGAGAAGTAGTTTTGCGTTTTTCGCGACGCACAAATACTGCATGCGATCGATTTACACGACGCACAAACACCCATTGCGTAGGGGGCGATGCCTACATCGCCCCGGCAGGACGGACCGATTTTATGGTAATCCTCGACGAATTCGGAACTTTCCAACGGGCCGATGTGGGCATCGGCCCCTACGCATAACCGGGAAATCTCCAAAAAATCCGTAGGGGTGGACGCGGCTTTCCGCCCTTGGGTATCAACGAATTCGCCGATGGGTTTCGTGTTTCGGGCAATTCTTCGGCGGGCGGACAGAGGCGTCCGCCCCTACGAGCACCATCGAAACAGTTCACGTATTATCCGAGAAAGGAGGCAAACCATGCGCAAAAATCCCTGGGTCGAGCGCGCAAAGAACGTGCTCATTGCGCTGCTGGCGGTCATTTTGCTGGCGCTGACGGTGCTGGCGCTGCCGGTCAAGACGGTGACCGATACGCCGTGGCTGGCGGCTCTTGTGCGTCCGTTTGCCTCGCTGATGGGCATTTCGCAGGGCGATCTGACCGATACGCCGATGGCGGACGCAGGAAGCGTCACGGGCGCGGCCCAGCCGGTTTCCGTTTCCGTGCGAAACCCCGCCGGGCGGACGAGCTTTCAGTATTCGTTCTCCACACTGGACACGTCGTTTGAGCAGTTCGGCGCAGCACTCGGGCAGGCACTGGAGACCGCGCAGGAGACGGAACGGACAAGCGCGCTTCGCGTGCAGGAGGCGCTCGGGAAAACCTCGGTCGCGTTCTGCTATCCGGGCGAAATTTCATCGAAGCTCGCGGCCTCGTGGCTGCATGTGGACACCGATCTGGACACGCAGAGCCGCTGGTTCATTCTGGCCGGGGACGGCGTGTATGTGACGCTCTATCTTGTCGGCGAGGAGCTTTTCTCCTGCCAGACGCAGATGCGCGCAGAAAGCCTCGAGCAGCTGCTGCAAAGCTGCACGCCGGACGGAAGCTTCTTCGCCTTTGAAGACGCGCAGTCCCGCTTCGACACGCTTGCGCCCTTGAGCCTGCTTCCCGGGCAGACGCCCGCCATTCACGAGGCCTCGGCGGCAAATCCCTGCGACGCGCGCTTTTCGGACGCGCTTGCCTCGAGCCTTGGCTTTAACCCCTACGGCGACGCGCGCTACACCGACGACGCGGGCAACACGACCTATACGGAAACCGGCTACGCCCTTTCCATCTCCGCTGCGGGCGAGCTCACGCTCCGCTCCGACGGGCAGGTCACGCGCTTTCGCGCCGCGTCGGGTGAGGAAGCCGACCTCGTTGAATGCGCGAGAAGCCTTCTTTCCACAATGACGGCGGGCGCTTCCGGCGACGCGCGGCTGTATCTGACCGGGCTTCAAAAGGATGGTTCGGAAACGGTCTGCACGTTCGACTACTATTTAAGCGGCATTCCCGTCTACCCCTCTGGCGGCCACGGCGCGGAAATCCGCTTCTCGGGCGCGTCCATCGTGCAGGTGAGGCTCCTTCTGCGCACGTATACGCTCACGACCCAGACCGTCTCCGTTCTCCCGCCCGCGCAGGCGGCGGCAATTTTGCCGGACGGCAGTGAGCTGGGGCTCATCTACAGCGATACCTCCTCCGGCGTGACGGCCGGATGGCGGTCGTAGGGGAGGTGCCGTTATGTCTGCTTCCAGGATCAAAAATCTGATTCTGCTCATTTTGCTGCTCGGCGTTCTGGGGCTTTTGCCCGCAGTTGTGCCGACGCAGGCGGCCAGAACGGGCGCGGAGCGAAACGTCCACGAAAAGCTCGAGGAGCTCTATTCCTCCTACGGTCTGACGCTGGACGCGTCGGGCCTTCCAAGCAGCCAGACGCTCTATGCCATCGAGATTGAAAATCCGGACGTGTCCAACGCCGCGCAGGCGCTTCTCGGCAGCAAATATACCGCCGGGGAAACGGCCGCCCGGATGCTTGCAAGCTGCACCTCCGAGCTCGGCTCGATGCAGCTCAGCCGCGCCGGGGAGCTGACCGCAAGGCTGACTGGCGCAACGCAGGCGCACGATCTGGCGCGCGCGACGAGGCGCTATCTTCGCTCGATGGATTTTGCCGTTGCGTCCGTTTCAGAGCCGCTGCGCGAATCTGCCGGGGTCTACAGCGTGACGGCGGTGCAGAGCCTCTGCGGCGTGCCCGTTTTTGAAAGCGCGCTCACGTTCACCTACCGCAACAGCGCCCTTTCCCGCGTCGATGGGACGTTTTACCCGACGGGCGAGACAGTGCGCGTATCGGAAAGCGCGTGCATCTCCTGCGCGGACGCTCTGGTGTGCCTGCTTTCGAGCCGCGACAGCCTCGGCTGGGTGGGAAGTGAAATTCTTTCCTGCGAGCAGGGGTACGTTCACTCGGAAACGGCCTCGAGCGCGATGCGCTTTGTGCCGGTCTGGCGGATCGAAACGGACGCGGGCACGTTTCATGTCAGCGGTATTACGCGCGAGGTACGTCAGCTGGTGTCGTAAGGGCGCGAACATCCGTGTCGAAATTCTTAAAAATTTATGAAGAATTTTGTTCCAGAATTGTCATTTTTCCTTTACATTGCCGCGCGCCTGTGGTATTCTTATGGGGTGCGCAAGTAAAATTTCCATGCAAATGGATGAATTGGCATCGTAACTTCTGAGCTTTCAGGAAATACTTCCGATCGAGGGATTTGAACTTTGATTAAATATATCGTGCAGGGCGGAACCCGCCTGTCTGGTCATGTCAATATTTCGGGTGCAAAGAACGCGGCGGTCGCGATTCTGCCCGCGAGCTTGCTGGTCGACGGCGTTTGCCGCATTGAAAATGTTCCGGATATCTCAGACGTCCGGCTGCTGCTTGAAATTTTAAGAAATATGGGCGCGAACATCCGCCGCTTCGGCCGGAACACGCTCGAGATCGACTGCTCGCACGTGCGCAACGCTACGGCACCCATCGATCTTGTGCGCCGCATCCGCGCTTCCTACTATCTCATCGGCGCAGAGCTCGGACGCTTTGGCCACGCGCGCGTCGCCATGCCCGGCGGCTGCAATTTCGGCGTGCGTCCCATCGACCAGCACATCAAGGGCTTTGAGGCGATGGGCGCGAGCGTCGAGCAGCTGGGCGGCTATGTCTGCGCAGATGCGCCCGATGGCGGCCTCCAGGGCGGCCATGTGTACCTTGACATTGTTTCCGTCGGCGCGACGATGAACATTCTGCTGGCTGCCGTTCTTTGCAGCGGCATGACGATCATCGAAAACTGCGCGAAAGAGCCGCATATCGTTGACCTTGCGAACTTCCTGAACGCCATGGGCGCGAAGGTATCCGGCGCGGGAACCGATGTCATTAAGGTTCGCGGCGTTGGCCAGCTGAAGGGCGGCAATTACACGATCATTCCCGACCAGATCGAGGCCGGAACCTATATGGCTGCGGCGGCTGCCGTGGGCGGCGATGTGACGGTCGATAACGTCATTCCGAAGCACCTCGACTGCATCACCGCGAAGCTGCGCGAGATGGGCGCAAAGGTCACGGAGTACGACGACGCAATCCGGGTCGAAGCCGACCACCGGCTCCGCCGCTCGAATGTGAAGACCATGCCGTATCCGGGCTTTCCGACCGACATGCAGCCGCAGATCGCCGTGTGTATGGCGCTGGCCGAGGGGACAAGCCTTGTGACCGAGGGCATTTACGACAACCGTTTCCGCTACACCGCCGAGCTCAACCGCATGGGTGCGAGCATTCAGGTGGAAAGTAAGACGGCGGTCATTGACGGCGTGACGCAGCTGCACGGCTGCGAGGTGCGTGCGTGTGACCTTCGTGCGGGCGCGGCGATGGTGATTGCAGCGCTGTGCGCCGAGGGCACAACGACGATTGAGGACGCGCATTATATCGAGCGCGGCTATGAGGATATCATCGGCAAATTCTCCGCCATCGGCGGCAAAATCCGCCGCATCGAAACCTTCGAGGGCAATTCCCAGAGCGCGGCAGGTTAATAGAAAAAGAAATCCCGTCAGCGAGCATGTCGCTGACGGGATTTTTGTACGTATTGGGTTTCTTATTCGCCCGGATGGCTCGAGACGACCTTGCCGATGTTCCAGAGCGTGGCGGCGCGTTTGGCCGCGTCCAGCCGCTCGTCCGGCGTATGGTAATCGACCTGCGCGGTGTGCGCGCCGCAGTCCATGCACGTCACATAGCAGCACCAGCCGTTTTCATCCTCCAGAATGCCGTCTCCGCCGCAGTGCGGGCAGATCTGCAATTCGATATCCTTGAAATCCATGTTGTAACCTCTCCTGTTTTCGTTCGCGCGAGGCGCGCGCCGTCGTTTTCCTGATTGTACCGCAAAGCGGCCTGCAAATCAAGCGTTCAGAACAGCACAAGCGAGAAATAGCGGATTTTCCCGTCGTTATCCCAGCACTTCATGCCCACAAAGTCCGCCATCTTCTGCGCGTTTACGCAGTAGGCCGACATGCAGGACGCCGTTTTCCAGGGGCCCGCGCCCATCATGAGCGTATCCGTTGTGCCGTTTTCGTGCATGCGGTTTATCAGCTGCTCGGTCAGCTCGTTCTGGTGCCGCTTGGCCGCCTTCTGCTCCTGACGATCGGTATAGTCCTTCGGCGTATGCTCGACCATGAGAACGAGCGCCGTCTCATACTGCCGCACGCGGGCCGTCATTTCTTCGACGGTTCCGCTCGCGGGCGGACAGGCAGGCAGCACATTATAGTTCCCGCAGAGATTTTCCTCGCAGAACACGCGGTATTCCGGCACGATCACGAGCTCCGCTACAGGCATGAACGCCGCGTCCGTAAACCCAAGTGCCTTTGCTTCCTTCACATAGTCCATCTTACCCCCGCCTCCCGACGTATTTTGAACTTCTTTTGATTATTTTAATCCAAGGGCAGCATAATATCAAGAGAACCCGCAAAAAAAGCCGCACTTCCGGGATTTTGCGGTTTTCCGCGCGTATACGGGATATCCGAAACCAACGCGTAGGGGGCGATGCCCACATCACCCCCTACGGACGTCCCGGATGCGTGTTTAATTCTCCATCTGCCGGCCCAAAAAGCCTGCGACGGTCTGCACGAGCTTCTGCTCGGCTTCCCCAAGCGGCGCGTCCTGCTCCTCAAGAAGCAGCATCACGCAGCCCATCAGGTCGCCCTCGGATAAAATCGGCGCGCTCACGCCGAGATAGTACCGCTCCGACGCGTCGGAGGGGTAAATTTTTGCCTGCCCCGGCTGATAGCGGTAGATTTTCCGGGACTCCATGAGCTGCTCGAGCTCCTGCGAGCAGTGCTTGTCCATGAGTTCGCGCCGCTGCACGCCGTAGGCCGCAATGACCGCATCCCGGTCGGAAACGGCGGCGATGTGGCCGGTGTTCTTGCCGATGGACTCGCAGATCTGCGCGGCGAAGTCCGTCAGATCGCCCATCGGGGAATACTTTTTAAAAATGACCTCGCCGTCCTTCTCCGTATAGATCTCCAACGGGTCGCCGCTGCTGATAACACTGACACGGAAAACCTTGTCCTCGTGATTTTTGGAGGACTGGATCAGCGTGTTTTCGATATTTTCCGTGCCGGAATTAAAATTTACGGCGTCCTCCGGGAGCGCGCCGGTTTTGAGCAGGCTGTCGATGTCCGCCTTGAGCTGCACCTCGATGTGATCTTCGTAGACCTTGATCTTTTCGATCATTAAATTCAGGTCATTGCGGTCAAACGCCGGCTTTTCCAGAATGTCATTGAACACGTCGATGGCAGTCTTTGCTACGCGGTTGATGCGGATGATGGTGTTGCGCTTGTCGCTGGCAAATTCGATCTGGTGCTGAATGCCCGCAATGCGCTGCGTCAACTCCGCTTCCAGCTCGTCGTAGGTTTCCTCCAAGAGTTCCTCCTGCTCCGGGTGCTTCATGATGTCCCGAATGCGCTGACGCTTGGTCGCTTTCAGCTCCTCCTGCTTCTCAAGCAGCAAGGCTTCCAGGTTTTCTTCCGTACGCTTCGTTTCCGCAATGTCGGCCTGTTCCTTCTCTAAATCGGCGTTCAGCCGTTCAAGCATGCTGCTGGAATTGTCGCGCACCTTGCGCACATAGTCCTTGACCAGCGCGTCGAGCGTTTCCACGCGGATATGGTGACTCGTGCACCCCTTGAGGCCGCGGCGGTGATACGTTCCGCAGGTGTAGGCCGGCGCTAAATCGCTCCGGCTCATAGCGAACATCGGACTGCCGCAGTCGCCGCAAACCAGCAAACCGGAGTACACGTTGTCATTGACTTTCACGCCGCGATAGTTGTTCGTCGAACGGCTCTCGCGCAGCGCGCGCACCGTTGCAAACGTCCGGTAGTCGATGATCTCCTGATGGTGATGCTCAAAGACGCGGTGCTCGCTCTCGTCCAATTTTCGGTCTGTGCCGTTGATTTTCACGCGCGTGAACTTCCCCTGCCGCAGCGTGCCGATATAAAAATCGTTATCTAAAATCCCCTGCACCGTGACAATCGCCCAGGCCGCTTTCGTCTTGCGGCGGACAGGCTCCCCGGCGGCGGCGCGGCGCTCACACTCGGACATGCGCGGTGTGGGTACGTTGTTGTCCGTCAGGTAGTTCGCAATCTTCTTATAGCCCCAGCCGTCCAGGTATAGCTTGAAAATTGTCCGGATAACCTCCGCCTCGGTCGGCACGATCTCAAAGACCTGCTGCTTGTTCAGAATATAGCCATACGGCGCGGCGCAGAGCCATCGCCCCTCCTCCTGCCGCCGCTTCACAACGCTGCGCACCTTTTTCGACGTGTCCGTGACCGGCATTTCGTTAATTAAAAACTGGAACTGGATTTTCAGCCAGTCGTCATCGTTCGGAAAGTCGATGTTGTCGCCGATCGAAATGATCCGCACGCCCGCGTCGCGCAAATCCTCCAGTTCTACAAGTCCCCGCGAGTTGCGGCGGGAGAAGCGCGAGAAGTCTTTGACGATGAGAATGTCGTATTTGTGGCTCATCAGCCCCCGGCGCATTTCCTGATACCCCTCGCGCTGCTCGAACGTGTAGCCGGAACGGTCGCGGTCCTCAAAAAATGTCAGCGTGCTGTTTGGAAAGTGCGTCTTTACGAAATCCTCAATAATGGACTTCTGGTTTTCAATCGACACATTGTCGCGGTCGAGCTCTTCATCGACCGAAATGCGGGCATACCCCGCAATGTCAAAGCGTTCAATCATTTGCATTCACCCTTGAGATATTGCTCCGTCTGGCGGTCAAATTCGGAAATGTACGCCGCGTCCTGCTTTTTGGAGTTCACGCGATAGCCGACGGCGATGATGGCGTCGAGATTGTAGTGCTGTGTCAGATAGTTTTTTCCATCGGCGGCAGTTGCCGAGAATTTCTCGGTAACTGCTTCCCGAACCAATTCACTTTCCGCGAAGATATTCTTCAAGTGCAGAGAGATGTTGTCCGCCGTACAGCCAAACAGCTCCGCCATCGCCCTTTGCGTCAGCCAAAATGCCTCATCCTTGAACACAACACTGATAAATTCTTTCCCACTTTCGTCGCTGTACAGCAGGATTTCACCGCGATTGGCAATCTCATTTCCCATTTGTGTCTCCCTCCGTCTGCTCCGGCAGCTGCGCCGCGTCTGTGACAATGTCCGTGACAAGCTGGCGGAAGCTCTCGGCGTTCTGCGCGGTAACGACAGGCTTGCCGGTTTCGGCTTCCAACGCTTTTCTTGCCACACCCGCGACATTGCCGCCGCGCCGGGCGACCTTCTGATTTTCGTCAAAGCCCTGCGGCTGTTCCGCTTTCGCAATATCGGTGGTAGAAGCCTCGGCCAGCATGGTCAGCACCAACTCCAGATCGCTCATATCGTCACGGAGATTTTCCTTTCTCAAGCCCTTGAGGTTTTTATACTGCCGCGTGTTCATGCCAGACCATGCGCGGGTGATCTCATCCGTGAGAATGGCGTATTCTTTGCCTTTCTGCACGCCGCACTTTTCCACTCGTCCGTCAGCTCGTTTCGGATGCGGATAGCAAGCAGCCGCTGATGTACCCATTCTTCCGAGTAACCTTTTTTCAGATATGTTTCCAGCGCACGGTCGATCGCCTGCTCGGGGTCGATGGTTTCCTCAATGCGCTCCCGGCCGACCATCGCCAGCCACGCCTTGAACGGCTCGGCTTTCTTGGAGGGAATGGACTGGATGATGCGCAGAAGCTGCTCCGTGTCGGCAACGTCGGTGAGGCGGTTTTTACCGTCCGCCGCCCGCATTTTCAACTGGCGACAATTCGTCACCAGTTCACTGCCTTCTTCTTTCAGCCGCTGTTTCAGCTTGTTCCAGTATTTTCGCCCGGTATTATAGTCGGGACTGTCTGTCAGCACGCCGACAACCTCCACGACGGAAAAATACCATTCTTCCTGCTCTGCGTCCCACGCCACGCGGATCTTCTGATCTTCAAACAGCTGAATCTCGTTTTTCACAGGTTCGTTCATTCGTGCCCTCCCAAATCAGCCTCGGCTCCACCATACATGTCTACTTCGTTATTATAATTTTACAGACAATATTGTACATCATCAAAATAGAGATTGCAAGACAAAATGCACACTGGGCGTGTTCGCGGCACATTGTAACCGGAACAAAAGTATGATATGATATATAAATACAAATCAAACATCGGAGGCGCAGCGATGCAAAATCAAAAGCTGCATTACGCAGAACTGATCAAAGAAATTATAATCCTGACCGTGGCGGTGGCGATTATCGCGGCAGCGGTCTTCTTTTTTCTAGTGCCGAGTCACACGTCCGTCAGCAGCATTTCAGGCCTTGGCATTGTGCTGTCCAACTTTATTCCGCTGCCGCTGTCAGCCATCACAATGATTCTGAACGTGGTGCTCTTGATCATCGGGTTTCTAACCTGCGGAAAAGAGTTTGGCGCAAAGACTGTCTATACGAGTATCCTGCTGCCATTATTCATAGGGCTGTTTGAACTTGTGTTCCCGAATTTCAGTTCCATGACGGGCAGTCAGGAGCTCGATGTGCTTTGCTACATTCTGGTGGTCAGCATCGGTCTGAGCATCCTGTTTAACCGGAACGCGTCCTCCGGCGGACTGGACATCGTAGCGAAGATTCTAAACAAATATCTGCACGTGGAGCTGGGAAGAGCCATGTCGCTGGCAGGCATGTGTGTGGCGCTTTCGGCGGCGTTTGTCTACGACAAGAAAACCGTGGTTCTGAGCGTCCTCGGTACCTATTTTAACGGCATTGTTCTGGACAACTTTATTTTCGACCACAACAAAAAGCGCCGCGTCTGCATCATCACCGAGAAGGAAGAAGAACTCCGGAAGTTTATCATCAACGACCTGCACAGCGGCGCGACGATCTATGAGGCTATCGGCGCGTATAACTTTGAAAAGCACAATGAGATTATCACCATTGTCGATAAAAGTGAGTATCAGAAGCTGATGACGTTTATCAACCGCAAAGACCCGAAGGCATTTATCACCGTCTATAACGTGTCGAACATGCAATATCAGCCGAAAATTAGGTCAAAAGAGAAATAAATAAGAATGCAATAGAATACGATGGAGGAAAGAACATGAAACTCAGAAGATTGGGAAAAACGGAACTGCAAGTCAGCGAAATTGGCTTTGGCGGCGAGTGGTTGGAGCGCCACCCGGAGGAGGACAGTATCGACCTGATTCACTATGCGTCCGCGCAGGGCATCAACATTTTAGATTGCTGGATGCCTGACCCGAAGTCGAGAGACATCATCGGCAAAGGTATCAAAGATAACCGCAGACAATGGTACATTCAGGGACACATCGGCTCTACATGGAAGGACGAGCAGTATTTCAGGACGCGCGACATGAAATATGTCCGCCCCGCGTTTGAGGACCTTCTGCGTCGCTTGCAGACGGACTATATTGACCTCGGCATGATTCACTATGTGGACTCCGAAAAAGAGTGGGAGCAGATGCAGCACTCGGACTATCTGGGTTACGTCACGGAGCTTAAAAACAGCGGCGTGATCCGCCACATCGGCATGAGCTCCCACAACCCAAAGGTCGCCAGGAAAGCCGCCGAGTCCGGGTATGTGGAGATGATTCTCTTCAGCATCAATCCGGCCTTTGATATGCTGCCCGCGAGCGAGAATACTGACACGATGTTTGCGGAAACATTTAACGCGGGACTCAAGGGAACGGACCCAGACCGCGCGAAGCTATACCGCATCTGTGAAGAAAATGACGTCGGCATCACAGTCATGAAGGGCTTCGCCGGCGGCAGACTGTTTGACGAAAAGCATTCTCCGTTCGGCGTGCGCCTGAGTCCGGTGCAGTGCATTCACTACGCGCTGACGCGTCCGGCTGTCAGCGCCATCATGTGCGGCTACGACACCAAAGAGCAGGTTGATCAGGCGGTTGCCTATGAAACCGCGTCCAATGACGAAAAGGACTACGCGTCGGTGCTTTCCAATGCGCCGTTCCACTCCTACCGTGGGGAATGCACCTACTGCGGACACTGCAAGCCCTGTGCTGCACAGCTCGATATCGCCATGATTAACAAGTTCTACGACCTTGCAACCATGCAGCCGGAGGTGCCCGCTACGGTACGTTCCCACTATGAAGCGCTGGAGCATACCGCATCTGAGTGCATCGGCTGCCATGCCTGCGAATCGCGCTGTCCCTTCGGCGTGCCCATCGCGGAACGGATGCAGAAAACCACGGAGCTCTTTGGGCGCTGAAAAACGTCAGAACAGCATACAAAAGCGGAAGGGCGCGTTGCAGAATAAACAGTTCTGCAGCGCGCCTTTTCCATGACGTCAAGCAATCCACTCTACTCACGGTCACCACTCCTGTTTTCGTCGTTATGTACTACTCCCACCCGTTCCGTTTGGCCAAAACGTCCATCGCGAAGCAGAGCACTTCCCACTGCGTCGTTTTTGACACGCAGGCTGATTTCGTAGGGGCGATTGAGCACATCGCCCCAATGGCAATTACGAATTCGCCGGAGATTTTCGTAAAATCGGGTTTATTTGCCGGGGCGATGTGCTCAATCGCCCCCTACGCATGGATTGCTCAAATGTGCAAAAATCAATAGATTTTACGTTCACTCAGAGGCAGCTTTGGAGCAGCTCATAGAGTTTCTGGGCGTGGCGGCACTCGTCGAGCGCGATTTCTCGCAGCGTGCAGGCTCTGGCCCCGGCGAGCGGTGCAAGCGCTTCATAGCGGTCGCGGGCGGCAAGCTCGCCCTGATATTGCCGTCGTAAAGTCTCGGCGTTGCAGGTGATGCAGGGGGAGTCTGGCTTTTTGGGGCAGACCTTTTTGCCTGTCAGAAGAAAATACATCGCCGAGAGCTCCTTTGCATGGCGGCGTTCGTCCTGCGAGAGCGCCCGGAGCGTCTTCTGCGCGCAGCCGGACATACGCGCGGCCAGGCACTGATAGGTGACCGCGTCCAGCATTTCATATTCGATGCTTGACAGCAGCTGCTCGGGGGTAATGGACGCGGTCTGTTCTTCCTGCGCAGCTTTCCCCTGCACAGGTGGATTTGCGGATGTACTCTGTGCGCCCGCCTGCGCCGCCATGACGCGGCTCCAGACGTTCTGCGCCTGTTTGCAGTCAATCTGATTCATGGAATCCCTCCTTCCGTCCATTTTATGCCGCGGTGGTATGCAGGGGTTCCCCAATGGGTAGAATTGCTTCAAAAAAATACCGGGAACGCCGCGAAATTTGGTATGAAATTTGGCCGAAAAATCTTGTAATCACGGTTTTCCTGTGTTAGAATACATGTTTGTTAGATTCTTGACGAAGAAAAGAAAGGGGCGCAGGATATGACGCAGGACAAGCTTCGGAACATTGCGATCATCGCGCACGTTGACCACGGCAAGACGACCTTGGTCGATCAGATGTTAAAGCAGGGCGGCGTTTACCGCGAAAATCAGGTGGTTGCAGACCGTGTGATGGACTCAGGCGATCTCGAGCGCGAGCGCGGCATCACGATTCTGGCGAAGAACACCGCCGTACACTATAAAGACTACAAGATCAACATTGTCGATACCCCGGGCCACGCCGACTTCTCCGGCGAGGTCGAGCGTATTTTGAAGATGGTCGACGGCGTTCTGCTGCTGGTCGACGCGGCCGAGGGCCCCATGCCGCAGACGCGGTTCGTGCTGCAAAAGGCGCTGGAGCTCGGCCACAAGGTCATCGTTGTCGTGAACAAGATCGACCGCCCGGACGCGCGCGTCCACGAGGTCATCGACGAGGTGCTAGAACTTCTTCTCGATCTCAACGCGACGGAGGAACAGTTCGAGTCTCCCACGCTCTTCTGCTCGGCGCGGCGCGGCATCGCGTCCTACAGCCCCGACGAAGAGGGCACGGACCTGACGCCGCTTTTCGAGACGATTGTCAACTACATTGATCCCCCCAAGGGCGACCGCGAAGGTCCGCTGCAGCTGCTCGTTTCGTCGATCGACTACAACGAGTTCGTCGGCAGAATCGGCATCGGCCGCATTGAGCGCGGCACCGTGCGCCAGAACCAGGAGGTCATCGTCTGCGACTATCATGATCCCTCGATCAAGGAAAAGCAGAAGATCGTCACGCTCTATGAGTTCACGGGTCTTGGCAGAAGCCCCATCGAGGAAGCCAGCGCGGGCGAAATCGTCGCCTTCTCCGGCATTTCGGATATCACCATCGGACGCACACTCTGCGTGGCGGACGCGGTCGAGCCGCTGCCGTTCGTAAAGATCTCCGACCCGACGATCGAAATGACGTTCTCCATCAACGACTCGCCGTTCGCGGGCCGCGAGGGCAAATATGTCACCTCCCGGAACCTGCGCGACCGCCTGCAAAGAGAGCTTTTGAAGGATGTGTCTCTTCATGTCAAGGAGGTCGGCACGGACTCGTTCAACGTCGCGGGCAGGGGCGAAATGCACCTTTCCATTCTCATTGAGACGATGCGCCGCGAGGGCTATGAGTTCCAGGTCTCCACGCCGCACGTTCTGAATAAGGAAATTGACGGCAAGCTCTGCGAGCCCATTGAGCGCATGGTAGCAGACGTCCCTGAAACTTCCGTCGGCTCCGTCATCGACAAGATGGCGCAGCGCAAGGGCGAGCTCATCTCCATGACCCCGATCGGAAGCCGGATGCGTCTGGAGTTCCTCGTCCCGACGAGAGGCCTCTTTGGCTACCGCAACGAATTTCTGACCGACACGCGCGGCGAGGGCATTATGGCCTCCACGCTTGAAACCTATGAGCCGGTCAAGGGCGACATTGAGCGCAGGCTTACGGGCTCGCTTGTCGCGTTCGAGACCGGCGAGGCCTGCGCCTACGGTCTTGGAAACGTGCAGGACCGCGGCACACTCTTCATTGCTCCGGGTACGGACGTGTACGCCGGTATGATCGTCGGCCAGTGCAACCGCAACGAGGATATGTCCGTCAACGTCTGCAAGAGAAAGCAGCTGACCAACATGCGCGCGGCAGGCTCGGATGAAGCCATCCGTCTCGCGCCGCCCAAGGTTCTGTCTCTGGAGCAGAGCATGGAATATCTCGCGGATGACGAGCTGCTTGAGGTCACGCCAAAGAGCCTTCGCATGCGCAAGCGCATCCTCGACCACTCGGCCCGTATGCGCGCCGCCTCCAAGGCAAAGTCTTAACTTCCAAAATAGCGTCAAGCGCCGGTTGACATTGTCAACCGGCGCTTTTGTCGTCCAAAGATTGTTTTTTAATGGAAATTCCCAAAAATACATAATAACAGGCGTGGCTTCCCGCCCAAGGGCGGTACGATTTCGCCGAAGATTTTCGCCTTTCGGTCGCGTAATTTGCCGGGCGGACTGTGGGCATCGCCCCCTACGCATGTCCCGGACATTTGCAAAAATTATAGAGACAGGCGCATGCAGCAATCTTTAAACGCTAATCTTCAACCGCTAATTGGCGAGCGCGGCGGCAAGGAGGGGTTCGTTTTCCCGGAGGAGCTGCGGCAGCTGCGATAGGGGAAGCGGATTTTCGCCGAGGCCCGCCTCAATTGTAAATCCCGGGCGGTGAAAGCGCCGGAGGAACCAGTCCTTGAAACCGGCGTTGCTCGATTCCGGCGGCACCTCTTCTACTGCGTATCCGGACGCTTCGGAAAATTTCTCCGCCAACGCCTCTGCGCCGGGAGGGTCAATATCCTGACCGCCGGGGTAAATGACGCGGCCCTGCGTGTGGTAGGCGAGAAGAATGTCTGGCCGGATGCAGGCTGTGTAGGCCGCAAGTGCCGCCGTCTCGCGCTGATCGAGCGGCTTATTTCCCGGAAAATCCCGCGGCGCTGCGCGGTCAAAGCCGAGGCCTGCTTTGATCTGTTTCGCCAAATCCCATGACGCGGGATAGTTGAGGTTCAGATCGACGCCCCGCAGATTCGCCTTCCACCCATCTGGGAACGGGATTTGCGGAAAACCTACCGCAATCGCGGCAGCCTGGACGTATTCCGGCGAAGCTTCCGGAATTTCCCCCGCGACAAGGTCAGCCCCATCCGGATTCACGAGCGGCACGCAGTAGAGCATGGAGTTCCGGTAGAGCGCGCGGGCGCTTTTCCCGCCAAAGGTGCCGCCATTGCAGATGGCGCGGCAATAGGCGAGCAGCAGCTCCCACAAAAGCGTCCCTGTGATTGACTCGTTCGCATGGTGCGTCCCCGTGACGAGCACCTTCGTGCAGCCGCAGCCAAGCTGAATGGCGACAACAGGGCGGCCTCCCGCCGTGCGGGTGAGCGTTTTGATGTAGGCAAACGGCGCGACGCGGCGCAGACGCTTGATGTATTGTTCCTGAAGCCCGGAGGTCATGTACCCGGGAGAAATTGCACAGAGCAAGAAAATCGCCTCCACCATAGTCTATGATGGAGGCATTTTCTTTAGAACCGGATGGCGTTAATTTTCTTCAAAGATGGCCTTCACGGCGCGATAGGTCATATAGCAGTCGTATTTCGCGACGACCTCAAACGGCGCGTGCATCGAAAGGACCGGAACGCCGGCGTCCAGTGTGTCGATGTTCCGCTTGGCCATGTATTTTGCGACCGTGCCGCCGCCACCCGCGTCGGTTTTGCCGAGCTCACACATCTGCCACGCGATTTTGTGGTCGTTCAGGAGCTTGCGGATTTTGCCCACGACCTCGCTCGAAGCGTCCGACGCGCCGGACTTGCCGCCCGAGCCCGTGTATTTGCAAAGACCCACGCCGTAGTTGAGATAGGCCGCGTTCTTGCGCTCAAAGACCTCGGAGAAGCCCGGGTCAAAGGCCGCGCAAACATCGGCGGACAGGCAGAAGGAGTTTGCCAGGCACGTGCGAAGGTCGACATTCTGCGCCTTGCAGAGGCATTCCATGAAATACTCAAACGCCTCGCCCTGCATGCTGGACACGCCCTCGGAGCCGATTTCTTCTTTGTCGGCAAAGATGCAGACGGCGGTCTTTTTGGGGCGCTTCGCGTCAAAAATCGCAGCGAGCTCCGCGTACGCGCAGACTCTGTCATCGTGGCCGTAAGCACCGATCATGCTGCGGTCCAAGCCGATATCGCGCGCGTTGGCAGCCGGGACGGCCTCGAGCTCGGCAGAGATGAAGTCCTCTTCCACAATGCCGTACTTTTCGTTCAGGATCCGGAGAACAGACAGCTTCACACGATCCTTGCCGTCGTCGTCTGCCTCGGGGCGGCTGCCCATCAGAATGTTCAGACTCTCGGACGGAATTGCCTCATTGAGGGGCTTTTTTCCCTGTTCGCGCCCCAGATGGGGAAGAAGGTCGGTGATGACGAGCTGGGGGTCGGCAGGGTCGTTTCCGATGGTCACATAGACCTCCGAGCCGTCGCGGCGGACGACCTTTCCGTGCAGCTCCAGCGGAACCGTCACCCACTGATACTTGCGGATGCCGCCGTAATGGTGCGTCTTGAGGTAGGCAAGCTCGGTGTCCTCATAGAGGGGATTGGGCTTGATGTCGAGTCTCGGAGCGTCGGTGTGCGCCGCGCCGATGTTCGCGCCGTGGGACAGATCCTCCTCACCGATGACCGCCAGCATGATGGCCTTGCCGCGGTTGTTCCAATAGAACTTGTCGCCGGTTTGAATCTGCATGCCGGGCTTGTATTCAACAAAGCCTCTGGCCTCCGCCTCGCGGATGGCGGTAAAGACGCATTCGCGCTCGGTCTTCGAGCGGTCCAGAAACGCCTTGTACGCCTCGCAATAGGCGTTCAGCTCGGCCTCTTCGTCCTTTGTCAGGCGGTCATAGCCATTTTTCGGCTGGTAGAGAAGCTTCTCTCGCTGTTCCTTCGTCATAGGGGTTCCTCCTTTAAAATATCGTTCAGCAGGCGGCGGGCTTTCTCCCGGAACGCCTCGAGGGTTTGCGTGTTTTCCAGTGTGTACCGGCAGCGCGCGCGGTAAAATGCATCCGGCTTCTGCGCGTCGATCCTCGCTCTTGCGGCGGGCTCTGTCAGGTTGTCGCGCGCCATGATGCGCTGCATGCGGACATCTCTTGGCGCGAGAACGCAGACAGTTACATCGCAGAGCGCGCCCATGCCAGACTCGAGAAGGTTGATCGCGTCAATGGCAAAAATGGGCGTTTTTTTCGCTTCTGCCTGCACCTTTCGTGTTTCCACGGCGCGGCCGACATGAAAGAAGACGATCTCATTGAGCTTTGCGAGCCTTTCCGCGCTGGAAAATACCAAAGACGCAAGCTTCGGCCGGTCCAGACTGCCGTCCGGGAGAAAAATCTCGCCGAACGCGGCTGCAAGCGCCGCTTTGAGGTCCGGGTCGGTTTTCAGGAGCTCGTAATAAAGCGCGTCGCAGTCGACAATTTCGCCGCCGCGCGCGGCAATTTCCTGCAAAAGCGTCGTCTTGCCGCAGCCGGTGGGGCCGGTAATGCCGATCGTTACCATGTTATACCTCGACAATGTGGAAGCCCGCGGCCTTCTTGAGCCGGTTCCCGATGGCAAGGCCGAGCCCGGAAGCATCCGGGCACTGCGCATAAATTTCCGTCACAGCCTCGTGGTCAAATTCCCGAAGCGCGTCGAAGACGCGTCTGGCCTGCTCGGCTTTGTCAGTGAACGAACCGAGGTCGTGGACAATATGGCCGGGATAGAGCCCGGTGAATTCGGAAAAGCAGATGACGCCCGCCGACGCGGGAAGATGCGCCTCGATGTACCGCGCGCTTTTTTCGGGGTCTCCCGTAAAGACGGTGACGGGCGCTTTCGGCGCGTAGTGCCGGTATTTCATGCCGGGCGCCTTCGGCTTTTCCCCGTCTTTGAGCAGGCTCACGACCGCCTTGTCAACGGCGACCTCGCCCAAAACGTCCTCGAGCATTTCCAGCGGCAGCCCGCCCGGGCGAAGAAGACGCGGTGGGGTACAGGTGAGGTCGATGATCGTTGATTCTACGCCCACGCGGCAGGGCCCGCCGTCGAAAATCGCGTCGATTTTGCCGTCCATGTCCTCGCGCATGTCCTCCATGCACGTGGGGCTTGGCCGCCCGGAGGTGTTTCCGGAGGGCGCGGCGATGGGAACGTCGGCTTTCCGGATCACGGCGAGCGTTACCGGGTGATCGGGGCAGCGCACGCCGACCGTCTCGAGCCCGCCCGTTGTGCGAAGCGGGACAATGGGCTTTCGCGGCAGGATCATCGTCAAGGGTCCCGGCCAGAATCTCTCCGCCAGCCGGTAGGCCGCCTCCGGCACGCTCTCGCAGTACCGCTCTAACCACGACGCATCCGGCACATGGATGATGAGCGGATTGTCCTGCGGGCGGCCCTTTGCCTCGAAAATATGCAGCACCGCTTTCTCGTCCAGCGCGTTCGCGCCGAGGCCATAGACCGTCTCCGTCGGAATGCCGAGGAGTCCTCCCGCGCGGATAATGTCTGCCGCCCGCGCAATATTCTCCGGCGTGAGCGCTTCAAAATAAATGGTGTTCATGGATATTCCTTCTTGCTTTGTGAATGATATTGAATTCGTGGCCGACTTCTCTACAAAAATCTGATCTTATATCGTTACACTGCGTAGGGGCGGACGGCCCTTGTCAAGGCCAGATTGTTTACAGGTTGACCGGGAGGATTGTTTACACATTCCGGATTCTGTAAATTTTTCTCGAA
>CAKASQ030000024.1 GCA_916988195.3 Oscillospiraceae bacterium
TCGTAAGCAGGCTCTAATTGCAGAAGCCTCCATAATTCGCAAAGTTCGATTGGTGTTCGGTTTTCAGGGTACATCCTCATCTCCGCCTTTAGCTCAGTTGGTAGAGCAACTGACTCTTAATCAGTGGGTCCTGGGTTCGAGTCCCCGAAGGCGGACCATGTATATAGAGCGTTCGCGCTTTTATATAGTGCACGCGGCCCGTTGGTCAAGTGGTTAAGACAGTGGCCTCTCACGCCATTAACATCGGTTCGAATCCGGTACGGGTCACCACACACTTAGTGTTGCGTGTTTTGGGCTAATGTTTTCAACTTTTGTTGTTAACATATATATAGTTGGTGTTGATTGGGGTGAGGGTCCACCTGTTCCCATACCGAACACAGAAGTTAAGCTCACTTCCGCCGACAATACTTACCGGGTGACTGGTCGGGAAGATAGGTAATGCCAACATATATATTCCTCCTTAGCTCAGCCGGTAGAGCATCTGACTGTTAATCAGGGGGTCGTTGGTTCGAGTCCAACAGGGGGAGCCATGATATAGCCGTCACGATGGTGGCGGCTATATCAATATCATTCGTAATTTCGATTATGGGCCTTTAGCTCAGTTGGTTAGAGCAGCCGGCTCATAACCGGTCGGTCCCGGGTTCGAGTCCCCGAAGGCCCACCAAATATAGGGGTATAGCTCAATTGGTAGAGCGGCGGTCTCCAAAACCGTAGGCTCAGGGTTCAAGTCCTTGTGCCCCTGCCAGCGAATAGCCAGTAATTGTTCTGATTACTGGCCATTTTCTTTGCTTCTGCGCGCTTTTTAGCTGAAAAAGTTCGGAAAATGTAACACCCAAAAAATTTCCCCCATTTTTCCCCCTTATCGGGACCAGGTAACAGGTGGTTGATTATACTTCCAGATGGTTATAAAATGCTTGCATCCGCATGGCACTTTCCTGCCGCATTTTCTGCGTAACATGCCCGTAGACATCAAGTGTAAACTGTGCCGTAGCATGACCTAAATTAGCCTGCACTGTTTTAACGTCGTCGCCAGAGTACAATGAGGTTACTGCGAAGCTGTGACGCAGATCATGAAAGCGAACATCTGGTGGAATGTTTGCCCTTTCAATCACGGCCTTGAAGTGCTTTACGACTGTTCGGCGAACAAGATTTTTACCAAGTGCGTCCGTGAACACGAGGTTGCATTTGTTTTCCCAGGCTGCTCCGACAATTTGCTTGTTTGCATTTTGCTGTTGCTGCTCATCTTTTAGAGCTTCCATTACAACTGGGGCCGGGGATAGCACTCGACACTTTCCGCTCTTGGGCGTTTCCAGAAAGTAAACGCCGTCTTTGCATTGAAGCTGCTGCTTGATGGTGATCTGACCGGTCTTGAAATTAACGTTGTCCCAGGATAGACCTAACAACTCACCTTGACGCATACCTGTGAACATCGCAACGGTAAACAGGTTATCGTATGCATCCTTCTTCGCTTCCTTCAGCATTCGGGCGATTTCCTCTGGCTCCAAGGGCTTGATTTCTGGCCGAACGACTTTGGGAAGTTTGCAGCCGGCAGTTGGGTTCTTGTGAATATAACCATTTGAAATTGCCTGCTCTAATGCGGCATGGAGGACACCATGTATGTTCTTTACTGTTTTCGGTGCCAGTCCTGATTTTGTAAGGGAGTTATAGAACAGTTGAATTGTATGTGTGTCCAGATCTTCCAGTTTCGCAGCGCCGAGACGTGGAATCAGGTGCTTCTTGATTTGCTTTGAGTAGTTGCTGACTGTGAGCGGCTTCCAGTCTGCAGTATACTCTGAGATCCACGTATTCAGCCACTCACCAACTGTTAGTTTGCAGGAAGGTAGGTAGGTGCCGGTATCAATCGACGTTGTGATCTCTTTTAATCTCCTAGTAACCTCGCGCTGTGTTTTTCCGCTGATACTTTTTTGAATCTGCTTGCCTGTGCCGGGATCGATCCCGACGGTGTAACGTGCTTCGTAGTAGGTATAGGCTTTTCCGTTTATAACTTTCTCTTTTTTTCGGATGGAGCCCATTCCGGCGACAGACTTTCTTCCAGATGCTTTGCTTTGCGACATAAATACGCTCCTTTCGATGCCGCATAGCAGGTACGAATCAATCATACCACGAATGAACCCAAATCACAAGATGATATGCTTCAGCCGTTGCGCAGATACTCGTTGAAAGCATCTAAAGGAATTTTATATGTGCGCCCAATTCGGATGCTTCTGATTTTCCCTGAACGCACTAGTTCATAGGCCGTGTTATGGCTGATGGAGAGCAATACCTGCAGGTCTTTTACATGTAGAATCTGAGGAGGCTGATCTTTTTTTAATTCTTCTTCGTTCATAAATACCTCGATTTTATTTGATGCAGCCTTTCTCGAAATAATGAGAAGGCTGTTTTTGGTTTATAAGCCATCTGGCAGTCCGTTCCTGCGCTCCGATCAAGAGCGCGTATTGCAGTCGCTGCTGTGCAGCGTTAAGTCGTGGGTACGCTCGTATCGTCGCATACTGTCCGCGGCTGCTGTATCTCCCTGCCAGATGGGTGTTCAGTTGTCAAGGTGCAATGCTTGAAGGTTCTTACACTAAGAAAATAGGGAGCACTTCGACTTTTTCTGCACAATAATCAAAAATATTTCGAATAAAAATATCCGGCCAGAACGTTTGCATTGTGCCACTGCATCATAATTCACTTGCTATTCCCTGCATTTTCTTCTATAATGAAAACAATATTTCATCTTAGTTCGGAGGGGGCATATGCCATTGCAGAAAGAGCAGCTGAGTCGCATGACAATCCATGGCTTCAAATCAATTAAAAGCTGTGATATTTCTTTCGGGAAAATCAATGTGCTTATCGGCTCCAACGGTGCAGGAAAAAGCAACTTTATTTCTTCTTTTTCTTTCCTTCAAAACATTCTATCCAAGAATCTCCAGGTATCTGTTGGTCAAAGCGGTTTAAGTTCTCTCTTGTACAAAGGGCGAAAAGAAACGGAGGAAATTGACTTTGAAGTATTCTTTGGGCAGAATTCTTATGGTTTTGTTCTGGTGCCTACCGATGATAACCGGTTGATCTTCCAAAAGGAATACTTCGGCTATCATGGTCGTTGGGACAATGAAACCAATATTGGGCGGGGGCATAGTGAATCGAATTGGGATACCGGTGCGCATAATCAAATTGACGGCTATGTGATTCCTATTCTTCGCAAGCAGAATTGGCGCGTATATCATTTCCATGACACAGGAAAGGGCGCTAGAGTCAAGCAAGAACACAATATCTCAAACAACAGAGTGCTTATGTACGATGCTGCAAATCTGGCAGCATTCCTATATCGGCTAAAAAATCACTTCAAACAGAATTACGAGGAGATTGTGGATACGATCCGCTTGGTCGCCCCGTATTTTTCGGATTTTGTTTTGGATCCGCAGGAGGGCAATGAAGAGCAAATTGTCCTGCGGTGGCGCCAGACCGGCTGTGAGGATATCTTTAATGCCTCTCAGCTTTCAGATGGAACGCTGCGTTTTATTTGCTTGACTACACTTTTACTGCAGCCGCATGAATTGCAGCCGGCCACTATCATTGTCGATGAGCCGGAACTCGGCTTACACCCCTATGCGATCACGATCTTCGCTGAAATGGTGCGTCAGCTTTCCAACGAAAAGCAAATTATTATTTCAACGCAGTCCGTGGAATTGTTAAATGAATTTGATGTAGAAGATGTAATTGTAGTCGATAGAAGCGACAACGGTTCTGAGTTCAGACGCTTAGACTCGGAACAGCTCAAGCTGTGGTTGGATGGAGACTACACATTGGGTGATCTCTGGAAGAAGAACATTTTGGGAGGTAGACTCTCAAAATGAAAACGATTTATATTTACTGCGAAGGCCCCACAGAGGAATCTTTTATTAACACTGTGCTATATCCCTACTTTTTTGACCTTGGCATTTATGTTCGCCCTATTGTCTGTGAAACAAGGCGAGATGCCAACAGGAAGTATCGTGGTGGTGTGAGCCGCTACGCAAAGATAAAAAATGAACTAATGATTCTTTGCAAAAGTCATCCACATGAGTATATAACGACCATGTTTGACTACTATGCGATGCCCAGCGATACTCCGGGCATCACCGATGCGACTACAGATATTTTTGAACGGATCGGCAAGATCGAGTCCATTATCAACGAGGACATAGGAGAGCGTAACTGCAAGTTCCATTTCATGCTCCATGAGTTTGAAGGGATTTTATTTTCCAAAGCAGAAACATTTTCCTTGATTGCCGGAGATGAAATAGTTACTGCTGTTCAGAGAATTCGCGAAGAATTTGAAACACCTGAACACATCAACAATTCTCCAGAAACCGCGCCGTCAAAAAGACTGGAGTCATTGATCCCTGGATATGCAAAAATCAAAAATGGAACACAGCTATCGGAAGCCATAGGTATCTACACGATCATGGAGCAGTGCCCACATTTCAAAAACTGGATTCAAGACTTGGCAGCATGGTAAGATACCATCAATCGTTGTCAGATCTGGAGTTTGTACTTATAGCTATGTGGATAGCGCGCGGCGCATTGAAACGGCAGAAGGACTGTGCGAACTCATGCTGGAGGACATTGCGCTGGATGTACTCCTGCTGACAGAAAACGAACACTCCATAGAAACTGCGGATCCGTTGGAGCGCGCTGAGATCGTGCGCCGTTGGCAGCCGTATTTTGAGCAGCTTCCGGAGTATGAATATCTCCGGGAAGAACTGACATCCGAGTGGCCGTAAGCCGCTGCTTCCTTGACAACCACAATATCTTGTGGTAAAGTTGGCTTGTAATTGAGATTTGTGCATACTGCTTGCGGTGCGTTTGCCGCAGCGTTCGGAGTATTCCGACTTGCACACGCATTGTCAGGCTTTTACGATTTCCGGTAGAATTGCCATGTCCGCAGGACTGGTTTCTGCCGGATTTCTTTTTGGGTGCAACGCCCACAGATTGCGGGAATGACCGCGACGCAGAAAAGCTGCGCCGCCGGATGTTCCCGTTCTTTTTTTGCCCAAATGCCGAAAGGCTTTGAGGATATATTTTTACGAAAGGCGGTAACCAAATGAAAACAAGAAAGAAATGGCGCCCCGGAGGACGGCAGCGGCAGTCTGCGGCGTATCATCGCAGAGCTGTTCACAAGCGGAAGCGCGTGGTGCGGCTGCGGGTATGGAAGAAGGGAGAGCGAAATGGTGCTGCGCTTGATGTATGAGCCGCAGGAGTTGGTGGACACAAGCAGTCTGAGCAACGAAGAATGGCTGTCCTACCGGCGGCGGGGCATCGGCGGCAGCGACGCTGCGGCGATCCTCGGCATTTCGCCCTGGCGGACAGCACGGGATCTGTACTATGACAAGCTGAATGTTGTAAAGGCGGACATGGATGAAAACTGGGTCGCGCTGGAGATGGGACATCTGCTAGAGGATCTGGTTGCGCAGATTTTTGCGAAGAAAACCGGGCTACATATCTTTCAGCGGAAGATCATGTTCCAGCACCCGCTGTATCCGTGGATGCTGGCGGATCTGGACTACCTTGTGGAGCTTCCGGACGGCAGCAATGCCATTTTGGAGATCAAGACGACAAATTATAACGCCCGAGAAAACTGGTGGTACAACGGCGAGGAGATCGTTCCGGTGTACTACGAATCTCAGGGTCGGCATTATATGTCAGTCATGAATCTGGACAGGGTCTACTTCTGCTGCCTGTATGGAAACAATGAGGATGAGGTCATCATCCGGCATTTGGACCGGGACTATGCCTATGAGTCGGAGCTGATCGCGCTGGAGGATGCGTTTTGGAACGACCATGTGCAGAAGCACCAGCCACCGGACTATACGGAAAGCGGCGACCTTATCTTGCAGAGTTTGCAGAGATGGAAAGGCATTGACCGGAGAGATTTGCCGCCGACAGCGTTCGGCGCACCGCAGCTACCGCAGATTCATCAGTATTTGCAGCTTCAGGAGCAGAAAGGCGTGCTTGCAAAGCAGGTCACACAGTTGGACGTGCAGATGCAGCAGCTCAAGGGTCTGCTGGTCAGCGAGCTGGACGGCAAAGACTGCGCAACTTGTGCGGACGGTGAACAAAACTATGTCATTTCCTACAACCCCATCCGCAGGCATGGCATCTCCAAGGACAACTTGGTTCGCTTGCGGGAGGTTTATCCGGAGATCTACGAGCAGTTTGTAGAAACGTCGGAGTCCAGACGGTTCAGCATCAAAATCGCGGTGCAGCCTGCCGCATAAGTGAGGTGAAAAAACGAATGATTGCAGTTTATGACAAGCTCATCTACTTCAATGAAGCCAGCAAATACACCATCCTTCGGATGCGCACAGATGATCCGTCTGTACCAGAAGAGGCACGTTCCCAATATACGTTCCGTGACCGGATGCTTCGGTTCACCGCTGTCGGCTATGGATTACCGCAGACGGATTCCGTCAAGCTGGAGATCGAGGGCGATTGGAAAGAGGGCAAATACGGCTTGCAGTTCCATGTAGAGAACTGGCACGAGCTTGTGCCGCCAACAACGGAAGGACTTCTGAGCTATCTTTCATCGGGCCTTCTCAAAGGCATCGGAGAAAGCACGGCCAGAAGCATTGTCCAGCGGTTCGGCACAGATACGCTCGATGTGTTGGAGTATCACCCGGAGAAGCTGCTAGAGATCCGCGGCATCACGGAGCAGAAGCTGGAGGAGATCAAGACGTGCTACGCAGAAAGCCGCGCCATGCGGGACATTATGGAGCTGCTGACGCCGTTTCAGGTCACGCCGGTAACGGCAATGAAGATCTATCAGCACTTCGGCCCCGCCTGTACGGATATTCTGCGGCAGAGCCCGTTCCGGCTCTGTGAAATATCCGGATTTGGATTCAGGCGCGTCGATACGATCATCCGCAAGTCCGGCGGCGATCCGCACGACCCGGTTCGTATCCACGGCGCGATGATCTGTGCGCTGGAAAACGCGCGGCAGCACGGGCATCTGTATCTGGAGGTCAATGCCTTGATCACAGAATCCCTGCAATTTCTAAATGAGCCGATCCCGCTTCCCCAAATGCAGGTCAGGCGTGCGGAGGTAGAGCAGAAATTGCAGCAGATGGCAGAAGACAACGAGATCGTTTCCGATGGCGGACGATTGTACCTTCCTCATATTTTCATGCAGGAGGTAGAGACGGCGGCAAAGGCGGCAGCAATGCTCATGGAAAGTACGGCGAAAATCGACGTGACGCTTCCGCTGGAACAGGTCAAGCAGAAGCTGGGCCTGCACTTGACAAAGCGGCAGAGCCGCGGCGTTGAGGTGGCGATGGAGCGAAATCTTTCTATCATCACCGGCGGCCCCGGCACCGGCAAGACGACGGTTCTGAAAGCCATCATCGAGGTCTACCGGATTCTGCATCCCAAGAACCGCATCGTCCTCGCCGCACCGACCGGCAAGGCCAGCCGACGCATGGCGCAGAGCACCGGTATGCTGGATGCACTGACGCTGCACAGCCTGCTTGGCTTACAGGGCGATTTTTGCAGCAAGGACAAGCAGGATCAGCCGCTGCAAGTTGATTTTCTGATCGTGGATGAGGCGTCCATGGTGGATATGTGGCTGGCGCATCAGCTGTTTACGCGCTTACAGAAGGACACAAAACTCCTGCTGTTGGGCGACGTCGATCAGCTGGAGAGCGTCGGTGCGGGCAACGTGTTCGCGGAGCTGATTGGAAGCGGCATCGTACCGGTGACGGTTCTCGATGAGATCTTCCGGCAATCCAAGGACAGCCTGATCGCCTACAATGCCAAATTCATCAACGAGGAAAACAGCAGCCTGTTTTATGGTCCAGATTTTCAGTTCGTCAAGGCGGAAAATCAGGAAGAAGCCGCAGCGCAGATTCAGGAGCTCTATCTGCGGGAATTGCAGGATACGTCCATTGGACAGCTTCAGATCATCTCGCCCTATCGGACGGATGGAGAAGCGTCCTCCAACGGACTGAACGCGCTGATTCGCGAGACGGTCAATCCGCATACGGACAGCAGCAAAGAATTTCTGTTCGGAGAGCGCGTATTTCGCTTGCATGACCGTGTGATGCAGACCAAGAATAATTACAGTCTGGAAGGCTATGATTCCGCGTGCGGGCAAAAATTCAAGGGCGTGTTCAACGGCGACATCGGGAGCATCTGCAAGATTCTTCCCGATAAGCTGTGCGTGGATTTTGATGGGCGTATCGTGGAGTATTCCAAAACGCAGCTCGGCGATCTGGAACTGGCGTATGCCATTACGATCCATAAGTCGATGGGTTCGGAGTACGAAACGGTCATCATTCCCATTTTGATGGCGCACCGCATTTTGCTGACGAAGAATCTGATCTATACTGCCGTGACACGCGCAAAAAAACGTATCATTCTGGTCGGTCAAAAGCGCGCACTGTTTCTGGCGATCCACTCCGGCAGAAAGGTCAAACGGAACACCTGCCTTGCCGAACGGATCTTAAAGTACAATCAGGTATTCAGACAAAAGCCTCTGCCGCAGGGCGCGACAGAGCAGAAATTGAAAAAAGCCGGTTAAGTTGAGATGGATGTGCAGAATTTGCGCAGTCATCTCTTATTTTATTTATGGAAGGAGTTCTAAGAAATGAATGACAACAAATCCGCTGTGATGAACAACGCCGCCGTGCAGCAGCTGCGCAAGGTGCCGGGCTTTGACCCGATGAAGCTCCTGCGCAAGACCATTTCCGTAAAAACCGGGCACCCGGTCTGGAAGCTGGATCTTCGCTATAAGCGGCTCTGGTTTCGTCTGGCCTGCCCAAACGGGAGAATGCTCCTGAAGCCGCTGCGCATCAGCGACCAGCTGGCAATTATCGAAGCGCAGGTTTATTTCAGCAAGGACGATCCGGTTCCGGCCGCCAGCTTTACCTCTGAACAGCGCAGGGAGAATGTCCCCGGTGGGGAATTTCTCCGCGCCGCGCAGGAGGATGCGCTCAATATGGCACTGGAAAACGCCGGTTTCGGCATCCAGTTCTGCGACGTGAGCCGTGACTACGGCGGTGAGCTGTTTGGGTCGGAAGTGCCGATCCAGACGGAAGTCGAAGAAGCAGCTGTTGAGGAAACCAAAGCACCCATTGTGGAGGAAACCATCGCAGAAACAGCGCCGACGATGGATATGGATTCCGCGTCCGCTGAGCAGCACGTTGTGGAAACAACCGCGTCTGATGTGCAGAACGTTGCGGACGGCTTTACGTCCGTTGCGGTAGATGTGCGCCAGGAGCAGTCGGTCAGTGCAGCACAGGAAGAAGTACCTGATCTTCATGTTTTGCCGCCTCAGCAGGAAGAAGCCGCGGAAGAAGTTGCAGAACAGCCGCAGACCGCGTCCTATACGGCAGATATGGATATCGGCGAGATCGTGCAGCGTATGACGGTGGACGAGGCGAAGACCGTTGTGGTGCAGATTGGCACCTGCCGCGGCTGGACGCTCGAACAGGTCGCGCAGCGCCGCCCGGCAAGCCTGAAATGGTATCTCTATGGCTGCGATCAGGCGGACAATATTCTCAAAGCAGCGGCATCTGTTCTGCTGGACAATCTGCAGCAGAAAGCCGGATGAAGCGTCAAGTTTGGATGAAAGGGTGTGGCCGTTATCAAAGCCGGTTCTTCACAGTTTCCGTTCCATATTACAGATGTTGCGGCGCTGCTGCGGCTCAATATCCGCAGGCGCGGCTCGGATTTTCTGTATGTGGACTGCCCGCTTTGCGGCGATCATCGCGGCAAGCTCTATCTGAAAACGTCACGGGACGTATGGCACTGTAATTACTGTCAGGAGTCCGGTGGGATGCTGGCGCTCTATGCAAAGGTCTACGGGATCAGCAACGCGGACGCCTACCGGGAGATCTGCGAAGCGCTTCAGACCGGAGATTACGCGCCAGAGTACCAGAGCTACCAGAACCGGCAGCCGCAGGAAATCGCGCAATCTGTCAGAGCACCCAGACAGGCAATCCATCAGACGCTTTCGATGCTGTTTTCCATGCTGTCGCTGACGCCGAAGCACCGTGCGCATCTGCGTGAGGTGCGTGGACTGACGGACGACCAGATCGAACGGTTCGGCTTCAAAAGCACCCCGCCGCCCTATCTCTGCAAGAGCCTGACGGCGCGGCTTTTGAAGCAGGGGTGTACCCTGCAGGGCGTCCCCGGATTTTATCTGGCGGAGGACGGCAGATGGACGGTTCGCTTCGGAACGCGCACGGCCGGAATCTTGATCCCGGCCAGAAGCGCAGACGGACTTGTCTGCGGTGCGCAGATCCGGCTGGATATCCCCATCCGGGAGGAAAACGCGCCCGCCGATAAGGAGGGCACGAAGTACCTCTGGCTGTCGTCGAGCAGCAAACCGATGGGGACATCCTCGGAAAGCCCCATCCACTTTGTTGGCGATCCGTGTTCCAGAGTAGTCTATGTGACGGAGGGGTTACTCAAGGCTGACATTTGCCATGCCTTGATGAACCGCACCTTTGCGGCGACCGCCGGAGCGAACAACGTGTCCAAGCTGGACGAACTGTTTGCGTTCCTCAAAAAGAACGGCACGGAGGAGATCATCGAAGCGCAGGACATGGACAAGTATCGGAATGTTCACGTTGAGAAAGGTGCCTCCAAGATCTATCTGATGGCGCGGAAGCATGAGCTGCAATGCCGCCGGCTGACATGGAACCCTAATTATAAAGGACTTGACGACTGGCAGCTTGCGCTCCGAAAAAATGCTGCGAAGGGGCCAAAAACAATGACGTTCCGGGAGCGGTATCTGCATGGTGTGTGCGAGGTTTCCGAGATAGACGCTTGCGTGGAACGATGGCACAAGGCACAGCCGGATGGTGTGCCCTTACAGGCATACCTTGGCTTGCTGGACGAAGAATATCACGCTTTTTTGCAGCCCGGCGGCAACGCACGGTTGGCAGAGCTTTTGAACGCACAGCGTAAGCAGCTCGGCTGCCGCATCTATCAGCTGGAATTTACGAATACGGAGAAGACAAAGCCGTTTGCATTTTCCGGAATTGACGCGCTTCACAAGGCAGGCTTTCAGCAGCCACCCGCAAGCGAGTACCGGCTGGTGCATGATGAAACGCTCTATTGTCCAAAAGACGAACCGGATCTTGCTGTGCTGGAGCGTGTATTTGACCACTATAACGGCAAGCTGCCAGCAGACTATCTGGGGCGCTGCATTGCGCCGTCTGATGTGCTGGAGCTGTACGATGCGGAAAAGCGGCGGTATTACTATCGGGATATGAAGCAGTTCGTGCCAGTGGCGTTTTCTCCGCTGCTGGCGCGGCCAATACAAAAATGAAAGGAAACAGCTTATGAGAAAAATTACGGTTCTGGATTTCGCAAATCAGATCGGCGTTCTCAGCGACGAGGTTCCCGTAGTCGTGAAGACGGACAGGAAGGTCATCGGCCGCTTCCGCTGCTTATATGAGATACCGGAAACGGCCATGCCGGGGGTTCTTGAAGCAAAAATCGACCATGTCATTCTGCGCTCCGACGAGATCACGATCCAGGTCAAGCTGAAAGCAGTCACGACATAATGACCGCGACCAGAGAGATATGGACGAGCGAGATGAGATTGTGCAGCTTCGCACATTCTGCCAGGATCTTGGTGCGCACGTCCGGGAAGTACAGGACGGCGTCAGCTTTACGGCAATGCTCTGGGAGGATGAGGACAGCGTCAGCGAACGCGACGCCGCTGAGATCCAGAGGAAAATCAAACGAAAGACCGCAGAATATCCGGGATTCGTGTGCTACTGCTTCGACGCATTCAGCACGCTGATCTATCGGGTATAACACATGAATGGGCGCAGCAGAATCGCTGCGCCCATTTTCTATCAGAAAGGAGCTTTATCATGGGCGTATTTTCAGAGATTGATCTGGAAAACCAGCAGACAGAATTGGACGGACACGATTCCAAAGCGGCAGAAATGCAGACCTTGCAGGCAAAGCTGATCCAGCAGCACGAGCAGAAAAAAGCTGCCGCCGCTGCGGAAGTGACGAGCAAGGAGCCTGCGGCGGAGCCGGTTGCCAAAACGGAAGCAGAGCAGGAAGATCCTGCAGCAGCGGAAGCAGAAAAGCGCCGTCGGCACGAGGAAGCAGAAACCAAACGGAAAGCGGAATGGGAGAGGCAGCAGGAGGAAAAACATGCCGCTGAACAGGATGCGCTTGCAAAAATTGAGCAGATGAGCGAGACGGAGCTGGTCAAAGCGTCGATGGAGCGCATGAAAAAGGAAACCGAGCGCCTGACGCGGCGGAATCTCAAGGAATGCGTTTCCGAGTATGTGCAGACGCTCTGCCTCAGCGATCCCACGTTCGCGCAGATGGTCATGCACCCGCGCAAGAGTATGGCACATTGTCTGCAATTCATCAACCGGAAAGCGCGGGAATATCTGCTTGCGGAAATGAAGGATAACGGCATGGAGCCGCAGCCAAATGGCATTTACGGCGGCGATGTGCCGGAGGATACCTGTTATGACTGGGCAGAGGAATATTTCCGGGATGCAAACGCCGAAGAGGATGAGATCAAGGAGGAACCGTTTGTTCCAAAACCGTATCCGGGTGCGCCAGTCAAATCCAAGCGTCAGCCCAAAAAGGAGAAGACAAAAGCTGAGACAAAGACTGCAAAACCGGAGCAGGTCATTCAAATGCCGCAGCCGGAGAAATCGCCCGATGAAGAACAGTTTTCTATGTTTGATCTGATGGGAGGCATGGCCGGATGATCGCTTATAAAGGAATGTGCCCAGGTATGGTCTGCCTTGGCTATCAGCTAAAGATGGGCTTGAATGTAACGGAACAGGCAAATTGTCAGGCGAATGGGTTTCATTGCGCGGCAAACCCGATGGACTGCCTGCGCTATTATGGGGATTTTCAGAACTCGGAATACTATCTGGTTCGTCCGTGCGGCGATCTGGATGAGGATGCGGTAGATTCCAGAATCTCCTGCACGCAGCTCTGGGTGCTCCGAAAGCTGGAGCCACAGGAGTTTTTTCTGCATGCGCTTGCGTATATGGCAGACCATCCGCAGATGCCGGATGGCTGTGATGTCAAAAGAGAACGTGCGCAGGCATGGAATGGCTACGCCGTCGTGCGCGGCAAGCACCCGCGCGCAAAGGGCAAGCTCGGAGATATTCTGGCATTTGCCAGAGAAGCTGTGAACGGACCGAAGATCGAGCATCTTTCGCTGTGCGTGATCGACGGCAAGGAGCGTCTGCCGGATGTCTGGTATGACGACAATTTTAAGGAATGTGAGGCGGCATAAACGAATGAAGCGAAAAGAGTTAGAAAAATTGCCTGTTCTGCAGGCAACGACTGCCATGCTGAAGCAGGCGGAAAATGAACCGATGATAGAGAGCGGATACTACCGGAAAGAGCTGCGCTATGAACACGAGTGCTATGCCCGGTGCAAGCGGTTTGATCGGATTCTGAAGGTCGCAATCTATCTGACAAAAAATCTGGCTGCTGGCGGCAGAAAACCGGTCTATGAGCTGTTTCTTGACTATGATGCGCAGGATTTCCTGACATACAGCTTTATGGAAAAGAAGTGGCGTACCGCGATGCTCCGCAATTTACCGCAGCAGGGATTTGGCATCTCTGACGCGCAGATCTCATCCCGTGATTCTGCTGTGATCGGTCAATATTTGCATTCCAAATGGGGTGCGAGCGCGGCGATTCGGGAGTTTCAGGAAGGGATTCGGGAAAAGCAGCTTCTGGCCCGGCACAAGAAAGAAACCGATCCGTGGGATGCGGCAATGGCGCTTGTGCCTCCGCTTCCAAAGGACTGGGACAGATGGGTCAGCAAGGTCGGCATTGAGCAGAATTATATGTTCTATCAATACCGGCGCGGCGGTACCAAAACCGGTTATTGCAGCTATTGCGACCGCGAGGTTCCGATTCGGAAGCCGAAGCACAATGCGGTTGCCAGATGCCCCAGATGCAGAAGAACGGTGCAGTTCAAATCCTTCGGCAAGATGGGCCGGCTGCGCACAGGGCGGAATATCCTGTATCTAATGCAGCCTTATCCGGGCGGCTTTGTGATCCGGGAATTTTGGGCGGAACGAACCTATGACAAAGAGAAATACAGGAATATCAAGGCATTTTACCATGAGTTCCGCCGCGCGATCTTTGATGCGGACGCAAAACCGGTGCAGGCATTTTATTGGGGTGTTTATAAGCAGCGCGCATCGCGTTGGATCAAAGGCTGCAACTGCAGTGTGGGATACTATCGGGATGAAAGCGGTCGCGTGTACGGGAAAACGGTTCCATATCTCGCAAGAACATATTTGCAGAAAACTGGATTGCCGGAGTTGACCCGCACCAAAATGAAAATAGACCCGGAAAAATATCTTGTCGTACTGAAAAGGATGCCGAATTTGGAGCAGCTGACAAAAGCCGGTCTGTTCCGGCTTGCAGTGGAATGTACGCAGGATTATTACAAATTGAGTTCAATTTTTCAGACAACACCCGTGCAGAGAGGTCTTGCACCAAAACTCGGCCTGAACCGACTGGAACTTGCACGGCTGCGGAAGAATCAGGGCGGGCGTGCATTTCTGGAATGGCTGCAATTTGAAAAGCAGACAGGAACGCCGATCTCAGATTTTGCGATCCAGTGGATGTGCAAGGAACATATTGACCCGCAGCAGCTGCAATTCATTGCAGATCGGATGCGCTATGGGCAGATCCAGCATTACCTGAACAGGCAGATGCAGGAACTGAATTTGAGCAGCGAACGTGTCATTGAACTGTGGCGGGACTACCTTTCCATGGCGTTCCGCTTCGGTTATGACACAAACGACCCCATCGTGTATCGTGTACGCAAACTTCAGCAGCGGCATGACGAATTGGCCGCCCGCGGAGAGGAAAAGCAGTTGACCCTTCGTGCCGGAGAGCTCCTTCAGACGTATCCGCATATAGAACAGAATTTGCAGGCGATCCGGGAAAAGTTTGCGTTTACAGGCAAACAGTTCCAGATTCAGGTTCCAGATAAGCTGGAAGATATTTTCATGGACAGCCGGAAGCTCTGCCACTGCATTGCCAACAGTGATGTCTACTGGGAGCGTATGGAGCGCAGGGAAAGCTATCTGCTGTTTCTGAGAAAGACAGCCGAACCGGACACCCCCTATTATACCGTAGAGGCAGAGCCGGGCGGCACGGTACGGCAGGTCCGCACCCAGTATAATCGCCAGAATGACGATATTGGCGAGGTGCGCGCATTCCTGAAGATCTGGCAGAAGCAGCTTGCCAAGCGGCTGACGCAGAAAGATAAGCAGCTTGCGGCCAACAGCCATGAACTGCGCATCAAAGAACTGGTGCAGCTGCGAAATGATCAGGTCACGATTCACACGGGCGACCTTGCAGGTCGTCTGCTTGTGGATGTGCTGACAGAGGATCTGATGGAAGCGGCATAACAAAAACGGAGTGGGAGCGCGGCAGCGCTTCCACTCCCATAGAAAGGACTGAAAACATGGATCATATCACAGAAGCGATTTACAACGTCATGTACCAATACAGGTTGGCCTTTACGCCGGACGGCGTGCAGGCAAACCTCGACCTGTGGCGGCAGCAGAAAACGCCACTTCTGGAGCTGCTGCGCCGTCACCCGAACTGGCGGGAGCAGGAGCTTGCGGTTGTGTTCGATCTATCCGAACAGCGGCAGCTTGACCGGGCCTGCGTGGACGAAACAAAATTTGAAATGTTGACGCTCGCGGAGGAAGCGGGATTGACCGGCGAACGGCTGGAAGAATTTCGGGATGCGCTCGACGCTGCGACGGCGGATTATGCGACCGTTCCGGATGAATCCCGGCTGCCGGTGATCCGGAACCGCGGACATATCAAGTGCGACGCTGGCATGAAGGCAAGCCGCATCATCAACCGGCTGTGCGCAAAATTCGGCATCGACCAATATGAAACAGAGCGGGAGCTTGGACACGGGGATACGCTCCATACCGCACGAGTCAAGCCCTACAACGCGGTTTTCGCGCGGCTGGCTGATGCGCTCAATCCGGTGCGGATCAGCAAGACCGGCGTTCTATCCGTTCATCCGTGCGACTTTTTGGAGATGTCAGCGAAGAAAAACGCATGGCATTCCTGTCACTGTTTAGCAGACGGCGGATGGCGGGCCGGCTGTCAGTCTTATATGGGCGACGGCGTGAGCATGGTATTCTTTACGGTCGACGATGGCGTCAAAGAGCAGTTCTACCGCGCGCCGAGACTGACGCGGCAAGTCTTCTGCTATCGGGACGGTGTGCTGCTGCAATCAAGACTATATCCGCAGAATGACGACGATGTGCGAAAGCTCTACCGGAGCATGGTGCAAAGCGTGATCGCAAGATGCCTTGGCCTGCCGAATCTCTGGAAAACGAATACGACCCTTACAGAAATCCGGCCTTATTGGACAACCGTGCAGGGTAGCCTGCATTACACGGATTATGAGAACGGCTATGCCGCGTTGTCACTGATGAAGGGCTACGGAAACTACGGTCATCTGGAAATTGGAAGCGCGGCGCGCTGCGTTGGCTGCGGTCGGCCCTATGATCGACACAACTCAACGCACTGCGGCGAATGTGAAGACATGTGTGTTTGCAAGGCGTGCGGAAGTGTGGTTCCGAAAAACAGCGGCCATTTTTTAGACGGCGACGGATTTTACTGCGCGGAGTGTATGCAGCCGTGCAGCTGCTGTGGGAAACTGCTTCCGAGAGAAGCGCTGCGAACGGTGATCGACCGGCGCGGACGGACAAATCAGCTTTGTCCAGCTTGCGAAGAAGCAGAACTGGCAAATTGCCGTACCTGTGCTGCGCGTAGTTGTTGTAAGGATTTGCGCGGCTTACTGTTTTGCAAGAGAAGCCGCTATACACAAGTAGAATTGGAGGGGCAATATGCGTAATTTATATGAGCAGTGCTTAAAGCTGACGCAGTTTGCGGCGATGGAGTTTGAAGAGATTTTTCAGTTTTCACAGGAACGTCTCAAGCAGGCGTTAGAAACAGAGTTGATTGAGAACGGATATGCCGTGCGGAAGCAACGAGGCTTTTTGTACGCGGAAGGGACGGTGCCTGTCCTGCTGGTTGCGCATTTGGACACTGTCCATCGCACCCAACCGGAAACAATCTGCTATTCCGCAGACGGCACGGTCATGATGTCGCCGCAGGGAATTGGCGGCGATGACCGGGCTGGCGTGTATATGATCCTGCGTCTAATTCAGCGCGTTCATTGTCACGTTCTGTTCTGTGAGGATGAGGAAACCGGCGGACACGGGGCACGTGCCTTTACAAAGTCCGGAATCGAACCGGACGTCAATTATATCGTGGAGTTGGATCGCACGGGCAGCAACGACGCGGTATTCTATCAATGCCGCAACCGGCAGTTCGAGCGACATATCAACAGCTTTGGATTCCAGACAGCGTTCGGAAGCTTCAGCGACATTTCCATTTTGGCACCGCATCTGAATCTTGCCGCGGTCAACCTCAGCACCGGCTACTACCATGCGCACCAGCCGGGAGAATATGTCCGGTTGGACAAGGTGGAGGAGTTGATCGGCCGTGTGGAGAAGCTCCTGCAAACGAAAACGGAACGGCTTTCTTACACGCAGAAGTTTACGGCAAGAAAGCTGGGCGAACCAAACGATTTGCAGCGGAAACGGCTCATTGCATTGTCTGACGCGCATATTGTCCGGATCAATCATCAGAATATTGCCGACGGCCGCGGATATTTTATGGACATAGGCGGCAGAATTTATCTCTATCTTGATGAATGTGACCGCATGGTACATATCGGAGACGCAGAAGCACTTTGCATGGACGGCTCTGCCGCTGCGTATCAGGCGGGGCAAGCGAAAGAATACAAGACCATAGAAATGGAAGAAGCCATGCGCCTGCTGGGGCAGGAACGCAGAGCTGGATAAAAGAAACGGTTGATTGAGAGAAAACCGGCAGTACACTTCAATGTGTGCTGCCGGTATTTTGCGCACTTTTTGTTGAACCTGCCGTACTCCATACGTATAAGAGAAGTACGGGAGGTAAAATACAATGCTAATTTCTATCGATCATGGGAACAAACAGGTAAAAACGATCCACCATGCGCCGTTCACATCCGGGCTGGTATGCAGCGAGGTACAGCCATTTGGAGGTGAAACGCTGACCTATCAGGGGCGGTATTATACGCTCACAGACCAGCGGATTCCATACCGCCGGGACAAAACGGAGGACGAACGCTTCTTCGTACTGACGCTCTTTGCAATCGCGTATGAACTGGAAGCCGCATCTTTCTACGGAGCGGGCCCGGTGCGGGTGCAGCTTGCGGTCGGCCTGCCGCCGGCGCATTACGGTGCGCAACAGAAACGGTTTGCAGAATATTTTCTGAACCGGGGGACGGTCAGCTTCACGCTGCATGACAGGCAGTACGAGATTCTGATCGACGAGGTGAGTTGCTATCCGCAGTCGTATGCCGCAGCCATTACGGTATTCCAGACGCTGCAAAACAGCCCAAGAGCGCTTATCATTGACATCGGCGGTTTCACGGTGGATTATCTGCTGCTCCGGAACGGCGAGGGAGACCTGAACGTCTGCGATTCGCTGGAGAATGGCGTGATCCTGCTCTACAACCGGATCAAATCGCGTGTCGCGGCTGAACAGGATTTGCTGCTGGACGAGGCGGAGATCGACGCGATCCTGCTCGGCAGGGACAGCGGACAGTCTGATGCGGTATTGCAGATCGTGCGGCACCAGGCACGGGAATTTGTCAGCGACCTGCTCAGCTCACTGCGTGAGAGAATGCTGGAACTGAAAAGCGGGAAGGTGATCTTCACAGGCGGCGGCGCTGTGCTGCTCCGGCAGCAGATCGAAGCGTCGGACAAGGTGCGCGAGCCGGTTTTCATTGAGGACATCGCTGCAAACGGGAGAGGCTATCAACTGCTCTATCAGGCGGAACGGATGGGCGGGAATCATGGACGCTAAAAAAGACCCCGGAAAATTCACGATCCGCTTCTGTATATCCGACCCAAGGCAAATGAAAGCCGTCGATGAGTTGAACGCTCAAGGACGCTTGAAGGCACAGTTCCTGACCAATGCCATCCTGCACTATGTCGAGGGTACGGCAACTCTGCCGCCGCAGGAAGAACTGGAATCGATTCTGGAACGACTCATGAAGCGCATGCTGGACGATCGTGCAGATATGAGCGCAAAGCCGACTGAAAAGATTGACAGCAGCGAGCCATTCAGCGCTGACGACCTCGCTACTATTGCGGGTACCTTGCAGGCGTTTCGCAGATAATAATGCGCAGATTGTAAATTCGTTGCATTTTGCTTAATCATCGTGAACAACGACTGCAATTAGACTTAGGCGCTTCATCTAACGTCTACTCCATAAATATATTTGATTTCATGTGCTCCACTATCAATCGGCATCTGTTATTTTTATGAGCAATATTTTGGCGGGTTTTAAAAAGGTAAATGTGTTTGCCGGTACGATGGCTTCCAAAACATTGGGTGTAAAAACGGACGTAAACAATTCTATTTCTCGGCCGCCCACTGAGCTGCTATTTGAAGCCGTGAGCCTCGGAAAGAGGACGCACATTGCCTTGCAGATAGTTTTACGCATGTTTTAAAGCTTTAGCAAATTTCCTGCTCAAGCTCAAAAAACAGGCTGTGGTTGAAAAAGTCAACAATGGAGATTCCAAGACCATCGCACAATTTCTTGATCGTTACGATTGTGGTGCTGCGGTTCCGACCACTGACGATGTTGTTTATAGTAGACTGCGTCACGCCGCTGATACTGCATAATTTGTTGATGCTGATTTTGCGCTCTTCACATAATCCGATGATCCTGAGGCGGACGGCATCTCCGATACCCACGTTCACCATCTCCTGTTTTTAAGAAAATGATAACGAATGTATCTTGAAAAGATTAACTCTTTTGAGTTATAATGACTCAAAAGAGTTAAAAAGCACGGATACGTTGAAGGAGCACAATGGAGAAGCACAATGATTAAGGTACTGATTGTGGATGATGAATTTCGTGTATGCCAACTGATCTGCAATCTGATCGATTGGGGATCGTTGGATATGCAAATTATAGGTGTGGCCCATAACGGGATCGAGGCACGGGAACTGGCACGGGAAACGGTGCCGGATTTGGTCATTACGGATATCCGGATGCCCGGATGCACGGGATTGGAGCTGGTTGAACAGCTGCGGGAAATCTACCGCAGTGTCTCCTTTATTATTATCAGCGGTTACACAAACTTTGAATATACCAGATTGGCGATTCAATACGGTGTAAGTGATTATTTACTCAAACCCATCGATAAGGAAGAATTATTGGCAACCGTCACCCGGATCCGGCATGAAATTGAAGCGCGCCGACGTGAGCAGGCAGCAACGGACCGGATGCGTCGTTCATTCTTTAACGATCAGTTGAAGGTCCGGGCCTGTTATTTGATGGATGTCAAGAACCAGAAGAGCCTGTCGATGACTATGGATCAGATCAATCGCGAATACCGGTTTGCGTTCAAGCAGGGGGGATTTCGCGGGTTCCTGGTCAAGATGGATTATGATCCGGAAAACGTGACGTATGAAACGGTGCAGGCAGTATCGCTTCAGGTTCGCGAACAGGTGCTCCAACCGCTGCGGCGGCTCTGCATGGAGTGTGAATTATGGTTTGAGGACAGCGTCGGATGGGGGTGCTGCAACTATGTTTCCGGCATGGGGGCGCAGATCAAAGAACAGATGACGCAATGCCTGCAGGAGCTGCGGATGAATCCGAATATCTATCCGCATATCAGCTTCTCGATGGCACTTTCTGCAGAGACAGAAAATCCGTATAACCTGGGCGAACAGATCCTGTCTGCACGTTCGATGATCCACGAACGCCTGATTTATGGTTCGAAATCACTTCTTACGCGGCATTTTCCATTCTCAGGACTAAGTCTGCCGGACTGTACGGGCAGTTTTTTGCGGAAATATCGGATTGCATTGGAACAGTTCAGCCAGGAAGCGGTACTCGCTGCGGTGGAAGAGCTGCGGAAAACCGTACTTGAGGCGCCTGGCATCACGGGTCAGGAGCTGTATAAAGCGGTGTCGCTCGCAGGTGATAAGCTGCTTGAAAATTGGGGTGTCGCTGAAAACTATGAACAGGAGAAGAATGAATATCAGATGCTTTGCACCCTGAGCGGGACACCTGAAGAACTATTTCAACGGCTATATGCACTGGCGCTGCGGCTGCTCGACGAAACGATACGACGCCGTGCGGGAGATGAGACCCATCCGTTCCTGATGGCGAAGCAATTCATGGAAAAGCAATATATGGATAATATCTCGCTGGAACAGGTCGCGAGCATTGCGGGATTCAGTCCGAATTATTTCAGCTCCCAGTTCAAGCAGGAAACAGGAATGGGATTTCAGGACTATTTGACCATGCTGCGCATCAACCGCGCAAAGGAGCTGCTGCGCAGCACCAATCTGTCGATCTCCGAGGTGTGTTATCAGGTCGGATATCAGGATATCCGGACATTCAACCGTGTATTCAAGCGCGTGGCCGCACTCCGGCCGGGAGAGTTCAAAAAGCTTTATGGTACATCGGGCGGGCCAGTACGATGAAAGGCGGAGGGCGAAATGCAGGAGAAGAAAAAGCAATACATTCTTGATGATCTGCTGCGTATCATACTGGCGATGTTCGTTCTGACGGTGCTGTTTGCGTTCAGCTGTTTGCTGTTGAGTCATGGCGCCCGCGGCATCTGGCTGGCGGTGCTGGCACAGTTTACACTGCTCGGCGTTCTGGGTGGGGTTTTTCTGCGCCGCTGTTTGCGGATCGTTCAAAAAAACGAACAGGTCATGCAGCTCTATGCCGCAGGTTATACCATCGCAGACATATGCCACCTGAAATGTTATTTCAGTAGAGGGACAGAGATGGCGCTGAAAAAGGCTGTGGCGCTGCTGGACACCGGCAAGCTCCTGAGCGTCAGCAAACGGCAGGCGCAGTATCTTGCTCTGCAGAACCAGATCAATCCGCATTTCCTCTATAATACGCTGGAGGGAATCCGCAGCGAGGCGGTTGCGGGTGGACTCAATGTCGTGGCGGATATGACAGAATACTTGGCAAAGTTTTTCCGGTATACCATCAGCAAGGTTGAAAATCTTGTTAGCGTAACCGAAGAACTGGAGAATATTGAGACATATTTTGCGATCCAGCAGTTTCGGTTCGGAGATCGGCTTCGCCTGGAGATCGACGATCCGGAGCCGGGGATCCAGAATTGTCAGATCCCAAAGCTGACGATGCAGCCGCTTGTGGAGAATGCAATTATTCATGGACTGGAACGAAAGATAGGGATCGGTGTAGTCTCGGTTCGGCTGACACTGACGGAAAAACGGCTGATCGTGCGGATCTCCGACAACGGAGTTGGAATGGAGCCGGAAACACTTCACCAGCTTCAGAAAGAGCTGTGCCGAACAGCCTATGATTATATTGACAGCGGGCGAGGCACCGGTATTGCGCTGCTGAATGTGAACAACCGTATCCGTCTTTTGTTTGGGGAGCAGTATGGCATTACCATCTGCAGCACGCCCGGACTCGGAACAGATGTCACGGTAACGCTTCCGGCCAAGCATGAGGGCAGAGCATGAAAACAGAGATTTTACGGCTCGACAATGTGAGCCTGCAGATGTCCGGGATCATGCAGCTCGAGCGTTTCAATCTGCAGATATTCAGCGGAGAGATCATGGGGTTGATGGCGCTCAATGCGCATGGTGTATCATCGTTGGTGTCGCTGCTGCAATCGAATACACCGGTACACTTCGGGCGGGTCTATTACTGCGAACAGCTGGTCAACAGCCATATCTACAGCAGGACTACACCGAACGAGATTGTCGTCATTGAGCAGAAGAGTCATCTGGTCAATGGGCTGACAGTTGGGGACAATGTCTTTGTGCTGAGCGGCGTAGAGCGGCGCTGGCTGCTCCATACGCAAAGCTTCCGCGGGCGGCTTCAGGAGCTCGAACAGGCGGTCGGCGTAGACATTCCGTGCAACCGGCAAGTGGAGGAGCTGAGCCTCTTCGAACGGTGCATGGTGGAACTGCTCAAGGCCTGGGAATCCGGAGCGAGGCTTGTCCTGTTGTGGAATATCAGTCATTTTCTGGCGGGCACGGATATCGGACGGCTGCACTATGCGATCCGCCATTTTGCATCTCGTGGGATGGCCTTTATCTACATCTCAAACAGCTACGAAGAACTTTGCGGGCTTTGCGATCGCATAGCGGTGATGTATAACGGGAGCGTTGTAAAGGTTCAGGAAAGGGTATCCGGAGGCAGCGAAGACATTCATGCGCTGCTGCAGCAGTTTACCGGCACAATATCGTCTCCCCCGAGAAGTGCTATGTCAAGAGGGAGCATATGTCTCAACCTGAGCAGCGTCAGCACGGCACTGCTGAAACAGGTGGATCTTGCGGTATACAGCGGAGAATGTCTCGCGATCCATACGGAAGACCGGCGGCTGCTGGATGGAATGCGGCGACTGGCTACGGGACAGAGCGCACTGCTCGGCGGGAAAGTTCTGATCGATGGAGAGCCGATCCACCGGCCAATGGCGCGGGATCAGCGGGTCGCCTATATTGCAGAAAATCCTTCACAAATGATGCTGTTTCAGGATATGAGCTATTTGCGGAATCTCACGTTTTGCCTGCCTCGGCAGATCGACAGTTGGTTTCGCCGGCGGAGCATTTACCGCAGCCTGCGGCGCGAGCTGACGCCGGAGCTTGGCGCGGTTTTTGATAAAGACATCCGTGATCTGAACGCACAGGAGAAGTATGCGCTGATCTTTCGGCGGGTGCTGCTCCAGCAGCCTCGTGTGGTATTTTTTGAGCAGCCATTTTGGGGGAATGACGTGCTGCTGCAGCAGCATATCGAGCGGCAGGTACAGCTCCTTCTTGCCAAAAAAATCGCGGTGGTCGTTCTGATCGTCGGTATCTACGATGCGTTCCCGTTGGCCGAAAGAACGCTGATTTATAAAAATGGACACCTGTTGACTCAGTAAGGGAACGGCTGACAGGCCGGATGTCTTCTGGTACGATGTGATTTGTATCGTGTAAAGCAACGACCTGAACAATATGTTTTTCCATTTTTCAAGGCAGCCAATGCTCAGTGAGCATTGGCTGTTTTTCATAAATTTTGCAAGTAAAATTGTTGCAGTTTTACGAAGACATCAAAAATTCAGGAAGGATTGCCCACTTTGCCGGAAGAATTGTCCTGTTTGCATCGGGCGGAAAATGATAAAGTTTTAACAGTGAAACCGAGCAAACGGCTGAAAGGCGGTCTGTCGTTTTCATGAAAAAAACAATGGAGGAACAGAAATGAAAAAAGTATTAGCGATTTTGCTGGCGATCGCGATGATCGCGGCGATGGCGGCGTGTGCACAGAAGGCAGCGCCGGCAGACGAGACGAAGACAAGCGGCGAAACGACCAGCACGGCCGGCGAGACTGTGGATGACACCGCGGACGACACCGCGGATACGGCGAGCAGCGAAAGCTACAAGATCTTCCTGATCACGATGGACCAGATGGACCAGTATTGGACCAACATCGACGCCGGCTGCAAGAAGGCGGCAGAAGAGCTCGGGAACGTGGAGTACCAGTGGACTGCGCCCGACGTGAAGGACGATGCGAAGCAGATCGAGATGATCAACAACGCCGTCGCCAACGGCGCGAACGCGATCCTTCTGGCGGCCAATGGCCCCGAGGCGGTCAACGATGCGCTGAAGGAAGCCTCCGCGGCTGGCGTGCAGATCGTCTACGTCGATTCCCCGGCAAACTTTACGCCGTCTGTTGCGACGTTCAGCACCGATAACACCGCAGCCGGTAAGACTGCCGGCCAGACCATGATCGACCAGCTGGCTGCGAAGGGCATCACGGAAGGCAAGATCGGCATTGTCAGCGTCAATGCTGCGACGGCTTCCACCGTGGCCCGTGACGACGGCTTCCGCTCCGCTTTCGAGGGTACCAAGTTTGAGCTTCAGGAGTCCCAGTACTGCGACGGCGACGCGGCCCGTTCGAAGGACGCGGCCTCCGCTTTCATCGCTGACGGCTGTGTTGGCGTGTTCGGCTGCAACGAAGGCTCCACGGTCGGCGTTGGCAACGCGATCAAGGAGAGCGGCGCGGATGTGGTCGGCGTTGGCTTCGACAGCTCCGACAACGTTCTGGAACTGATCAACGAAGGCTGCCTGTATGCGACGATGGTTCAGAACCCCGACGTGATGGGCTACGAAGGTGTCAAGGCTGCGGTTGCTGCGCTGCAGGGCGGCACGGCTGACGGCGCTGTCACCGACACCGGTGTTACGGTTGTGACCAAGTAATTCCCCCCTTTCATTTGATACTGCAAACGGCGGGTGGCTTCACCCGCCGTTTGCGATATCTTGATAATTGCTTAAAAGGAGATCCTAGCCTGACTCCGAAAAAGGCCGTTGACGGCGACGAGGATACGCGCTGGGCTTCCGGACGCGACGATGATCAATGGTATATCGTCGATCTGGAGGAGAGCTGCACGATCACTGGCTTCGGGATCCTTTGGGAAGGTGCTCATGGAAAAGAATACAAGATCCAGGTTTCGGAGAATGGTACGGACTGGACAGATGTCATTCATGAGACCAACGGCAGCGCCGGCTGGAAGAATTATACGCTCAGCGGCCCGGCAGCAGGCCACTATGTGCGGATGCTCGGCATCAAGCGCGGCAACGCAAGGTATGGTTACTCGATGTATGAGTTCCAGGTCTTTGGTTACCAGCCGCAGAACCCCAAGCCGGTTACGTCGATCCGTTTGAGCCAGAACACGTTGTCCCTCCTCAAGGGCTGGAGCTGCGCACTCACTGCAACGACGCAGCCGTCCAGTAATGCTTACAGCCTGAAGTGGACTTCGTCCGACCCGACGATCGTTAAGGTCGATAACAACGGTCTGGTGACGGCAATCGGCAGCAGCGGCACCGCAATGATCACGGTGGAATCCGTACTGGATCCGACCGTGAAAGACACCTGCGAAGTGACCATTACGCCATACGCCGGCCGCCCGACAAAGGTTTCCGACGTCAAGATCGTAAACGAACCGACAGGCCTTTTGAAAAAGGGACAGGATTGGTCGCTGGCAGCGAATGTTCTGCCTGCCGGTGCGAGCAACCGAAATGTCAACTGGAGCAGCAGTGATCCGACTGTTGCTGCAATCGATGCAAATGGCGCCGTCCATGCTGTTTCTGCCGGACGCGCGGTCATCCGGGCAACCAGCGTATCCGCTCCGGCATTTTTCGCAGAGATCACGGTGGAAGTCGGTCATACTGTTCGGTTTGAAAGTGCGGAAACGGTCCAGATTGAGGAGCAGCTAGTCGCGGATGGCGCGTATGCAGTGAAACCGGAGGATCCCTCCAGAGCCGGCTATCGTTTTGAGGGCTGGTATCGGGATCCGGAGGCAAGTGAGGCATTTGATTTCACACAGCCAATCCATGCAGATACCGTCATTTATCTGAAGTGGACGAGCCTGCCGCAGGATGTGCCGGCGGTACCGGCAGAGAATCCGTCAATGGATCTGGGCCTGATCCTCGGCATCATAAGCGGCGGCAGCGGTATGAGCTTCAGCGATGTGACAAGCAGCGACTGGTTCTTTGAGGATGTTGCAGCTGCATATCAGCTTGGATTGATGAATGGCGTCAGCGCATATGAATTTGCACCAAAAGCGCCTCTCAGCCGCGCGATGGTGGCGGCCCTGCTCTATCGGATGGCAGGTTCTCCTGCGGCTTACTACGGTGGCCGGCAGTTCACGGATGTTGCCGACGGCAAATGGTATTCCAGCGCGATCCGCTGGGCATCCCAGATGGGGATCGTTACAGGCTTCCAGGATGGCAGCTTCCGTCCGAACGAAAATGTGACGCGTGCGCAGCTGGCGGCAATGCTCTTCCGGTTTGCACAGTATCAGAGCCGTGATATCCGGGCCCGCGGCGACCTGAACGCTTATCAGGACGGCAGCTCTGTGCAGGCCTGGGCAAAAGAGGCGATGCAGTGGGCCGTAGCCAAGGGACTCATTTCCGGAAAGTCCGGCGTCCGCCTTGACCCGTCCGGCAGCGCGACCCGTGCGGAGGCCGCGGCCGTGCTGGTGAGCTTCCTGCGCCAGTCGTAATCCGCAATGATATGACACAGCAAACAGCCAACGCTTCGGCGTTGGCTGTTTTGTATAAATTATGGATACCTTTTTCGGCTATATTCACGAAACAGCCAAAAAAAGCGGAAAAATTGTCCACTTTATCCGAAGAATTGCCATGTTGGCAAAACGCGATACATGTTAAAGTTTAGAAGTAGAAAGTACAGAAAACTACTGAAAAAAGAGGGAGTTATGCGTTTTGAAAACAGAGTATATTGTGGAAATGACGCACATCACGAAAACCTTCCCCGGTGTTCGGGCATTGGATGATGTGTCATTCAACCTCAAAAGCGGCGAAGTGTTGGCTCTGCTCGGTGAAAACGGAGCGGGAAAGTCTACACTGATGAAAGTGCTCAGCGGTGTTTACACCAGAGATGGCGGTGAGATCACGGCCTTTGGGAATAAGGTCGAGAAAATGACACCGAAACGGGCGAAGGAGCTTGGCATTGCGATCATCCATCAGGAGCTGAATCTATGTTCACACTTGAGCGTAGCTGAAAATATCTTCCTGGGTCAGGAAATTGTCAAAGGCGGCGTGGTTCAGCGGAAACAGATGAACGATGAGGCAAGAGCAATTCTGAAGAGGCTGAGTCTCGAAATCGAGCCTGAAACACTGGTTGGATCGCTTTCTGTGTCGAAACAGCAAATGATCGAGATCGCGAAAGCACTTCTGCATAAGGCAAGGGTGCTTATCATGGACGAGCCGACTTCCGCATTGACTGCGAAAGAAATCAACGAGCTCTTCCGCATTATCCGCCAGCTCCGCGACGAGGGATGTGGGATCGTCTATATTTCCCACCGTCTGGAAGAATTGCAGCATATTGTCGATCGTGTGACCATTATGCGCGATGGGCAGTATATCACAAGCATGGATTTTAAAGATACGACGTTGGATACGATCATTTCCTATATGGTGGGTCGCGACATCAAAGAAAAATTCCCGCGCATCCAAATGCCAGTGGGCGAGACCATTTTTGAAGTACGCAATCTGAATGCGGGACGCATGGTACGAGACGTCAGTTTCAAAGCCCGTGCGGGCGAGATCGTCGGAATCGCGGGGCTGATGGGCGCAGGCCGTACAGAAACGACACGTGCGATTTTCGGCGCGGATCCGAAGGAAAGCGGCGAGATTCTGGTGGATGGAAAGACCGTAAAGATCCATGGACCGCACGATGCCATCCGCGCAGGCGTGGTTCTGGCGCCGGAAGACCGAAAGAAAGATGGACTTTGTACAAAGCTCTCTGTGCGTGACAACATTGCGCTGCCGAATCTGGACCTGCTGGCGCCGGGTGCGCTGGGGGTCGTCCGCAGCTTAAAAGAGGCACAAATGGTGGAGGCGGCCACCAAGGACTTCCAGATCAAAATGCCGAATGCCGAGGTCGATGCGGCGAGCCTGTCCGGCGGCAACCAGCAGAAGGTCGTTGTGAGCAAATGGCTGGCACGCAATTCCCGTGTGGTCATCTTCGACGAACCGACGCGCGGTATCGATGTTGCCGCAAAGGTTGAAATTTACAACATCATGAACCGCCTGAAAAAGGAAGGAATCGCGGTCATCTTCGTTTCTTCTGAAATGCCGGAGATCCTCGGCATGAGCGACCGAATCATCGTCATGTGCGATGGCCGCATCACGGGTGAAATGGATATCCGCGAGGCCACGCAGGAAAAAATCATGCATTATGCCACGCAGTTTGAAAACAAACTGGCTCAATAAAATATAGTTTGGAGAGAGAATCATGAATCAGACAAAAAAGAAAAATCCGTTGAAGCGGCTGCTTTCCATGCGCGGCATGGGCCAGGTCGTCACCGTAACCATCGGCTTGATTGTGCTGCTGGTCGCATTTGCACTGATCAATCCGAATTTCTGGTCGCCGACGAACCGGACCAATCTGCTCCGCCAGATCGCTCCGATCCTGATTATCGGTATTGCACAGTCCTACGTCCTTATTACCGGCAATATTGATCTGTCCATTGGTTCTGTTGTCGGTATGAGCACGATGGTTGCGGCTACGTTGATGTCAAAAGGAATCATGAGCCCGATTCCGGCATTGCTGGTGACATTGCTCTGTTGCCTGCTGGTTGGTGTGCTCAATGGCCTGCTTGTTGCAAAATTCAAGCTTCCGCCGTTTATCGCGACCTTGGGCACAATGACTGTTGCACGCGGCATTGCTCAGCTCGTAAACGGCAACTACAATACAGATTCTATCATGAAGTTCTATCCGGAGGCAGCGCAAACATTCAAAAATGTTTTTTACTATGGCAAAACACTTGGACTGTATAACGGCATCTGGATTGCCATTATTCTTTGGATCGTCTTCAACTTCCTGCTCAGCAAAACCCGCACCGGCCGGTACATCTACGCCACTGGCTCCAACATTGATGCGGCGCGGCTGTCTGGCGTCAATGTTGTCAGCACAACGGTAATTGCGTATGTTGTCAGCGCATTCTGCTCGTTTGTTGTTGGTATTATCACCTGCGCAACCGTTGGCCAGGGCACGATGGATGCCGGCAACTCCTATGAAATGTATGCCGTAGCGGCCTCTGTCATCGGCGGCGTCTCCACGCTTGGCGGTCAGGGTATCCTGCTTGGAACCGTAGTTGGCGCGGCCATCTGGGGCACACTCCAGAACGGCCTTCAGTTCGCCGGCGCACCGGTCGCGATCCGCAACATCATCATCGGCATTATTGTTGTGCTGTCTGTTCTGATGGATGTCGTCATTCGTACCGGCCGCAGAAACACCAAGGGCAGTGATTAAGCTTTGCGCTTTATCATAAATGAAAAAACAATGGAGGAAAAGAAATGAAAAAAGTATTAGCGATTTTGCTGGCGATTGCGATGATCGCAACGATGGCGGCGTGTGCGCAGAAGGCGGCGGCGCCGGCTGACGACACGAAGGCAAGCGGAGAAACGGCCACCACTGCCGGCGAGACTGCGGACAACACCGCGGAGGACACCGCAGATACGGCGAACGGCGAAAGCTATAAGATCTTCCTGATCACGATGGATCAGATGGATCAGTATTGGACCAACATCGATGCCGGCTGCAAGAAGGCTGCTGCCGAGCTCGGCAACGTCGACTATCAGTGGACTGCACCTGATGTGAAGGACGATGCTAAGCAGATCGAGATGATCAACAATGCGGTTGCCAACGGTGCGAACGCAATTCTTCTGGCAGCCAACGGCCCCGAGGCGGTCAACGATGCGCTGAAAGAAGCCTCCGCGGCTGGCGTGCAGATCATCTATGTCGACTCCCCGGCAAACTTCACGCCGTCTGTTGCGACGTTCAGCACCGATAACACTGCTGCTGGTAAGACTGCCGGTCAGACTATGATCGACCAGCTGGCTGCCAAGGGCATCACCGAAGGCAAGATCGGCGTCGTGAGCGTCAACGCCGCAACGGCATCCACTGTTGCACGTGACGACGGCTTCCGTTCCGCTTTCGAAGGCACCAAGTTTGAGCTTCAGGAATCCCAGTACTGCGACGGCGACGCGGCCCGTTCGAAGGACGCGGCCTCCGCTTTCATCGCTGACGGCTGTGTCGGCGTGTTCGGCTGCAACGAAGGCTCCACGGTCGGCGTTGGCAACGCGATCAAGGAGAGCGGCGCGGATGTGGTCGGCGTTGGCTTCGATAGTTCTGACAACGTTCTGGAGCTGATCAACGAAGGCTGCCTGTATGCGACGATGGTCCAGAACCCTGATGTTATGGGTTACGAGGGCGTGAAGGCCGCGGTTGCCGCGCTGCAGGGCGGCACGGCTGACGGCGCTGTCACCGATACCGGCGTTACTGTTGTGACGAAGTAAGCATCAACTGTCAAATGCAAGTCAGAAAAATACGGCAAGGATTTTACTTGCCGTATTTTCTGCAACATGTTTATGCTCAAATCATATCTTCGGTTTTGGGAGGATTTGCACGTGAAACATAATCAGACAGCACCCAGATGGATCAGCTGCTTGCTGTGCGTGGCAATGATGCTGAGTCTTTTCTCTGGGATCACTGTTTTGGCGGCGGAGAAAGCCGCTTCAGGCGAAGAAGACAAGGTCTTGTTTTCAACACAATTCAAAACGCAGGAAGAGATCTCAAATTTCGCAGATCCTCCCGTCGAGGTGAATGCCACGCTCCAATATGGCAATTCGGCGGAGGATATCAGTGCGCTGATCGACGGAAGCACAAGCACGAAGCTTTGCGCGACCGGCGGCGTTACGGTACCGCTGGAGATCATCTTCCATTATAACGCGCCGACAGCGGCTTCCAACTATTATATCAGCGGCGCAAACGATGATGAGGGGAACCCCGGCCGCACCCTGAACAGTTGGGAGCTTTACGGCACGAACGACCAGACCGGCGAGTGGACACAATTGGATACGCAGAGCAATCAGACCGGATGGAAAAACTATGAGATGCGTGTTTTCCAGCTTCCGGAAGGTTCCGGCTATCAGCATTACAAGCTGAAGATCACGAAGTTCAACTCTACGCCGGGAACGATCCAGTTCAGCGGCTTCGGCTTAACAAAGAGCCTTGTGGACGGCAGCTTTGCCGGAACTACGGACGCAGCGCGCACGGAACATGCATCTATGACGACAAAGCTGGAAAACGACAAGCTGGTCATCAGTGGTCATCATGAAGGCAATCAAAGCGCGCAGGTGTACAACGTCCTGTACACAGGTCTGAACATTCCGGTGACGGAGAATACGCGGCTGGTTTATAATATTACGCCGCAGCAGCCGCTGCCGAACAATAAGTATGACTACGATTTCTATTCCATGCATCTTGCAGTGGATCTGAAATTCACGGATGGAACCTATCTGAGTTCTACAGAGCTGGAAGATGAGAATGGCGTTCGCGCCGATCCGAACAGCCAGGGCGAAGGCAAGGCCATGCTGTATGCGCAGGAAAACCAGATCCTGATCCAGTTGGGCGCGCTGAAGGGCAAGACGATCGAAGAAATCGACATCGGCTACGCAAACAGTGCGGACTTGAAAGCGGATGGCGGCGATTTCAAGGGAACGCTGAATTCGATTCGGATTGAAAATGTCGCCCCCCTGAACTATAGCAAGGACTCTCTTGTAGACTATGCCTACATTCTTCGCGGAACAAACAACTTTGGCGGTGCGTTTTTCTCCAGAGGCCTCACCGGGCCTATGGTCGCAGTGCCGCATGGTTTCAACTTCTGGGCACCAGAAAACGACACCGGCAACACTATGTTCGACTATAATGCCGGTTATATCAGAGGTTTCCGCTGCAGCCATGAGCCGTCGATCTGGGTCGGAGACCGGTCTGTGTGGAGATTTATGCCCGGCGTGAATACCTCCGCAAATGGCCGCGCCATCTATGATCAGGAAAATGTAACGGCAAAGCCCTACTATTTCAGCGTACAGTTTAATCGGAGCGCGTCGAATCCTGCAAGCGGTGTCCGGACGGAACTGTCTCCTACCGATCACGGCATGATCACGCGCGTCACTTATCCGGAAAACGCACAGACGCCGTACATCAATATCAGCGATGTGTCCGGCCTCGCATTTGATACAGCTGCGAAGTCCTTCAGCGGTTACAAAAATGCGGACAGCAACCAGATGCCGAAGATGTACATTTACGGCACCTTTGATCAGGCGTTCACAGTCGATAGCAGTCGCGCAGTCTTTGGACAAGGTACGAAGACGGTCGTGATGCGCGCGGCAACGTCTTTCATCAGTGCTGAGCAGGCACAGAAAAACTTTGAACAGGAGTTGAGCGGAAAGTTTGACGATGTCAAGGCTGCCGCAAAGAAGCTGTGGAATGACAAGCTGAGCCAGTTTGAAATTGAAGGTGCGTCGGAAGAACAGCTGATTACGTTCTACTCCTGCCTCTATCGCTTGTATCTCTATCCCAATAATATGGGTGAAAAAACCGGCGAAGGCGGCGAAGAAGGCTGGCAGTACATGAGCCCGTATACCAAGACGGTGAAGGACGGCAAGCTTTATTATAACAACGGGTTCTGGGATACCTATCGTACGACATGGGCAGCATATTCGCTGTTCACACCGGAGCAGAACAATGAGTTGCTGCTGGGCCTGATTCATCACTTCGAGGACAGCGACTGGATGCCGCGCTGGATTGCTCCGGCCGGTACGAACTCCATGGTCGGTACAAGCTCGGATGTTATCTTTGCCGATGCCATGCTGCGCGGCGCAGAGCTGACAGCCGAGCAGTGGCAGCTTGCTTATCAGTCTGCGCTGAAAAACGCATCTATGTCGGATTTCCAAGAAGCCTCCGGCGGTCGAGAAGGCATTGATAAGGGATTGTTTCTTGGCTATACGCCGGGTGGCAGCCAGAAATTCTCATGGTCCATTGAAGGCTATATCAATGACGCTGGTATTGCAAACATGGCGAAAGAATTAGGCGACATGGATGCATATACCTATTATAAGAGCCGTGCCACAAACTATGTCAACCTCTTCCGCGACGGAGACGGAGTTGAAAACAAATGGCTTGCGGCCAAGAATGCGGATGGCTCCTGGACCAGATCCAAAGTGGATCCGTTTGCGTTCCATGATGATTACACGGAAACTACGGCTCTGAATATGGCGTGCAGTGTACCGCAGGATGGTCAGGGTCTGGCAAATCTCTACGGTGGTCGCGAAGCGCTGGCTAAAAAGCTGGATCAGTTGTTTGAGACGACATTGGAAACGGACACTGTAGGCGCAAATCGGGGCATCCATGAGCGCAGGGAAGCACAGGAAGTCAAGATGGGCGAATATGGCCACAGCAACCAGCCTTCCCATCATATTCCATATATGTATCTCTATGCCGGTCGGCCTGACCGTACGCAGGAGAAAGTTCGGCAGGTACTGCGGCAGTGCTATGTTGGCAGCCGCATCGGCCAGGGATACATCGGTGATGAGGATAACGGTGAAATGTCTGCATGGTTTATCTTCAGTGCCATGGGCCTCTATCCGTTGAATATGGGCAGCGGTGAACTGGTCTTCGGCTCGCCACTGTTCAAGAAGATTACCCTCCATCATGAAAACGGCCACGATCTGATCATCGAGGCGCCGAATAACAGCAGCACAAATATTTATGTTGGCGGTCTTACCATCAATGGCACACCCTACAGCAAGACGTCCATCAAGCAGACGGATCTGACCGACCGGCTCGAGAATGAAAATGTTGTGCTCCGTTTTGACATGCAGGCGACGCCCGGCGACTGGGGTACGGGTGAGAATGATGTTCCCGATTCTTTGACGAAAGGCGACGAGACCCCCGATCCGCTGCGGGACCGCACAAACAGTGCGGCTGTGGTTGCAGAAGAAGTTCCGACCACGCTAAGTTCCGGCGATTCCATTTATTGTGCTGATGGTGAGAACCTCAAAAATCTGCTCGATAACAATTCTAAGACCAGTGCAACGTTGAAGCCTACGGATGGGATCATTTCGCTTTATTACACATTTGCAAAGCCGCAGGCTGTCAGCCTCTATACACTGACCTCTGCGAGCGGCGGCAAGGATAGCGCGCCGAAGAACTTCACGCTTTATCTTTCCAATGACGGCTCGACTTGGACGGAAGCGGACAAGCGTGAAAATGTGACATTTGAATGGAGCCTCTATACGAAGCCGTTCAAGACGAATGCCGCGGATTATGTGCAATATCGTTATGTGCGTCTGGATATCAAGAGCGACAGCGAGATTCAGTTGGGCGAGTTGGAACTGATGAGCACCGAAATGCCCGCGCTGAACGCCGATGCTCTCGATGGAATGATCGCGGAAGCGATAAAAGCAAAGGAGGCTCTCAGGGTTGGCGGCTACGCACCGCTTGAGACGTTGATGAGCGCAGCCATTGGCGAGGCACAAACGGTTGCGGACAAGGAAGACAAGACGGACGACGAGATCGAGGAGGCCTGCCGTGAGCTGATAAACGCCATGAGCGAGATCGAAGGGATGAAGGATCTTTGGACAAAGCTTGAGGCGATCAGGCAGGTTGACACATCAAACATGCCGTACGCGGTTCAAACTTCTGTGAGGAGCGCCATTTCCAACGCGGAGGAAGTGACGAAGAACCACGATTCCACGATGGATGCGCTGAAAGATGCAAAATCGCAGCTCGAGCAGGCATCCAATGATATTCAGTCCTACCAGGATCTGGTGGCTAAAATCGAAGAAGCACAGCAGGTTTATGAAGGATTGGCAGATGACGCTGCACATAAGGACGATCTCAATCAGGCAATCCAGAATGCGCAGACGGCTTTGAATGATCCGAATGCGACGACCGGAGATTTCAATCACGCAAACGATGCGCTTGACCTGAACATCAAACTTGCGCAGGCGAAGTTCCGTAATGCGTACGAGAACATCGAAGCTGAGGAATTTACAAAGTTTGAAACAGATGCACATGACAGCAGAATTGTCAACGACGGCAACAACATTGGCGGCGTTGCAAGCGGCACTTGGGTCAAATATTCCAATGTCTATTTCTCCGGGAACGGTGCGGAAAAAGTAACGTTCTTCTACGCTGCGCAGGAGAGAGATGCCGGCGGCGGCCAGATTCATATCCGCCTTGGCAGCCTGGACGGCAAGGAGATCGCGACATTGACTTGCAAGGCGACCGGAAACGACTGGAGCGAGTATGAGGAACTTAGCGGTGAGCTGACCGAGATCACCAAGGGTATGCACGATGTCTATCTCTACTTCGAAAACAACGCCGGCAAGACCTATATTGCAAACGTCGATTGGTTCCGCTTCACAGAAGCTTCTTCTTCACACGAGCACAGCTGGTCCAACGAATGGAGCAAGAATGAAACCCATCACTGGCATGCGTGCTCCGGCTGCGACGAGAAGAACGACGTAGCGCCCCATACGCCTGGCGCTGCGGCAACGGAAATAGATCCGCAGATCTGCACAGTGTGCGGTTATATCATCGCGCACGCAACTGGTCACATTCATCACACCACGACGCTGGTTCCGGCTGTGGAAGCGACCTGCGTCGCCAAGGGTCACAGGGCGTATTACACCTGCTCCGGATGCAGCAAGCTGTTTGCAGATGAAAACGCGACAGAAGAGC
>CAKASQ030000025.1 GCA_916988195.3 Oscillospiraceae bacterium
CGAGAAAAATTTACAGAATCCGGAATGTGTAAACAATCCTCCCGGTCAACCTGTAAACAATCTGGCCTTGACAAGAGTCGTCCGCCCCTACGGGACTTGTGCGGTCTTCTGCGGAAGGCCGCGCGTTTTTTGTTTTCGGACTTGTCTGCGGGATGGTTTCGCGGTATACTATATTAGAATATCAGCGCCCTGCGGCGCAGTTTTGGAGAACGCGGAGGAAACGCGATGAAAAAGGAATTTTTGGAGACGGGGAAAATCGTCTCGACACACGGGCTGCATGGAGACGTGAAGATTCTGCCGTGGGCAGATTCCCCTGAATTTCTGCTGGAGTTTGACCGGGTGTTTGTCGGAAAGAAGGAATACGCCGTCGAGGACGCGCGCGTGCAGAAGACGTGCGTTCTCATGAAGCTTGAGGGCATTGACACAGTAGAAGAGGCGGCGAAGCTGCGCAATCAGGTTGTTTTCATCGCGCGGGACGATATCGAGCTCGAGGATGGCGCGATGTTCATTCAGGACCTGCTCGGCCTTCCCGTGCTGACAGAGGACGGCGCAGAGCTCGGCAAGCTCAAAGAGGTCATCTCCACGGGCGCGAACGACGTGTTCTATGTCAAGGGCGCGCACGAATACATGATTCCCGCCGTGCCGGAATTTGTGCTCGAGCGGAACATTGATAGCGGCTTCATCCGCGTGCGGCTCATTGAGGGGATGCAGACCGATGCGCTTTGACATTCTGACGCTGTTCCCTGAGCCCGTGGAAGCGATGATGCAGTCGAGCATCCTCGGCCGCGCGCAGAAAAAAGGGCTCATCGAAATTCACGCCCACCAGATTCGCGACTATACCGCAAACCGCCAGAATCAGGTTGACGACTACCCCTACGGCGGCGGGCGCGGCGCGATTTTGCAGTGCGATCCCCTGTACCGGTGCTGGTGCGCGATCTGCGACGATATCGGCGCGCCGGTACATACAATCTTTCTCTCTGCCTGCGGAAGTGTGTTCAATCAGGAAAAGGCAAAACAGATGCAGCGAAGCTTTGAAAACGTGATTCTTGTTTGCGGGCACTATGAAGGCATCGATCAGCGCTTCATCGACGAATGCGTGGACGAAGAAATTTCCCTCGGCGACTTCGTCTTAACCGGCGGCGAGCTTCCGGCGATGATGATCGCGGACGCAGTGTGCCGCCTTGTCCCGGGCGTTCTGGGAGACGAGGTCTGCTTCACGGACGAGAGCCACTGGGACGGACTGCTCGAGTACCCGCAGTACTCGCGCCCCGAAGTCTGGCACGGCCTGGCCGTTCCGGAGGTGCTTCTCTCCGGCAATCATCAGAACGTCGACCGCTGGCGCAAGAAGCAGTCGATTCTTCGCACGATGTACCGGCGGCCCGACATGTTCAAAAAACTGCGCTTCCCCTATAAAACGCGCGCCGAACGCAAATTTGTTGCAGAATTGGAGGCAGAAAATGAAGACTTCCGAAATCGCGACCCTAAAAACCTGGATTACCGAAAGTGATAACATCGTCTTTTTTGGAGGCGCGGGCGTGTCCACTGAGTCCGGCATCCCGGACTTCCGCAGCGTCGACGGCCTATACCACCAGAAGTTCGACTACCCGCCCGAGACCATCCTGTCCCATAGCTTTTTCTACAGCCACACGGAGGAATTTTACCGGTTCTACCGCGAAAAAATGCTCCCCTTAGAGGCCAAACCCAACGCCGCGCATCTGGCTTTGGCAAAGCTCGAGCAGGAAGGAAAGCTCAAGGCCATCGTCACGCAGAACATCGACGGCCTGCACCAGAAGGCGGGAAGCAAATGCGTCTACGAGCTCCACGGCTCTGTGTACCGCAACCGCTGCCAGCGCTGCGGCAAGCAGTATCCCCCGGAGTTTATCCGCGACTTCCGGGGCATTCCGCACTGCGATTGCGGCGGGCTCATCAAGCCCGAGGTCGTGCTCTATGAAGAGGGTCTGGACGAAGCGTGCATCGACGGCGCCATCCGCGCCATCTCCAGGGCCGATATTCTGATCGTCGGCGGCACGTCGCTCACCGTCTACCCAGCCGCAGGCCTCATCCGCTACTACGGCGGCAACAAATTAGTTTTAATCAACCGCGACGAGACGCAATATGACTCGTACGCAAACCTCATCTTCCGCGACCCGATCGGGACCGTCCTGTCTCAGGTCGTGTAACGCCAAAAGGAGTCCCTATGAACCGCACAGAATTCCAAAACTGGACAAAACATCACATCCGCCTGATGGACGGCGCGACCGGCAGCAACCTCATGAAGGCCGGCATGCCGCGCGGCGTCTGTACCGAGCAATGGGTGCTGGAGCACCCGGACGCAATCCTCGCCTTACAGAGCGCATATAAGGCCGCGGGCAGCGACATGGTCTACGCGCCGACGTTCTGCGCAAACCGCATCGCCCTCTCCGGCTACGGCTTGCAGGATGATGTTTCCCGCATGAACCGCGAGCTGGTCGCGCTCAGCAAAAAAGCCGTCGGCTCCGGCGTTCTCGTCGCGGGCGATATGACCACGACCGGAAAGCCCGCCGATCCCGAAGACAGCGACGGCTATCAGCAGCTGCTGGACGCGTATCGAGAGCAGGCCGAGGCCCTGATTTCCGGTGGGGCCGACCTCATCGGCGTGGAGACGATGATGGGTGTGAACGAATGCGTCGCGGCCATCGAGGCCATCCGCTCGCTTGGCGATATTGCCGTCATCTGCACGCTCTCGGTCCAGTCCGACGGCAAGTGCTACTTTGACGGAAGCGTCTTCGAAGCCGCAGAGATTCTCGAGGCGCTGGGCGCGGACGCGATCGGCGTGAACTGCTCCACCGGCCCCGACCAGCTGGAGAGCGTCATCCGGACGCTCAAAAACACATGCTCTCTTCCCGTCATCGCAAAGCCGAACGCTGGCATGCCGAAGATTTCGGATTCCGGCGAGGCCGTCTATTCCATGGAGGCAGGCGAGTTTGCGCAGCATATGGAGCGGCTTGTCGAAGCCGGCGCGAGCCTCATTGGCGGCTGCTGCGGAACGACTCCGGAGTTTATAGAAGCCCTGCGAGGGCTTAAGCGATAAGTTTAAATTTGGCCGTGCCTGCCGGGGCTGTCTTTTTACTTCTTGCCGTGGCGCAGGCGCCAGAGTTCCACTGGCAGAAGCCTGCCAGCCTGGTGATTCGACCCCACGCTTCTTAGCTGCGCAAAGAAGCGCCGTGTCGAGCCGCCGCGAAGAAATTGCCCAAAGGAAACCCTTGGGAAGGGTTTCCTCTGGACTCCTTCGGAAACAGAGGGGCGCGGCCCCTCTGGCACCCCGGGCTGCCCGATACAGACGGTTGTACCGGTTGGGCGTGCTTACGTACTTTTGAACGCTCTGTAGTCGGGGGTACGACAAACTTGGCAGACCCGACTCGGCGCAAAGCAAATTTCCTCTGGAAATTTCTTTGCGCGGGGGCTTCCCCCTCTGCGATGAGGGCCCCGTCCCCCATCGCAGCCCGCCCGCAAGGATTTTTGCAGAGCAAAAATGCCTTGCGGCGAACAAGTCTTCCAAATTTGCTGCTCGGCACGAAAATCGTCAGACTTTTTACAAACCAGTGGGTACTTGCATGCCAGAAAGAGAGTGCTTCCAAAATACGTAGAAGATTGCCCCATTGGAAAGGCAATGCAAATCCGGAACTCCCGGGATCTCAAAAGGGCCGCAGCCTTTTTGTTTCCGAAGGAGTCCAGAGGAAACCATTCTCAAGGGTTTCCTTTGGGCAATTTCTTCTTGACGGCCGACGCCGTTCTTCTTTGCGCAGCTAAGAAGAATGGGGTCGGAACCCGAACAAGCTGGCATGTAACGCCAGAAGCACACTGGCCATACCTGGCCACGGCAGGTAAAACAAAAAACACCGCGGGTGTAACCCGCACAAAGGAAGTACCATATGGCAGAATTTTTGCCCATCAATCAATCTGATATGAACCGCCGCGGCTGGACGCAGTGCGACTTTGTCTATGTCGTCGGCGACGCATATGTCGACCATCCGTCGTTTGGACACGCGATCATCTCGCGTGTTCTGGAAGCCCACGGCTACAAGGTCGGTATCATCTCCCAGCCGGACTGGAAAAATCCAGATTCTATCTCCATTTTGGGCGAGCCCCGACTCGGCTTTTTGGTCTGTGGCGGCAACATGGACTCGATGGTAAACCACTATTCCGTCTCCCGCCATCACCGGAAGATTGACGCATACACGCCCGGCGGCCTCATGGGAAAGCGCCCGGACTACGCTGTGACGGTCTACTGCAATCTGATCCGCCAACGCTACAAAAAAGCCCCCATCATCATCGGCGGCATTGAGGCAAGCCTTCGGCGGCTCGCGCATTATGACTACTGGTCCGATAAGCTCAAGCGCTCCGTTTTGCTCGACGCGCAGGCCGACCTTCTCATCTACGGCATGGGCGAGCGCGCCATCGTTGAAATTGCCGACGCGCTCAACGACGGGATGGACGTCCACGACATTACCTACATTGACGGCACGGTTTTTAAAGTCAAAGCGCCGGACGAAAATCTATCGTATTTAAAGCTCCCAAGCTACCCTGACCTTCAGAAAAGCAAACGCAAATACGCCGAAAGCTTCTATCTCCAGTACCAGAACACCGACCCGTTTTCGGCCAAGCGGCTCTTAGAGCCCTATTCCGACCACGAATTTGTCGTCCAGAATCCGCCGCAAAAGCCGCTTTCGCAGCAGGAGATGGACGCGGTCTACGATCTTCCCTACTGCCGCACATATCACCCGAGCTACGAAGCGCTCGGCGGCGTGCCCGCGATTTCCGAGATTCAGTTCAGCCTGACATCCTGCCGGGGCTGCTTTGGAGCCTGCAATTTCTGCGCGCTGACGTTCCATCAGGGCAGGATCATCCAGTCCCGGTCGCACGCGTCGCTTTTAAAAGAGGCATGCCTCATGACGCGCGAGGCCAATTTCAAGGGTTACATCCACGATGTGGGCGGCCCCACGGCAGATTTCCGGCAGCCGGCGTGCAAAAAGCAGCTGACCCGCGGCGCATGTCAGAACCGGCAGTGCCTGTTCCCCTCGCCGTGCAAGAATTTAGTCGCCGACCACTCGGACTACCTCGCGCTTCTTCGCAAGCTCCGCGCGATCCCGGGCGTCAAGAAGGTCTTCATTCGCAGCGGTCTGCGCTTTGACTACATTCTGGCCGATTCCTCAGACGTGTTTTTCAAAGAGCTCGTACGCTATCACATTTCCGGGCAATTAAAGGTCGCGCCGGAGCATGTGTCGGACGCGGTTCTGGAGAAGATGGGAAAGCCGCGCCACAGCGTCTATCTGCGCTTTGCGGAAAAATACGCCGAGCTCAATAAACAAGAGCGCATGAACCAGTTCTTAGTTCCCTATCTCATGTCGTCGCACCCGGGCTGTACGATGAAGGACGCGGTCGCGTTGGCAGAATACCTGCGTGATATTTCTCACCAGCCCGAGCAGGTGCAGGACTTCTATCCCACGCCCTCGACCTTATCGACCGTCATGTATTACACCGGCTTAGATCCCCGGACGATGCAGCCGGTCTATGTTCCGAAGGACCCGCGCGAAAAGGCGATGCAGCGCGCGCTCATGCAGTACAAGGACCCGAAAAACTACACGCTCGTGCATGAAGCGCTGGAGCTTGCGCATAGGGAGGATCTGATCGGTTTTGGTCCTCAATGCCTCATCCGCCCGCGCAAGGGCGAATCCGCCGGGAAAGCTTCCTCGCAGCAGGAGAAAAAGCCGCAGATGAAGTCCGGCGCAAAGCAGCCTCAAAAGCCCGCATCCGATGCAAAGCAAAGCAGCCAGCTGCGTCCGCCGCGGAAAAACGCCGCGCCTTCAAACTCTCCCAAGCAGGCAAATGCGCCCAAAAAGCCCGCGCCCATGAAAAAGGCCCAGCCGCCAAAATCCGCCGCAAATGCCAAAAAATCGCCCAACGGACGCGCGCGCAAAGCGCCTGCCAAGCGGAATCCCTGATTTTTGTTTCCGGCATAAGCGGCCGCTGCCCCTCATATAGTTTCCCATACGAACTAAATGAGGTGGAAGAATGGAAAACGCAGCCAACCGCATTGCGCTCACCGGCGCGCTGGATACTCTGCCGGAATACTCGCACACCAACCATGACCGGAACTTTTACCGGCTGACGCTCTGCGTCGAACGACTCTCGGGCGCGGTCGATCTTCTGCCCGTGCTCGCGGCGGAGGACGTTCTGAACGAGGCCGATCTCTTCCGCGGCGAACGCATCGCCATCACCGGGCAGGTTCGTTCGTTCAATAACCGCGCGCCGGAGGGCCGTCGGCTCATCATCTCGGTCTACGCCGATACGCTCACCACGACCGACCAGCCTGCGCAAAATGACGTGAGCCTCACGGGCTCTGTCTGCAAGCCGCCCATCTATCGCAGAACGCCCCTTGGCCGGGAAATCTGCGACGTGATGCTGGCCGTCCCCCGGCCGTACCGCCGCACGGACTACATCCCCTGCATCCTCTGGGGCAGAAGCGCGCAGGAGGCAGCAAGCGCCCTTCCCGGCTCGAAGCTCCATGTCACGGGCCGCCTGCAAAGCCGGGACTACATCAAGGTCATCGACGGCGAGAGCTTCACCCGCACGGCCTACGAGCTCTCGGTCACGGAGGCGGAATTTCTGGCGGAGCCGGATTTTTCGGAATAAGAAAATTTTTCAAAAACCATGCAACCCTTCCCCTGTTTTCTCGTCTGGATAGATGACCAACAAACTTCAACACTATCCCCGTACAAAAGAAAGGAGCAAGGATCATGAAAAAGAACACCCGTTTACTTGCTGTTCTGCTGGCTTTGACCATCCTCGCGCTGAGCCTCACCGCCTGCGCGTCCAGCAGCAAATACGTCGCTGAAACAACAACGGCCACGGTATCTAATAGCGCCGCCTACGACTCTGCACCCATGGAGGAGCCCGCCTCGACGACGCAGGAAACCGCCGAGTTCGAGGAGATGAAATCCGAAAACGGCGCGCTCTCCATGACGACCGAGGTCACGCAGGATGACGCGCCTGAGGCCGCTTCGACCGACGTTGCTTCCAAGATCATCTACTCGGCAGACCTATCCGCCCAGACGACCGACTTTGACGCGGCCATCTCGAAGCTCGACGCGCAGATCACAGCTTTCGGCGGCTTCATCGAGCGCTCGGACATCAACGGCGACACACGCTACAATGACGACGGCACAACGAGCGTCATCAACCGCTGGGCGTATTACACCATCCGCGTCCCCGCCGCCCGCTTTGAAGCGTTCCTCCATCAGACCGAGGGCATCGGAAACGTCACCTCCATCAGCCGGTACGCCGAAAACGTGACCTCGCAGTACACAGACTATGAGGCGCGGCTCTCGTCTCTGCGCACGCAGGAGGAGCGGCTCCTTTCGATGCTCGAAAAGAGCGAGGATGTAGAAAGCCTCATCGCCCTCGAGCAGCGCCTGGCAGACGTCCGGTACGAGCTCGAATCCATCGAACGAAACCTCAAAAATCTTGATCTGCAAATCTCCTATTCGACGATCACCTTGAACCTGCAGGAGGTCGAAATTTACACGCCGACCGTTCCTGTGCAAAGAAGCTTCGGCGAAAAGCTCTCGAGTGCGTTCTCCGACGGCTGGCGGAGCTTCGTGCGCGGCCTTCAGTACTTCTGCATTGACTTGGCCTTGATGCTGCCGGGATTGGTGCTGTTCCTTCTGATCGTCTTCGCTCTCTTCCTTCTGGTTCGGAAAATCGTCCGCAAGACAAAAGCCCGCCGCGAGGCCAAAAAAGAGGCTCCCGCGCCGCAGGCACCAACCGATTCCGAAAGCAAACCCGAATAACCGAAAAACCGGAACGCTTCGCGTTCCGGTTTTTTGTGTGATGTGCGCTTTTGAGGATAGCGCAGCAAACGGACTACTGCAAGCCCAGAAAATAGACGATCAGCGCCGCGATCACAAACACTGTCCAACTGATGTAGCGCTTCATCATCTCCCACTCCGACGGCTCCGCAGCTTCGGCGTTTTGAATCTGGAAAGATAGATCCCAACGGAACAGTTCGTCCGCGTACAAGATGGAAACTGCCGTCAAAAAGCTTATAAACACAGCGCTGAGCCACGCGAGCCATGTTCCCTTGTGCGTCAGCTCCGGGTCAAATACCAGCCGAAGGATATCGGATGCAGACGGCTTCGCCGGGTCGATGATATTCCCATCGGAATCCTTCTTCACACCGTTTTCGACGACATAGGTCTGCATACCGAGATCCATGCTTCCGTCCGCATTGCGCAGCCAGAAAGAACCGTCGGATTGCCAGAAGCCACCGCGAAACAGAAGCTCCTCCCCGTCCCGGATCTCTACGCCCGTCATGCCCTCGCGTCCGAACTCATCCTCCGGCCGCGCCGTCGGGTCTTCTTTGACCGTATAGGGACCATAGGTCTGCCCATCACAGCGGAAGCTCACGGTTTTATCTGCCGATACGGTAAACTCCGCTTGCTTTCCCCGGAGTTTGCCGGAATAGACCGTAACACCGTTTTCCTCAGCGGGAACAAAAATCGCGTTCTGATACAAAACGCCCACGCGCGCGATCGTCATATGGTAGACCACTGCGAACACCAGCGCCATCGCGAGCATAAAGATTAAAATGCTTTTCTGATACCAGTTCAGGCGTTTGATGCGTTCCATTCGTTCATCTCCTGTCAAAATCCGATTCATTTACCGCACCGTTCGCACGCCAGATCATTGGCCATCTTCCGGATGCTCCGCCACATAGCGTTCAAAAATTTCTCCAGCCGTCTGACAAAGCTTTGCGCATGGGCGCTTGGCATAATATGCGGCCGTGCGGTCCTCCGGCGGCTTGGGCTGACAGTTTTCATCCAGCCCCAGAAGCTCCCGGCAGATGATTGAGCCGTTCTCGCGCTTGAATTCGTCTGCCAGCGCGCGAATGACCTCATACTGCGCCGCTTTGCCCGCCTTGTCCTTGGGGTCTGTATAGCCCTGGTGCAGTCCCAGCGCCATCAGCATCCCGCTGACCGCGCCGCAGACCTGCCGCATGCCGCCCATGCCGCCGCCAAAAGACGAGGCGAGGCGTGCCCTTGTCTCGGTGTCGAGGCCCATATCCTCCGTGCAGGCCAGAAATACCGCCTGCGCGCAGCTGTAGCCACTCTGAAAATTTTCCTTTGCCCGTGCGCCGTAATCCATAACAGTCGCTCCTTCTCTAAAAATTCAAGTGTTGGGGTAGCTGCGCAATCATCCGAACCGGACTTTATGCCGACTTCGCAGCTTCTTTCAAGGTTATGACCACGCCGAGCACGCCTTCCGCGTATGAAACGCTCAAATAGGCATCCTCGCCCTCAAGCATTGTTCCCACCGATACCTCATTCGCGCTGGCATGCAGCTCCGCGTAGCCGCTGTCTTTCAGTTCCTTTACATATTGCTCGGATTCCTTCGATGAAATATCCTTGATAAAAATCGCGTACCGGCCGGAAGCCGTATCATCCAGCGCATAATCTACCGCGCCCGCTTGCGGCGGAATGATTTTCTCGGTAAACGCGTTCTCCGGCCACTGCGTCAAATACTCCGGTTCCACGTGCTCCAGATTCCATGCGCGAAGCTCTGCGGTCTCCGTTTTCCCTGCCGAGCAGCCGGTAAAAAGGGCGCAAACAAGCAGCATGGCAAAAAATAGCGATAGGCCTCTTTCTCTGTTACGCATTTTGCTGCCCTCCTAGGGTGTATCTGAAAACTCATGATGTGACCGGCAGCGAGGGATTTTTACGTTGCGCAAGACATTTTTTCGCAGGAATACTGACGTATTTTAAGGAAAAATGACGCGGCGCACCGCAAAAAGACCCGCTGTCCGGGTGCGTTGGGAGTTGGAAGAATACACCCTAATTCTTTTCTCAGTATACCATAACTCCCCCGTCTGTTCAAGCGGCCGCTCATGTGCTAGAATATAAGAACTGCCACAGGAAGGAGCCCGCCATGCGCTTTTCCAGATGCTATCTTGAAATCACGAACCGCTGCAACCTCTCGTGCAGCTTCTGCCCGAAGACAAAGCGCCCCGCGCGCACGCTGAGCCCAGCGGAATTTCGCCTGCTCGCAGAAAAAATCCGGCCCTATACGGACTACTTATACCTGCATGTGCTGGGCGAGCCCCTGATGCACCCGCAGTTAGAGGGATTGCTGGACATTTGCCGGGAGCTCTCGTTTCGCGTGGTGATCACAACGAACGGAACGCTTCTCCCTGCGCAGGAAACTATGCTTCTTTCCTCGCCAGCGCTCTATAAGATCAACGTGAGCCTCCACTCGTTTGAAGCAAATGCTCCAGGTGACTTCGGGGCCTATCTTTCCGGCTGCTTTTCGTTTGCAAAAAAGTCTGGCGAAGCGGGAAAGCTCGTGGATCTTCGGCTCTGGAACCTGGACGGCGAGACGACGCGGGGGCAAAACGCGCAGAACGATTCGATTTTAGAAGCCCTCGAGGCCGTTTTCCCCCAGCCGTGGGTCAGAAATACATGGGGCTTTCGGCTCCGGGACCGCGTATTTGTCCACTACGCCGAAAAATTTGACTGGCCGGATCTATCGCTCGAAGAGCAGTCTGCCTGCGGCACGTGCCGTGCCCTTCGCGATCAGATTGCCGTGTTATCCGACGGAACGGTCGTCCCGTGCTGCCTCGACCATGAAGGCGATATCCCGCTTGGAAATCTCTTTTCGCAGAATTTGCCGGAAATACTGGACGATACGCCGGCAAAATTGCTTCTTTCCGGATTTTTCGCGCAGAAGCTATCGCACCCACTCTGCCGCCGCTGCGGCTATGCCAAGCGGTTTCGTTAGACATTTTCTAAATTTGAACGGTTTTTAAGAATTCTTCATGGTTCGTTTACAGTCTGTTCACCAACAAAAGCCCGAAAAAAAGTATCCTATAGTCACAGGGAAGCTGGTGAGCGGGAAATCCCGCAAACAGGCAACAGCTGATCTGTTTCTTCATAAATGCTTTCACCAAATCTCCTCTCTTTCACAAAAAACATGCGGACGCTCAGACGGGCGTCCGCATGTTTTTGCTTTTTTTCGCAAAACTGTTTCAATTTCACTTGCAAAACTTCGTCTTCCAACCGAGGCTGACTTTGGCAGACATAAGCTTTTGCGTTCCGGTCAAACTACGATTGAGGAAATCACCAAATGATTTTCCACAATTGAAAGAAGGAGAACATTCAAAATGACGAACCGTAACAGCAACAACATCAACATCCCCGAGGCTCGCGAGGCTATGGACAAGTTCAAGATGGAAGCAGCGTCTGAGGTTGGCGTCAACCTGAAGAACGGCTACAATGGCGACCTCACCTCCCGTGAAGCCGGCTCCGTCGGCGGCCAGATGGTCAAGAAAATGATCGAGGCTTACGAGCGCTCCATGAAGTAAGGCATCTTCCGAACCTTTTCAGAACGTGCCAAAAGGCCCGACAAATGTCGGGCCTTTTCCCCATCTCGGCGAAAGTGTTCACAATTCTTTTGATTCTCGTTCATAGTTCCGACATGATTGAGGCGTATCCTAAGACTCAGGAAATCCAGTTTTCCTCTTTCTTTTCTCTTTTTCTTTTTCAAACCACAAAGCCCCACAGCAGAAATGCTGCGGGGCTTTGTGCGTCATTTCGTGTATTCAAATTCAAAATCGAAGATGCTCACCGTATCGCCGTCCTGAATGCCCATCTCCTCGAGGCGCTCGAAGAGGCCGGACTTTCGCAGCTGGCGGTCAAAGTACATGCGCGACTCGTAGTCGTCAAAGTTGATATCGTTCATCAGCTTCATGATCCACGGCCCGGAGACGACCCACAGATCGTCGTACTGCTGAATCTGGAGCTCCTTCGCGTCGCCCGCCTCGGCAAGCGGCTTGACGTATTCCGGCTCGTAGACCGTCACAGGCGGAAGATTCGCGAGCTTACCCGCGATCGTGCGCATGAGCTCCTTCGTGCCCTTCGTCGTAGCAGCGGAGATCACGTAGAACTCATACCCCTGCGCCTCGACGTGCGCCTTGAGCCGCTCGAGGTTATCGCTCTCCGGCGGAAGAAGGTCCGCCTTGTTGGCAGCGACGATCATGGGTCTGGCCGCAAGATCGGGAGAATACTGCCGGAGCTCTTCGTTGATCTTTTCAAAATCGTCGACCGGGTCGCGGTCCTCGCTTCCCGATACGTCCACAATGTGGACAAGCAGCCGGCACCGGTCAATGTGGCGCAAAAAGTCATGCCCCAGACCCACACCGTCTGCCGCGCCTTCAATGATGCCCGGAATGTCCGCCATCACGAACGACACGCCGTCGGCAACGTAGATGACGCCCAAATTCGGATAGAGCGTCGTAAAATGGTAGTTCGCAATTTTCGGGTGCGCATTGGATGTGACAGAAAGAAGCGTCGACTTGCCGACGTTCGGGAAGCCGACCAGACCCACATCCGCGAGCAGCTTGAGCTCCAAAATGACCTCGTGCTCCTCTCCTGGAAGACCGGCCTTTGCAAAACGCGGCACCTGCCGGGTCGGCGTTGCGAAATGCTGGTTGCCCCAGCCGCCGCGGCCGCCCTTGCAGAGGATGTAGTCCTCCGAATCGGACATGTCCTTGATGACCTCGTTCGTCTCGCTGTCGCGCACGACCGTACCGCGCGGGACCTTGATGATCAGGTCTTCTCCGCGCTTGCCCTTGCAGCGGCCGCCCTGTCCGTCCATACCGTTTGGCGCAACATACTTGCGCTTATAGCGGAAGTCCATGAGGGTAGACAGATTGTCGTCGACCCGCAAAACGATCGAACCGCCGTTGCCGCCATCGCCGCCGTCCGGGCCTCCCGCCGCCACATATTTTTCCCGATGGAAAGCAATCGCGCCATTACCGCCCGCGCCCGCCTTCACATAAATTTTCGTTTTATCAATAAACATTAGGGTTCCTCCTTATCGCAGGGAGTTCGGCCTCGCAGAGTTTCGCCATCCGCAGATGGCGAAATAAAATGAAAATCCATTGTATCCGGCGGCTCTGCCGACCGGAACAATTCCTCTCACCGTGCAAGTGTGAGCTTTTTGCGCAACGCGCAAAAAGCTTGCGCGCAGTCACGGTGCAATCCTTTTCAAGAAGGCGTCCCGCGCCTTCTTGAAAATAAATCCCCGAACGCTGGAAGCGCGTTCGGGGGTTGGCTGCAAATTACTGTTCAGCGTACACGGAGCACATCTTGCGATCCTTACCCATGCGCTCGAACTTGACTTTGCCATCGATCAGAGCGAACAGCGTATCGTCCTTGCCGATACCGACGTTGTTGCCCGGATGGATGTGCGTGCCTCTCTGGCGAACAAGGATGTTGCCAGCCAGAACAAACTGACCGTCTGCGCGCTTAGCGCCGAGGCGCTTGGACTCGGAATCACGACCGTTCTTGGTCGAGCCGCCGCCTTTCTTGTGCGCGAAGAACTGGAAACCAATGTTAAGCATCTTTTGACACCTCCAAAACTTCGATATAATCAGGATACTCGTCCCGCAGAGAGCAAAGCGTGAGCATCATGCCGGTCAGAACGGCCTGCACCGCCTCTTCGTTTTCGCATGTTGCGGGAAGCGTGAGGGAAATACGAGCTTCGTCTTCCTTCACTCTGGTCTTTGCGCGCTCGCCGAGCACATCGTTGATTGTGCACTCCGCGAGCTTCACGGCTGTGGAGACGCTGGCGCACACAATGTCGCTGCCTTCCTCCGCGTAGCCGCTGTGGCCGGAACAGCTGAATCCGGTGATTCGGCCGTCCTGATCGAAAAACTCGACTCTGGTCATAGCTTACAGAGCGATCTTTTCAATCTGAACCTTGGTATAGGGCTGTCTGTGACCCTGGAGGGACTTGGAGTCCTTCTTGGGACGGTACTTGAAGACGCGAATCTTCTTGCCCTTGCCGTTCTTCAGAACCTTCGCCTCAACCTTGGCGCCGCTGACAACGGGGGTACCGAACTTGGAGTTCTCACCGTCGACAACTGCCAGAACCTGATCGAAAGTAACGGTTGTGTCAGCCTCCGCCGCGAGCTTTTCGATGTAGATCACATCGCCCTCTTTGACGTTGTACTGCTTACCGCCGGTAACGATAATAGCCTGCATAGTCATTTGCACCTACCTTTTTTGTAGACTCGCTCGGAAGGCGTGGGCATACGCCCATCTTTCTGCCTCTTTGATGCGGCCTAAAAATTATAGCATCCGATTGCTGGCTTGTCAAACACTTTTTGCGTATTTCCAAAGATTTTTCCGTCTTTTCCTCGTTTTTTCCGCCGCTTCAGTCCAGATGGCGCACCGGCGCGCAGATCTCGCCGAGGCATTCGCCCGCTTCCATCGAAAGATCGTCCACGCGCGAGAGATCGGCAAGCGTCAGATAGCCCACAAGACCGCCCTGCCCCGTGACGGGAAGGCGTCTTACCTGCTCTTTGGCCATCACGCGCGCGGCCATGGTCACGTCCATCGTCTCCGGCACGCTCACAAGCCGCTTTGTCATCACGCTCCCCACGCGCACGCTCCCGGGCGCTTTGTCCCCCGCCAGACACCGGACGACCAAATCCCGGTCGGTCACCATCCCGGACAGGCTCCCGTCCAGCCGCCTTACGGGAAGGCTCCCGAGATTATAGCGCGCCATGAGCCTTGCCGCAACGTCTGCGCTCTCAAACTCGCCGACACAGATCACATTTTTCGTCATGCAGTCTTTGACCTTCATTGCACTTCCTCCATACGTAAAATGGCTCCGGCAGCAGTGCTGCCGGAGCCTTGCTTATGGAAATTGTAACCTGTTTTTCGGGATGTAAACCTTACTTGTTCTGAAGCTTGCGGTCGATGGCTTCCGCAGCCTTCTTGCCGGCGCCCATGGCGAGGATAACGGTAGCCGCGCCGGTGACAGCGTCGCCGCCCGCGAAGACATTCTCTCGCGTGGACATCTCGTTTTCGTCGACGATGATGCCGCCCTTCTTGTTCGTTTCCAGACCCGGGGTCGTGGAACGAATCAGCGGGTTCGGGCTCGTGCCGAGCGACATGATGACCGTGTCGACCTCCAGCACAAATTCGCTGCCCTCGACCGGAATCGGACGACGGCGGCCGGAAGCGTCGGGCTCGCCGAGCTCCATCTTGATGCACTTCATGCCGTTGACTCTGCCATCCTCGCCACCGAGAATCTCAACGGGGTTCGTGAGGGTCATGAACTCGATGCCCTCTTCCTTGGCGTGGTGCTGCTCTTCGAGTCTCGCGGGCATTTCGGCCTCGCCGCGACGATAGACGATGTAGACCTTTTCCGCGCCCATACGCTTTGCGCAGCGCGCCGCGTCCATCGCGACGTTGCCGCCGCCGACGATGGCAGCCGCCTTGGAGTGCAGGATCGGGGTGTCGTACTCTTCCTTGTACGCCTTCATGAGGTTGATACGGGTGAGGTATTCGTTCGCGGAGCAAACGCCCTTGAGGGCCTCGCCCGGAATGTGCATGAACATCGGAAGACCTGCGCCGGAGCCGACGAAGACGGCCTTGAAGCCGAGCTCCTCAAACAGCTCGTCGATCGAGAGCACCTTGCCGATGACCATGTCGGTCATAACGGTAACGCCCTGCGCCTTGAGCTTTTCGACCTCGTTCGCGACAATCGCCTTCGGCAGACGGAACTCGGGGATACCGTAGACCAGAACGCCGCCTGCGGTGTGGAGCGCTTCAAAGATCGAAACCTCGTAGCCCTTCTTGGCAAGCTCGGACGCGCACGTAAGGCCGGAAGGACCGGAGCCGACGACGGCGACCTTGATGCCGTTGGACGGAACCTTCTCGGGCATGGCGTTCACGTTCTCGCGGTACCAGTCGGCGACAAAGCGCTCGAGGCGGCCGATGGCGACCGGCTCGCCCTTCACGCCGCGCACGCACTTGGACTCGCACTGCGTCTCCTGCGGACAGACACGGCCGGAGAGCGCGGGCAGCGCGTTCGTGGAGGTAATGACTTCATAAGCCGCGGCGAAATCGCCCTCGGCGACCTTTGCGATGAATTCCGGGATCCGGATGTTGACCGGGCAGCCCTCAACGCACTTCGGCTTCTTGCACTGCATGCAGCGCTGTGCTTCGTTGATGGCCATCTCTGCGGTGTAGCCCAGGGTGACTTCTTTAAAATTCTTATTGCGGACGTTCGGGTCCTGCTCCGGCATCGGAGTTTTCGTCATCTGCATATTAGCCATTGTTCTTCTCCTCCCCTTACTTGATGAGCTCTTCGCCCAGCTTCTCGAGCCGGCACTTGTGCGTCTGGCGAACCTCAGCCTCACGCTCGCGGTACACGCCGTTGCGGTTCATGAGCTCTGCGTAGTCTACCTTGTGGCCGTCGAAATCGGGGCCGTCGACGCAGGCGAACTTTACTTCGCCGCCAACCGTCACGCGGCAGCCGCCGCACATGCCGGTTCCGTCGACCATGATGGGGTTGAGAGAGACGATGGTCTTCACGCCAAAGGGCTCGGTGGTCTTGGAGACGAACTTCATCATCGGGATCGGGCCGATGGCGAGCACTTCGTCATACTGGGTGCCGGCCTCGAGCAGCTGCTGGAGCTTGACGGTAACGAAGCCGTGCTCGCCGTAGCTGCCGTCGTCGGTCATGAGATACAGATGGTCGCAGGCGGCCTTGAACTCGTCTTCCAGAATGACGATGTCCTTGTTGCGGAAGCCGATGATCACGTCGACCTCAACGCCCGCCTCTTTGAAAGCCTTCGCCGACGGATACGCAATCGCGCAGCCAACGCCGCCGCCGACCACGCAAACGCGCTTTTTGCCCTCGACGTCGGTGGGCTTACCAAGCGGGCCCACGAAGTCCTGAATGTAGTCGCCCTCGTTGAGGCTGCCGAGCAGCTCCGTGGACAGACCGACCTTCTGGAAGATGATTGCTACCGTGCCCTTTTCGCGGTCGTAGCCCGCGATCGTCAGCGGTACGCGCTCGGATTTGTCATCGACGCGGAAAATGATGAACTGACCGGCTTTCGCCTTTTTGGCAACGAACGGAGCTTCGATCTCCATGTACGTCACCGCGGAATTGAGTTCCTTTTTGCACGCAATTTTGTACATTTTTTTCATCCCTTCAATATGAATCATACTTTTCCAAGAAAAGTCCCATACAGCCGTATTATAACACGCACTCTGCTATCTTGCAAACCCTATTCGCTCTATTTTTACGGATTTGCGATAACAATATTCTCCTTTCGCACCATTCGCCATGAAAATTCCTTTGCAAGCTCGTCCGCGCGAACCGCTTCGCTGTGAGAAAGAAGCCCGCACGCGTGTGCGAGAAGCCCCAGAAGCGCCTCCGGCGTATAGCGCTCGCGCAGCGCGCCCATGTCCAAATCCCGCTCGCGCTTGGAAAGCCGTCTTCCATCCGGCGCGATGAGCAACGGCACATGATAGTAGTCCGGCTCCGGAAAGCCGAGCTGCCGCTGGAGCCAGATCTGCCGCGGCGTGGAGGATAAAAGATCGCTGCCTCTGACCACCTGCGTCACGCCCGCTTCTGCGTCGTCGGTCACAACGGCCAGCTGATAGGCGTACACACCGTCGGCCCGACGAAGGATAAAATCCCCGCAGCCGTGCGCTAAATTCTGCGTGTATTCGCCCTGCACGCCGTCGGTAAAGGAAACGTCTTCATCCGGCACGCGCACCCGCCAGCACGGTGCTTTCGTTCTTGCCGCGCGTTCTTCGGGTGTTAAATTCCGGCACGTTCCGGCATAGAGCACGGTTCCGTCCGACGCATGGGGCGCGGACGCGGCATGAAGCTCGGTGCGCGAGCAGTAGCAAGGATAAATAAGTCCCCGCTCCTCCAGCCGGGAAAACATCTCCCGGTAGGCCTCCGAGCGTCGGCTCTGCGGGGCCTGCTCCGTATCCCACGTGAGCCCGAGCCACTCGAGGTCACGCTTGAGCGTGTCCGCGTACGCCGGCCTGCACCGGTCGGGGTCCAGGTCCTCAATGCGGAGCACAAGCGTTCCGCCGCAGCTTCGAATGGACAGCCACGCGAGCATGGCCGAAAAGACGTTTCCCAGATGCATTCTGCCGCTGGGACTTGGCGCAAAGCGCCCGATCTGCTGCATATTTCCTCCCCCTTCCGCGCTATCCTAACACACATCAACCGTGTTTGCAATCGCAGATACAGCGCAAAATGCCCATGCGTGCAAAAACGCATGGGCAAAAAGCTTTACAGTGCAAACTGCTGCCGGTATTCCTCATAATAGCGCTCATAGGCCGCGGATTTCATGGCCTTGACGCTGCTGAGATATTCGTGGGTATCGAACGAGTCTGCCTCAAGCTCGATCATCGCAACGGCGATGTTGGAGCAGTGGTCGGCGACACGCTCGTAGTTGGTCAGAAGATCGTTGAAGACGAAGCCCTGGCTGAGCGTACATACGCCCTTTTGAAGTCTGTCAACATGATGGAGCTTCATCTCGTCGCACAGCGCGTCGATGAGCTCCTCCAGCGGCTCGACTCTCTTGGCAAGCTCAAGGTCCTCCATAATAAATGCGCGGATGGCGTTGTGCAGAATTTCGCGCAGGGCGTCTGTCAGAACGGAAAGCTCGTGCCGCGCGTCGCCGGAGAAAGTGATCCCCTTCTGGTGGATCTCCTGTGCAGCCTCGGCGACATTGAGCGCGTGGTCGGAGATCCGCTCAAAATCGGAGATCGTATGCAAGAATTTCGAAACGTCCGCGCTCTGGCGGCCGCTGAGCTCCCGGCCGGTCAGTTTGACAAGATACGTGCCCAAAATGTCCTCGTACCGGTCGATCACGCCCTCCATCCGCTGCACCTCGGCAAAGTCCTCGTCGGAGTAGTTTTCCAGAAGCGCCAGCGCGCCCGAGAAGTTGAGCTCCGCGTCGGCGGCCATGGAGTTGATCGTGATGCGGCTCTGCTCGATGGCAAGCGCCGGGTGCTGCAAGAAGCGCTCCTCCAGATGCATCGCGGCAGGCTCGTTGGCGTTTTTTTCCTCGCCCTTGTCCTTGACGAGCGCGTTCACGACTGCCTCGATCACATCTGTGAACGGCAGCAGGATCACGACCTTCACAAAGCGGAAGAGGGTGTTGACAAACGCGATGGAAACGCTCGTCATCGGCATATCCATAAAATTGAACCGGAACACGGCGTTCGCGAGATAAAAAGCCGCCGCCCAGAACACAACGCCCGCCACCTCGACCACAAGATAGACCATGGCCGTGCGCTTGCCGTCAACGTTCGCGCCGACTGCGGACAAAAGCACCGGCAGCGCCGCGCCGATGGCAATGCCCATAATGATGGGAAGGGCGATGGAAAAATCGATCACGCCCGTAGACGCCAGCGCCTGCAAAATACCGACCGCCGCCGACGCGCTTTGCAGCACGCAGGTAAAGAGCGTACCAAATAAAATGCCAAGCAGCGGGTTGGAGAACGAGGTCAGGATGCGAAGGAAGACCGGCTCATCGCGCAGCGGGGACACAGCCGCCGACATCGTCGACATGCCGAACATCAGAACCGCGAAGCCCATGAGAATATCGCCCACGTGCTGCTTTGTCTGGTTCTTGGAGAACATGCGAAGCACGATGCCGACCACGGAAATGACCCCCGTGAGCGTCGCCGTGGAGAAAAGGTCGATCCACCCGCCGCCTCCGCCGAGGTCCGAAAGACAGATGATCCAGCCCGTGATGCTCGTGCCCAGAATCGCGCCCATAACGATGCTGATGGCCTGCCGCACGCGCATCATACCGGAGTTGACAAAGCCGACCACCATCACGCTCGTCGCCGACGACGACTGGATGACCGCCGTCACCGCCGTACCGAGCAAAAAGCCCTTGAGGGGCTTTCCGGTCAACTGATATAAGATCACTTCCAGCTTGTTGCCCGCGACTTTTTTCAGCCCGTCTCCCATCAGCGCCATGCCGAACAGGAACAGTGCGATACCGCTGAGCAGAGAAATCACATTTGAAATACTCATGTCTGGCTCCATATCCATAGAATCACAAATTTAATATAAGCGTGCTGTGTTAAATATACCGGCATTTCAATATTAAATCTATGTTAAATCTTGCGTGCATCATAGATTTTGCGCCTTTTTTACGATACTATCAAAGTACAAACGGACGGGAGGACTTTACGTGATTTATTTTCTTGAGGACGACGACAGCATCCGAAAGCTCGTCATCTACGGTCTGGAAAGCCAGGGCTTTGAGGCCGAGGGCTTCTCGCTGCCGTCGAAATTCTGGCGGGCGATGGAGCAGCATCCGGCCGAGCTCGTGCTGCTGGATATCATGCTGCCCGAGGAGGACGGTCTGCAAATTTTAAAAAAGCTACGCGCCGCGCCGGAGACAAGGCGGCTGCCGGTCATTTTGCTGACGGCGAAAAACTCGGAATTTGACCGGGTCATCGGCCTTGACAACGGGGCGGACGATTTTATCTCGAAACCGTTCAGCATGTTAGAGCTCATCGCGCGCATCCGCGCCGTGCTCCGCCGCTCGCAGCCCGCGCAGTCGGTGCATGAATACCGGCTGGGGCCGCTCTACGTGAGCCCAGAGCAGCATATCGTACGCGTGGATTCGCAGGATGTGACGCTCACCAACAAGGAGTTTGAGCTTCTGTGTCTGCTTTTGGATAATCAGGGGCTCGTTCTCACGCGGCAGGTGCTGATGGACAGAGTCTGGGGCTTTGAAGCCGAGCGCGAGAACCGGACGTTAGACGTTCACATCCGGACACTTCGCGTCAAGCTCGGCGCGGCAGGAAGCCTCATTGAGACGATCCGCGGCGTGGGCTATAAGCTGGGGTCCGGCACATGACGGGAAAAATTCTCCGGAACTCCTACCTTGTCGCCATCTCGGCGCTTCTTGCCAGCGCGCTGTTGTTCTTCGGCGTCATGTACCGCGACTATGAGGACGAAGCGTTTGCAAGGCTCCGCGCAGAAACGTCCGCCATCGCGCAGGGTCTGGGTGCGCAAGGCGCCTCGTATTTTGACGGCTTCGAGCCAGATGACCGCGTAACGTGGGTCGACGCCTCCGGCTCGGTGCTCTACGACAGCGCCGCTCCGGCAGAGCAGCTTTCCAACCACACCGGCCGCGAAGAGATCGACCGGGCGCTGGAAGACGGCGAGGCGCAGTCATCCCGCTATTCCCAGACGCTTTTGCAGCGTACATTCTATTATGCCCGGCGCATGACAGACGGCACGGTGCTGCGCGTTTCGTGTACGCAAAATTCCCTTCCGGCGATGGTTCTCATGCTGCTCACTCCCTTTTTATGGGTCGCGACGGTCGTCCTCATCCTCTGCGGCGTGCTGTCTTACCGACTCGCGCAGAGCATCACAAAGCCCATCAACGCCATTCATCTGGACCGCCCGACGCCTCTGCCAGGCTACCCCGAACTCACCCCGCTTTTTGACAAGCTCCGCGAGCAGAACCGCACCATCGGCAAGCAGATGAATGAGCTCCAGCTGCGCCAGCGCGAGTTTACGGCGATCACGGAAAACATGCGCGAAGGCTTTCTTCTTGTCGACTGCAAGATGCACGTGCTTTCGAGCAATCACAGCGCGCTTGAGGTCCTCGGCGGACACGAACTGAAGCCCGGGTGTCTGCTCTACGACGCGGCGTGCAAAAAGGAGATTTTTGACGCAGTCGACACGGCGCTCTCGGGCTCTCACGCGGAGCTGCTTCTTACCATCGACGAGACAAGCTGGCAGGTGCTCGCGAACCCCGTTGTGGCCTCCGGGCAGGTAGCGGGCGCGGTGATTCTTTTTATGGACGTGACCGAGCGCGAACAGCGCGACCGGCTCCGGCGCGAGTTTTCCGCGAACGTGTCGCATGAGCTCAAAACGCCGCTCACCTCGATTTCGGGCTTCGCCGAGCTCATGAAGGAGGGTCTCGTCCCGCCGGAGAAAATTCCTGAGTTTTCGGGTGATATCTATAAAGAGAGCCTGCGGCTCATCGGGCTTGTAAACGATATCATCCAGCTCTCGAGGTTAGATGAAAACAGCACGCAGTTCCAGCGCGCGCCGGTCGATCTCTACGCTCTGGGCGAAGCTGTGATCGAGCGGCTGGAGCCCGTCGCGGCACGGCAGTCGGTCGCGCTCCATCTCACGGGCGAGCACGCGGAAATTCTGGGCGTGGAGCAGCTGCTCAAGGAGATGATCTACAATCTTCTCGACAACGCCATCAAATATAACGTCCCGAACGGCAGCGCCACGCTCAGTATCCATGAAAGCGGCGAGCACGTCATTCTGACAGTCTCCGATACCGGCATCGGCATTCCGTACGCGCACCAGCCGCGCGTCTTTGAGCGGTTCTACCGCGTCGACAAGAGCCACTCCAAGGAGGTCGGCGGCACGGGTCTCGGCCTTTCCATCGTCCGCCACGCCGCACAGTACCACGGCGCAAGACTCGAGCTCAAAAGTCAGCCCGGCAAAGGCACAACAATCACGGTTACGTTTTAACGCACGGTTTCAAGCCGGAAGGATGTGTTTTCTCGCGAATCGCATAAATTTTCCCTGTCCATTTTGGTTCTTTTAACAAAATGGGCAGGGATTTTACATACGTTAACAAAAGCACCGAACATTTGACATGGATTTTACATTGGCCGGGACGCAAATTTTACGAAGCAGCGGTATGATTCCTTCTGTAAATAGAGGATCAAGATTACGTAAGAAAAAGAGGAAGGTATCATCCATGAGTTTATTTGACGTTCTGAATTTGATCGGCGGCCTGAGCCTGTTTTTGTTCGGCATGCACGTCATGGGCGCAGCGCTCGAAAAGCGCGCAGGCGGGCAGCTCAAGGCGCTGCTCGGAAAGCTCACCGGAAGCAAGCTCGCGGGCTTTTTAACCGGCCTCGGTGTGACGGCCGTTATCCAGTCGTCGTCCGCAACGACGGTCATGGTTGTGGGCTTTGTCAACTCTGGGCTCATGACCCTCAAGCAGGCCATCCACGTCATCATGGGCGCAAACGTCGGCACGACGGTCACGGCGTGGTTACTGAGTTTAGCGGGCCTTGACGGCTCGAGCCTTTTCATTCAGCTCCTGAAGCCCTCGTCCTTTACCCCGGTGCTCGCGCTCATCGGTATCATCCTCATCATGGCGGGCAAAGAGCGGCAAAAGGACACGGGCTCTATCTTACTTGGCTTTGCCGTTCTGATGTACGGCATGGAGGCAATGAGCGGCGCTGTGTCCCCGCTTCGCTCGAGCGAGAGCTTCCGCAATCTCCTGCTTTTGTTCTCGAACCCGCTGCTTGGCGTACTCGCGGGCGCAGTCTTTACGGCGATCATCCAGTCGTCGTCTGCTTCCGTCGGCGTTTTGCAGGCCTTAGCCAGCACTGGCGCAATTACCATGGCCTCGGCCATTCCCATCATTATGGGCCAGAACATCGGCACGTGCGTGACCGCGATGCTCTCGTCCATCGGCGCAAACACGAATGCAAAGCGCGCCGCCGTCGTCCACCTGAGCTTCAACATCATCGGCACGGCGGTCATGCTTGTCGTCTTCTGCGTCGTGCGCGCCATGCTCCAGCCCGCATTTTTGTCCCTTCCCGCTACGGCGGCGACCATCGCCGTTGCGCATTCGCTCTTCAACATCGCCTGCACGGCGATCCTCATGCCCGCAAGCGGCTTGCTCGAGAAGCTCTCCATCGCGGTCGTCCCGGACAAAACGGTCAAAGAGAGCACCGACTCCATGCTCGACGAGCGCCTGATGACGACCCCGGCCATCGCCGTGGAGCGCTGCCGCGTTGTGGCGCTCGACATGGCAAAAGAGGCCGCCGAGGCACTGAATCTCTCGATCGATTCTCTTTCGTCTGCAAATCCCGCACTGGGTGAGCGCATCCGGAAACTGGAAGACAGCACCGACCGCTATGAAGACCATCTTGGCACCTATCTTCTCACGCTCGCCCGCCGCCCGATGGCCGCAAGCGACTCTGACGAATCGGGCCGCCTTCTGCACCTCATCAGCGACTTTGAGCGCATCGCGGACCACGCGGTCAACATCCTCGAGTCCGCCGAAGAGCTCCACGCGAAGAAAATCACCCTTCCTCCGGACGCGCAGCAGGAGCTCTCCACAATGGAGCATGCCGTACAGGAGATCATCCAGCTCAGCCTCACCGCCTTCCAGACAGGAGACCTCACAACGGCCAGCCGCGTCGAGCCCCTCGAGCAGGTCATCGACACCCTCAAGGGCCAGCTGCGCACGCGGCAAATTGCGCGGCTGCAAAAAGGCGCATGCAGCCTGGAAACCGGCTTTATCTGGACAGATTTACTAACCAACTTCGAGCGCGTGGCCGATCATTGCTCAAACATCGCGGGCTGCGTCCTCGAGACTCAGCACAGGAGCTTGGACCTTCACGAATACCTCGACGGCATCAAGCAGAGCGCGCCCGAGTTTCGCCGCGATTACGAAATTTACAGCCGCAAATACGCGCTGATTTCCGCGTAAGCTCTTTCGCTTTTTTAATAGCACAAAGGGGACGATGCACCGCATCGTCCCCTTACCGCTTTTTTGAAAATAAAAAACGACCGGCGAAAACCAGTCGTTTTATGGAGCGGGTGACGAGGCTCGAACTCGCTACCTCCACCTTGGCAAGGTGGCGCTCTACCGGATGAGCTACACCCGCATCACTCAAATGCAGGTATGATTATAGCAGAAAAACCGGAAAAGTCAAGTCTTATTTGGAAATTACCGAAAATTCTGAAGCGTGGGGTCTGCCGCGCTCCCTGCCGCCTCGGAACCCGCGTTGTCCGGCGTTTCCTCCGTCGGCTCCTGCGGCGCATCGGGCTCTTCGGCTGGCGGGGTCTCGGGCGACTCCGGCGCGGTTGTCTCCCCTGTAGTTGGCGCTGCGTTTTCGGGCGCGGGGCACGCGGGATAGGCCTCCGTGTCCCAGTAATAGCCTGTCATATCCTCGTCATAGCGAAGCTGCAGGCCGGATTGGCTTCTCACGTCCTGCATGAGATCAATGTGATACCATATCGAGCCGTCGAGTGAGATCAGGTTCCACCAGTAGTCCGCGCTGCCGCGCAGCCCCTTCACAACCTGACACTCGAGCCCGACCTCTTTGCAAAGAAGCGCCCAGCACTGCGCCATGCTCCAGCTCGAGGCCATGCCCTCGCAAAGAAGCGAGTAGATGGGGGTCTGCGTCTGCTCCTCGGTGTATGTAAAGCGCTCAGTGAGATAGGAATACAGAAGCTGCGTCTTTTCCCACGGGCTCTCGCGGAAGCGGACATAAACCGAGGCCGCGCGGATGGTGTCCGCCACCTGCTGCGCCATGCTTTCAAGCGTCCGCGCCGGCTGCGGATAGGAAAACGTCAGCTCCGCAATGCGCGTCTTTCCGCCCTGCGGGTAGTTTTCCACCGTGATTTGCGGCAGCGCCATGAGCCTGCCCAGATTTTCTTCGTAGTATTCCTGCGCCAGCGCCGCGTAGTCCGGCTCCTGCTCGAATCCGGCGTAGATCGTCAGCACGGAATCGTAGCTGTCCATCGCCTCATGGAGCCGCCGCTCGAGCTCTGCCTGCCCGCTCACATAGGGAATATCGGCCAGCGCCGTCTGTGTCTTGCGGAAGGTGATGTCGACGTGAATTTCATAGTAGGAGACAATGAGCGTGCACTCGTGCGTCATGTAATCCACCGCGTAAGCGCCCGCCGGGTCCTCGCGCGCAACGGAGTAAGCCGCCGCCGCCAGGTCCTCCTCCAGCGAGTCCCCCGCGTACTGCTGCACCCGGATCACGCCGTGCTCCACGCCGCCGCGCACAAAATCGCGGATCGCGCGCCGGAGCCCTGCGTAATCGCCGACGCTGACGACGTTCGTATCCACCTGCTCGCTCTTGGTCTGGCTGTGCGCCGAGACGCGGGTATAGCTCGACGGAACAAAGCGGCTGCACGCCGAAAGCGCGCTGCATAGCGCAAGTCCAAGCGCAATGGTCCGAATTCTCTTCATTCCGTCTCACCTCCGAAAACTTTCCGTCTTAAATGTCGTCGTTATACCGTTTGAAGCCCTCACCCAGCACCTGATGCGCGGGCTGGACGATCATGAACGCGTTCGGGTCGATGCACTGCACGAGCTGCTTGAGCTCGGAGATCTGCCGGCTCTTGACCGCCGTCATTAAGACTGTCTTCGGCGCGCCCGTATAGCCGCCGCGTCCTTCTAAAAACGTCACGCCGCGGTCCAGCTGCTTGTCGATCGCGCGGTACACGTCCTCGTACCGGTCCGAGATAATGAGCGCCACGCTCGAATAGTCGAGACCATAGAGCACCGCGTCCAGAACGCGCGAGCAGATGAACAGCGTGACGGCGCTGTAGAGCGTTTTGGAGATATCGCGGAACACAAGACCGGTCAGAATCAGAACGCACGTGTCGATCGCGAGCGTCACATAGCCCATCTTCACTTCACGGAAATGCCGCTTTAAAAGCCGCGCCAAAATATCCGTGCCGCCCGTGGTCGCGCCCGGGAGAAACACGAGGCCGAGTCCCGCTCCCGTCAAGACGCCTCCAAAAATCACGCCCAGCATCGTCTCCACCTGCGGCGCGGGAAGCCCGGCCAGCAGATCGATGAGCAGCGAGTTGCACGCCATGCCAAGAAGGGAGCCAAAGAAAAAGCCCCGACCGAGCCGCCTGTAGCCGATCACAAACAGCGGCACGTTCATCACCGCCGTATAAAGGCCGATGCCGCCGCGCCCCAGCACCCGCTGCAAAATCATCGCGATACCGCTCAGGCCGCCGACATTCAAGGAATTCGGCACCAGAAAGAGGTTGAACCCCAGCGCGAACATCGCGTTTCCGATCACGAGCAGCGCGCAGTAGCGCAGAATGCTCCAGGCCGGTTTCTTTGTCATCGTGCAAGCCTCCTATTATAAGTCAAGTGAGATTTGCTGTTCCTCCGTGTCTTCCTGCCGCAGCAGCGCGCCTGCCGCCGGAAGCGATTTTGCGCGGTAGCGCGCCTGATTGCCGATGGCGCTGTCCAAGAGCGTCTGTACGCGCACAACCTTCGCGTTCTTTTTAAGCGCCATGACCGCAACGCCCTGCGTGGCTCTCGTCGTCTTCGCGGCAAGAAGCGCCGTGGAGAAAATAAGCGTCCGGCCGTCGGAGGCGTAGAGCGCAAGCTCCTGCTCCTGCGGCAGCTCCAAAACGGCCACTAACGGGCTCTTGTCAGAATACGCGCCCGTCAGCTTGCGGCGGTTCGTTTTCGTCGCGTAGCCGGAGAGCTCTACCTTCGCGCATTTGCCGTTTTCAAAGACGAAGAGCAGATTTCCCGTGTAATCGCCCGGGAAAATCGCGGCAAAGAAGCTTTCTCCCTCGTCGAATCCAAGCTTGCCGGGAAGATAGTCTCCCAAGATCGAGGCTTTCCCATCGTCAAAGTCCGAAAGCCGCGTCTTGTAGACCTGGCAGCGATCGGTGAAGACGAGAAGCTCGGCGCTGTTTGTCGTCTCGCGGCTCAGAAGCAGGGAATCTCCCTCTTTGAACTTCTGCTCACCGGACATGCGCAGCGACTGCGGCGTGATTTTTTTGAAATAGCCCTCGCGGGAGATGAACACCGTGACCGGATAGTCGGGCACATCGGGCTCGTCCGGCTCTTCCTGCGCATGGTCAAAGATCAGAAGCGTCTTTCTCGGCTGGCCGTATTTCGCGCTGACAGCCTCCAGCTCCTTGCAGATGACGGCCTTGATCTTTTTGTCGGAACCCAGCAGCTCTTCAAGCTCCGCAATTTCTTTCTCTAAGCTGTCCGTTTCCTGCAAGCGGTTCAGCAGGAACTCTTTATTGATGTTGCGCAGCTTGATCTCCGCCACATACTCGGCCTGCACCTGATCGATGCCGAAGCCGATCATGAGGTTCGGGATGACCTCCGCGTCGAGCTCCGTTTCGCGGATGATGTGGATGGCCTTGTCGATATCCAGAAGAATTTTTCCAAGGCCCTTGAGAAGATGCAGCTTGTCCTTCTTCTTTTGCAGCTGATGGTAGACGCGACGCTTGACGCATTCGCAGCGCCACGCCGTCCACTCCTCAAAAATCTCACGCACGCCCATGACCCGCGGCATGCCGCCGACGAGAATGTTGAAGTTGCAGCCGAAGCTGTCTTGCAGCGTCGTCGCCCGGAAAAGCTTCTGCATGAGTTTCTCAGGCTCCGCGCCGCGTTTCAGATCGATCGTTAATTTCAGGCCGTTCAGGTCCGTTTCATCGCGCATGTCGGCAATCTCGCGGTTTTTTCCGGCTTTAATCAGTTCTGCGACCTTGTCCATGATGATCTCCGTCGCCGTGGTATACGGGATCTCATAGATCTCGATCATGTTCCCTTCTTTGAGATAGCGCCATCTGGCTCTGAGGCGGAAGGTTCCCCGGCCGGTCTTATAGATCTGCAGCATCTCAGCGGCATCATACAGAATTTCGCCGCCGGTTGGAAAATCGGGCGCGGGCAGCGTATCAAGAAGGTCTGCGTCCGGATTTTTGATGAGCGCAATGGCCGTCCGGCACACGTCCTGCAAATTAAACGAGCAGATGTTGGACGCCATGCCGACCGCAATGCCCATGTTGGCCGAGACGAGCACGTTCGGGAACGTTGTTGGCAGCAGCGTCGGTTCTTTCATCGAGCCGTCATAGTTATCGACAAAGTCGACCGTGTCCGCGTCGATGTCCCGGAAGAGCTCGGAGCAGATGGGGTCTAATTTTGCCTCCGTATAACGCGACGCCGCGTAGGCCATATCACGAGAGTAGACCTTGCCGAAGTTGCCCTTCGAGTCGACAAACGGATGCAGCAGCGTCTCGTTGCCGCGCGCCAGGCGCACCATCGTCTCGTAGATTGCCTGATCGCCGTGCGGGTTCAATCGCATCGTCTGGCCGACAATGTTCGCCGATTTCGTCCGGGCTCCCGTGAGAAGCCCCATTTTGTACATCGTATAAAGCAGCTTTCTGTGAGACGGCTTAAAGCCGTCAATTTCCGGAATCGCGCGCGAGACGATGACCGACATCGCGTAGGGCATGTAGTTCTGCTCAAGCGTCTGGCAGATGGGCTGCTCCATCACCTCCGCCCGCAGTCCCTGCACGTGCGGGTCCATGCGCTTCGGCGCATCCGGTTGTTTTTTCTTCGCCATAGTTTCTTCGTCCTTCGTTCTGCGTCTTACGATACATCGAGCTGATCGAGATATTTATATCCGTTTTCAGCGATATGGTCTTTTCTTCCCTGCAAATTGTCTCCAAGCAGCAGATCGAACACCTGCTGCGTGAGCGCCATGTCCTCGGGCATGACCTTGATGAGCCGCCGGGTCTCCGGGTTCATGGTCGTCATCCACATCATCTCCGGGTCATTTTCGCCAAGGCCCTTCGAGCGGTTGATGGAGACCTTCTTGCCCTCGAGGTTCTTTAAAATCTCGCCCTTTTCGGCTTCCGTGTAAGCGAACCACGTCTTGTCCTTGCAGTTGATTTCATAAAGCGGCGACTCCGCAATATACACATACCCCTCTTCAATGAGCGTGGGGCAGAGACGGTAGATCATGGTGAGAATGAGCGTCCGGATCTGATATCCGTCGACGTCGGCATCCGTACAGATGATGACCTTGTTCCAGCGCAGGTTCGCGAGATCAAAGCTCGTCAGATCCTTCGCTTTCTTTGTCTGCACCTCAACCCCGCAGCCGAGCACGCGGATGAGGTCTGTGATGATATCGGACTTGAAAATCCGCTCATAGTCCGCCTTCAAACAGTTTAAAATCTTGCCGCGCACGGGCATAATGCCCTGAAATTCCGCGTCGCGCGAGAGCTTGACCGAGCCCAGTGCCGAGTCGCCCTCGACGATGTAAATTTCGCGTCTGGCTACATCCTTCGTGCGGCAGTCGACAAATTTCTGCACGCGGTTCGAAATATCGAGGTTTCCCGTGAGCTTCTTTTTGATGTTCAGCCGCTGTTTTTCCGCCGACTCGCGGCTCCGCTTGTTGATGAGCACCTGGTCGGCAATGCGGTCGGCCTCCTGCTTGTTTTCGATAAAATACACATGCAGGCGCTCTCTGAAAAACTCCGTCATCGCGTCCTGCACAAATTTGTTCGTGATGGCCTTTTTCGTCTGATTCTCATAGGAGGTCTGCGTCGAGAAGCAGTTTGTCACCAGCACCAGACAGTCCGCCACGTCCTGAAACGTAATTTTCGATTCCGACTTCGTGTATTTGTTCGTCGACTTGAGATACGCGTCGATGGCGTAGACAAACGCGTTTTTGGCCGCCTTCTCCGGCGCACCGCCATACTCGAGCCACGACGAGTTGTGATAGAACTCCAGGCGGTTGATCTTATTGGAAAAGCACAGCGCCGCCGAAATTTTCACCTTGTATTCCGGCTTATCCTCGCGGTCGCGTCCCTTGCGCTCAGCCTCCCAGAACTGCGGCATCGTGAGCGCCTGATCCTCGGTCAGCTCGCGGACATAATCGAGAATGCCGTTTTCATAGTAAAAGTCCGTCGTCTCGAATTTCCCGGGCGCGGTCTCATTGCGGAAGCGGAACGTCACGCCCGCGTTCACGACCGCCTGCCGTTTGAGCGTGTCTTCGTAGTATTCCTTGGGGATATTGATGTCCGTGAACACGTCGAGGTCGGGAAGCCAGCGGAACGTGGAGCCGGTCTTTTTCCGGTCGGCAGGCTCCTTTTTGAGCTGCCCGACAATTTCGCCCCGCTCAAAGTGGAGCGTGTATTTAAACCCGTCGCGCCGGATCACGGCGTCAAAATAGCGCGAGGCATACTGCGTCGCGCACGCGCCAAGGCCGTTTAAGCCGAGCGAAAACTCATAGTCGCCGCCGGCGTTGTTGTCATATTTGCCGCCCGCGTAGAGCTCGCAGAACACAAGCTCCCAGTTGTACCGGCCCTCTTTTTCGTTCCAGTCGACCGGACACCCGCGTCCGAAGTCCTCGACCTCAATGGAATGATCTTCATAGCGCGTGACGATGACCAGATCGCCGTGCCCCTCGCGCGCCTCGTCAATCGCGTTCGATAAAATTTCAAATACGGCGTGCTCGCAGCCGTCTAAGCCGTCGGAGCCGAAGATGACCGCCGGACGCTTTCTCACCCGGTCCGCGCCCTTGAGCGCGGAGATGCTGTCGTTGCCATAGGCTTGCTGTTTTTTCATTGCGTTTCCTCACCAGTTTTCGTGCGTTTGCTGGGGATAATTACCCATTATATTGATATAAGTATACCGTTTTTCAGCCATGAAGTCAAGTTTCCCCCGGTTTTGAAATTCTTGTGGAAAACCGTAAAATTGGGAGCAGAATCTTTGGCTTATTTTCAAGGTGGGAGGCAGTTGCATTCTCACCCGATTCACGGTATCATATCAGACGATAGTTATTATGGCCGGGTGTTTGAATTTTTCCGCACCACCCTCGCATTGGAACACAGAAACAGAGGTAGTATATGACAAAGATCGGATTTGACAATCAGAAATATCTTGAGCTGCAATCGAAGAAAATTCTCGAGCGCGTCGACAAGTTCGGCGGCAAGCTCTATCTGGAGTTCGGCGGCAAGCTCTTCGACGACTATCACGCCTCGCGCGTGCTCCCCGGCTTCGAGCCGGACAGCAAGATGAAAATGCTGCTGCAATTAAAAGATCAGGCAGAGATCGTCATCGCCATCTGCGCCGAGCATATCGAGCTCAACAAGCGCCGCGGCGACCTCGGCATCACCTACGACATGGACGTCATGCGCCTGATCGATGCGTTCCGCTCCATCGGGCTCTATGTCGGCAGCGTCGTCATCACCCAGTACCGCGGCCAGCACGCGGCGGAGCTCTTCCAGCATAAGCTGGAGAACCTCGGCGTGCGCGTCTACAAGCACTATCCCATCGCGGACTATCCCTCGAACATCCCCCTCATCGTCTCGGACGACGGCTACGGCAAAAACGACTACATTGAGACTTCCCGCCCCGTCGTCGTCGTGACTGCGCCGGGCCCCGGCTCCGGCAAGATGGCGACCTGCCTGAGCCAGCTCTACCAGGAGCACAAGCGCGGCATTGACGCAGGCTACGCGAAATACGAGACCTTCCCCGTCTGGAACCTCCCGCTCAAGCACCCGGTAAACCTCGCCTACGAAGCGGCCACGGCAGACCTTGCCGACGTCAACATGATCGACCCGTTCCATCTGGACGCTTACGGCGTGACGACGGTCAACTATAACCGCGACATTGAAATTTTCCCGGTGCTCGAGACCATGTTCCGCACCATCTACGGCGAGTGCCCCTACAAGAGCCCGACGGACATGGGCGTCAACATGATCGCAAGCGCGATCGTCGACGACGAAGCCTGCCGCGAGGCCTCGTGTCAGGAGATCATCCGCCGCTATTACGCCACCGCCGTCGGCGTACGCAAGGGCACGTCCACGCCGTCCGAGCTCCACAAGCAGGAAATGCTCCTGAACTCGCTGCACCTGGACGTTTCAATGCGCAAAGCCGTCCCGGCAGCGAGAGCCAAGGCCGAGCAGACCGGAAACCCCGCCGTCGCCATAGAGCTTCCCGACGGCAGAGTTATTACCGGCAAGACCTCGGGGCTCATGGGAGCCAGCTGCGCCGCGCTTCTTAATTCCCTCAAAACGCTCGCGAACATCCGCGACAACGTAAACCTCATTTCCCCCATGGTGCTCGCGCCGATTCAGCACTTAAAGGTCGAGCATCTCGGAAACACAAATCCCCGGCTCCACACCGACGAGGTGCTCATCGCCCTTTCGATGTCCGCCGTCACAAATCCCACCGCGGAGCTCGCCATGGAGGCACTCTCCTCTCTTCGCGGCGGAGAGGTCCACTCGTCGGTTATCCTCTCGGATGTTGACGTGAACGTCTTCAAAAAGCTCGGCATGAACGTCACGTGCGAGCCGGTCTATCAGTCGCATTCGCTGTATCACAAGTAACACGCGCCTTCTTTGGAAGGAATTTTAGAAAGGAGCCTGCATGAAGCGCAGAACAAACCGTATTCTATCCATCCTGCTCGTCGTGCTCAGTCTGGCCCTGCTGGCGGGCGCGGGATTCCTTCTCGTGCAGGTCCTGCCGCAGAAAGCGCCGCAGGAGGTCACGTCGCTCGAAACGAACTCCGTCTTTGAAAAGGAGGACGCCGTCGTCGAACCCGAGCGTGAGCAGGCCTATGAGGGAGAAATTCCCCCGGCGGCGGAGACGCAGCCCGAGCCCGACACGCAGCCATCTGTCGATCAGCCCGAGCAGACGGAGCCTTCCGACACGGGCCTCATTTCCGCCGAGGCGGACAAGCGCGCAAGAACAACACTTGCCTCTATGACGGCGGACGAAAAAATCTGGCAGCTGTTTTATGTTACGCCCGAGCTCCTTACCGGCGTGGAAACCGCGACACGCGCGGGCGATTCGACCAAAAACGCGCTGGAAGAGCAGCCGGTCGGCGGCATTATCTACTTTGCAAAGAATCTGGAAAGCCGCGCGCAGACGCAGGAAATGCTCCACAACACGAAAGCCTACACAAAAATCCCCCTCTTCCTCGGCACAGACGAGGAGGGCGGCACCGTCAGCCGCGTCGGCTCGAACCCCGCCATGGGCGCAAAGGAATTTCCCTCGGCGCAGTCTCTTGGCGAGCAGGCAGACCCGGCCGCTGTCTATCAGGCGGGACAGGACATCGGCGGCACGCTGCACACCATCGGCTTTAACATGGACTTTGCGCCCGTGGCAGACGTATCGTCGGGGGCTTCGGCAGTCATCGGTTCGCGCTCGTTTGGGACAGATGCGCAGCTCTGCGCGTCTCTGGTATCCGTCATGACGCAGAGCCTGACAGCAGAGGAGATCGCCCCCTGCCTCAAGCACTTCCCCGGCTACGGAAGCGCCATCACCGACGATCACTATGGCACCTCTATCCTGACCAAAACGCAGGAGGAGCTCGAGGCCTGTGATTTTCTCCCCTTCTCCTCCGGCATCGCATCCGGCGCGCCGTTTGTGATGGTGAGCCATCTGAGCGTGCCCGAGGTGGTGGGCGACGAAACGCCGTCCGATCTGTCCTCCAAAATTGTTTCGGATCTTCTGCGGAACAAATTGGGCTTTACCGGCGTCATAATTACAGATTCCCACCAGATGGCCTCCATCACTGACCACTATACCCCCGGTGAAGCGGCGGTCAAGGCCCTGCAGGCGGGCGTCGATATGATTCTTATGCCGCAGGATCTGCAGGCCGCGTTTGACGGCGTGAAGCAGGCCCTGAGCGATGGCACGCTCACGCAGGCGCGCATTGACGAAAGCGTCCTTCGCATCCTGCAGGTCAAGGCGGAATACAACATTTTGCAGTAGCCGCGCGTATTCGCGGCAGAAAGGAAGATTTCCATGGAACCCAAAAGACTTTGCCGTGCTTCGATCGATAAAAAAATCTGCGGCGTATGCGGCGGCATCGCCCACTATTTTGACGTTGACTCCAACCTCATCCGCCTCATCACGGCGGCGCTCATGCTGGCTGGCGGCTTGAGCATCTGGCTCTACATCATCGCCGCCATCATCCTCCCCGAGACAAACGCGTTTTAAGCGGCAGAAAAATCCGGAACGCCAAGCGTTCCGGATTTTGAGACTGTCAAAAAAGCTGACGCTTTCTTGACAGAAGGGGCTGCGCCTCGACTGCGCGCATAATTTGTGCGCC
>CAKASQ030000026.1 GCA_916988195.3 Oscillospiraceae bacterium
CATCCTTTTAGAACTTTTGTGCTATCATATCACATAAATTCAAGAAAATATGCTTTTAACATTAACGGACTACTACGCATTCTCCGGAAGACTTGAAAAATAGCGGCAGACCCTTTGTATGGGGTCTGCCGCTTTGTTATCCTTCGATCAATTTTTGAAGTGCCGGGAACAGGCTGAGGCTTCTGGGCAAAATGCCGTTCATGCAGGCGATAGCTACGCCGTAGTTCGTAAAGGGAATCCCCTGGTCCTGCGCGCACTTCATGCGGTAGAGCATCTCCCGCTCGGAGAGCATGCACCCGCCGCAGTGCAGCACAAGGGAAAACCCGCCGAGGTCCTCGGGAAATCCCGTGCCGGAGCTGAGCTCGACGGAAATGTCCGCCCCGCTGTAGGCCTTCAGCCATCGGGGAAGCTTCACGGCTCCAATATCCCCGCACTGCCGGTGGTGCGTGCAGCCCTCGGAGATGAGAACCTTGTCGCCATCTCGAAGATGGCGAAGCGCCGACGCGCCGCGAACCGCCGTCTCCAGAAAGCCCTTGCAGCGCGCCATGAGAATCGAAAACGACGTAAGCGGAATGTCCTCCGGGACGATTTTAGAGACGACCGCGAACGCCTGAGAGTCGGTGACCACCATGTCGGGCGTTCGGCCAAGCGACGACAAAAGCGCCGCCAATTGCGTTTCCTTGACCACAACACAGCACGCATCACCGTCCAGCACGTCGCGGATCGCCTGCACCTGCGGCAGGATCATGCGCCCTTTTGGAGCGGATTCGTCGATTGGCGTGACGAGCACGACGAGCCCGTCGGGGCTTACGAGGTCGGAAAGAAGCTTCCTTCCGCTCTCCTTCGGGGCAAGCGCGCCGAGGCGCTCCTTGAGCTCGAAAATCCCCTCGCCCGTCACGGTGCTGACGCAAAGGACATCCGCGGGCGCTGCATCAAACAGGTCTTTCTTGTTGAATACCACAAGATGCGGAATGTTCTTTTCGTGGAAGAGCGCGAGAAGCTCTCGGTCGTCTTTTTGCAAACCCTTCGTCCCGTCGACTACCAGAACGGCCACATCCGTTTTGTTGAGCACCCGCTTCGTGCGCAGCACGCGCTTTTGTCCGAGCTCCTGCTCGTCGTCGCCATAGCCCGGGGTGTCGATGATCACGACGGGGCCGAGCGGCAGAAGCTCCATGGCCTTCTGCACGGGGTCGGTGGTCGTTCCGGGTCGTCCGGACACGACCGCTAAATCCTGCCCGGTAACGGCGTTTACAACGCTCGATTTTCCGGCGTTCCGCAGGCCGAAAAAGCCGATGTGCAGGCGGTTGGCAGATGGGGTATCGTTAAGGCTCATGGCTGCTGCCTCCTAACATAAGATGTATCGCATCAGAAATAGAGCGTGCCCGCAGCAGAGATGGGGGCGAAGATCGTCTCGACCTGCTCGGGCGTGAGCGTCACGCCGAAGACGGTCTCATAGTAGTCGATTGCCCGCTGCGTTACGTCGATATCCTCAAAGCGCGCAGGATAGGTGGTCTTTGCCATCCACAAAAGTGTGATCGGCGTGTCGATGCCGGGCGTGTAGCTGCGGTACATGCCGAGGGGCATTTTGTAGACGCTCTTGTCCTGTACGGCCTGAATGCCGCTCCAGTCGTAGGTTCCGACGGTGCTATCATAGAGGTCGTCCGGCTGGAAGGTGTTGAAGTTCGTCATGAAGATGATATCGGGGTTCCAGTCATAGACCTGCTCGAGGTTCACAGTGACGGAATTGTCGGTCGTGAGCTCGTTTGCCACGTTCACCGCGCCGATCGCGTCCGCCCACCACTGGCCGAAGAAGAGCTGGCCGGAGGTCATGATGGTGCTGTCGTTATACTGGAAGAGGAAAAAGGCGCGTGCGCGCTCGTCATCCGGGATATCCTTGACGCGCTCGTGCACCATGGCGTACACATCCTCACTGTAGGACCGGCAGAGCGCCGCACGGTCGTTTTCCGGAAAAATCTGAGACAGAAGGTCAATCCAGTTGTTGAGCGTCTCGATGCAGTTGTACTGCCACTTGTTCGCGGACACCGCAACCGCGCAGAAGCCGGAAGCCGTGAGCTTTTCACCGAGCGCGGGGTTCGACGCGCTGTAGAATACCACATCGGGCGCGAGCTGCATGAGCTCTTCGGTATTGACATCCGTGCCGTTCATGTAGCCGGTCTGGGCGTTCAGAATTTCGGGATACAGCTGAGAGAGAAGGCTATTTTGCGCGGCAGACATGCTCGACGGCGCGATGCCGACCAGCTTTTCCGCCGAGTCAAAGAACACGCAAAGAACCGACGGCAGCGGCAGGATGTCGCACACGGCGATGCGCTGCGCGTTTTTGGGGACCTGCACGACGTTGTCGTTGTGGTCGGTGACGGTGATGAAGTCCGCCTCCGGCTCGGTCGTTTCTTTCTCTGCCGGGGCTTCTAGCTCGACCTGCTCGGTCTGTTCGGCAGGGGCAGCCTCTTGCGCTTGCGCAGGCGCAGCGGAAGTGCTTGATTGCGCGGGAGCCGCGGGCGCGCAGCCGCTCAGAAGCAGCAGCGCCAGCAGCAGGCAGATGAGAGATTTCAAGTATTTCATGATGATATTCCTTTCCTGTAAGAAATTTTGATGCTCTATCAAGTCAGGTATTCGCTTACGATATCAGATATTCGCTTACGATATCAGACAGTTTTAAACGCGCTCGGCCAGATTCGGGATTTGTCTGCGATAGATCCTGCCCGAGAATGCCTCATGGGGAAGGGGGTAAAACTCGCTCTTCGCCGGGACGATGCGCCGGTAAAGCGGATCCGCGATCACGCGCCTTGCGCCCCGGAGCGCCTGCTCAATTTCCTCCTCGTCTTCTAACCGCAGATCGCACGCGCCGAGCACGCCATTTGGCGCTTCCACGGGGCAGATGACCCGTGCCCCGATCCCGTACCCCACGGCGAGCGCCGCCGCGAGAGATTTTGCCGTCACACTTTCTCCGACAATGACGGTATCTGGCGCATCCGGGGCAAACGTGCCGAGCACATCCGCAGGCGCTCCCGTGCGGATGCTTTCCCGCAGCGCGTCAAATACATAGGGCGAGAAAAAATCTCCGAACGGCGCGCCGATGACATAGGGCGTTCCGAACTGCGCTTGAAAGTATTTTGCAGCCGGAAGCCCGACAGACGAGACAACAAGGTTCACCTCCGCTGCGCCCGCTTCGTCGATGGAATCAAAGCTGCTTCCCATCGCGAAGACGCTCTGGAGCGTAAAGCCCGCTTCCTCGAGCCTGCGCGCCATGCTCTGCACGCAGCCGTTCACCGAAAAGTCCAGCGGCGTCGCACCTAAAATATTGACGGCGTTTTTCCGCTTCTCGGGCCGGCTTGTGATGAATCGCTCCGCATAGAGCCGCAGCGCCTGCCTCGCGCCCGCAACGTAGGTCCCGATGCCGTTACTCGGCACGGCGAAGGACGGAATGTTCGTTCTTCCTTCCACCTCCCGCGCGATGGCGGGCAGATCGCAGCCCGTAATCATTGGAATCGGCGTTCCGGCCAGCGCGATAAACCGGGGATGCAGCTGCCGCGCCGCGTCAGAAACGTCCGAAATCAGCTTTTCGTCGTCTCCCATCACAGCCTCGAGCTCAGAAAGGCCGGAAATGTAGACGAGGCTGTCCATATCGTACCACCGGGGCTCGTCATGCGTATTGTAGGTCGAGTTGCAGCCCGACGCATCGTGCATGACCGTCATGCCGCCGAGCTCAAAAAGCGCCGAGCAGACGCCGGAGACATCGGCGGTGTAGGTTGAGAGAAAGGCTTGCGTCTGTTTCATAGGCAGCTGTCACACCCCAATCCTTTTTGCTGAATAAAATCGCGCGCGTCCCGTTCGGTTCTGTACGCTTCCTCCATCAGCTCCGCCAAGCGGCGAAGCCCGTCGAAGCCATACATCCCGCCGCCCTCGACGATGTTCACAAAGTGCTTTGTGCCGGTAAAATACGCGGCCTTCTGGCCGATGGCGAGCGTGGGCTTTTCCGTTTCGCGCGGCAGAACGCGGAGCTTCACCTGCACGGTGGCGTAGAGCTCGATGTCCGGCGCGTGTTCCTGCAGCCAGCAGAAGGCTTCCTGATCGTCCGCGGCGATGGAGTCGGCGTAGATGCGCGTAACGCGGAAGCCGTGCTCTAATAAGCATCGGGCCAAGCTCATGGGCGCTGGCGTCGCCGTGTAGTCGATGGCGATCTCCGTCTCGCCCAGCATTTCTTTCGCGTGAAGGAGCGCCTGCTCCGCTCGTGCTTCGTCTTCGGACGGGTCATAGCTTGTTCCAAGCGCCTCGCAGAGCGTTCGAAGGTTTTTCCGAATGGTTTTTGCCGTATGGCTCAGGGGCAGATACAAAAACGTTCCGCCGAGCCGGTTCGAGAGCGCTTCGCCGCCCGCTCTTGCCGGGGGATTGTAGGCGATGTGAAGTGTCGACGCGGCCATTTTTTGATAATCCTCATACGTCTTGCAGACCGTGATATCGCGCAGCGGCCGCCCCGTTTGGCGGATGATTTTCACGAGTTCGGACGTTTCGTCGGTCGGAAAGCAGTTTCCGAGGATATTCACGCCATCGTCCTGCGCGCGCGGCTTTAAAAGCGAGTATAGCTGCCGCCGCATGAGCTGGTCGGGCGTGAGGCCGCTTTTGCGCATGATGGGGTTCATGTAGCAGTCGGTAAAATCAACGCCCGGGAAGCGCTTTCGAAGCTCCCGGTAGCAGAGCGCAAGGTCGCAGCCCATAAAATGATGGATGCAGCTTGTAAAGACGAGCACTGCAGGCGGCAGCTTGGGAAGCCTGTGGAGAATGTCCGTGACGCCCTCAATGAGAAGCGTTTCCATGTCGCCGTCCAGGACGTTGTTTTCCTTAATTGTAATTGTAGAGAACCGGCTCTGCGCGTTCATTTCCGCCGCCGTGAGCACCACGCCGCGCAGGCAGTTTCCCGCGCAGACGTAGATCTGGTGTGCGCCCGGGATCAGCATGCCGATATGGACAATGTTCCACACGCCTCTGGCCGGTGCGCCATATTCCAGCCCTGACACAAACGGAGCTGCCGTTTTCACGTCTCCAAGGCGCACCATCGCGCCGCTCGTATCGTCCGGCGTGACGCGTTTTAACATGGCGCCACCTCACACGCGCGAAGGACCGCATCCGCCAGCGCGCGGTACTGCGCCGCCATTTCGCTCTCCGGGAAGGCCTCGATGACCGTCTGAGAAAGCGCCTCCGCCTGCTGAACCGTTTCGCTGAAATCAAGGCTCCCGACAATCTGAGACGAAATATCGCCCGCGAGCTCACGCACCTTTTCTTCTTCGTTTTTGACGTTCCGGCGGTTGAGGATCAGCCCGCCGAGCGAGGCGTATCCGCGCCCGCGGAAATTTTCAACCGCCATTGCAATATTGGCCGCCGCGTGCAGCGCCATATTTTCCCCCGAGGTCACGATGAAGACCCGGTCGGCATAGCCCGCGCGCATCGGCATGGAAAAGCCGCCGCAGACCACGTCTCCCAGCACGTCGTAAAATACAACGTCCGGACAGAACGCCGCATACGCGCCCTTTTCCTCCAGCTTCTCGAGCGCCGCAATAATTCCGCGCCCGGCGCAGCCAAGTCCCGGCGTCGGGCCTCCCGCCTCTACGCAGATAACACCGCCGAAACCTTCTTTCGCCATATCGGAAAGCGCAAAATCATTGTTCCGTTCGCGCATGAGTCCCAGCGCCGTCTGCATTTTCACGCCGTGGGTCAGAAGCGTCGTGGAGTCCGCCTTCGGGTCGCAGCCGATCTGCATAACGCGAAGCCCCTTTTCGCTCAGCGCCGCCGCAAGGTTCGAGACCGTTGTGGATTTTCCGATGCCGCCCTTGCCGTATACCGCGATTTTGATCATTATGCGTCCCTCCCGCTTGTAAAGTCGCCGCGGCCAACCGCGACCGCGTAGCCGATTTCCTGCATCTGCGCGCGAAGCTTTTGAAGGCTGCTTTCCCCGCTGTCTTCCGTGCCGGCCTTGTGGTCGTAAAGAAGGTACTTTTTCCGAACCGCCATCGGAGACAGATTCGGCATCACCACGTTGCACCCGGAAAGAACGCCCTCCTGCCGGCCTCTTCCGTCTAAGGTTCCGAGCGCCGTCGTCGCCGGAAGCAGCGCGTCCGGAAGCATCAGCCGCACAAGGCTCAGAAGATAGAGCGTCTGCTCCGCGCTTCCGGCGGGAAACTCCCGAAACGGCGTATCCCGATGCGGCAGAAACGGGCCTATGCCGACCATCTGCGGCCGCAGCTTCGCTAAAAACGCAAAGTCGCTTGCCAGCGTATCCGCCGTCTGGTAGGGCGCTCCGATCATCATACCCGCGCCGGTCTGGTAGCCGATTTCTTTTAAGTCAAAAAGACATCGCATCCGGTTCTCGAGCGCCTGCGCGGGTGGGTGGAGCTTTCCATAGTGCGCGCAGTCCGCCGTCTCATGGCGAAGCAGGTACCGGTCCGCGCCCGCGTCAAAAAACGCCTGATACGCCTGCCGCGATTTTTCACCGATCGAGAGCGTGATAGCGCAGTCCGGATAAGCTGCCCGGATTCTTCGGACAAGCGCCGTGATTTTCTCATCGGTCCACCAGCCGTCTTCCCCGCCCTGCAAAACGAACGTGCGGTAGCCGAGCTTGTAGCCCTCTTTGCAGCACGTTAAAACTTCGTCCTCCGTCAGCCGGTAGCGCGATAGCTCCCGGTTCGAGCGGCGGATGCCGCAGTAATAGCAGTCGTTTTTGCAGTGATTCGTAAACTCGATGATCCCGCGAAAAAACACCTGCCGGCCGAACCGCGCCTGCGCCCGCTCGCGGGCAAGGTTTCTCGAAAACAGCCGGTCTTCCTCGCTCGCGTCCTGAATGAGCGCAACCCAGCCCGCGTGGTCGGGAAGCGTTCCCTCCGCCAGCGCTAAAATGCGCGCTCTGATGTCCTCCATTTTCGTCCCCCCTCTATTCCCTGCACCCGATAGATACAGGGATCACATCCTGATAGACCCCCAAGGGCGTCTGCATTTCGCCGATCACGGCGCGCACACCGAAAAATTCCGAAATTCTGTCTTCTGTCACAACATCGCAGGTTTTCCCGCAGACGCTTTTCCCGCCTCGGCCAAGCAGCAAGGCCTGATTCGCCCTTCGCAGCGCGTGCGCCGGAAAGTGCGTGTTGAAAATGCAGGTCAGGCCGGACTTTGCAAGCTCTTCGATCGTGTCCAGCACCAGCAGCTGATTTTTAAAGTCCAAGTTGGACTCCGGCTCGTCGAGCACGAGAACCCCGGGCTGGGAGGAAAGCGCCCTTGCAATCAGCACCATCTGCACCTCGCCGCCGCTCAGCTCGCAGCAGCGCCTGACGGAAAGATGCGAAAGCCCGAGACGCTCGATGGCAGCGCGCGCCTGACGGAAATCCTCCTTCGATGGCGCTGAAAACGCGCCGATGCGGCTGCTTCTTCCAAGCAGGACCATTTCCTCCACCGTGCAAAATAGCGACGTTTGCTTGGCCTGCGGCACGTAGGCAACCTTCTGCCAGAGAGTACGCGCCGGCATGGCGCCGACGTTTTCGCCGTCCAAAAGCGTCTGCCCTTCCTGCCAATGCAGCAGGTTCAGCATACACTTTAAAAGCGTCGTCTTGCCCGCGCCGTTGGGGCCCAGGATCGCGAGCACATCGCCGCCTTCGGCCTCGAAGCTGATATTCTCCAAAAGCGGCTGACCCGCGCGATAGGAAAAGCAGCCGTTCTGCACCGAAAGCTTCATAGGCTCCAGCCCCCCTTTTTGCGCACGATCGCGATAAAAATCGGCGCGCCGATGATCGCCGTCAAAATTGAAACCGGAATCTCCGCCGCGCTGATGGTCCTTGCCAGCGTGTCGACCACCATCATAAATACCGCCCCGCAGCTGATTGCCGCCGGCAGCAGCCGCGCGTGACTGCTGCCGAAAATCATCCGGCACACATGCGGCACCAGAAGCCCGACCCAGCCAACCTGCCCGCACATCGCGACGCACGAGGCCGTCATCGCCGCGCAGCACACGATACAAAGCCCGCGCAGCCGATGGATATTCGTTCCGAACGTGCGCGCTTCGTCGTCAGACAGCGGCAAAAGATTCAGCTTCCACCGCAGAAGCAGCAGCACAATGCACGAAAGCAAAATCGCGGGCGCGCCGAGCCGCAATGCCGCAAAGCTTGCCGCGCTCAGGCTTCCCATGAGCCAGTAGGTGATGGCCGGGAGCTGCGATTCCATGTCCGCCGTGAATTTGACAAGGGAAACGAGCGCGGAGAATAACGAGCCCATCATGATCCCCGATAAGATCATCGACGCGCGCGAGCCGCCTCTTCCCATCAGACACGTCAGCCCAACTGCCGCAAGGCCGAAGCAGAACGCCGTCAGCTGCACGCCCAAAAATCCAAATCCCAGCAGCAGCGCCAATGCCGCCCCGAAGCTTGCCCCGCTCGCGACCCCCAGCGTGTCGGGCGTAGCCAGCGGATTTGCGAACATGCTCTGGAACACGCAGCCGGAAACGGAAAGCCCCGCCCCGACGAGCGCCGCCAGCAACACGCGCGGCAGCCGCATCGACCAGAGAACCGTCTCCTTCTGCCGCCCGATGTCGTGCCCCTGCAGGGCCGCGATCAAATCCTTGACCGGCACGTTCATCCGCCCGACGCACAGGCACACCAGCGCGCACAGAACCGGCGCAATCAGAAAAATCGCCAGCTGCGCAGGACGGAGCGTTCCGGGAATTGCATTTTGACGCTTCATGCTTCCTCCAAAAAAAGAAACCGTATCCCTGCGGATACGGCTTTGCCCGCCCATGACGCAGCATGGCCGGGGAAATACGCATCGCTTTCGCCGCAATTCGAGAAAAAATTAAAATCTCGGAATTTAAGCGTCAGGGAGCCAAAAAATATGTTTGCTTGTTACTCCGCGTAGATTTTGCCGGAGTACATGGTCTTTGCGCTCACGCCGGGGAGCCGTCCGAGCTTGCCGGTGAGGGTATTGACCGCGTCCTGCGGCGCTTCCATGGCAACGGAGATAATGTTGATGGCGCGTCTGCGGTAGGGAATGCCCATCCGCCCGAGGATATAGGGCGCAAACTCATGCAGCAGCGCGTTGACCTTCTCCACGTCGCTTCCCGCCTCTATAATAATGCTTACAACCGCAACTCTTGTCTCCATATCGCGCCTCCGTTTTGTTCATCATACCACCCGTATCCAGCGCTTGTCAACCGGGCAGGAAAATCTTGTGAGATATTCTCAAACTGCGGACCAGCGCTTGTGCGTTTGGCCGAAGGCGGACAGGATGCAGGATTTCACTTTTTTGGAAGCAGGCCTAAAAAATGTAACATTTGCATTCAATTTGCACCAAGCTATTCCTAAAAGCTATATAAAATCGGCACTTCTGCACAATTGACAGACCCTTTCCCTGTGCTATAATGTGGTCGTCTGAAAAATATAGAATTGTAGCGTCAGGGTGTCCGCCGTTTGGCGGGTGAAAAGGGAATCCGGTGCGAATCCGGAGCGATGCAGTCACTGTGTACGGGAGCGGTCTTGCAGAACCACTGGGAAACCGGGAAGGGCAAGATCACGAAGACCGAAGTCAGGAGACCTGCCTTGGCGTGGAATCTCAGATCCGCTGTCTACGGGTTGACCTTCCTGCAAATTTGTAGCGCGCCATGGCTTTTCTGCTGCGGCGCGGCAGATGCTATGGTCAAAGAGAACGGCTGCGGATGTCCGTAGCTTTTTCTATTTCTTTCAGAACATTTTCGAAAAGAGGTAACTCCCAAATGAAAAAGCTTCTCGCACTTCTGCTCGCGGCTGTGATGCTGCTGAGCGTGCTCTCTGCCTGCTCGAGCAGCGCGGACGCACCCGCCGACACCCAGCCGGCAGAAACCGAAACCACCGAACCGACCCCCGAAGAAACCACGGAAGAAACCAAGGAAGAAGAGACCGCCGCGGAAGAGCCCTCGCAGGAGGAGCTCGACCAGGCTGCTGCCGATGAGGTTGCCGCTATGATCGACGCCATCTATGTCCAGACCCGCACCGAGGAAACCGACGCCCAGTGCGAAGCCGCAAAGGCCGCGTGGGACGCTCTGACCGACGAACAGAAGGCGCTCGTTGAAGGCGAAGAGGCCAGCCCCGATTACTTCGGTCTTGACACCGGCGACGCATCGAAGGACGATCCCAGAAATCAGGACGAGATCGGCGAAAACGAGCTGCTGGTCGTCTCCTTCGGCACGTCCTTCAACGACAGCCGCGTAGCTGACATCAAGGGCATTGAAGATGCGCTGCAGGAAGCGAACCCCGACTGGTCCGTCCGCCGCGCCTTCACCGCGCAGATCATCATCAACCACATCCAGGCCCGTGACGGCGAAAAGATCGACAACATGGATCAGGCACTCGAGCGTGCGGTCGCAAACGGCGTGAAGAACCTCGTCGTCCAGCCGACGCACCTGATGCACGGCGCAGAATATGACGAAATGTGCGAAGTGATCGACGCTTACCGCGACAAGTTTGCGTCCGTCTCCATCGCAGAGCCGATGCTCGGCGAGGTTGGCTCTGACGCTACCGTCATCAACGCCGACAAGGAAGCCGTCGCCAAGGCCATCACAGCCTCCGCTGTTGCGGACGCGGGCTTTGAGAGCCTCGACGCCGCCAAGGAAGCGGGCACCGCGTTCGTCTTCATGGGCCACGGCACCGCGCACGTCGCGAAGGTCACCTACAGCCAGATGAGCACGCAGATGCAGACGCTCGGCTATGAGAACGTCTTCATCGGCACCGTGGAAGGTGAGCCCGAAGAGACCTCCTGCGAATCTGTCATCGAGGCTGTCAAGGCAGCCGGCTACACCAACGTCGTGCTCCGTCCGCTGATGGTCGTCGCCGGCGACCACGCCAACAACGACATGGCAGGCTCCGAGGACGATTCCTGGAAGACCATGTTTGAAGCCGCCGGCTTCACGGTCGACTGCCAGATCGCAGGTCTCGGTGAGATTGCCGACGTGCAGGCACTCTACATTGCCCACACGAAGGCCGCCATTGACGCGCTGAACGCCTAATCCCATACACCAAAAAACGCGCTCCGGGGCAGAATTCTGTCCCGGAGCCAAGCGCTATCAGGAGGATACCCAAATGAAAAAGCTTTTTGCCCTGATGCTGGCCGTTTTGCTGCTGGCGTCCGTTTTGACCGGCTGCGTGCAGAAGACCGCGGAAGCCGAGCCCGCCGCATCCCAGACAGAAGGAACCGAGCAGCCCGTGGAAGAAGCCGCAGAAGCGCCCGCCGAGGAAACCCCAGCCGAAGAAACGCCCGCTGAGGAGGAAACGGAGGAGCCCGCAGAGCCCGCCCTTCCCGACGGCGTGTATACTGCGGAATTCAACACCGACAGCTCCATGTTCCACGCGAACGAGGCCTGCGACGGCAAAGGAACGCTTACCGTCAAGGACGGTCAGATGACCATCCACGTCAGCCTCGTCTCCAAGACGATTCTGAACCTTTACCCGGGCCTTGCCGAGGACGCGAAGACCGACGGCGCAGAACTGCTTCAGCCCACAACCGACACTGTCACCTATTCCGACGGCCTTTCCGACGAGGTCTATGGCTTCGATATCCCCGTTCCCGCGCTCGATACCGAGTTTGACCTCGCGCTCATCGGCAAAAAGGGCGTGTGGTACGATCACAAGGTCTCTGTCTCGAACCCCGTCCCGATGGAAGACGCGGGCAAAACCGTAGAAGATCTTGCTCTGGCCGACGGAACCTACACCGCAGAGGTCGCGTTTGCGGGCGGCTCCGGCAAGGCCCATATTGACTCTCCGGTCACGCTGACAATCGCCGATGGCAAGGCTGTTGCGACCGTTGTCTGGAGCAGCAGCAAGTATGATTACATGGTCGTTGACGGCGAGCGCTACGATGTCCTCACGACCGAGCCCGGCTCGACGTTTGAAATCCCCGTCGCAGCCTTTGACAAGGATTTGACCGTCATCGGCGACACCACCGCCATGAGCACGCCCCATGAAATTGAGTACACGCTGAACTTCTCGTCCGAGAGCCTGACGAGCGCCGGATGAAAAAGCTTTGTTTTATGCTGACGGCGGCGCTTTTGACCGTTCTTTGCGCCTGCGCGCCGTCGGGGCAGAACGCTTCCCAGCCAGAGGTTTCAAAGACGCAGGAAAGCGCCGTTTTCTGGAACGACCTGACGTTTGACCGGACGCTTCCGCTCTCTTACGCCACGCAGTTTTCCGTCAGCTACGCGGGAGACGATTATACCCGCATCACGATCGGAAGCGATCAGGAGTTTCTTCTGGTGGCAGAAAACGCCGAGACCCCGGAGGGCGTACCGGCGAGCGTCACCGTTTTGCACCAGCCGCTTTCTCATATCTATCTGGTTGCGTCCGCCGCGATGGACTATTTTGACCATCTGGACGCGGTCGACCGGATTTCCCTCAGCGGCCTCAAAACCGGCGACTGGTACATCGAAAGCGCGAAGGCCGCAATGGAAGCGGGCAGCATGCGCTACGCCGGGAAGTATTCCGCGCCGGACTACGAGGCGATTTTGGAGAGCGGCTGCGACCTCGCCATTGAAAACACGATGATCTACCACACGCCGGAGGTCATCGAGCAGCTGCAAACGACCGGCGTTCCCGTTCTGGTCGAGCGCTCGAGCTATGAATCGAGCCCGCTTGGAAGAATCGAATGGCTCAAGCTCTACGGCGCGCTGGTCGGAAAAGAGGATTTGGCCTGCTCGCAGTATGACGAGCTCCTTGCCGCGCTGTCTCCCATTCTCGATCAGGAGGCAAGCGGTCAAACCGTCGCATTTTTCTACATCAATTCCTCCGGCGCGGTCAATGTCCGCAAATCGGGGGACTACATCGCAAAGGCCATCGCGATGGCGGGCGGGCAGTATGTTTCGTTCGACGAAAGCGGCGAGGAAAACGCGCTGTCCACGATGACGATTCAGATGGAATCGTTCTACGCCTCCGCTGTCGACGCGGATATCATGATCTACAACAGCACCATCGACGGCGAAATCAGAACCATCGACGAACTGCTGACAAAAAGTCCGCTGCTTGCCGACTGCAAGGCTGTACAGGCAGGAACTGTCTGGTGCATCACCAAAAACTTTTATCAGGAATCGCTCGCGCTCGGCGATCTGATTCTTGACGTCCATGCGATTTTGCAGGACAAAGCCGCAGAGAACCTTCATTTTCTGCGGAAGCTGTCATAATTTGCGCAGCCAAAGGAGGAGCAGTATGGAAAAGACCCGAACGATACGCACATGGGGCAGCTTCCTGCTGCTCCTGCTGCTGCTTTTTGTTTTTTTGATCTGGAACGTTCTCGCGGGAAGCGTCAAGCTCCCTGTGTCTGAGATATTGGAAATTCTGCGCGGCAGAGGCGACGGCACGCAGAGCCGGATTCTGCTTCAAATCAGGCTCCCGCGCCTGCTTTCCGCGCTCATTTTAGGCGGCGCGCTGTCCGTCTCCGGCTATCTTCTGCAAACATTCTTCCATAACCCCATCGCGGGCCCCTTTGTGCTCGGCATTTCCTCGGGCGCGAAGCTCTGCGTCTCGATCGTCATGATTCTGCTTCTTTCGCGCGGGCTTGTCTCGTCGTCGGCCGTTTTGATTGCGGCGGCCTTTGTGGGCGCGATGGGTTCCATGGGCTTTGTGCTCGCCGTCTCGCAGAAGGTCAAGCGGATGAGCATGCTTGTCATCTGCGGCGTGATGATCGGCTACATCTGCACGGCGGCGACCGATCTTCTTGTCACCTTCGCAGACGACTCCAACATCGTAAACCTTCATAACTGGTCGATGGGCTCGTTTTCCGGCATGAGCTGGGAAAATGTCGGAACCATGGCCATCGTCTGCGGCGCGGCGCTCGTGCTCGTTTTCTTTCTCTCGAAGCCCATCCGCGCCTATCAGCTGGGCGAGGTGTACGCGCAGAACCTTGGCGTTCCCCTCAAGGCCTTCCGCGCGGCGCTCATCCTCCTTTCGAGCGTGCTTTCCGCCTGCGTGACGGCCTTCGCCGGCCCCATCTCCTTTGTCGGCATCGCCGTGCCGCACCTGATGAAAACGCTCTTTCATTCGGCGGAGCCCCTGATCATGCTTCCGGCCTGCTTTTTGGGCGGCGGCGTATTCTGCCTTTTCTGCGACCTCATCGCACGCACGGCCTTTGCCCCCACGGAGGTCAGCATCAGCTCTGTCACCGCTATATTCGGCGCGCCCATCGTCATCTACATGATGATTCACAGAAAGGCGGCGTAAGGATGAACGACTATCTGAAAACGGCCGGCCTCAGCGTCGGCTATGACGGCAAGGCCCTCATCCGGGATGTTGCGCTCTCGGTACAGCGCGGAAAAATCGTCACGCTCATCGGCCCGAACGGCTCCGGAAAATCGACGATTCTTAAAACCGTCATCTCGCAGCTGCCTGCCATTGAGGGCGCAGTGTTCCTTGACGGCGAGGACCTTCGCGCGCGCAGCCGGCGGGATACCGCAAAGCGCATGGCGATCGTCATGACCGCCCGCATGGACCCCGAACTCATGACCTGCCGCGATGTTGTCAGCTCTGGCCGGTACCCCTACACCGGAAGGCTCGGCGTTCTGCGCAAGGAGGACAAAAAAATTGTGGAAGAAAGCCTCCGGCAGGTCGACGCGCTGGACTTTGCCGACAAGCCCTTTCAGGCCATCAGCGACGGCCAGCGGCAGCGAATCCTGCTTGCCCGCGCGCTTTGCCAGCAGCCGGAGCTGATCGTCCTCGACGAGCCGACAAGCTATCTCGACATCCGCTATAAGCTAGAGCTTTTGAGCATTCTCAAGCGCATGGTGCGAGAAAAGAACTTAGCCGTTCTGATGTCGCTCCACGAGCTGGATTTGGCCGCGCGCGTTTCCGATACCGTCGTCTGCGTCGCGGGCGACCGGATCGACAAAATCGGCGCGCCTGAGGAAATTTTTACGCGCGAGTACATCGCAAAACTCTATCACATGGAACCGGGCAAATACGACGCGTGCTTCGACACGCTGGAGTTTGTCCCCTGAGGTGCTTATGAATTCTGCAAACGGAACCTTTTACGCCGTCGGCGTCGGGCCCGGAGACCCGGAGCTTCTGACGCTTCAGGCGGTAAACCTATTAAGGCAGTGCCCGGTGATTGCCGCGCCGCAAACAAAATCGGGGCAGATGCTGGCGCTGGACATTGCGCAGGGCGCGCTGGACCTCCGGGAAAAGGAAATTCTGCCGCTCAGCTTTACCATGTCGCACGAGCCCTCCCTTCGCGAGGAAAGCTACCAGACCGCCGCGCGGCAAATAGAGGCGTTTTTGCAAAAGGGTCTGGACGTGGCGATGGTGAACCTCGGAGACGTGTCCATTTTTGCAACAGCATATTATATTTTCGCAGAGCTTCGAAACGATGGCTTTGAGGCGGTCATGGCCCCGGGTGTGACGAGCTTTTCTGCCGTCGCTGCAAGGCTCGGATGCAGCCTCACCCAGATCGACGCGCCGCTTCACATCATCCCCGCGAGCGCGGATTTAGACTTGGCGCTCCAATTTCCCGGAACAAAGGTCCTCATGAAATCCGGCTCCGCCATCCATGAAACGGTCCAAGCACTCGAGCGCGTCGGCCTTCTTGATCGCGCGGCGCTGGTCGCCGATTGTGGGCTTCCCACCGAACAGGTATACCGCGATCTGTGCGAGCTTCCGGAGAACCTCAGCTATTTTGCCACCATCATTGTACAAGGAGCGTGACCCTATGACCGCGCAGCTTCCGAGGCTCGTTCTCGCCGGAACCAACAGTGGCTGCGGCAAAACGACCGCCACCTGCGCCATTTTGCAGGCGCTTGTGAACCGGGGATGCAGCGTCGCCGCGGCAAAATGCGGTCCGGACTACATTGACCCCATGTTCCACAGCCGGATTATCGGCGCGAAAAGCTCGAACCTCGATCCCTTTTTCTTTGACGACAACACGCTGCGCTACCTGCTCGCGGAAAACAGCCGCGGCTGCGAGCTCGCCGTCATCGAGGGCGTCATGGGCTACTACGACGGCCTAGGTCTTACAAGCACGCGCGCAAGCACCTTTGCGCTCGCCCAAAAGACAGAAAGCCCCGTCGTACTTGTGGTAAACGCACGCGGCGCGGCGCTTTCCGTTCTTGCTGCGATCCAGGGCTTTTTGCAGTTTCAGCCGGAAAGCCGGATCTGCGGCGTGATTTTAAACGGCTGCACGGCCATGAGCTATGGCGCGCTGGCTGCAGAGCTTGAACGCCAATATCCCGTTAAGGCCTGCGGCTATCTGCCGCGTCTTCCGGACTGCGCGCTCGAAAGCCGCCACCTTGGTCTCGTGACCGCGCAGGAGGTGTCAGACCTCAAGGAAAAAATGCAGCGCCTGGCCCGGGCGGCGGAGCAGACGCTCGATTTTGACGCGCTGATGGAAATTGCAAAAAGCGCTCCTCCCCTTTCCTTCGCCCCGCCGGAGCTTCCAAAGCCCGGAGTGCCCGTGCGCATCGGCGTTGCGCGGGACAAGGCGTTCTGCTTTTTCTATGAAGACAGTCTGGCGCTTCTCAGACGGCTCGGCGCGGAGCTTGTCGATTTCAGCCCGCTGGAAGATGAAACGCTTCCGGAGAACCTTCAGGGGCTCTATCTTCCGGGCGGCTACCCCGAGCTCTACGCCGAAGCGCTCTCGCAGAACAAGTCTATGCGCGAATCGGTTCGCAAAGCTGTCACCGGCGGTCTTCCCTGCATCGCCGAGTGTGGCGGGTTTATGTACCTGACTGAAGCCATCGGCGGCTTCCCGATGGCAGGCGCGCTGAAGGGGGTCTGCTTCGACACGGGGAAGCTCACACGCTTCGGCTATGTGACGCTCACGGCGCAGAAGGACAATCTTCTCTGCCGCGCAGGTGAAACCATCCCCGCGCACGAATTTCACCACTGGGATGCAGAGCATCCCGGAGAAGACTTCCGCGCGGAAAAACCGTCGGGCCGGAGCTGGCCATGCACGCACGCGTCCAAAACGCTCTACGCGGGCTTTCCGCATTTTCATTTTTACGCCAACCCATCGTTTGCCGTCCGGTTTCTGGACGCTTGCAGAAAGGAATCCTGCCATGCTGAAAGACCTCAAGCCCATGGAGATTGAAGCGCGCAGCTTCGAAATCATTACCGAGCTTCTTGGCTCGCGCAAGCTTGACCCCGAAAACGAGCTTGTCATCAAGCGCGCCATCCACACGACCGCGGATTTTGACTACGCGGATAATCTCGTCTTTTCCCCGCACGCTGTGAAAACAGGCATTGAAGCGCTCAAAAGCGGCTGCGATATCGTGACCGATACGCAAATGGCGAAGGCCGGGATCAACAAGACGATTTTGGCCAGCCTCGGCGGCGAAGTGCACTGCTTTATGGCAGACCCTGACGTTGCGGCAGAAGCAAAATCGCGCGGCGTGACACGAGCGCTTGTGTCGATGGAAAAGGCCGCAGCCCTTCCGAAGCCCTGCATCTTCGCCATCGGAAACGCGCCGACAGCGCTCATTTCCCTCGAGCATCTGATGGAGGAGGGAAAGCTTTCTCCCGCGCTCATCATCGGCGTTCCGGTCGGGTTTGTGAACGTCGTGGAGAGCAAGGAGCTCATCCTCGAGGGCCATCGCGCGCCCTATATCGTCGCCCGCGGGCGCAAGGGCGGAAGCAACGTCGCCGCCGCCATCTGCAACGCGATGCTCTATCAGATCCGGCGGTAACATGGAAGAATACATCGTAAAGGACGGCAAAAAGCTCCGCCTTGGCTACACGACCGGCTCATGCGCAGCGGCTGCGGCAAAGGCGGCGGCCTATATGCTTCTGACCGGCAGGCCGAAGGACACCATCGACCTTCTCACGCCGAAAGGGATTCGGCTCCATCTGACGGTCGAGGAAATCAAAATAACATCCAGCGAAGTCTCCTGCGCCATCCGAAAAGACAGCGGAGACGACCCGGACTCCACCCGAGGCACGCTCGTCTTTGCCTGCATCCGGAAAACGGATGCGCCCGGGGTTTTGATCGACGGCGGCGCGGGCGTTGGCAGAGTCACAAAGCGCGGGCTCGACCAGCCTGTCGGCGCGGCGGCCATCAACTCCGTTCCCCGGCGGATGATCGAGGAAAACGTCCGCGAGGTCTGCGCGCTCTGCGGCTACGATGGCGGAATCTCCGTCGTCATTTCCGTCCCGGAGGGCGAGGCGCTTGCGAAAAAAACGTTCAATCCCCGTCTCGGCATTGTGGGCGGCATCTCGATTCTCGGCACGACCGGCATTGTCGAGCCCATGAGCGAGCAGGCGCTTGTAGACACCATCCGCGTCGAGCTGCGGCAGCGGCGGGAACTGGGCGCGGAGTATGTTCTTCTTACGCCCGGGAACTACGGCGCGGATTTTATCCGAGATTCCATCGGCATTGATCCCCGGACGGCAGTCCTGACCAGCAATTTTATCGGCGACGCGCTGGAATTAAGCCGGGAACTGGGCTTTCACGGCGCGCTTCTCATCGGCCACATCGGAAAACTCGTGAAGCTGGCGGGCGGCATGTGGAACACGCACTCGAAATTCGGCGACTGCCGTATGGAGCTTCTCGCCGCGCACGCAGCATCGCTTGGCCTTCGGCCGGAAAAGGTCTCGGAGCTGCTGTCGTGCGTCATGTGCGACGACGCGCTTCGCATTTTACTAGAAGAGCAGCTATATGACGCGGTGCTTGCGCGCCTTGCCGGACGCATTGAGTTTCACCTACAGCACAAATGCGGCGAAATGGAAGTCGGCGCGATGGTTTTTTCCAAGGAATATGGCCGCCTGTGCCAGACCGGCTGCGCGCAGGCTCTGCTGCAAAAGATAATGGAGGCATAATTTATGGTACACTTTGTCGGCGCCGGAAGCGGCGCGGTCGATCTCATCACCGTGCGGGGAAAGCGCCTGCTCGAGGAGTCGGACGTGATCATCTACGCGGGGTCTTTGGTGAACCCGGAGCTTTTGTCCTATGCAAAAAACGGCTGCGAAATCCACAACAGCGCAAAAATGACCCTTGAGGAGGTCATTTCCGTCATCCAAAAAGCGGAGGCCGCGGGGAAAACCACCGTCCGCCTCCACACCGGAGACTCCAGCATCTATGGCGCGGTGCGCGAGCAGTTTGACCGGCTGGATGAGCTTGGAATTTCCTACGATGTCTGCCCCGGCGTGAGCGCATTTTGCGGCGCGGCGGCCGCCCTTCGCGCGGAGTATACGCTCCCGAACGTCAGCCAGACGGTCATCATCACAAGAGCCGCGGGCAAAACGCCCGTGCCCGAGCGCGAATCCATCCGCTCTCTTGCCTCCCATCAGGCGACAATGGTGCTCTTTCTCAGCACGTCTTTGACAGAGCATCTGCAAGCCGAGCTTCTCGCGGGAGGGTATGCAGAAAACACGCCGGCCGCCGTTGTGTTCAAGGCGACCTGGCCAGAGGAAAAAATCTTCCGCTGCACGGTGGGGACGCTTCACGAGACGGTCACGAAAAACAATCTCACGAAAACATCCCTGATCATCGTCGGCGGGTGTTTAGGCGACGACTATATGCGCTCGCTTCTCTACCACCCCGCCTTTACGACCGAGTTCCGCGAGGCGACGCTTTGAACGCGGCCGTTTTCTGCTACAGCAGGGCCGGAATCCAGACGGCAAAGCGCGTGAGCCGCGCTCTGCATGACGCGGAGCTTGCGCTCTATACGCTCGCGCGCTTGGAAGAGCCCGGCTTTTTGCCGATCGAACCATCCGTCTACGCTCTGGAATTTTCCCGAAGGGATGCGTTGATCTTCGTCGGCGCGTGCGGCATTGCCGTCCGGGAAATCGCGCCGTATGTGCGCGATAAAAAGACGGACCCAGCCGTTTTAGTTCTCGACGAGCGGGCGCGGCACGTGATTCCGCTTCTTTCCGGGCACATCGGGGGCGCGAACCGGCTGGCTCTCCGGCTATCAAGCGTGCTCGGCGCAGACCCTGTCATCACCACGGCAACGGATGTGAACAGAAAATTTGCCGTTGACGAATTTGCTGCGCGAACGGGCTGCGCGATTTCCGACATGCAGCTTGCAAAGGCCTTTGCTGCCGGAATTTTAGAGCGCGACCTGCCGCTTGCAAGCGCCTTTCCGATCGTCCCGCCCCTTCCCGGCGGCGTATACGAAGCCGGTTCCGGCGCACTTGGGGTCTACATCGGCTGCGACGTGCGCGAGCCCTTTCAGAAGACGCTGCGCCTGATTCCAAAGAAGCTCCGCGTCGGCCTCGGCTGCCGCAGAGGCGTTTGCGCATCGGCAATTACATCCGCCATCCGGCACGTTTTTGCGGAGAACCGGCTGGACCTTCGCGCCATCTCGGGCGTTTTTTCGATCGATCTCAAAAAAGACGAGCCGGGGCTTTTGATGGCCTGCCGGGAAAACGGCTGGTCGGTCTCATTTTATCCCGCGCAGACCTTGCAGGCCGTGCCGGGGGAATTTACAGCGTCGAGCTTCGTCGCGTCCGTTACGGGCGTGGATAACGTCTGCGAGCGGGCGGCCATGGTGGGTGCGGAGCAGCTGCTCGTTTCAAAAACTGCGATGGACGGCGTGACTGTCGCCGTCGCGCTGGAGCATTGGGAGGTACACTTTGGGTAAGGTTTTTGTTGTGGGCATCGGCCCCGGTAATTTTGAAAATATGACCATCCGCGCAGATCGCGTGCTTGCTGCCTGCGACGCAATCGTTGGGTACCCGGTCTATGTCGACCTCGTCAAGGACCGTTATCCCGGAAAGGCGCTTTTTGAAACGCCCATGACGCAGGAGGCAAAGCGCTGCCAGCTGGCGCTGGATCTGGCGCGAGACGGCAAGCAGGTCTGCATCGTCTGCTCGGGCGACAGCGGCATTTATGGCATGGCGGCGCTCGTCTATGAGCTGCGCGGGGAATGCGTGGAACCGGAAATTGAAGCAGTTCCCGGGCTCACGGCTGCGTGCAGCGGCGGCGCGGTGCTGGGTGCGCCCCTGACGCACGATTTTGCCGTCGTCAGCCTTTCCGACCGCCTGACTCCGTGGGAAACGATCGAAAAACGGCTGCTGGCTGCGGCGAGCGCGGATTTTTCGATTGCGATCTACAATCCCGTGAGCCACGGACGGCCCGAGCATTTAAAACGGGCGTGCGAGGTTCTTCTTCGCGTGCTGCCCGAGTCGCGCCTTTGTGGCATTGTCCGCAATATCGGCCGAGACGGCGAGAGCCGCCGGATCCTGACGCTGGGAGAGCTCCGGGACGCGCAGGCAGACATGTTCTGCACAGTCTTTATCGCAAACAGCGCGGCGAAGGAGCTATCCGGCAATCTCGTAACGCCGAGAGGGTACCGCGATGTCTAAAATCTGTATTTTCGGCGGCACGACCGAGGGCCGGAAGCTCGCCGAGTTTTTGAGCGGGCAGCCGTGCGACGTGATGGTCTGCGTCGCGACCGACTACGGCCAGACGCTTCTGCCGGAGGCCGAACATGTCAGCGTTTCGGCGAGGAGACTCCCGGTCGGCGAAATCGTATCGCTTCTGACGGAGCATCGCTTTGATCTCGTCATTGACGCGACGCACCCGTATGCGCAGTCCATCACAAAAAGTATTGCGCGCGCCTGCCGGGAGACGGGAACGCCCCGCTGGCGGCTGCTGCGAGGCGCGTCCGGCGTTTCTCCGGAGCATACCTACGTGGAGACCGTCTCGGACGCGGCGGCGTTTCTGTCCGGGACCGAGGGCAATATTCTGCTTACAACCGGCAGCAAGGAGCTGGCGGGATTTTCGCAGCTTCCCGGCTTTTCCGAGCGCGTCTGGGCGCGCGTGCTTCCCTTGCAGTCGTCCCTGGATGCGTGCGCGCAGGCAGGGCTCCCGGCCTCGCACATTTTTGCGATGCAGGGCCCGTTTTCTGAGGCCATGAACACCGCAATGCTCCGAACCATCGGCGCGCAGTATCTCGTCACGAAGGACGGCGGCGCGCCGGGCGGGTTTGAGGAAAAGGAATCCGCCGCCAAAAGCGCGGGCGCACGTCTGGTCGTGATCGGCCGGCCGCCGGAGGAAGAGGGGCTGTCTTTATCCAAGACCATTTCTGCCCTCTGCGCGCGGTTCGGCTTTGCGCCAAAGCCCGAGGTCTTCATCGCGGGTATCGGCCCCGGAAGCGAGGCGCTTCAAACGCAGGAGGTCCGTGCGGCGATCCGGCGGGCAGACTGCTTAATCGGCGCAAGGCGGATGCTGGACGCTGTGGCAGGGCCGCAGCAGCTGACGATCGACGCGATTGCGCCGGAGACGATTGCCTCCCATATCGCGCAGCACCCGGAATGCGGGGTCTTCTGCGTCGTCATGTCGGGCGATACCGGGTTTTACAGCGGCACAAAGAAGCTCCTTCCGTTGCTGAAAGCATGCCGCGTGCGGGTGCTGCCGGGGCTCAGCTCCATGAGCTATCTCTGCGCCCGGTTGGGCGTGAGCTACGAGGACGCGGTTCCGGTCAGTCTTCACGGAAGAGATTTTGATATCGCGCGCGAGGTGCGCCGCCGCAGGAAGGTCTTCACCCTCGTCGGAGGAGACGGCGGCATGCAGGCGCTTTGCGAGCGGTTAACGCAGGCGGGCCTCGGCCACGTGCGCATCGCTGTCGGCGAGCGGCTGAGCTACCCGGACGAAGCAATTACCCGCGGCACGGCGCAGGAGCTGCGTTCCCACACGTTTGACAAGCTCAGCGCCGCACTGATTGAAAACGATACGCCAAATGAAATCGTCACCCCCGGTCTTCCGGACGAGGCGTTTTTGCGCAATTTAGAGCCTGGGAAGCTTGTCCCCATGACCAAGAGCGAGGTGCGGAGCATCTGCCTGTCTAAATTGCGGCTCACCCCAAACGCCGTCTGCTGGGACGTCGGCGCGGGCACGGGCTCGGTATCCATCGAGATGGCGCGGCTCTGCGCGGACGGCACTGTCTATGCCATCGAGAAAAACGAGCAGGCGCTGGCGCTTCTGGAAAAGAACCGGGAGTCATTCTCCGCTTCAAACATGAAGATCATTCCCGGCCTCGCGCCGGAGGCCTGCCGCGACCTTCCCGCGCCGACACATGCGTTTCTGGGCGGCACGTCCGGAAGTGTCCGGGACATTCTCGCGCTGCTGCTGGAAAAAAATCCGCATGTGCGCATTGTCTCGACGGCGGTGACGCTGGAGTCCGTCTCCGCGCTAAGTAGCTGTATGGCAGACTTTGAGATTGCAGAGTGCGTCTCGGTGCAGGTCTCGAAAGCCTCGCCGCTCGGGCGGTACCATCTGATGCAGGCGCAGAACCCGGTCTATATTTTTACCCTGCAAAACGGAGGCGCGGACGCATGAACTGGTCTTTTTACGCGCTGGTCCTCGGCTTTTGCATCGACCTTCTCCTGGGTGACCCGCATGGATTTCCCCATCCGGTGGTCCTGATTGGGAAGCTCACCGATGCGCTGGGGCGCCTGTTCCGTGCCCTCCTTCCCAAAACGAAATCCGGCGAGATTGCGGCGGGCGCGCTTCTCTGGGTCTTCACTGCGGCCGTCTCAACCGCAATTCCGGCGCTGCTGCTGATCTTTGCGCAAAAAATTTCCGTCTGGCTGCGGCTGGCGCTTGAGAGCATCATGTGCTGGCAGATTCTCGCTACGAAATCTCTGCGCGACGAGAGCATGAAGGTCTATGCCGCGCTGCAAACCGGCTCGCTTTCCGACGCGCAGAGGGCCGTTTCCATGATCGTCGGCCGCGACACGGAGCGTCTTGATGAAAAAGGCGTAGCAAGAGCCGCCGTCGAGACCGTTGCAGAAAATACGTCTGACGGCGTGATTGCGCCGCTTCTGTTTCTCGCCATCGGCGGCGCGCCGCTCGGATTTTTCTACAAGGCAGTCAACACCATGGACTCCATGCTCGGCTACACGGAGCCGCCCTACAAAAACATCGGGCTGGTGCCCGCAAAAATGGATGATTTTTTCAATTTCCTGCCCGCGCGGCTCTCCGCGCTGTTCCTTCTGGCAGCGGGCTTTTTTCTGCGGCTGGATGTGAAAAACGGCTGGCGGATCTTCAGGCGCGACCGATATAAGCACGCAAGCCCCAACTCCGCACAGACCGAGTCCGTGTGCGCGGGGCTGCTTGGCCTCCGGCTGGCGGGAGACGCGTGGTACCACGGCGTGCTGCACAAAAAGGAGTTTATCGGCGACGCGGTGCGGGAGATCGAATATGCGGACATTCCGCACACGTGCAGGCTCATGGAGCTTGCTGCGATTCTGGCCCTCATCGTCTGCTGCGCGGTCAAAGCCTGTTTTATTTTCTGAGGAACGATTATGCTATACAGAACCCAAAATCCACACGGCGGGGATGTGTACGGCGCGGAGGTCGCGTTTGATTTTTCTTCGAACGTGAACCCGCTCGGCACGCCTCCAAACGTTCTTGCCGCCATCTCGCATGCGGCCATGCGGGTGCGGCAATACCCGGACCCCTACTGCCGCGCGCTGACAGCGGCGATTGCTGCGCACGAAGCCGTGCCGGAGGATTTTATTCTCTGCGGCGCAGGCGCGGCGGAGCTCATCTACGCCTACTGCGACGCGCTGCGCCCGAAAAAAGCGATGGAGCTCGCGCCGACCTTTCTGGAATACAGCGCGGCGGCCTCCCATTTTGGCGCGGAGGTGGTGCGCGTGCCGCTGCGATCGCCGGAGTTTCTGCCGGACTCTAAAATCTTAGATAAGCTGCAAGAAAAAGCGCCGGACGTGCTCTTTCTGTGCACGCCGAATAACCCCACGGGGCAAACGATCAGCCGGACGCTTCTCCAAAGCGTGCTGGACATCTCCCTTGCGCAGGGCACGCGCGTGCTGCTCGATGAGTGCTTTCTCGACTTTACGGGCGAAAAAAGTGCGAAGGACCTGCTGTCCCGGTATGAAAACCTCCTGATTTTAAAGGCGTTTACGAAAAGCTACGCGCTGGCAGGTCTTCGCGTGGGCTACTGCCTGACGGGCGATACGCGCCTGCTTACAAACATGGCCGCGTGCTCGCAGCCGTGGAACGTCTCGCTTCCGGCGCAGGAGGCAGCCGTTGCCGCGCTGCAAAATCCCGATTGGATTTCCGGGGCGAGAGCACTTGTTTCCGAGCAGCGGGAATATCTCACAAGGGCGCTGCAATCGCTCAAGCTTACCGTCTGCCCGTCGAGGGCCAATTATCTGCTGTTCCGTGCGCCGGTCGGGCTGGACGAGGCTCTGCGGCGCGAAAAAATCGCCATCCGAAACTGCAAAAATTACGCGGGGCTTACCCCCGGCTGGTACCGCATCGCCGTGCGGCAGAAAGAAGAAAATGAAGCGCTGGTAAATGCGATCCGGCGCGTGATGGAGGATACGTCATGGCACTGAATATCATGCTGCAAGGAACCATGTCCAACGCAGGAAAGAGCCTGCTTGCCGCAGCGCTCTGCCGGATTTTCCGGCAGGACGGCTATCACGTCGCGCCCTTCAAGAGCCAGAACATGGCGCTCAATTCCTTCATTACAAAAGACAGCGGCGAAATGGGCCGGGCGCAGGTTGTGCAGGCGGAGGCCTGCGGGTTAGAGCCCGATGTGCGCATGAACCCGATCCTTCTGAAACCGACCACCGACGTTGGCAGTCAGGTCATCGTCAACGGCCAGGTGCGCGGCAACATGCGCGCGATGGAGTATTATGCGAAAAAGCGCGAATTTCTGCCGGACGTGATGCGAGCATACGAATCTCTTGCGGCGGAGAACGACGTTATCGTCATTGAGGGCGCGGGCAGTCCCGCCGAAATTAACCTCAAGCAGGACGATTTCGTGAACATGGGTCTGGCAAAGCTCGTAGACGCGCCGGTGCTTCTCATCGGAGATATTGACCGGGGCGGCGTTTTCGCCCAGCTCTTTGGTACCATCGCGCTTCTGGAGCCCGACGAACGCGCGCGCGTCAAGGGCACGATCATCAACAAGTTCCGCGGCGACCGGACGATTCTGGAGCCCGGCCTTCGTCAGCTCGAAGCGCTCTGCGGCGTGCCGGTCGCGGGCGTGGTACCGTATGCGCAGGTGGACATTGATGACGAAGACAGCCTATCGGCGCGCTTTACCAGGAACACCGCGCGAAAGCTTCTGGACGTTGCCGTCATCCGCCTGCCGCGCATCTCGAACTTTACCGATTTTTCGCCCTTTGAGCGCTATGAAAACGTCTCGCTTCGCTACATTGAAAGCGTCCGGGAGCTCGGCGCGCCGGATCTGATCCTGCTGCCCGGCACCAAGAGCACGATCGCCGATCTCCAGTGGCTGCGCGAGAGCGGTCTCGAGGCCGCAATTTTAAAGGAAGCCGCACGGGGTACATTGATCTTCGGCGTCTGTGGCGGATATCAGATGCTCGGCCGGTCGGTCTGCGACCCCGATGGCGTAGAGGCAGCAGGTGTTACGGAACTTCGAGGACTCGGCCTTCTGCCGGTAGATACGGTGTTCCATGGGCAAAAGGTACAGCGGCAGACCAGCGGCAAATTTTCCGGCATTTCCGGCATGCTCGCGAATCTCAGCGGCCTTTCCTACGAGGGCTATGAGATTCATATGGGAAGAAGCGAACAGGCCCTGCCGCCTCTCATCGGAAGCGGCAATGTCTACGGCAGCTACGTCCACGGCATCTTTGACGCGCCCGGTATTGCCGACGCTGTTTTAACGGCTGTCTGCCGCATGCGGGGCTTAGACCCTGCCGCACTCGGCGCGTTTGATCTGCGCAAATATAAAGAGCGGCAGTATGACCTTCTGGCCGATACCGTCCGCGCCGGGCTCAACATGGACTTTGTCTACCGTGTGCTGCGGCGCGAAGCGTGAGCCACACGTTTCGGTTGCAGGTCCAATGCGGTCCATCGCTTGCGCGATATGTTATAAACTTGCACCAGAATCTGCACAAAGCCGCACCATCCGGGCGTCCTGGATGGTGCGGCTTGTCAATTCGTATTTTACTTCTCTGCCGGGACGCGGTATACTGTCATGGGAGGAGAAAATCATGAACCGAAAAAATGTTTTGTGGAAGCTTTTTGTCTCCACGCTCTACCTCAGCGCCTTTACCTTCGGCGGCGGCTATGTGATCGTCACGCTGATAAAGCAGAAATTTGTCGACGAGCTGCACTGGATCGAAGAGAATGAAATGCTGGACCTCATCGCCATCGCCCAGTCCGCACCCGGCGCGATTGCCATCAACGGCGCAATTGTTGTGGGCTACAAGCTCGCGGGGCTTCTCGGCGCGATCGTTGCGATTATTGCAACAATCATTCCGCCGTTTGCGATCATCACGGTCATCTCGTATTTCTATGAGCTCTTCCGCGATAATTTTGTGGTCAGCAAGCTCCTTTCCGGCATGCAGGCGGGCGTTGGCGCGGTGATCGCTTCCGTCGTGTGGGACATGGGAGGCGGCGTTGTGAAGCAGAAAAGCGCTGTTTCCGATTTTATTATGGTCGCGGCATTTCTCGCCGCGTGTATCTTCCGCGTGAACGTGGTCTATATTATCCTCGCCTGCATCGCGCTCGGCGTTTTGCGGACAGTGCTTGCAAAAAGCTCCCCACCTAGCTGCCGCAACGGTTTACGCGGTCCGCTATATGGGGAGCTTTTTCGTTATTCTTTTTCGGGGTGCTTGCCGAAATGGAACTTCGGCTCGGTGCCCTGGATGAGTCTTCGGATGTTGCTGCGGTGCATGAGCAGCACAAGAAGACACGTGAAAATACCGAGCGAAATGAGCACGGGATTTTTCGTAAAGACCGGGGTCATCGCCGCAACGGCAATGGAGGCCGCCATGGAGGACACCGACGCAGTTCTCGTCAGCGCTGCGACCACGGCAAAGACGGCAAAGGCGCTTAAAAACACGCGCCAGTCAAGCATCAGCGCAACCGCCACCGCCGTTGCCACGGCCTTTCCGCCTTTGAAGCCAAAGTAGATGGGAAAGCAGTGCCCGATCATGCAGGCCGCGCCCGCAATGGCAAGCCCGGTCGTCCCGCCGAGCCACGAACCGAGAAGCATCGAGATGATGCCCTTGAGAAAATCGCCCAACAGCGTAAGCGCGCCTACGCGAGGGCCGAGCGTCCGAGCCGCATTGGCCGCGCCCGCGTTGCCGCTTCCGAGCGTGCGCACGTCCTGATGGAAGATGTATTTGGAAATCAGAATGGAAACGCTCAGAGAGCCGATGAGATAGCCCAGCGCGAGGCAGGCGAGATATCGAACCGTCATTTGGACACGACCTTCTTTTTTAACAGTTTCTATACCATAGCATATTCTGTGCAAAAGCGCAATGCGTCCGGCAGTTATTTTTATGGTGCATGTGCGCTGTAATTGTGCTACAATCAGGAAAACAGAAATTTTGACAGGAGCGATGCAGAATGGAACGAAAGTACGCGGAGTTTGCGGCGACGAAGGCATGTGAACTGCTCGCCATCGACAGCCCGTCGGGTTACACGCAGAAGGCGGCCATGTGGGTCAAGGAGGCGTTTGAAGCGCTCGGCTTTGCGGCAAAAATCACGACGAAGGGCGGCGTTCTGGCAGACCTCGGCGGAGCAGACAAAGACGATGCGCTTTTCCTGCAGGCGCACACCGATACGCTGGGCGCGATGGTGGCAGAGATCAAGGCGAACGGCCGGTTAAAGCTCACGCCCCTTGGCGGCCTGCGCGCAGAAAATGCGGAGACGGAAAATGTCCGCGTCCACACAAGAACCGGAAAGATCATCGAGGGTACGGTGCAGCTGTGCAACGCCTCGGTGCATGTGAACGGCGAATACGGCGAGGCCAAGCGCACGTTTGACACGGTTGAGGCCGTGCTCGACGAGGATGTGAAGACGGCGGAGGAGACACGCGCGCTTGGGACCGAAGTTGGAGACATCGTCTGCCTCGAGCCGCGCACGAGGATCACTTCGTCCGGCTACATCAAAAGCCGCTTTTTGGACGACAAGCTCTCCGTCGGCGTGCTGCTGGGGCTCGCAAAATACCTCCATGATACCGGCAAAACGCCCGCAAGACGTGTCTACGCGCACGTGACGGTCTACGAGGAGGTCGGCCACGGCGGGTCCGGCTCTGTTCCCTCCGGTGTGACGGAGTCCATCAGCGTGGACATGGGCTGCGTGGGAGATGGGCTTACATGCACGGAAAAGCAGGTCTCCATCTGCGTCAAGGATTCCGGCGGGCCCTACAGCTACGAGGTCGTGGGCAAGCTCATTGATGCGGCCAAGAAAGAGGGCGCCGACTACACGCTCGACGTGTATCCGCACTACGGCTCGGACGTGGAGGCGACGCTCCGCGCGGGCTTCGATATCCGGCACGGTCTTATCGGCCCCGGCGTCTACGCGAGCCACGGCTACGAACGGGGCCATTTGGACGGCGTGGAGCATACGCTCCGGGTGCTGAAGGGATACCTTGGCGTGTAAGTGATAAAATATCCCCCGCACAAGACGGACAGCAGTGTTCCATCTTTGCGGGGGATTTTTTCTCTTTTTTAGAAGGCCCAGGTGCCGTTCCGGAAAATCGGGACGGTTTTTCCGTCCTCGCAGGTCGCGTCGATGCAGAGGTCAGCCGTGCCGATCATGAAGTCCTCGTGGATCATCGAGTCGTTCACGCCGAGCTTGCGGCATTCCTCGAGCGTTCGGTTCTCAAAGCCGTCGATCGTGTCTGCAAAGCCCATGCCGAGCGCGAGATGGCAGCAGGCGTTCTCGTCAAAGAGCGTGTTGTAGAATAAAATGCCGGACTGATTGATGGGAGAATTGAACGGCACGAGCGCGCACTCGCCGAGGTATGCGCTTCCCTCGTCCATTTCGATGAGCTTTGTGAGAAGGTCGTTGTTTACCTCCGCGTGCCACTCGACGGCCTTTCCCTCGTGGAAGCGGATCCAGAAGCGGTCGATGAGCTGCGACTGGTAGGAAAGGGGCTTCGAGGAGTAGACGATGCCCTCTGCTTTTCCGCGCATCGGGGAGATGAAGCACTCCTCGGACGGAATGTTCGGGTTAAAGACGATACCCTGCAGGCTTTTTTCCGCGCCGCCGCAGAATCTGGCCTCGGGGATCATGCCGACATGGAAATCCGTGCCGTTGGAGGCTTTATAGTGAAGCTCGCGGATGTGCAGACTGTTGAGATACGCGCACCGGTCGTGCAGGTCCTGGTTATGCGCCTGCCACGCAGCAATCGGGTCCTCCGTCACGCGGGAGGTTGCGAGAATCGCTTCCCAGAGCTTTTCGATGGCCTGGCTCGCACGAAGGCCGGGGAAGAGCTTCTTCGCCCATTTTTCGCCCGGCACGGCGGCAATGCACCACTGGTACTTGTTTTCAATCTGGTCGCGGTAGCCCTTGATGATCGGGTATTTTTTCTGCTGGGCCTTGGCCATCTTCTCCTGATTGACGCCCTTGAGCCCGTCGGGGTCTTCGGACATCAGGTAAATCCGACAGGGAATCGTGTCCACATAGTGCTGCCATCTGGCTTCCTCGTAGTTGTCGAGCGTCGACATCGTCGTAAGCGTCCGGTAGCGCACATGGAGCTTTTCGACCGGCTGGTGGTTCCAGTCGACGACGACCTTTTTGGCCTTTAATTTGTAGCACTCCTCGACCAGCATCGTCACAAACTCGGGCTGGTCGAGCTCGGCCTGAATGAAGACCTCCTGCCCCTTCTGGATGTTGACGCCGCAGGCGGCAATGAGCCTCGCGTAGGAACGAAGAACGGTTTTTTTCATAGCGTATCGCCTCATAATTCATAATTTTGTATGGTTATCATACCACGTTTTCCCGCGTTTGAAAAGTCCCCGGAAAATGGATTGCAAGCGGGTCGCGCGCATGGTATGATGAGGAAAATAAAATCTTTGGAGGCACGGTATGAAAAAGACCCTTGCAAAAGAGCTTCTGCAATTTATCGAAAAAAGTCCCAGCACATATCATGTCATTGAGAACATGAGACGCCGCCTGCTGGCTTCCGGGTACACGGAGCTGGAGGAAAACGCGCGGTGGAGCCTTGTCCATGGCGGGAAGTACTTTTTGACGCGCGGCGGCACGTCCTGCATCGCCTTCCGCATCCCGGAGGAAGCGGCGCGCGGCTTTATGCTGACGGCAAGCCACAGCGACAGCCCAAGCTTCAAGCTCAAGGAGAACCCCGAACGCGCGGCGGGGCATTATTTGCAGCTCTCAACCGAAAAATACGGCGGGATGCTGATGGCGCCGTGGTTCGACCGGCCGCTTTCTATCGCGGGAAGAGTGCTCGTGGACACCGAAAACGGCATTGAGACGCGGCTTGTGAACATAGACCGCGACCTTCTCATCATCCCGAACCTCGCCATTCACATGAACCGCGCGGCAAACGACGGGGTGAAGCTGCTGGCAAATATCGACACGCTGCCGCTTTTGGGCTCGATCGAGAACCGCAGCTGCTTTTTGAAGCTTCTCTCCGAGGCAGCAGTCTGCGGCGCGGAGCAGATTCTGGGGCATGATTTAACCCTCTACGTCCGTCAGCCGGGCGCGATTTTCGGCGCGCAGGAGGAATATATCGCGAGCCCGAAGCTCGACGATCTGGCCTGCGTGTTCGCTTCCCTTGAGGGCTTCCTCGCAAGTAAGCCTGCCTCCTGCGTCCCCGTCTTCTGCGTGTTTGACAACGAGGAGGTCGGCAGCGCAACAAGACAGGGCGCGGCCTCGACGCTGCTTCGCGATACCCTCCGGCGCATGGCGGCTTCTCTCGGCATCACAAACGGACATCTTGCGCGGATGTTAGATGAGAGCTTCCTTCTCTCGTGCGACAACGCGCACGCGCAGCACCCGAACCACCCGGAATTCGCAGACCCCGGCAACTGCCCGTACCTGAACGAGGGCGTGGTCCTCAAATTCAACGCCAACCAGCGCTACGCCACAAGCGGCATAGCCGCCGCGCTCTACCGCAAGCTCTGTCAAGGAGCGTGCGCAAAGGTGCAGGTCTACGCCAACCGCTCAGACATTCCCGGCGGGTCGACCCTTGGTTCGATTGCGAGCACGCTCGTGCCGGTCGAGATGGCGGACATCGGCCTTCCGCAGCTGGCGATGCACTCGTGCTATGAGACGGCGGGGGTAAGTGACCTCTTTGATCTGGTGAATATCTGCCGGACGCTGTTTGAGTCCGGCGTCGAAAAATCCGGCGGCCTCATCCGGCTGGTGTGAGGAGGCGAAGATGGAACAAAAACGGGTTCTGATTCTGGCAGAGCACAATGACGAAATCAAAAAAGAGCTCAAGCGCAGATTTTCCGCGCGCTGCGAGCTCATGTTTGCGGAGGACTTGCAGAATTTAGACGCGACGCTTTCCCGCGCGGAGATGATCATCGGAGAGCCGGAACAAGAGCAGCTTGTAAAGGCAAAGGCACTGTCTCTTTTGCAGCTCACGTGGGCGGGTGCGGACAAGTACGCGCGGATGGAGCGCTTTCCAGAGCAGGTAACACTCTGCAATGTCTCCGGCGCGTTCGGGACGGTGATTTCCGAGTTCGTGCTGGGTTCGATCGTCGCGTTTTACCGGGCGCTGCCTGCCTATTGGCGCGACCAGAAATCACATGTCTGGCAGCAGCGGAAATCTTCGCGGACGATTTGCGGAAAGCGGGTGCTGGTGCTTGGTATGGGCGACCTCGGCGGGAACGTCGCGCGGCGCATGCAGGCCTTCGGCGCAAGGGTCACGGGCGTGCAGCGGACAAAGAAGGCGGGCCTTCCCGCGGGCTTCGCCGAGGCGTATACGATGGAATCTCTCGACGAGCTGCTGCCGAAAGCCGATATTGTGGTCAATTGCCTGCCGTCCACGCCAGAGACAACCGGCCTTATGACAAGGCCGCGGCTGCTTGCGATGAAGCCGGGTGCTCTCTTTGTGAACGTCGGGCGCGGGAGCTTCGTCCGGAACAAGGACCTCGTGTTCGCTCTCGAAAGCGGCCATTTGGGCGGCGCGATCCTGGACGTGACGGAAACGGAGCCGCTGCCGGAAGATTCGCCCCTCTGGGACATGGAAAACGTTCTCCTTACGCCGCACATCGCGGGGCCGAGCTTTGACAGCAGTCCCGACGTGCAGACGGCCATCTGGGATATCTGCATGGAAAATCTCGACAACTTCCTGACCGGCAAGCCCGTCACGCACGTTGTCAGCCGCCGGGCCGGATATTAAACAAAAAATCCGGGGTGCCGTTCAAACGGACGCACCCCGGATTTTTTTGCATATGTGTACGTTCTTGCGTAGGGGTGGGCGACTCTGTCCGCCCGCAGAAAAATCCGGTTTTTACGAAAATCTCCGGCAAATTCGTAACTTCTCATGGGGCGGACAGAGGCTGTATAGACCGGTAAGATAGTTTACAGAATGTACGGGGAGATTGTTTACAGTTTCGAGTAAAA
>CAKASQ030000027.1 GCA_916988195.3 Oscillospiraceae bacterium
TACGACTGACGACGCTCGAATTAAGCTTTCTCATCTCTATCCAGAAATAAAATTTTAGAATTAATGAGCTACTACGCGTTGATTTGGGACATTCAGAAGGCCGCCCGCAAGTATCTTGCGGGCGGCCTTTGCCGGAAAAACGCATCACAGGCGCCGCTGCGGCTGTACGCGTATGAGAATTTGCCGCAGCTGTCCGCCGTGATCTCCCGGAAAGCCACCGGCGAGGATCTGCTTTTTGCTCCTGCCGCCGCCGGCAAACAGCGACTGTGCATGAAACCGCGCGCAGGTCAAAAGCAGTATGGAACAAAACAGCCAGCGGGCGTTGGCGCAAGGCCGTTTGAAAGCATCTTCTATGGAAGCGTACTTTCTATCCTCCGCGCATCTGCCGCAAACTCTGGTTCTATTGTACGCAGGCTTGGCGATTTTAGTTTGCCAATTTCTTCCTGAATTTCCGCCATTGACTTTCCACGTGCCAGAAGGTAAGATGAAAGACACAATACGAGGTGAAACGCATGCAGAATTTTGAAAATTTAGTCGAAACGCAGGTAGAAAGCCGCGAAATTTTTGACGGACACATCATGCACGTTTTTAAAGACACCGTGCGTCTTCCAAACGGCGCGGACGCTTCGCGCGAGTATATGCGCCATGTGGGTGCGGTGTGCGTTGTTCCGCTGCTGGACGACGGAAGCGTCCTTCTCGAGCGGCAGTTCCGTTATCCCGTGGGGCAGGTCCTGATTGAAATCCCGGCAGGAAAGCTCGACAGCAAGGCCGAAGACCCGCAGGAGGCTGCAAAGCGCGAGCTTCTGGAGGAAACCGGCGCGGTCGCGGGGGAGCTCATCGAGCTTGGCCTGTTTTTTCCGGCCTGCGCCTACAGCGACGAAGCCATTCACATGTACGCCGCAAAGAACATCACCTTCCGCGAGCAAAAGCTGGACGAGGATGAGTTTTTGAATGTGTTCACCATGCCGCTGGAGCAGGCTGTTTCCGAGGTCCTCACCGGCAAAATCCCCGACGCAAAGACGCAGACGGCGTTACTCAAGATCTGGCTGCTGCGCCAGCAGGGGAAGCTGTAAGTTCATATCCGTTCCGTCCGGGCGGGGTGTATTCATACGCCCCATGGGAAAGAGGGTGCAAGTCCCCGCGAGTCGGTCACTGTGAAGCCGGGTTTCCGGATAAGCCAGACTGCCGCCCGGACGATTTGTTTCTGCCGGAACCGGAAGCACGCATATTTTTGCCTGCGCCCAGACTCCGGCGCAGGCATTTTTTACGATGAAAAAACAAAATCTTTATCTCTCCTCCATCGCACCCGACGCGCCGGAGGCTGCAAAAGAATATGGCCTTGGGCTGGAGCTTGCCCAGTTCTGCACGGCGGCGTTTCTCGATAGCCCCGAGACGGTGGGCTCACTTTTCTCGCAGGACGCATCATGCGCGGATTTTTTGCAGGAATCGCTGGCGGTCTGCCTGTCTTCATCCGACCGCTTTGTAATGCACGGCCCCTTTAACGAACTAACCCCCGCTGCGATTGACCCGCTTGTGCTTAGAATCACGGAAAAGCGCTACCGGCAGGCCATCCAGAAGGCCGCGGAGCTGCGCGTCCCGAAGCTCGTTCTGCACGCGGGCTTTGTGCCGCTGGTGTATTATCCGGAGTGGTTCGTCTCGCGGTCCGTGCTTGTCTGGAAGCAGCTGATCCGGGATGTGCCGGAACATCTTACGGTGTGCCTCGAGAACGTTATGGAACCGGACGCTTCGATGCTTCTGGACATTGTCCGGCAGGTGAACGATGCGCGGCTCCGGCTCTGTCTCGACCTCGGCCATGCGAACACATCCGCCAGCCGGGCTTCTCCCGGGGAGTGGCTCCGCGACTGCGCGCCGTATCTTTCTCACATCCATTTACATAACAACGACGGTATCCATGACCTGCACGCCCCGCTTTTTGAGGGCGTGATGGACATTGCCGCGCTTTTGAAGCAGCTCGACGCGCTTTGCCCGGACGCAAGCGTGACATTGGAGCTCTCTTCGTGCCGGAAATCGGTCGAATGGCTCGTCCGGCAGAACCTTTTGGAGGATTGATTCATGACAGAATCGGAGCAAACATTACAATCGAAGCTTTCCCGGATCACGGGCCTTGACGCAGGCGCAATGGAAAAGGCCCGCGCGCGGCAATCAGAGCTCGCCAAGCCCCCCGGAAGCCTCGGGCTTTTGGAGGACCTTTCTGTCCAGCTGGCGGGTATCACCGGACAGGTCAAAAACGAACTTTCCAAAACGCGCATCTACGTGCTCGCCGCGGACAACGGCGTGGTGGACGAAGGCGTGAGCTCCGCGCCGCAGACGGTCACGCTCGCGCAGTCGATCAATCTCACAAGAGGTCTTACCGGCGCGTCGTGCCTTGCCAAGCACTTCGGGGACGAGCTCGTCGTCGTCGACATGGGCATCAAGCTCCCGTATCATTGCCCCGAGATCGTCAACCGCAGTCTCGGCAAGGGCACGAAGAATCTGTACCGTGAGCCCGCCATGACGCGCGAACAGGCTGTCCGGGGCATTCTCACCGGCATCGAGCTTGCCGCGCAGGCAAAGCATGACGGCGTATCGATCCTTGGTGTCGGCGAAATGGGCATCGGCAACACGACGACTTCGTCTGCCGTTCTCTCCGCGCTTACAGGTGCAAGTGTAGAAGAAGTTACGGGGCGCGGCGGCGGCCTCACGGATGCGGCGTTTCTTAAGAAAAAGCACGTCATTGAGCACGCGCTTTCGCTCCATGCCCCGGACAAAAACGACCCCATCGACGTTCTTTCCAAGGTCGGCGGATTCGACCTCTGCGCAATGACGGGCGTGTTTTTAGGCGCTGCCATCGAGCGCGTGCCGGTCGTGGTCGACGGGTTTATTTCCATCGTCGCGGCGCTCTGCGCCTCCCGGCTGGCCTCTCACGCAAAGGCGTATTTCCTCGGCTCGCACCGCTCGTTTGAGATCGGCTACCAGCTGGCGGAACAGGAGCTGGGTCTGCATCCCTGCCTGGAGCTTGGCATGCGCCTTGGAGAGGGGAGCGGCTGCCCGATTGCATTCCGTGTGGTCGAGGCGGCGTGCGCCGTCATGTGCACCATGGCAACCTTCCCGGAGGCCGCCATTGACGACGAATACTTAACGGATATCCGCGCAAAGGACAGCTTTACGGTATGACGTATTTTCTTTCCGGCGGCTCGAAAAGCGGCAAATCGATGCTCGCCCAGCAAATTTCCAAGTCCCTTCCCGCGCCGCACTATTATCTCGCGACCCTTCGCCCGACAGACGAAGAAGACCGCGCCATTGTCAGGCGGCACTTACAAGAGCGCGACGGCTGGGGCTTTGAGACGATCGAGTGCGAAAGCGGCATTCTGTCAGCCCTGGACCTTGCACCCCAAAATGGCACATTTTTACTCGACAGTGTGACCGCGCTTCTGGCCAATGAAATGTTCCGCGCGGACGGTTCGGTCGATATTTCTGCAGGCGAGCGGCTGGCGGATGATCTTGTCCGGTTCGCGGAGCTTGCCTCAAACGTCGTGTTTGTCGCGGACTTCGTCTTTTCCGACGGGCGCGACTATGGGGAACTCACAGAAATCTATAAAAAAGCACTGGGGCATATCGGCGTGAAATTGGCTGCGGCTTGCTGCAATGTCGCGGAGCTCTCGGCGTCGATCCCCATGTGGTATAAAGGAGGGTGGACGACATGAAAACGCAGATCACCGCCTTTTTCATGGCGTGGGGGATGTTTCTGTCCATTCCGTGCCCGGCAAAAATCTGGGACGAAAAAGCACGGCCCTGGCAGCTGGTGTATCTGCCGCTCGTGGGGCTGCTTGTCGGCGTAGTTTGGGCCTTGGCCGCGTATCTTACGGGGCTTTTCGGAAGACTCCCGGCCATCTGCGCCGTAATCTTGGCTGCGCTTCCGTTTCTGCTCACGGGCTTTATTCACCTGGACGGCTTCATGGACTGCTGCGACGCGATCTTGTCCCGGCGGGATTTATCGACCCGGCAGAAGATTTTAAAGGACTCGCATGTAGGATCGTTTGCCGTCGTGTGTACGATTTTCCTGATGCTCGCCATGTTCGCGGCATTTCGGGATTTTGACATAAAAAACGGCTTTGGGGGGCTGATTCTGATTCCGGTCTTCTCGCGCTTTGCCTCGAGCTTCTGCGTGTTCGCCTGCCGCCCGATGCAGACGAGCCAGTACGCGTCCGGCTTTGAAGCGAAGCAAAACAAGCGGCAGCTGACCGCGCTCGTGATTTTAAACGTGCTGGCCATTTTTGCAGGGCTCTTGCTGCTTCCACACGCGTGGTTCACCGCGGCGGCCATCGGCGCGGAAGCGTTTGCGCTGCTGGTCTCGTTCGGTGCACGGCGGAACCTTGGCGGCATGTCGGGCGATATCTCGGGATTTTCATTGACATTGGGCGAGCTGGCGGGGCTTTTGCTGCTGCTTGCCGGACAGGGGGCGCTATGGAGCTGATTTTCGGCGGCGCGTATCAGGGAAAGACACAGTATGCCGCAGAGAAATATAATCTCAAGGACGAAGAGATTTTTACCTGCGAGGGTCTCGAGTTCGACCGGACTGCCCGCTGCATCCGCCATCTCGAGCGCTTCGTGAAAGCGTGCACGGACAAAGGCCTGGACGCGCGGGAGGAATTTGAACGGCAAAACCCGGGCGCTGTCTGCCTGATCACGGACGATATTTCCTGCGGCATTGTCCCGCTCGATGATAAAGAGCGCGCATGGCGCGAAGCGTCCGGCCGTCTTTTATCGTTTCTCGCGAAACGGGCGGATACGGTGACGCGGGTGTTCTGCGGTCTTCCGCTGGAGGTAAAGCCATGAACCGGCTCGTTCTCCTGCGCCATGGGCGCACCGAGGGCACCGAGCGGCATTTATATTACGGCGCGACCGACCTTCCGCTCTTGGAAGACGGCGTTCAGGATTTACAACTTGCGGCCGCGCGCGGCGTTTACCCATCTCCGGACGGCTTTACGTTCGTGACCTCCGGCATGCTGCGCGCGAACCAGACGCTGCGCGCGATTTACGGCGATGTGCCGTTTTCCGTGATCGATGATCTGCGCGAGGTCAATTTTGGCATTTTCGAGATGAAGAGCTATGAAGACCTGAAAACCGAGCCGGTCTATCAGGACTGGCTCGCGGGCGACTGGTTCCGGAACGTGCCGCCGGGTGGAGAATCATTCGCAGACAGCGAAGCGCGGCTTTTGCGCGGATTGGATGAGCTTCTTTCCCGCAAGGATAACACGATCTGCGTCTGCCATGGCGGGACGATTCTCACCGCGATGGCAAACTTATTCCCGGAAGAGGGAAAAGACGGCTACGCCTGGCAGCCGAAACCCGGCTTTGGATACGAAATCGATCTGGTAAATCACGTATATCTTCCAATTCCAGGCTAATTTCGTTGCAAGATTTTAAATTCTGTGCTATGATGCTTTCACACCGCAGTTCGATGTTTCTGCGCCCCATGCTTGGGCGCGTTTTTGAAAACGGAGGTACGATGATGAAACGATTTTTGACGATTTTTCTGACGCTCGCGCTGCTTTTGGGCCTCTTTGCCCTTCCGGCGGGTGCGTCGTCCGCAGCGTTGGATACCGCTGCAAAAAAGGCGGCGGCCTTCGCCGTCTCAAGCGTGCCGCATCCCGGCGCGGGCGATGATTGGGCTGTCATCGGCGCAGTGCGCGGCGGCTTTGACATCCCCGAGCACTGGACGGATTCCTACTACCGCGCGATTGCAGCCAAGCTTCAGGAAACAGACGGCGTTTTATCGAAGACCCGCCTGACGGAATATGCGCGCGTCGTTCTCGGGCTCACGGCTATCGGCGAAAATCCGCGGAATGTCGCAGGCTATAATCTGCTTGCGCCGCTTGCCGATTACGATGCGGCGACCCAGCCCGGGGTCACGTCGGCGGCCTACGTGTTGCTGGCGCTCGACTGCGGAAATTATAAAATTCCGACCGTAGAAGAAGGGAAAACGCAGGCCACGCGCCCGATGTATGTCGATTTCATGCTCGGCCAGCAGCTCTCAGACGGCGGCTGGGCCATCGGCTCGGAGGAAGCGGACCCCGATGTGACGGCGATGGTTTTGCAGGCGCTCGCGCCCTATCAGGAGAGCACCCCGGTTAAGAATGCGGTCGCCCTCGGCGTGACCCGGCTGTCCGCTCTTCAAAATGACGACGGTGGCTACAGCTCGTGGGGCTACACGTCTTCCGAGTCCTGCTCGCAGGTCGTGCTCACGCTCTGCGCGCTGGGAATCTCGATGGACGACAGCCGCTTTGTGAAAAACGGCAAGAGCGTTCTTGACAAGCTCCTGACCTATCAGCTCTCAGACGGCAGCTTCTGCCACGACGACAGCTTCGACGCGTACGCGACCATGCAGGCGCTCTGCGCGCTTGCGGCAGCAGTCCGGCAGGCAGGTGGCAAGACGGCGTTTTTCACGATGACGGACGTTTCAAAGCACATACACACACCGCAGTCCGGTGTGACGGCGCACACCTCGCGTCTGGCAGAAACTCCAGCATTCACCGACACAAAGGGAATTGCAGCACAGCAGGCGATTGAAACACTCGCGGCCTACGGCGTTCTCAACGGCATGACAAAGACGACCTTCGAGCCCGCCGCGAACCTCACGCGCGCGCAGTTCGCAAAAATTGTCGTCGGCGCTCTGAATCTCACTCCCGAATACCGCGGCACGTTCAAGGATGTGGCGCAGTCGGCGTGGTACGCTCCCTATGTCGACACGGCGGCGGCCTACGGCATTGTCAACGGCGTGGGCGATGGGAAATTTAACCCCGACGGCGCGATCACCGTGCAGGAAGCGGCGGCCATGACGGCGCGCGCAGCGTCTCTTTGCGGCATGGATCCGGCGCTGGAGCATCCGGACACGGCCCTTCGCGCGTACTCAGACGCATCCCGCGTCTCCTCGTGGGCAAAGCTCTCCATGGCCTACTGCGCGGCCTCCGGCCTCTGGGCACAGGGCGCTTCGGCGCTCACCCCCACCCGGCAGATCACGCGCGGCGAAATTGCGCAGATGCTCTGCGGTCTGCTGCTCCGTGCGAATCTTCTTCAGTAAGTAAGGCCTTCATAGAGCCGCGCAAATGCGCGGCTCTTTCGTTTGTCCGGACAAATACATTTTCCCGGGAGGTTCGTAGGGGGCGATGCCCACATCGCCCCATTGGGCAGTACGAATTCGCCGGAGATTTCCGTTAAAACAGATTGTTCCGCCGGGTCGATGTGGGCATCGACCCCTACGCAAAAGCGGGGGGATTTTGCAAATTCCGCCCCTACGAAGTCTCTTCAACTCGGAAAGGGGAACCATGAACCACAACGACGCGTTTTCCCGGTGCCACCCGTTGGTGAACTTTCTATATTTTGCGCTCGTGCTGCTGGGGGCGATGGTCCTGCGGCACCCGGTGTGTCAGGTGCTTTCGCTGATCGGCGCAATCGCCTGCTTTTGCTGCCTCGGGGGAGAAAAGCCGGGCGGCTTCCGGCTGTGGTACGCGTTGGCGCTGGTCGTGCTGACCGCCGCCGTAAATCCCGCGTTCAGCCACGAAGGGCGGACGATTCTTCGCTATCTTCCGTCCGGAAACCCCCTGACACTCGAGTCCGTTTTATACGGTCTTGGCGCAGGGCTCACGCTCTGCACGGCTTTAATCTGGTTTTCCGATTACACACGGGTCATGACGTCCGATAAATTCGTCTACCTGTTCGGAAGAATCGTCCCGGCGCTGAGTCTGGTCCTTTCGATGACGCTCCGCTTCGTTCCGCGCTTTTCCGCGCAGGCAAGACGGGTTTCCCGAGCGCAGGCCGCCGTCGGAAACGACATGCACACGGGAAGCCCCGTTCACCGCGTCAAATGCGCGCTGATGGTCTTCTCAATCTTAGTCACGTGGTCGCTTGAAAACGCGGTCGACACGGCGGACTCCATGCGCGCCCGGGGCTACGGCCTTCCCGGAAGGAGCGCGTTTTCGATCTTCACGCTTACGAAACGAGACAAGCTGCTGCTTGCCGTCATGGGTCTTTTGGGCGGAACTGTTATCGCCGGATACGCACTTGGCGCACTTTCGTGGCGGTATTATCCGAGCGTCAAGGGCGCAGGCTTCGCGCCCTTGAGCGTTCTTTGCTATCTCAGCTTCTTGATCCTCAATCTCATCCCGGTCATCTTAGAGCAAAAGGAGGCGGCTGTATGCAGACGTTTACAATCTCAGATCTGAGCTTTACGTATCCCACAGAAACCGTCCCCGCGCTCCAAAACGTCTCGCTTTCGATCGAGGCAGGCTCTTTTACCGTGCTCTGCGGCAGATCCGGCTGCGGCAAGTCGACGCTTCTGCGGCAATTAAAGCCCATCTTGCAGCCGCACGGGACGAAAACGGGGGAGATTCTCTTTGATGGAAAGCCTCTAGAGTCTCTTTCCCAGCGCGAGCAAAGCGCCCGCATCGGCTTTGTGCTGCAAAACTTAGACGCGCAGCTGGTGACTGACAAGGTCTGGCACGAGCTGGCGTTTGGCCTGGAGTCTCTGGGACTGGACACGCCGACGATCCGCCGCCGCGTGGCGGAAATTGCGTCGTATTTCGGCATCCAGAACTGGTTCTATAAGCCCGTGGCCGAGCTCTCGGGCGGGCAGAAGCAGCTGGTAAATTTGGCGTCCGTGATGGCGCTCGAGCCGTCTGTCCTGCTGCTCGACGAGCCGACGAGCCAGCTTGACCCCATCGCTGCGACCGACTTTCTCTCGACGCTCGGCAGGATCAACCGCGAGCTTGGCACAACGATCATCCTCTCCGAGCACCGGCTGGAGGACGCGCTGGCCTTATCGACGAACGTCGTCTTCATGGAGCGCGGGTGCGTGCTGGATACCGGGACGGCAAGCGAGGTCGGCGCGCGGCTCAAAGCGAATGGCAGCGACATGTTTTCCGCTATGCCCGTTCCGATGCGCATCTACGCGGGTGTTCCGAACGAGCTTTCCTGCCCCGTCACGGTCGCGCAGGGAAGGCTGTGGCTGGAAAGCTTTTCGCAAACGCACAAGCTTTCCCCCATTCCGGCGCCCGCTACCGCCAAAAAGCATGAGGACGCCCCCGCTGTCGAACTGACAGAAGCATTTTTCCGGTATGACAAGGAATCGCCCGACGTCATCAAAGCGCTGTCGCTGCGCGCCTACAGGGGCGAGCTTCTCGCAATCTTAGGCGGCAACGGCACGGGAAAATCCACGACGATGGGGCTTATTTCCGGTGTGAACCGCGCCTATCGCGGCAAGGTTTCCGTTTTGGGGCATGCGCCGCAGGAGGTTTTAAGCCGCGTCGCGCTTCTGCCACAGGACCCGCAGACGCTGTTCGTCAAAAATACGGTCATCGAGGACCTGCTTTCCGTGCTGGACAATCAGCCGAAGGACAAGCGCAAGGCGCTGGCGCTTCAGAAGGCGAGGCTCCGCGAGCTGACAGAGCTTTTAGACCGGCACCCCTACGATCTTTCCGGCGGCGAGCAGCAGCGGGCGGCTTTATGTAAGGTCCTTCTGCGAGAGCCCGAGGTTCTGCTCCTCGACGAGCCGACGAAGGGACTCGATGCGGACTTTAAAAAGACGTTTGCCCGGATCATAAGGCGCCTGACAAAGCGCGGTGTATGCGTCATTATGGTAAGCCACGACGCGGAGTTCTGCGCGAGCTTTGCCGATCGGTGCGCGATGTTCTTTGACGGCGCGATTGTCGCCGAAGGAACGCCGCGGGAATTTTTCTCCTCCGGCAGCTTCTACACGACCTCGGCCAGCCGCATGGCGCGCGGGCTTCTTCCCGGTGCAATTACGCCTGAGGATGTGATCACGGCCTGCGGCGGCGCGCTTCCTTCCGAGCCGGAGCTTCCGGACGAGGCGTTGCAGGAGATGCAGGCCAAGCGGGAATCGGAAGCCGAGGCGAAAACGTATCTTCTTCCAAGCGAGATCCCGCCGCTTCCCTTGTGGCGCAAACTGACTGGCGGGCTCGGGGTTCTTGGCGCAGTCGTCTGCCTTATAAGAATCCTTCGCATCAGCGATTTATCGGAGCTTCTGACCGAGGGGGGGCTCACGAGTCTGGCGGGCGACACGTTCAAGCTCTATCTTGCGATGCTCGTCAGCCTTTTTGTTGTCGCTGTCTCCTTCAGCCGCGCCGCGCCGCAGCCGGTCCACTCGAGCCTTGGCGGGCGGCCGCTGTCTAAAAGAACGAGGCTTGCAAGCGCGGTGTCGCTGCTTCTCGTGCCGCTGACGATTTTCGTCGGCATCGTCTACTTCGGCAAGAAAAGCTATGGCGCTGTTTCCATTCTAGTGCTTCTCGAGTGTATGGCCCCGTTCGCCCTGATTTTTGAAGGGCGCAAACCCAAGGCGCGCGAGCTGGTGCTCATTGCGGCGCTTTGCGCGCTGGCGGTCGCCGGACGGGCGGCGCTTTTCATGCTGCCGGGGTTCAAGCCCGTGGCGGCGCTGGTGATTTTATCGGGCGTGGCCTTCGGCGGGGAAACGGGATTTTTGGTCGGTGCGATGAGCATGCTGACCTCGAACGTTCTGTTTGGTCAGGGCCCCTGGACGCCGTTTCAGATGTTTGCGATGGGACTCATCGGCTTTTTGGCGGGCGTTTGCTTCCAGAAGGGGCTACTGCGCGCGGGCCGTGCGCCGCTGGCAATTTTCGGTGCGGTGAGCGTGGTGCTCATCTACGGCGGGCTCATGAATCCCGCGTCGGCAATTCTCTACCAGCCGAATCTCTCGTGGAGCGTGCTGAAAGCGTATTATCTGACGGGCTTCCCGTTTGACCTTGTGCACGCGGCGGCGACGGCGCTGTTCCTCTGGTTCGGCGCGGAGCCGATGCTCGAAAAGCTCGAGCGCGTAAAGCGCAAGTACGGTTTGACAGAAATTCCCTAATTACCATCTTCTTTCGTCTTTTTCACCAAATTGCACAGATTTTGTTAAGATTTTCTGTTCATTTTGCTATTTTTTGTCCTTCGACGGGCTTCGACACCCTTTTGGAAGCAAATCGTGTATGATGTAGCCAGTCAGTGAGATGTACGCAAGATGTCGCTGATGAAGTGCGTCAGAAAGGAGGATTCTCAGCATGCAGACAATCACAAAGGAATATGCGTATCTGTTCCATATGGTCGAATGCGCCCGGCAGGAGCTGAGCCGTCTGGAGCAGATGCTGATTGAAGCGCAGCAGACTGCGGAGGAGATCTATCTCAACCGCACCGAGCCCGACGCCAATGCCTGACCGGCAGGAACGCTCCGGCCGCACAGGCTTGAGAAGGCCCTGGGGTCCTTCCGCGTCTTTCCATATTTGATTTCCGCATTCCCCGCAAGTCCATACTTCACGCTCCTTCTGGCCGCCGCACAGCTGCGATATTTGTGCGGCGGCCGCCCTTTTTTACACAGCTCCGCATCCACCATCCACACAGTTGTCCACACTTATACACACTATCCACAGGGTTCTCCACATTTTGTGCCACACTGTCCCACCGCTACAATTCCTTGTGTCAAGTCTTTTTTTCGCGCGTTTTCTCTCGATTGTTTTCGTAAAATATAGGAAGAAACGAGAAGGAGGCGCGCCATGCTGACACAAACGAAGGCCCGATCTGGAGCATTACAGGGCGGAAGAGTCGTCTTTCTGCCGCTTTCCGCCATCCGCCCCAACCCCGCGCAGCCGCGCACGGTCTTTGACGCGCAGGGCTTGCAGGAGCTGGCCGCGTCCATCCGGCAGTACGGCGTTTTGCAGCCCTTGACTGTCCGGAAAAAGGCGGGCTTCTTTGAGCTCGTCGCGGGCGAGCGGCGATTGCGCGCAGCGGGTCTTGCAGGGCTCTGCGAGGTGCCGTGCCTGCTTGTGAGCGTGGACGATCAGGATGCGGGGCTTCTGGCGCTCGTTGAAAACTTACAGCGGCGGGACCTTGACTATCTCGAGCAGGCCGAAGGGCTCCAGAGGCTCATGCAGGAATACCACCTCACACAGGAGCAGGCGGCGCGCAGACTCGGCAAAAGCCAGCCGGCGGTTGCGAACAAGCTGCGTCTGCTGCGGCTATCTTCTCCGGTGCGCGCAGCGCTTCGGGCAAGCGGCCTTTCCGAGCGGCACGCGCGGGCGCTTTTGCGCTTAGAGGACGAGACCGCACAGCTGCGCGCCATTCGTCTGATCGCGGAAAATGACTGGACGGTCGCAAGGACCGAGCGCTATGTCGATGAGCAGCTCTCCACGGCAAAGGGAAAGGCGCGGCTTTCGCGGTTCGTGCTGCGCGATATGCGCCTGTTTCTGAACGGAATCAACCATCAGCTCGACCTCATCCGCGCCGCCGGGCTCAATCCGCAAACCGAACAGGAGGAAACAGAACGCGAGCTGGTTCTGACCATCCGAATTCCCAAATCCGTGAGCGGCCGCTGACGGCATATTGAGCAGGTTTCACAAAAATGCGGCAGTCCGGCTTGGGCTGCCGCGTTGTGTTGTTTTTATTTCGGGCAAAATGCATGTCTGAAAAGGTTGGGTCTTGTGTGTTTCCATCGAAACACTCGAAAAATCCAACAAATTTTCGCATTTTACTTATATTTTTCAATTTCTTGTTGAAAAAACCGAACTTTGTGCTATAGTATGTAATTGTCTGAATATCAAAAGCAAGTATGCTCGGCCGCATCGAGTGACGAGGCGGCCACCATCAGGAAAGGGGTACAAAATGTCTCATAAATACGTTTACCTGTTCTCGGAAGGCAACGGCCATATGCGCGAGCTGCTCGGCGGCAAGGGCGCGAACCTCGCCGAAATGACCAACCTCGGCATGCCGGTCCCGCAGGGCTTCACCATCACGACCGAAGCCTGCACGCAGTACTACAAGGACGACCGCCAGATCAACAGCGAGATCGAAGCGGAAATCATGCAGTATGTTGAAAAGCTTGAGGAGATGACCGGCAAGAAGTTCGGCGATCTCTATAACCCGCTGCTCGTTTCCGTCCGTTCCGGCGCGCGTGCTTCCATGCCCGGCATGATGGATACGATCCTGAACCTCGGTCTTAACGACGAGGTCGTTGTCGCCTTCGCGAAGAAGACGAAGAACCCGCGCTTCGCTTACGACTCCTACCGCCGCTTCATCCAGATGTACTCCGACGTCGTCATGGAAGTCGGCAAGAAGTACTTTGAGCAGCTCATCGACGAGATGAAGGAAGCCAGAGGCGTGACGCTCGACACCGAACTCACCGCGGACGATCTCAAGGAACTGGCTGAAAAGTTCAAGGCCGAATACAGAGAAAAGCTCGGCGAAGACTTCCCGCAGGACCCCAAGGTCCAGCTCATGGGCGCCATCAAGGCCGTCTTCCGCTCTTGGGATAACCCCCGCGCGATCTACTACCGCCGCATGAACGATATCCCCTCCGACTGGGGCACTGCTGTCAACGTCCAGTCCATGGTCTTCGGCAACACCGGCGACACCTCCGGCACAGGCGTTGCGTTCACGCGTAACCCGGCGACCGGCGAAAAGAAGCTCTTCGGTGAGTTCCTGATGAACGCGCAGGGCGAAGACGTCGTCGCCGGCGTCCGCACCCCGCAGACCATCGACCAGCTGGCCGAGGTCATGCCCGAGGCTTACAAGCAGTTCACCGACATCTGCGCCAAGCTCGAGTATCACTACCGCGACATGCAGGACATGGAGTTCACCATCGAGGACAAGAAGCTCTACATGCTCCAGACCCGTAACGGCAAGCGCACCGCTGCCGCTGCCATGAAGATCGCCTGCGACCTCGTCGACGAAGGCATGATCTCCGAAGAAGAAGCCGTCGCCATGATCGACCCGAAGAGCCTCGACGCGCTGCTGCACCCGACGTTTGACGCGGCCGCTCTGAAGAAGGCCAAGGTCATCGGCACGGGCCTGGCCGCATCTCCCGGCGCTGCCTGCGGCAAGGTCGTCTTTACCGCTGAAACCGCGACCGACATGGCCAAGGCCGGCCACAAGGTCATTCTCGTCCGTCTGGAGACCAGCCCGGAAGACATCGAAGGCATGCACTATGCACAGGGTGTTCTGACCGTCCGCGGCGGCATGACCTCCCACGCGGCTGTCGTCGCGCGCGGCATGGGCACGTGCTGCGTCTCCGGCTGCGGCGCGATCAAGATGGACGAAGCCAACAAGAAGTTTGAACTCGGCGGCAAGACCTATAAAGAGGGCGACTGGATCTCCATCGACGGCTCGACCGGCAACATCTACGGCGAAAAGATCAAGACCGCCGCGGCTGCCATCTCCGGCGACTTCAACCGCATCATGAACTGGGCGGATCAGTTCCGCGTTCTCGATGTGCGCACGAACGCCGACACCCCGAACGACGCTGCGCAGGCCTTCGCTTTCGGCGCGCAGGGCATCGGTCTGTGCCGTACTGAGCATATGTTCTTTGAAGCTGACCGCATCAAGGCGATGCGCGAAATGATCGTCTCCGAGACCTCTGAGCAGCGTGAAAAGGCGCTTGCCAAACTCGAGCCGATCCAGCAGAGCGACTTTGAGGCCATCTACGAGGCTATGAAGGGCCGTCCTGTTACCATCCGTCTGCTTGACCCGCCCCTGCACGAGTTTGTCCCGACCGACCCGAAGGACATTGAAGAGCTCGCCAAGGAAATGAACATCTCCGTCGAGCATCTGAAGCAGGTCATTTCCGGCCTCCATGAGTTTAACCCGATGATGGGTCACCGCGGCTGCCGTCTGGACGTCACGTTCCCGGAGATCGCAAAGATGCAGACTGCTGCGATCATCAAGGCAGCGCTGGCTGTCCGCAGCCGCAGACCTGCATGGAAGATCGTCCCGGAAATCATGGTTCCGCTGGTAGGCGAAGAGAAGGAGCTTGCGTTCGTCAAGTCCGTCATCGACCAGACCGCAAAGAAGATCATCAAGGCTGCCGGTTCCGACATGACCTACAAGGTCGGCACGATGATCGAGATTCCGCGTGCTGCGCTGACTGCTGACGCAATCGCGAACCAGGCTGAGTTCTTCTCGTTCGGCACGAACGACCTGACCCAGATGACCTTCGGCTTCTCCCGTGACGACGCGGGCAAGTTCCTGGCGTCCTACTACGACAACAAGATCTACGAATCCGATCCGTTCTCCAAGCTCGACCAGGCTGGCGTCGGCCGCCTCGTCAAGATGGCAGCGGAGCTCGGCCGTCAGACCCGCCCGGACATCAAGCTCGGCATCTGCGGCGAACAGGGCGGCGATCCCTCGACCGTCGAATTCTGCCACAACATCGGCCTGAGCTACGTCTCCTGCAGCCCGTTCCGTGTTCCCATCGCAAGACTCGCTGCCGCGCAGGCTGCGATCAAAAACGCGAGGAAATAAGTTCTCGTAAAAAAGAAACCAATCACGCACAAACCCCCAACCGGTAATCCGGTTGGGGGTTTTGTCATTCAGATGCTGATTATCACTGTTTTGTCCTTCCATTTCTTACGGAAAAACTTCATTCCGATTGCATGACAATATTCCTCAGCATCCGCTTCTGTAATGCAAAAATGGAGCAGCGTCTGTGGTTTTGTTATTCTAGAATCCAAATGACTGTCGCGTCCAGTCTGCTTTTCGCGGTATTGCAGCAACGCAATTTCACTCGGTTTCATACGTTTTGTCTGCGCTTGGCTCGGTGCCGTCAAATCCAGCGTCCAGTTGAATGTCTGATTATCTATTACCACAATTTGCAGGACAAACTCATCGATCAGTTCTTCGGATATCGTAAGCGCAGAGGTATCTATCCAGCGATTCAGCGTCCGCTGAATTGCTTTTATATCAAGTTCGCTGTTCTTTTTACCGGGATCGCTCTGTTCCAAATCATGCAACTGAATTTCCAGCTTCTCACATTCTTCGTCGATTTTCCGCTTATCTGTCAAAAACTCTTCGCGCGTAATGTCGCCAAGCGCACGCATTTCACGAAGCCCTTCCAGCTTTTTCTCCAATGTCTCCTTGCGTTTCAAAAGGCTGTCTGTCACCGCATTTTCATGGCTCTGCTCCTGATAATTACATTCCTCCAACATCTTGCAAGCCAGCAAAACCGCATCCTTCTGATCTTTCCAGACGTATGAAAAGACCTTCTTTGCCATCAAATCAAGCTGCCACGCAGGAATGCTTTTTGTTTGACAAACAGTCTCTGTGTCCAAGTGATTTCTTTTCAAAAAAGCTGCACTGACATTTCGTTTCTGCCGATAACATTCATAGCCATATGTTTTCGTTCCATTTGCATTGTTGTGCCAAAGATACTTACGGAAAGAAGAACCGCAGCTGCAACGCAGCTTCTGTTTCCAGACGCCCTGTGGTTCCTGCGAGCCAAATTTTCGCATATGACCGTTCTGATCCATTTGTGCGGCACTTTTCCGGCTGCGAATCTCTGCGCACTGATCCCAGCGTTCTTCTGGCACAATGGCTTCGAAATTGCCTTTGATGTACTGGAACGCTTCTTCTTTGTGATTGATACGCTTTTGTGTTAAGTAACCGTCGCTATGGGACTTATTGTAGCAAATATATCCCTTATACGTTGCATTTTGAAGGATTCTTCCGATTCTATCGGTTTTCCAGCTCACTTTCCCATGCGCATTTTTACACCCAAGGCGAATCAATTCGGCACAAATTTTCTTATATCCCGACCCGGAAACATAAAGCTCGAAGATTTTTCGAACCGTATATGCCTGCTCTGGCTCAATCACATAGGTTCCGTTTTCTCTGCGGTAGCCCAAGATATTGCCGTTTCCGTATAGAACGCCTTTCTGCCTGCTGACCTTCTGTCCCGCCAGTACCCGCTCAGAAATCTTCCTGCTCTCCTCCTGTGCCAACGTCGCCATGATGGAAAGCCGCAGCTCTCCATCATCATCCAGTGTGCAGATTCCGTCTTGTACAAAAAATACGCCAACGCCATTCCTTTTCAGCTCTCGCGTAATAGAAAGAGTATCTACCGTATTTCGTGCAAATCGGCACACTTCGCGTGTCACAATCAGTTCAAATTTTCCTGCCTTTGCATCACGCAGCATCTTCAGAAAAGAAGGTCTTTTTTGTACGTCCGTACCGGTAATTCCCTCATCGTAGTACCTTGCAACTACATCCCAGTCTTCGTGTGTCTGGGCAACGTTCTCGCACCACGTTCGTTGATCCGGAAAACAGAATGTATTGCAATGTAACCTATAATCTTTACCATGTTACCGACCAGTCTCTAAGCTGGTATGATTACGAGCCATTCTACAGCATGACCGCAGAAGAAGCCGAACAAAATGCATCTCTGCTGAAGATCCGCACAATCAATGAGCAGATATTCTGTCTCAGCGAGGATAGCGATCGGTATGACACCTGCTGGATCAAGTCGTTTGATATCGTAGATGGTTGACCGACGGATTTCCTCACGATATCTGCTGCCGCGCAGGCTGCCATCAGGGATTGAGGGAAATTGAATTTCCGGAGATTATAAGAGCGTAAGCAGCACCCCTGATTCAGTCGAACCGGGGGTGCTGCTTTATTGTGTATGGATAGAGCACCTGATTTCGAGGAAAATAGTGAGAGAAATGCTTTTATACATCTTTACTCTTCCGGTTATTGGAGCCTCTATCCTGCATTTACTTTCGTGTACCGCAATGCATCTTTGACTATCCCATTCACCAAAACATTTCGATTATCAATTCCAAGAGCAGTCCAAGTGCGTTTCTCTCTTATATTGACGCTTTGTGCCCCCGTAATTAAGATATTATTTTTATGTATTCTATAATTTGATGGCTGGACTGCCGGGAATTGCCCAGGCAGACAGAATGCCGTCCCAGAGACTATGGCCTCTGGGACGGCATTTAGTATTAGGTTTTTACGATCTTCCAAGCGCACCAGACCAGCAGCAGGGCCATAACGGTGTTGATGGCCTGGGCGTACTTCTTGTACAGGGGGAAGAGCAGAGAGCCCAGGGTGGCCCAGATCAGGTTGCCGGTGCCGGCGCATAGGGCCATCACCAGGGCAAAGGCTACGATGCGGCCGGGATGGAAGCCATAGGGCAGAATATAGCCGGAATAGAAAGTAACCCCAAGCATCAGAATCTTGACATTCAAAAACTGGAGCAGGAGGCCGTTCCCGCAGGTCAGGGGCCGGGAGGCGTCCGCCGTGCCGCTGCCAGTCTTTCGGATGAGGGTCTTGTAAGCCAGATACAGCACATAGGCCGCGCCGATGTATTTCGCCACCGGGACGATCTGAGGGACCAACTCTCCCAGGGCGGCGCAGCCGAAACCGCAGATCAGCATGACGGTGATGAGCCCCGCCCAGATGCCCAGCAGTCAGACGGTCAGATGCGGCTGCGGATCTCCGCGCCCATCTCCCGGCAGCCTACCAGCTTGCAGCCCTGACGCATGATGTCACCGCAACGGATGCCGGCCTTCAGTGTCTCGTCCACGGCGCGCTCGATGGCGTCCGCCTCTGCGGCCATGTCGAAGCTGTAGCGCAGCATCATGGCGGCGGCCAGAATGATGCCAATGGGGTTGGCTTTGTCCTGGCCCGCAATGTCCGGGGCGGAGCCGTGGATGGGCTCGTACAGGCCCCGGGTCCCCTCACCCATGCTGGAGGAGGGGATCATGCCGATGGAGCCGGTGATCTGGCTGGCTTCGTCGGAGAGGATGTCGCCGAAGAGGTTTTCGGTGACGATGACGTCAAACTGGCTGGGGTCCCGGACGATCTGCATGGCGGCGTTATCCACATACATGTGAAGCAGCTCTACATCCGGGTATTCCTTTGCTACCTCCGTGACGATCCTGCGCCACAGGCGGGAGGTGTCCAGCACGTTGGCCTTGTCGATGGACGTGACCCGTTTCCGGCGCTTCTGGGCCATCTGGAAGGCCACGTGGGCCACCCTGCGTATCTCATGTTCGGAATAGGCCATGATGTCGGTGGCCTTTTGCTCGCCGTCCGCTTCTTCCGTGCGGTGTTCACCGAAGTAGACGCCGCCGATCAGCTCCCGGACCACCACGAAGTCGATCCCCCGGGCGGCGATGTCTGAGCGGAGGGGGCAGGCGTCGGACAGCTCGGAAAACATCCGGGCAGGGCGGACATTGGTGTAGAGCTTCATGGCGCCCCGCAGCTTCAGAAGCCCCCGTTCGGGCCGGTTGGCGGAGGGCTGATCGTCCCACTTGGGGCCGCCTACGGCGCCCAGCAGGACGCTGTCCGCTTTCAGGCAGGTCTCCAGGCTGGAATCCGGCAGGGGGACGCCGAAGGCGTCAATGGCGCAGCCGCCCATAGGGGCGTCTACATAGGTGAAGGTATGGCCGAATTTGGCGGCCACGGTGTCCAGAACGCCCATAGCTTCGCTGACGATCTCGGGGCTGATGCCGTCGCCTTTGATAATGGCAATCGTCTTGCTCATTTCGTTACCTCCTTGTCCTTCAGAGAGGCCATCAGGCCGCCCTTGGCAATCATGTCCTTGATAAACGGCGGGAAGGGTTCCGCCTGATAGGTGGTGCCCTTGGTAACGTCGGTGATGACGCCGGTATCAAAGTCCACCGTCACCTCATCGCCGTTGTCGATCCCGGCGCTGGCGGCTGGACACTCCAGAATGGCCAGGCCGATGTTGATGGCGTTGCGGTAGAAAATGCGGGCGAAGTTGGCGGCGATGACGCAGGAGATGCCGCTGGCCTTGATGGCCACTGGGGCGTGTTCCCGGGAGGAGCCGCAGCCGAAGTTGACGCCGGCCACCATGATGTCGCCTTCCTTGACGTTATGGATAAAGTTCTTGTCGATGTCCTCCATGCAGTGGGCGGCCAGCTCCTTGTGGCTCTGGGTGTTCAGGTAACGGGCGGGGATGATGACGTCCGTATCCACGTGATCTCCGTATTTATGAACGGTTCCGTGTGCATTCATTTGCTCACGACCTCCTCCGGATGAGAAATATGTCCGGCGATGCCGGATGCCGCCGCCACGGCGGGAGAGGCCAGGTAGACCTCGCTGTCCACGTGGCCCATGCGGCCTACAAAGTTGCGGTTGGTGGTGGAAACGCACCGCTCTCCGGCCGCCAGAATACCCATGTAGCCGCCGAGACACGGCCCGCAGGTAGGGGTGGAAACGATGCAGCCTGCATCCAGGAAAATGTCAGTATAGCCTTCGTGCATACAGGCCCGGTAAACGCTCTGAGTGGCAGGGATGATAATGCCCCGGACGCCTTTGGCCAGATGGTGTCCCTTCAAAATGGCGGCAGCGGCAGCCATATCCGGCAGCTGGCCGTTGGTGCAGGAGCCGATAACGATCTGGTCGATGGCGATGTCTTTACCCTCCCGGGCGCTGTGGGCATTCTCCGGCAGGTGGGGCCAGGCCACGGTGCAGTCCACCTGGGAGAGGTCTATATCGATGGTGCGCGTGTACTCGGCGTCGGGGTCTGCCTCAAAGGCGGTCCAGGGGCGGTCTACCCGGCCCTCCACATAGACCCGGGTCACATCGTCTACCGGGAAGATGCCGTTTTTGCCGCCGGCCTCAATGGCCATGTTGCAGATGGTCAGCCGGTCATAGATGGTCAGGTTGGCCACGCCGGGGCCGGTGAACTCAATGGACTGGTACCGGGCACCGTCCACGCCGATCATGCCGATGAGGGTCAGGATCACATCCTTGCCGGAAACATAAGGCCGGAGCTTGCCGGTGAGGTTTACTTGGATGGCGGAGGGCACCTTGAACCAGGTTTCTCCCGCCGCCATGGCGGCGCCCATGTCCGTGGAGCCCACGCCGGTGGAGAAAGCGCCCAGGGCGCCGTAGGTGCAGGTGTGGGAGTCCGCGCCGATGACGGCTTCGCCGGGGGCGACCAGTCCCTGCTCCGGCAGCAGGGCGTGTTCGATGCCCATGGTGCCCACATCGTAGAAGTGATCGATGTCGAAGCGGCGGGCAAAGGTGCGGCACTGTTTGCACTGGGTGGCGGATTTGATGTCCTTGTTGGGGGCGAAGTGGTCCATCACCATGGCTATGCGGCTCTTGTCAAAAACCGTGCTGAATCCCGCGGCTTCAAATTCGTTGATGGCCACAGGGGTGGTGATGTCGTTGCCCAGTACCAGGTCCAGCCGGGCCTGGATCAGCTGTCCGGCCCGCACGCTGTCCAATCCCGCGTGCCTAGCCAGAATTTTCTGCGTCATAGTCATTCCCATTGTGTGGTTTCCCTTTCAGTTGGCGGATTCTATAATTTTGTTGATACCGTTGACATAGGCCCGGATAGAGGATTCGATAATATCGGTGGAAAGGCCCGTGCCGGTGTAGGACCGGCCGTCCGGCAGAGAGACCTTCACCACAGCTTCGCCCACGGCGTCCTCGCCGTCGGTGACGGCGTTCAGGCTGAAGCTGTCCAGCTGAACGTCCATGTGCAGCATCCGGTTGATGGCCTTGAAGGAAGCATCCAGGGGGCCGGAGCCGATGGCCACATCCTCCAGCTCTTCATTGCCCCGCTGCAGCTTGATGCAGGAGATGTTGGGCACGCCGTGGCCGGTGTTGACTACATGGCTTACCAGACGGCAGTCCCCCTGGGACACGCCACGACGGTTGAGGACCAGGGCCTCAATGTCGCTGCCGGTGATATTTTTTTTCTTATCCGCCAGGTCCTTGAACCGGACGAACACGCCTTCCAGTTCCTCATCGGAAAGCTCATAGCCCATGGATTCCAGCTTTTCACGGAGGGCGTGCTTGCCGGAGTGCTTGCCCAGAACCATGGTGTTCTGGGGGATGCCTACATCGGTGGACTTCATGATCTCATAGGTCTGGGCATTGGCGATGACGCCGTGCTGGTGAATACCGGATTCATGGGCAAAGGCGTTGGCACCTACAATGGCCTTGCTGGGCGGGATGGGTACGCCGGTGATGTTGCTGAGGAGCTTGCTGGAGCGGTAGATTTGCCTAGTGTTGATGCCGGTCTCGGCGTCGTAGAAATCCGCCCGGGTGCGAATGGCCATGGCCAGCTCTTCTAGGCTGGCGTTGCCCGCCCGCTCGCCGATGCCGTTGACAGTGCACTCGACCTGGGTGGCACCCGCCTTTACGCAGGCCAGGGAATTGGCCACTGCCATGCCCAGGTCGTTGTGGCAGTGGACGGAGATGTCCGTATTTTCCACGCCAACGACATGGGCTTTCAGGTAGGTAATGAGATCCGCCATCTCCTGGGGCGTGGAGTAGCCTACGGTGTCCGGCACGTTCAGCGTCGTGGCCCCAGCGGCCACAGCGTTGGAGTAGCACTGGGCCAGGAAGGCCCAGTCGGAGCGGGAGGCGTCCTCGGCGGAGAACTCGATGTCATCGCAGAAACTCTTGGCATAGGCCACCATGTCGCTGATGCGCTGGAGTACCTGCTCCCGGGTCATCCGCAGCTTGTACTCCATGTGAATGTCGCTGGTGGCCAGAAATACGTGGATGCGGGGGTGCTTGGCCTCTTTCACGGCGTCCCAGGCGGCGTCAATGTCCCCCTTGGTGCAGCGGGCCAGAGAGACCACCGTGCAGTGCTCCACAGCGGCGGCAATGGCCTGAACGCTCTTGTGGTCCATGGGAGAGGCGATGGCAAATCCGGCCTCGATGATGTCCACGCCCAGCTTTTCCAGCTGCTTGGCCATCTCAATCTTCTCTGCCAGGTTCATGCTGCATCCGGGAGACTGCTCACCGTCCCGCAGGGTAGTGTCAAAAATTTTGATGCGCTTCATGTTGCGTTCCTCCTGTTTTTGTAAAGTTCAGGAAAAAACAAAAAAGCTTTCGTCTCTTCCTGTCGAAGAGACGAAAGCTTTGAAAACTTCCGCGGTACCACTCTCATTGGCATTGCTGCCCACTTTCGGTATCAGTCCGGTCGGGCCGAACGAATCCGCCTCTTTGGTAACGGTGAGGAGATCCGGCTCCGCCTAAACCGAGGTCTCAGCGAAGCTGCTCAGGGGCCAGTGACAGCTTTCCACTCTGCGCTGCCTCACAGCATCCGGCAGCTCTCTGAAGCGTCTGTGGAAAACATTTTCCCCCGTCATGGCATTTGGGTCATGTGCATTGTGATGTCATTACTATACCGGAAAAAGCAGCGGCTTGTCAAGCGGGAAATGTAAAAATTTAAAAATAGAACAAAATTATAGAGAGAAAAGAAAAAATTATAAGTTCTGTCTATGCGCCAGGCGCCAGGCCAGCTTTCTGGATGGAACTGCTTGCAAGCGGGATATATCAAAGAAAATAAAAGCGCCTCCCGCACTGCGGGAGGCCTTTGTTTATGGGAGAAATTCAGGCAGCGGGCTTGGTGTGTTTTAGCGGAAATTCGTCCACCACATCGTCCCGGATGCCCATCCGCACATAAAGGCGGTGCATAAAACCGAAAGTGAAGCCGCCGGGCAGCATGCCGTTGACAAAAATAGCAGTCAGCACGCCGATGCCGGTGTCAATAATGCGGTTCAAGGCGTAGGAGATATAAGTATCAGTGGGGGTGTTGAACAGCAGGATACACAGCACCACGCCGCCAGGCTGTACGCCGCCCACCCAGATGTATTGGCACAGCACAATAAGGATTACTACGCCCACAAAGGTCAGAGGCACCAGGAACCAGCGGTGGCTGCCGTCCGGAAACAGGTGCATATAAAAAGCAAACAGCCCCATGCCGATAAAACCGCCCACCAGAGTGCCGAAGAAACGGTTGCCGCCGTGGAGACGGCTCTGCTCATAGCTGCCGCCCATGCCAAAGATGGCACCGATGCAGGCAAAGGCCGGGCTGCGGTCCAAAAAATAGTAGACCAAGGCACACAGCGCTGCCGCCAGAGCGGTTTTAATATTGCGAAGTCCCACTTTAGGGAAGACAAGATGTGTCAGTTTTTCCCGCACGTTCATATGACTCTCCATTCGTTGCTGCCATGTAAAGGCGTGTTGAAGGAAAACGGATATCCGTTAATATTTCGCTAAATTATAGCATTTTAATTATGGACTGGAGTGCAATTGGAAAGCGGATTCGGCAGCAGCGGGAATATATGGGCTTTACCCGTGAACAGTTTGCAGAGCAGATCGACGTGACGCCGAAATTCTGCTCTGACATTGAAACGGGCGCCAAGGGAATGTCCGTTCCTACACTTTGCTGGATTTCCAAAGTACTTCGTTTGTCCACCGATTACATCCTTTATGGAAAAACGGAACAGGAAAATCCTGATTCCGTTATGATGGTACTGGAAAACTGTTCAAAGCGTGAGCGCACTTACGCCGAGCAGATGCTGAAAATCTTTGTAGCCGCCATGAACAGCAATGAAGAAAAGACTCTGCTTTGATCGGCAGAGTCTTTTCTGTTAGTTGGGCATAGTGCCCGCCGACCTTCTTAGTATGTTCATCTGCTGCATGACCCATCGCTTTTCACCTTTCAATTCCCGGTCATCCGGCATCACCGCACACGCATAATTGATCCGCCCCAGGAGCTTCGGCAAATAGCTTTCCGGTGTCTCGGCATTTCCGGTTCTCTTTAAATGCTCTTCAACGCCGAACCTCCGGCAGTAATACACTTCCTGACGCAGTTTCTTTCGATAAGCGGATGGGACGCTCATTCCCTCATTGACCACGATCCCGGTCACGCTTTGCCGCTGGCCCCGCATGACTCGAATCGTTTTCTTGTCATTCAGGAAAAGTCCCATCTTCCGCAGTTCTTTCCGCACCAGATCAATGACTTCCCGGCTGTCAAAATCGCCGGAAAAGGTCATAAGCTCCATTGAGGAAGATCCGGAAAACAGAATGTATTGCAATGTAACCTATAATCTTTACCATGTTACCGACCAGTCTCTAAGCTGGTATGATTACAAGCCATTCTACAGCATGACCGCAGAAGAAGCCGAACAAAATGCATCTCTGCTGAAAATCCGCACAATCAATGAGCAAATATTCTGTCTTAGTGAAGACACCGATCGTTATGACACCTGTTGGATTAAGTCTTTCGAGATCGTAGATGGTTAACCGACGGATTTCCTCACGATATCTGCTGCCGCGCAGGCCGCGATCAAGGCGAAGAAGAAGTAATTCCTTTCCCCAAAAGATACGGATCCCCCAGCCGGCTTGCCGGTTGGGGGATTTCGATGCTGCTTGGCAGGCAAACGGTACGTTTACCTACAACGAACGCAGGACTCCGCCAGAGGGTGAAGTCCTGCGTTCGTTGTTTCTATTTGAGCAAACCTCACTTGTAAAAGCCGGGGTTCTGATAGCCTTTTCCGTTGGGTTCGCTCTCCATCATGGTCAGAATCGCGTCGCGGCAGCCGCGAACCATCACGTCCTGCTCCTCGGGCGCGCGGTTTACCATCTGGTTGGTGGAGCTTGTGTAGAACCACAGTCCTTCGCCCTCTGCAAGGCCCACGCCGTCACTGTCCGTGATCGCGTCCGAGTCCAGTCCGAGCGTGTCGCGGATCTCGTCGCGGGAATAGAAGACCCACGTTGCTTCGGGCATCGTGTTTTCCCATTTGCAGCTGCTGATATCGCCGTCTTCCGACTTGCCGGGGCTGTATACCTCGATCGTATAGGCGTGGATGTTGTAGCGGCCATACGCATAGTCGATCAGCTCTGCTGCGGTGGGATAGTCCTCATTGGAGCTCATCGAGTAGAAACCGCGGCCAGTGTAGTTCTGGAATGCCTGCGCCATTTCGGCGGCAGTATCCTTCATGAACGGAATTGCCGCGTCATCGGGATTATTTTCATCGTAGGCGCGATAGCACCAAGGGTAAAGGACGGACTGAATGCCGGTGTGCAGCGTGACCAGCGCGGCCATATTCCGCGTATACATAAACTGCTGAAGCGCCTTGATTTCGGGCTCTGTGGCGGGCGCGGTGCCAGCGGTTGTCCAGTTGACGTTGCCGATCTGCTGGCCATCCTTCGTTTCAATGTCATAGCGGTTCCACTGATAGTCAAAGGTACGGTTCATATCGATGCCGCTCGTACGGGGATCGTCGCCCAGAATGCCGTTTCCATCCCAGTCCGGGCTTTCCATACCGAAGACGGGAAGCTCACGCGAGGGCGTGTCGTCTTCTTTGCCGCGATAGAGCGTGGCGATGAAGCCGTCGCCGTCAATGTCCGTGTAGGGGTCGCCGAAGGGGATGTTGTCGCCGTTTGCGTCTCTCGGGCGCAGGTTCGGGCGGTTGTTGATGACAAAGGACTGCTCATAGCCGTCCGGGTTGATGACCGGAATGACGTAGACGATGTAGCTGTCGAGAAGCCCCTTGACATATGCGTCGTCCGAGCAGAGCGTCAACCACCACGCAGTGTACATGGCAGACGAGGCGCTTTCGCGTTCGCCGCCGTGGATGTTGGCAAACACGCCAATTCCCGTCTTTTCCTCCGCAGGAATCTTCTCGTTGGTGATCTCCAGACACCAGAGGTCCCGCTCCTGCCAGGACGTGCCGATGGAATAGAGCTCCGTGATATCCGGGTACTGCTCCGCCATTGCGGACAGCTGCGCTTCCAGCTCCGCAAAGGTATAGCGCCTGTTCCAGTCGATGTCGAGTCCGTCCGGAATCTCGCTGGGTGCATCCGGTCTGGCGGACAGCTCGAGTCGTTCCGCCTTTTTGCTGCCTGCCGTGCCGTTTATACTGCAAGCGGCAAGTCCAAGCACCATCATCAGCGAAAGGCAGAGGCAAAGAAGCTGTTTCGAGAAGGTTTTCATGTGGAAGACTCCTTTCAATCCGGCTTGAAACTGGCAGCAGCGGCTTGTGTCAGGCACAATTCGGCTTTACTTTATTTCGCTACCGTGTTATCGTGCTAATATGCTACACTATTTCTTTGTTCTTTGCAATGGCAAACCTGTCCAAGATTTCGCGTGCCTTCTTCGTTCTTCTTTGTATAGGGTGACAGCGGCACACTTCGGGGCCGCAATTACGGCAACGTGAAGGGACCAGCCCGAAATGGCGCGCAAACCCCCAACCAGCTTAGCTGGTTGGGGGTCTTGTCATTCGGCTGCTGATCTTGCTTTTTTCAGGCCGTCCCTCCGGCCGGTTGTTTTTGCGGCGAGAGGAATGGGATGCGTCAGGCTCCCTCAAATGCCTCGCGGTTGATCCAGAGCCCCAGCGCGGGGTTCGGGATGAAGTAAATTTCCTCGCCGTCCACGGTGTTATAGCCGTAGGAAAGCTTTGCCGGGTCGAATTTTTTCGCCAGCTCGTCATAGTCTGCCGGTTGGAAGCCAACATCCGCAATCTCCTGCTGTGTGATTTCCTTCACGGCATACGTGATAGTAAATCGGCCATCGCTCGAACCGTGAATCAGATGCGCCGCCGCGCCCATGTTGTCCCGCAGGTCCTGATTTTCGGGCTTGTTGAACTGTTCCAGCGTGTGCAGCCTGCCGCGGTAGCCGTACTTGCGGATGAGCTCGTCGACCTGCCCGTCCTCGCCGAATTTCGTCACACCGGGGGCTAAAATGATCAGCTCCCCGCCGTCTGCAATCGCCATGCGCGTACGGTACACCGTTGAAATGGACTATCGGACGGACGCGCGCTCGGTCTATGACTGCCGCCGCTATCAGCATCCGAGTGACCTGATTGCCGCTCTGAATCAGTCATGGGAGGATCGTCCGCAGTAACCGCAGGTTCCCTTTTCAAATACGCAAGCGCTCCGTTACCAAACTCGGTAACGGAGCGCTTTTTCGGTTCCTGTGTTCGGACAGGCAAAAGGGGCGGCTTTCGCCGCCCCTTGAGGGTATGCTGTTTTCTGTCAGACGCTTTTGATTACAGAAGCTTCTTCCAGGTCTCATGGGTACCCGACTTGGTGTAGGTGTGGTCGTTGGTGGCCTCCTGCACGTCGAGGTAGTACCATGCGTTCACGTTCGCGTTGTCGCGCCAGGTCTTCATGCCGGACAACAGATCGTCCTCAGACTTCGGCGTGCGGCCGAGCGCGCGGTTCACCATTGCCATGAGTTCGGCACGGGTGACGTTGCGGTCCGGGCGGAAGCTGCCGTCGGGATAGCCGTTGATCCAGCCCATCTTCGCAGCGATCGCAATTTCCTCGGCTGCCCAGTAGCGCGAGCCAACATCGTTGAACTTCGCAGCGGAAGCGCTCTCCAGACCGGCGAACTGCGCGATCATGGAAGCGAGCTCGGCGCGGGTGATCGCGTCATTCGGACGGAACTTGCCGTTCGTTCTGGTGTCGACGATCACGCCGGCATTCTCGAGTGTAGCAACGTAGGTGTTGTACCAGTCGCCGCGGGCAACATCCGAATAGGAGCTGCTGTTGGTCTTGTAGTAGGACTGGCACTCGTCGCCCATGATGCGGTACAGGATCGCTGCGGTCTCCGCACGGGTGACATTGCCTTCCGGCTGCACGGAGCCGTCGGGATAACCGTTGATAAACGCGAAGTGGTCATCGGTGTTGAGCGTCAGCGCCGGTGCCTTCGTCGTAGGCTTGTTCGGGGAGTCGATCGTACCTGAACTGCCTCCGGTGCTCTTCTTGATGTAGACGACCTCGATGGTCAGATTACGACCGGGCATTGTACCTTCGATCACCGCGTCATCCTTGTTCTTGAGCTTGTAGCCCTTGATCTTCGGAGAGTCTACTTTGTACGCTTCACCCTTGGACAGGAGATCCATATGGCTCTCGGCCAGTTCCTTCCCCTTCTTATCGACGTACTGGATTGTCAGGCTGTAGTGGATCAGTTTCGCCTCCCAGATGCCTTCAAAGTGCAGACCGCCGGAAACCATCTCAACCTGCGTGTTCGGTGCAACCTCGACGCCATCAAGCTTCCACGTCTTGAACGTCCAGATATTTTCGCCAACTCTCACAGAATTGGGCTTAGCTGCCGTTGTGACCTTCTGGCCCACAGTGTAGGTGTCCGGGTCCTTAGGAATCGTTGCCTGAACCTCAGCCGGGAGGCTGGGATCATAGCTGTACGTCACGCCGTATTCTTTCTGCGTGTGCTCCCAGATACCGACGAATGTAAGGCCACCGGCAACCATTTCAACCTGCGTGTTCGGTGCAACCTCTGTATCGCCAAGCTTCCACGTAACGAACTTCCAGATGTATTCGCCGTCTTCCACATCGTCAGGCTTGGCTGCCGTTGTGACCTTCTGACCTACAGTGTAGGTGTCCTTGTTCTCAGGAAGCGTTGCCCACACCTTCCAGTTCGGCTCAAGTGCCGGGTCTGTGCATGCGTAGTCATAGGTCACGCCGTATTCTTTCTGCGTGCGCTCCCAGATACCGACGAATGTAAGGCCGCCTTCGACCATTGGAACCTGTGCGTTGGGAACAACGTCAACGCCGTTCAGTTTCCACGTAACGAACTTCCAGATATATTCGCCGTCTTCCACATCGTCAGGCATCATGGCCACACGAACCGATTCGCCGGGCGCGTAAGTGTACGAATTCTCAGGAAGCGTTTCCCACACCTTCCAGTTCGGCTCAAGTGCCGGGTCTGTGCATGCGTAGTCATAGGTCACGGGGAACTCGTTCTTTGTGTACTTGATGACAACGTTCGTCCAGCCGTTGATGGTATCCGTGTCGCCAAACTTGATGTCCAGCGCCGGAACGTCCTTCTTGAACCACTCGTCGTGCGAGTAGCCGGACATATCAAGATTTGTCACATTCGCGTTGAGATGCTCGACCACATTTGCGCCGAACGGAGCGGTGGAGTGATGGTACTCAGTCGCCTCCATCTTGCCGTCGATCATTCTGTAGACGTAGACGTGCTGCGTGGTGTTGACGTGGACGTTTACATAATGCTTTTCCAGGTCTGGCTGATGCTCGCCGAAGGTCGTGCAAGTCGCATTGCCAGCCCAGTCTTCGATGACGGACGCATCATAGGAAGCGGAGTCACGACGGTCGTTTTCTGCCTGCGCGATGGCCTGCGCCTTGATATCCGCAAAGTCGATGAGATCGCCGTACAGACCAGTGACTTGATACGTATAGAAGTCCGTGTTCTGGCGGAAGTGCGGCGCACCGTCGAGATACATTTTCGCAACAACGGTGTACTCCTTGCGGGCGTACTTCACCAGAACGTTCGTCCAGCCGTTGATGGTGTCGTTCTCGCCGAACTTCCACTTGGGCGAATCGTACTTATACCACTCGTCATGCGTATGGCCGACCTTATCCAGCTCGATGTTCTGTGCTGCGAGGTAGTCCAGCAGGTTGCTGCCTCTGCGAGCCATACCGGAGAAAAGCTGCGTCTCGGTGGCCTTGTTATCGTCAGTGATCGCTTTGACGATGACCTTCTCATAGTCATAGACCATGCAGATGATATTCGTCCAGCCGTTGACCGTGATCGTCTGAAGACCTGCGGGCGGGTTTTCGGGGTTCTCCTTGTAGTTGTTCCACTTACCGTCGTTGTACCAGCCGTAGAAGTCGTATTTGCCGGTGCTGTTTGCAGTGTAGTAGTTGGCAATGTCGAGCGTAGTCAGATCAATGACTGTACCCTTCGGCTGCTTTTCGAGCGGAACCGTCTTGAAGGCCTTGGTCATGTTGCCGTTGCGGTAGATCACAACGTTGACGGTCTGCAAGTTGAGCTCCCACTTCGCCGTCAGTTCGGTCTTCTGTGTGATTGGGGTATCAAAATCGAACGCAGTATTCTCGCCGTCCTTGAACCAACCGAGGAACTTGTAGCCTTCCTTGGTGGGTGCAGTCGGCTCGTTCGCGGTTGCATTGCACTTGACCGTCTGTGTGTCGACCGGCGTCACGCCTTCCATGTTGACGTTGAACGTTACGTCGTAGTATGTGTCAACGTAAGCCCAGGCATAGGCAACAATCCACTTGTTCTCCTGCCACTGCATATCACGCCAGTTGTAGCCTTCCTGACCATAGGTTTCCGCGTCAAACGGCTTGCCGCTCTTGTCGTTCAGGCAGATGTTGATGTCTACATAGTCCGGATTCGGCTCGTTGGCCGCGTCAGCCGCAAGCGCCGCTTCCTTCAGCTGCGCATTCAGACCGTTTTCGCCATCATAATTGATGGGATCGCCATACAGGCCCTTGACGCTTCTGGAGATAACCACGCCTCTGGCATCCTTGGTGGCCTCCTCGCTGCCATTCAGGAAAAGTGATGCGGTAACGGTGTACTCCTTGCGGGTCAGCTTGCCGACCAGTTCCCACTTCTTGGCCATATTGAGCTTGGTGACGCGCTTGTTCGTGTTGCCAAAGTCCTTTTTGTTCTGATACCAGCCGTCGAAGTCGTGGCCGGTCTGTTCGCCGCTTCTGAGGCTATAGTCCGCAAAATCGTCCTCGTTGTACCATTCGGTGAGGGAGAGCTCGTCGACCTTCTGGTCGTTCTCGTCATAGACCGTGTACTTCACGGGGAACTGATAGTAAGCGTACAGCTCCACGTTGCCGGGCTCGGTGATTTGCGTGACAACATTGCCTGCCGCATCGCGCCAGTTGAGGAACTTCTGCGGCCATTCGTTGTTCTTGAAATCCGGAGCCTTGAGGGTGATCGGAAGCTCATCCGCAGTAAAGGTCCCGGGGTTATTGACGTTCTTAACGTCCGCGGGCTTGACCACACCGCGCCAGTTGTAGGTGATGGTGTATACAGGCTCGCACTTGACGTTGATCGTCGGCTTCGTCCAGAACCAGCCCTTCTCGTTATCATAGTGCGCTTCAACCATGACCGCTGCCGGGGCGACCGGGTCGTGCGCGCCGTTCGCGCCGTTGTTGTGCTGGCTATAATACGTTGCAAAAATGCTCGGGGTGAGCGTGATGTACGCAGTGGCAGTACCCGGCTCCCACCGCACATTGACGCTGTTGGCAACCGCACTCAGCGGCACTTCGATCGGGTCGTGGCCGGAATTTTCCGTGTTGCAGGCGACATTGACAAGCAGCTTGTTAAAAGAGTCCTTCGGGTTCGGGATCTCCTGCGCCGGCTTGCACGTGACGTGGACATCCGGGATCGCTGCGCTGAGACTCCACGCGTCATTTGCATAGGTCAGCGAAACTTCGACGTCGGCCGGATTGACCGCAGTATGCACGCCGTAGGCCATGCCATAATGTTCCGCAATTTTATCCGGCTTCAGGACAAGCTTCGCGGTCTTAGCCGCTCCGTCCTCCCACTGCACGTCCACGCTGCCGGCGGGCAGATTCTCCAGCAGATACTGAATGTTCGGATGCGCCGTCTTATCATCGCACACCACCGTCACGTACTGGTCTTTCACGGAATCCGTCGGGTCGGGAATTTCCGGTGCGGCGCAAGTAACATAGATAACCGGGATTGCCCCGTCGATTTTCCAGCTGCCGTTATACGTCAGCGTAACAGTAACGACACTGGTGCTGACCGCAGTGTGCGTACCTTTAAGAGCGGAAAAACGGTTTGCAATCTTCTCCGGATACAGCTTGAGCGTGGCTGCCTTGCTGCCGGTCGACCAAACGAGTTCCGCGCACGCTTTCTCAATCAAGCCATCAATCGCATACTCCACATAATGGACAGCCTTATTGTCGCATTGCACAGGTACAGTCTTTATGCCTATAAACTCTGTCGGGTCGGGAATTTCCGGCGCGGCGCAAGTGATCTTAATTGCCGGGATTGCAGGGATTCTACCGGCGATTGACCATCTGTTTGTATAGGCCAGCGTTACGGTAACAGTGCTTTCGTCGACCGCCTTGTGCTCGCCGCCCACCTTATATAGCGGAGCAATTTTCGCCGGATACAGCTTAAGCGTGGCCTCCTTGCTGCCGGGTGTCCATTCGACCTCCCATGCATCATCCGGCAGGCCTTCCAGCAGCTTTTCAATTCTGTGGTTAGCGTTGTCTTTGCACTGCAAAGGAACATACTGTGTCTTTGCAAAATCCGTCGGGTCGGTGATATCGGGCTGGGGCTGCTTCTCCCAAACCGCATAGATGGTCTTGGTCGGATTCTGCCAAGTCAGCGTGATCGTATCGCCGCCCCTGTAATCCGGCTCGGTAGCATTCTTGCCATCAGCCCAGCCAAGGAAGTTGTAGCCTTCGCGGCAGGTCAACGTCTGGCTATCAACCGTGTACGTGTAACTGGTGTCCGCTGTGGGTCCATACTCGATGTTCCACTTGGTGCTGCCAGTCCCAACATAGTTAAAATCGTAATGTGCTTATCGGCTTAATGCAGCTGGGCACAAGATGCAGCGACGGCTCTTGCCAGGCGCATGAAGATCTGATCG
>CAKASQ030000028.1 GCA_916988195.3 Oscillospiraceae bacterium
AAGCGAGTGCTACAATTTTCGCCTCAACTTCTCCGGTTACTTTTGCTTTTACCGGAGGTGTTGTCCGCTTTTTCCGCCTTAAATATGCCGCAATATCTTGGTTTTCCAGATATTCGTCCCGCATATTATATACGGCCTGAACTGAAATTCCCGCATACTCGGCCGTACGGTTATATCTCACATGATCCACTTTCCCTGTCCGATCCAGCATTAGCAGCACTCGTGCTCTGATGATTTCTTTTGATTTGTGACTTCCGTTTTTCACAAAGTCTTTGAGATATAACTGTTCTGCTTCACTCAATCTAATTTCCTTGTTCATGTGTTTGCACATCCTTTTAGAACTTTTGTGCTATCATATCACATAAATTCAAGAAAATATACTTTTAACATTAACGGACTACTACGAATACAACTTGGAAAATTCTCTGAATGTTATCCTGCCTCCCTCAGAGGCGGGATTTTATTTTTGCGCGGAGCTCCCAGAACGCGACCGCGCTGGCGGCTGCGACGTTGAGAGAATCCACGCCGTGCGCCATGGGGATGCGGACGGTATAGTCGCACGCGGCGATGGTGCCGTTTGCAAGGCCGTCTCCCTCCGCGCCCAACACGATGGCAAGCTTTGGAAGACTGTTTAACCGCTCATCTCCGAGGGCAAGCGAATCGTCCCGCAGCGCCATCGCGCAGGTCGCAAAGCCCGCGCCGCGAAGAATCTCCATGCCGCCGGCCGGCCAGGTGTCAAATGTGGCCCACGGAAGCTGAAAGACCGTTCCCATGCTCACGCGCACCGCGCGCCGGGTGAGAGGATCACAGCACGTGGGGCTGAGCAGCACCGCGTCCATCCCGAGCGCCGCCGCCGAGCGGAAAATCGCGCCGATATTCGTCGCGTCCACCACGCTCTCGAGCACCGCAATCCGTTTTGCACCCGCAATGACCTCGGTCGGGCTCTTTGGCGCGGGCCGCCGCATCGCGCACAGAACGCCGCGTGTGAGCGTGTAGCCGGTAAGGCGCGCAAGAAGCTCCCGCTCTGCCGTATAGACCGGAACATCCGGGAACCGGGCAAGAAGGGATGCTGCGTCGCCCGTAATGTGGCGCTGCTCCATCAGGAACGAAACGGGCTCTAACCCCGTGTCCAGCGCCGTCCCGATGACCTTCGGGCTCTCGGCGATGAAAAGCCCCTTCTCGGGCTCCAACCGGTTTCGCAGCTGCGCCTGCGTGAGTCTTGCGTAAACGTCAAGCTCCGGCGCATCCAGCGAAGTGAGCGTGATAATGTTTGCCATGCGCGGCCTCCAAAGCAAGAGATTAGCTGTATCATACAGGGAAAAACCCTAAAAATCAAGCCAGCGTGTCAAAAAGTCTATTTTGACACGCTGAGCACTTTTTCAAACTTTTTTAAAGTTTGAAAAAGTGGTTGATTGAACGCGAAAGACACCCCTGATGGGTTTCTTGCACACTATCTTCCTTTCCGAAATCATTGGTCTGAAAGGTTTTTGACGATCTGCTCAAGCGTCCGAGTTTTTGGCCTCCAGCTCCAGCGCCGTCATGGATTTGCGGAACTGGCGCGAGAACAAAATCGCGGTAAACGTCACGGCGATCACGTCTGCGACGGGCTCCGCCATATAAACGCCCATGGCCTGATCGGACACAAGCTGCGGCATGATATAGATGAGCGGAATGAGCAGCACAAACTTGCGCACAACCGCTACAATGATCGAGCACGGCGCATTTCCGAGCGAGACGAACGTCATCTGGCAGGCGATCTGAATGCCGAAAAGCACCAGCACGCCGCAGTAGATTCGAAGCGCTTTCGCCGCAAAGACGATGAGCGCTTCATTCGGCGTAAAGATTGAGGCGAATACGCTCGGGAATATCTGGATTGCACCCCAGAGAAGGGTCGAGTAAACAAGAGACGAGATAAGAAGGAGCTGAAACGCCTTTCTGACGCGGTCCGCGTTCTTTGCGCCGTAGTTGTAGCTCAGAACCGGCTGCGCGCCTTGCGCCAGGCCCTGCAGCGGAAGCATCGCAAACTGCATGACGCTCGTCAGGATCGTCATCGCGCCGACCGCGATGTCGCCGCCGTATTTAAGCAAAGACGTGTTGAAGCAGACCGAGATGACGCTCTCGCTTGCCTGCATGATAAAAGACGCTGCGCCAAGTGCGATGCATGGCAGGAAGAATTTCGGGCGCAGGCGAATGTTTTCATTTTTAAGCCGCAGCAGCGTCTTTTTCCCGCGCAGAAATGCGCACACCCAGACGCACGACACGCCCTGCGAGAGAATGGTTGCCAAGGCCGCGCCGCGGACTCCCATGTGGAACGCAAAGATGAACAGCGGATCGAGCACAATGTTGCAGACCGCGCCAATCAGCACCGTCAGCATGCCGGTCTTCGCAAAGCCCTGCGCGGTGATGAACGCGTTCATACCGAGCGTGAGCTGGACAAAAATCGTGCCGATGGCATAGACGCTCATATAGCTGACAGCGTAGTCAATCGTGTTTTCGCTCGCGCCAAAAGCCAGAAGCAGGGGGCGGTTAAATAGGAGCAGAACGGCCGTCAACACGAGAGACACGATGACCTGCAAGGTAAAGCAGCTTCCAAGTGTCTTTTCCGCCGACTCGTGGTCGTTTTTGCCCATGAAGATGGAGGCCCGCGGCGCGCCGCCGGTACTGACTAAGGCTGCGAACGCCGAGACGATCATGATGATCGGCAGACATACGCCGACGCCCGTCAGCGCAAGCGCCCCATCTTCCGGCATGTGGCCGATGTAAATGCGGTCGACGATGTTATAGAGCATGTTGACCAGCTGCGCGATGACCGTCGGCACAGAGAGCTTTAAAAGAAGCTTCCCGACGGGCTCTGTTCCCAAGAATGTTTTGTCCTGATTCATAGTGCGGTACCTTTCATTTCTGCGTCAGCTCTGCTGCGCGCTCCAGATTCTGCGAGATGGTCTCCATACAGCGGGCAAAGCAGGCGAGTTCTTCCTCCCCTAGCCCCTGCGCAAGCGTCTTGGCAAACGACTCCTGCATGGCACGGCCTCGGGCGATGATGGGCCCGGCCTTCTCGGTCGGCACAAGGCGGAGCTTTCGCCGGTCGCCGGGAACGCTTTTTCGCTCCAAAAGTCCAAGCGTCGCCAGCGTGTCGACGTGCAGCGACACAATGCCGGGCTTGAGATGGCGCATGGCGCAGATTTCCTTTGCCGTGCTGTTTTCCGGGTTATTGGCCAGAAACAGCAGAATCTCCGCCGCCGTCTGCGGAATTGCAAACTCCCGGCTCAGCGGCTGCATGGCGGCGCTGTACGCGTCCATGAAGCGCTTGGCGTGCGTGTGGAGTTTGGCCGCAGTCAGGAAATTTTCCATGCCCGTTTCCTCCAAAACTAGATTGTTCATTTTTGAACAATTCAATTATAATCAAAATTGCACGCCTGTCAAGCCCTATGCGCAAAAAAATCCGCCCGTTTTTTCGGACGGAAATTTCTATTTTTTTGCGTTGATAACCAGCAGAATTCCCTCTCCGCAGGAGATGTTCGCGGTGCCCTCCCATTCGTTGCTGACGCCGACGGGGAAGGTGTTCGTGACAAGCGCATCCTGCAAGGGGTACTTGACCCCGGAGATGCAGACATGCTCCACCCGGTCGGTAAGGGCCAGCACGGAAAGAGAATAGCCGGGGAGCGGCGGGATGGTGACAGCGTCGTTTTTCAGAAGAAAGATCCGTGCGTCCCTGCCAAGAAGCGACGCTTTAACGCCTCGTTCGCAGGCAAAGCCCAGAGCCTGAACATTTCCCATCAGATGGTCGAGCCGGCCGCCCAGCGCGCAATAGAGCCGGATCTCCGAAAAGCCTTCGGAGACTGCCCAGCGGACTGCCGCCATCGTGTCTGTATCGTCCTTCTCGACCGGCAGATCGAGCACGGGAACAGATTTATCGAGCGCGCCCCTGTATGAATCAAAATCGCCCACGAGAAGGTCCGGGCGGATACCGGCTTCTTTTGCGTAGGCATAGCCCCGGTCGCAGGCGATGATAAAATCCGCGTCCCGGATGCCGGCCAGATCGTCAGACTGCCCGCCGGAGATGATCGCGCAAAGCTTCTTCATAGCGCCTCCCAAAGAAACAGGGACTGCCCGGAAAGCAGTCCCAAGGTGGGTTTATTCTAGCATATTTGTCATGAAAATCAAGCGTCCTCGAGAATTTCGCCCTCGATCGAGATCGTCACCACGCGAAGAGAAAGCTCCTTGCCGCTTTCGGCGATGGCCTTCTTCGCGGCAAACTCAAGTCCGCCGCAGCACGGAACCTCCATGCGAAGAAGCGTCACGCTGCGAACATCGTTCTGCGCAAAAATCGCGGCGAGCTTCTGGCTGTAATCGACCGCGTCGAGCTTCGGGCAGCCGATGAGGGTCATTTTGCCGTGCATGAAGTCCTCGTGGATGGAGGCGTAGGCGTAGGCCGTGCAGTCGGCAGCAACGAGCAGCTCGCAGCCGTCAAAATACGGCGCGTTCACGGGCGCGAGCTTGATCTGACACGGCCACTGGGAAAGCTGCGAGGGGCGCTTCTGCGCGGTTGCAGGTGCATCGCCCTCATGGTGCATCTGCCGCATCCTCGCGCCGGGACAGCCAGTGTGCGCCGCCTTGTGTGCCTTCGCAGCCAGAACGGCAGCTTCGTTATAAGCGGCAGCCTCGCGCTCGACAAAGTGAATTGCGTCCATGGGACATGCGGGAAGGCAGTCTCCAAGACCATCGCAGTAGTCGTCGCGCAGCAGTTTCGCTTTGCCGTCCACCATGGCGATGGCCCCCTCGTGGCAGGCCTTTGCGCACGCGCCGCAGCCGTTGCATTTTTCCTCGTCGATCTGAATGATTCTCCGTTTCATCAAAACCACTCCGTTTCCTTTGTTCTGGCGTTAGTATAGCAGGACACAGCGCGCAAATCCGTTGGAGTTCCAACAAGCGTGCAAAAATTTATAAAAATCCGGCGCGCCTCAAAAGACACGCCGGGATGAAATGCAAAAAATCAATTCTCTCGGAAGATAATGCCGTTTTCGTCGGCCTTTTCGATGACGGCCAGTGCGTGGTAGTTGACGCCCATGTTGCGCAGCCGGTCGCCGCCGCCCTGGAAGCCCTTTTCGATCGCAATGCCCACGCCGACAAGCTCTGCGCCCGCCTGCTCAACTAACTCGCAGAGACCGCGCACAGCCTCGCCGTTTGCCATGAAGTCGTCGAGAATCAGCACGTGGTTGTCCTTTGTCAGCCATTCCTTGGAGAGGATCTGCGTGACCTTCTTTTTATAGGTATAGGAGTAGATCTCGCTCTGATAGAGGCCGCCTTCAATATTGTCGCTCTTGGCCTTCTTGGCAAAGACCATCGGAAGACCGTACCGGTAGGCGCAGATCGCGGCCAGAGCAATACCGCTTGCCTCAGCGGTGAGGATGAGATCGACCTTGGACAGATCAAACAGCTTCGCAAACTCATCGGCGATGTCCGCCATCAGCTTGCAGTCGATCCTGTGGTTGAGGAAACCGTCAACTTTTACGATATTGCCGGGCAAAACCTTGCCTTCTTTTATGATCCGTTCCTTGAGCTCCTGCATAACAAACCTCCAACAGATATGTAATAAAATCGGCGGCAAGAGACAATGCTCCTGCTGCCAATTCACAAAGCCGCGGGAACCTAGTCCTCTGCGGCAAATGTCCAATAGTCGCAGCTTTGGCGCCGCGGTAGAAACGTCCGGGCCATGTATCCGGATTTATATTGGCAAGCGGGGGTCCATCCGCAAGGGGCGGACAGACCGTATTTGTTTGTACCCTGATGCTATCATTTCTGACCGTTTTCGTCAAGAGGCGAACCCGGAAAAAACAAGACAAAAATTTGGCGGAACCGAAACTATTATGCGGCGAAATGACCGATTGCGGAAAAAAGTGGAGTCGATTGACTCCACTTTTACTGGTAGCACTCCGGACGCAGAATGCCGATGTAAGGAAGGTTCCGGTAGTAGTTCGCGTAATCAAGGCCGTACCCGACGACGAATTCGTCAGGAATCTCAAAGCCGCAGATGTCGGTCTTGAGGCTCTTATCGTGACAGGTGGACTTATCGAGGAAGGAGACGGTCGTGATGGACGCGGGCTTTCTCGCGGAAAGCAGCTCCTTGAGATAGTGCATGGTAAGGCCGGAGTCGATGATATCCTCGACGATGACCACGTCGCGGCCGGTGATGTTGTTATCCAAGTCCTTGATCAGACGCACAACGCCCGTGGACTGCGCGCCCGCGCCGTAGCTCGAGACGGAAATGAAGTCCATGTCGATGACGCAGTTCATGCAGCGGCAGAGATCGATGTAGAAAAACGAAGCGCCTTTTAAGACGCAGACGAGAACCGGGCGCTTGTCGCCGAGCTTTTTTGTAAGCTCCGTACCAATTTCCTCGACACGCGCGGCGATGGCCTTTTCGGTGTAGAGAACGCGTTCAATATCCTGTTCAGCAGATCGGATGAGCATGAGAAGCCTCCTGAAAAATTTTCTGGACAATCGCAGATACTAAGATTATAATCAAAAAGCAGAGATAAGTAAAATAGATATACGTAATTTTAAGTATTAGCATTTCTAATGACGGAGGGACACAGATGGCAGTCAAGTTGGAGCTTTACCGGGTTTTCCACGAGGTGGCGCGCATGGGGAACATCTCCGCCGCCGCGCAGAACCTGTTCATTTCCCAGTCGGCGGTCAGTCAGTCCATCAAGCAGCTCGAGGAGCAGCTGCAGGTGCGCCTTTTCTCGCGCAGCACGAAGGGCGTGTATTTAACGAGCGAAGGAAAGCTCTTGCAGGAGTATATTTCCCACGCGCTGGGGCTCATTCAGAGCGGCGAAGAAAAGCTCGCGCAGTCGCGGCAGCTTCTCACCGGCGAGCTCATCATCGGCGCGAGCGACACCGTGACGAAGACGTATCTTCTCTCGCGCCTGGAGGCGTTTCATCGGGACTACCCCGATATCCGCATCCGGATTCTGAACGGCACAAGCCATATGGTGCTCAACTATCTGCACGCCGGGCAGGTGGACATCGCCTTTGCAAGCGACGATCAGGACCCGGCGGTCTATGACGTGCGGCACTGTGTGGACACGCACACGATCTTTGTCGCCGCGCCGGATTATCCGTGCGATTTTACCCACGCATACTCCATGGAGGAGATTGCGGCATTTCCGCTGATTCTCCTTGAGCGCAAGGCTAGCTCCCGGCTCTATCTCGAGCAGTATTTCCAGCAGCACGGCGTAACGATCCAGCCGGAAATTGAGCTCGGCTCTCACAACCTTCTCATCTCGCTCGCGCGCATCGGCCTTGGTGTTGCGTGTGTGACAGAAGAGTTTTCCCAATCGGGACTTGGCCGGGGCGTGATTCTGCCGCTGCGGACAGATTTCTCGATTCCGCCGCGCGCCGTCACAATGTGCACACTTCAGGGTGTGACCCCGACCTCTGCCGCCAAGCGCTTCATGGACTTCATCTCTGAGAGCAACAAAATGGCCTACGATCCCGGCCATTCGTATCATTTTACCACTGGATAAAAATGAATGTCCGCCAGATACTGGCGGACATTTCTTATCGGGTGCAAAGCCAGTAGATGAGGCCGTAGACGACGCTCGCCGTCATGCCGTAGACGATGACGGGCCCTGCGATCGTGAACATCTTGGCGGCCATGCCTGTCACAAAGCCCTCGGCCTTGAATTCGATGGCCGGTGATACAACGGCGTTTGCAAAGCCCGTGATCGGGACGATCGTGCCTGCACCCGCAATTTTCGCAATATCGTCGTACCAGCTGAGGCCCGTCAGAACGGCGCTCAGAAAGACAAGCGAGATGGCCGTGGCCGTGCCCGCCGCGTCCTTGTCGAGGCCCAGCTCTCCCCAGCCGTTTAAAATCAGCTGCCCAAGCGCGCAGATCGTTCCGCCGATCAAAAAGCTGCAAAGAAGATCCTTCCATATCGGAGACTTTTTCGCAAGGCTTGCCACATATTTGTTGTATTCCTGATTCGTTATATGCATGAAAATTCCCCCTTTGGCCTAGTATGCGCCATCGGGGGAATTTTTACGCAGGATGTAAAAAACCCTCCTTGACCAACATCAAAGAGGGTTTTAGAAACTCAGACGAGCTCGATGACAGCCATCTCGGCTGCGTCGCCGCGGCGCGGGCCAAGGCGGGTCACGCGGGTATAGCCGCCGTTACGGTCGGCATACTTCGGAGCGATCTCCTTGAACAGCTTATTGGCAACATCTTCCTTGGTGATGTACGCCAGGGCTCTGCGATAGGAAGCCAGGGTGTTCTTCTTGCCAAGGGTGATCATCTTCTCTGCAACGGGCTGGACTTCCTTCGCGCGGGTGAAGGTCGTCTCGATCTTGCCGTTTTCGAACAGATAGGTAGTCATAGCTCTGAGCATGGCCTTGCGCTGGTCGCTGGTTCTGCCGAGCTTTCTGGTACCAAACATAGGACTTTACCTCCTTCTTGAAAGGTTATCGTTAGTTATTGTTGGAATTCGTGGAATCGTCGCTTGCCAGGGACAGACCCATCATGGCCAGCTTGTTCTGCACTTCCTCCAGAGACTTCCGGCCCATGTTGCGAACCTTCATCATATCCTCGCCGGTTCTGGAAATCAGATCCTCGACGTTGTTGATGTTGGCGCGCTTAAGGCAGTTGAAGCTTCGGACGGACAGGTCAAGCTCTTCGATGGTCATTTCCAGGACCTTGTCGCGATGCGTCTCAGGCTTTTCCGCCATCGTCGGCTTGTTGGCCACGGTATCGGAAAGATCCGTGAACAGGCTCAGATGGTCGGACAAAATCTTTGCACCGAGGCTGACCGCATCTCTTGCGGAGATGGTAGAATCGGTCCAGACTTCGAGCGTAAGCTTGTCATAGTCTGTCATGTTGCCCACACGCGTGTTCTCAACGGTGTAGTTCACCTTGTAGACCGGCGTGTAGATCGAATCGACCGCAATCGTTCCGATGGGCATGGTGGGCGTCTTGTTCTTGTCGGACGAGACGTATCCGCGGCCGTGGCTCAGCGTGATTTCCATGTTGAAGGTAGCATCGGGACCCAGCGTGCAAATGTGCTGATCGGGATTGAGAATCTCGACCTCGCCGTCCGCCTTGATATCGCTGGCTGTGACTTCGCGCTCACCGGTTGCGTCAATGAAGACGGTCTTTGTGCCCTGGCAATGCAGTCTCGCGATGATCTTCTTTACATTCAGAACGATCTCCGTCACGTCTTCCTTGACGCCGGGAATCGTGGAGAACTCGTGCTGCACACCCGCGATCTTGATCGAGGTCGCGGCTGTGCCGGGCAGGGAGGAAAGAAGAATCCTGCGCAGAGAGTTGCCGAGGGTGGTGCCGTAGCCTCTTTCCAGAGGCTCGACGACGTATTTGCCGTAGGAGCCATCCTCCGGGGAATCCATACACTCAATACGCGGCTTTTCAATTTCTACCATGAATAATTAAACCCTCCTTGTAACTGCGAAACCCGTAGTCTCGCTGCCGAATTCAGCTTACCAATAAACGAGGGTGAAACGTTACTTGGAGTACAATTCGACGATCAGATTTTCTGCGATCTCAAAGTCAATATCGTCTCTTGCGGGCAGCGCAATAACCTTACCGGTGAGGTTGTTCTTGTCTCTTTCCAGCCACTTCGGAGCGGCGACGAACGCGTCGTCTTCCTTCATCTTCTTGAAGCGGTTGTTGGAGCTGCTCTTTTCACTGACAGCGATCACATCGTTCACATCGACGAGGTAAGACGGGATGTTGACCGACTTGCCGTTGACGGTGTAGTGACCATGGTTCACCAGCTGACGAGCCTCGCGGCGCGTGGAGGCGAAGCCCAGACGGTACACGACGTTGTCGAGACGGCGCTCGACGAGGCTCAGAAGAATTTCGCCGGTGTTGCCGTTCATTCTTTCGGCCTTCTCGTAGTACATCCGGAACTGCTTTTCCAGAATGCCGTAGACAAACTTGACCTTCTGCTTCTCGGTCAGCTGCGTGCCATATTCGGATTTCTTGGTTCTTCTCTTGCCGCCGGGGTTGCGGTTCGACTGCTTGCTGTAACCCATTGCAGCGGGAGATACGCCCAGCGTTCTGCAACGCTTCAATACAGGCTGTGTATTCTTTGCCATTACTATTCTCCTCCTTGCCTATTACACGCGGCGGCGCTTCGGGGGACGGCAACCATTGTGCGGAATGGGGGTGACGTCCTTGATCATGGTGACTTCCAGACCAGCGGATTGCAGCGCGCGAATTGCGGACTCACGGCCCTGGCCGGGACCCTTGACGAAAACCTCAACGGTCTTCAGGCCATAGTTGTCGACAGCTGCCTTCGCGGCGGTCTCAGCGACCATCTGCGCGGCGTACGGGGTCGACTTTCTGCTTCCGCGGAATCCGAGACCACCCGAGGAGGCCCAGGACAGAGCGTTACCGTTGGCGTCGGTCACGGTAACCATGGTGTTGTTAAAGGACGAGCGGATATGCACGGCGCCCTTTTCGATAACCTTGCGCTCACGACGGCGCTTGATAACCTTCTTGACTGCTTTTGCCATACTATCTCACACTCCCCTTACTTCTTCTTGTTCGCAATGGTCTTCTTCGGGCCCTTGCGGGTACGAGCGTTGGTCTTCGTTCTCTGGCCGCGAACGGGCAGGCCACGACGGTGACGGACACCGCGGTAGCAGCCGATCTCGGTCAGGCGCTTGATGTTGAGCGCAACTTCACGGCGGAGGTCGCCCTCAATGGTGTAGTGTTTGTCAATAACTTCACGCAGAGCGGACTCCTGATCTTCCGTCAGATCCTTGACGCGGATGTCGCCATCCACACCGGCTGCCTTCAGGATGTCCTGCGCGCTTTTTCTGCCGATACCGTAGATATAAGTCAAACCGATTTCGATTCTCTTCTCACGGGGCAGGTCAATACCAGCAATACGTGCCATACTATTCAGAGCACCTCCTATTAACCTTGTCTCTGCTTATGCTTCGGGTTTTCGCAAATTACCATAACACGGCCCTTGCGCTTGATGATCTTGCACTTTTCGCACATGGGCTTAACGGACGGTCTTACCTTCATACTGTTAACCTCCATTTGAGCACAGTGGCTCTATTTACTTCTCCATGTGATTCTGCCTCTGGTTAAATCATACGGCGACATCTGGACTGTCACCTTGTCTCCGGGCAGAATCTTGATAAAGTTCATCCGGAGCTTGCCGGAAATATGCGCCAGAATGGTGTGCCCGCCGCCGATATCGACGGAGAACATGGCATTCGGCAGTGCATCGGTTACGATGCCCTCAAGTTCGATTACGTCGTCTTTTGCCAAGATCAATTAACCCCCTTGGTTTTGACTATTGAATGTTTGGCCGATGACGGCCAATTCCCTTCGTAATTCGCTGTTGAGTACCTTGTCGCCGTTGCGAATTTTCTCGGCGACGCGGGATGCATACAAAGGGAGCTTCCGGACGTGCCGTCGCTTTTTGCGCTTCGGGCTTTCCAGCCTTCGTCCCTTGCCGTCTGCGAGGTAGACAAACTGATCATCCGTGTCGATCACGAAGAAGAGCTGTCCCTTGTCGCGTCCTGCAAGCGAAACAATCATGTCCGCTTTGGATACTTCCATGTTTTCAAAGCCCCTCTGTAACGGTGAGAATTTCCGGCTCGCCGTCGGTAATCAGAATTGAGTTTTCGTAGTGGGCCGCGAGCTTGCCATCGGCAGTTACAGTCGTCCATTTGTCCTTCAGGACGCGTACTTCGTACGTTCCCTCCGTGACCATCGGTTCGATTGCCAGGGTCATGCCTTTGACCATCCGCGGGCCTCGGCCGGGGGCGCCAAAATTGGGAACTTCCGGTTCTTCATGCAGATGCTCGCCCACACCGTGGCCGACAAACGCGCGGACAACGCCAAAGCCCTGGCTTTCCACGTATGTCTGAACAGCATGGCCGATGTCGGAGATCCGGTATCCCTGACGTGCAAATTTGATGCCCTCGTAGAAGCTCTGTTCTGTTACCGTAATGAGCTTTTGTGCCTGTGCAGAAATCTTTCCGCAGGCAAAGGTTCCGGCGCAGTCACCGGTAAAACCGCCCCACTGCGCGCCCACATCGATCGAAACAATGTCGCCCTCCTGGAGAACCCGGTGTCCCGGGATCCCATGGATGACCACCTCGTTGACCGAAATGCAGACGCTTGCGGGGAACCCTCCATAGCCGAGGAAGGTTGGTTTTGCGCCCTGCGACACGATATAATCGTGTACCGCCTTATCGATCTGTCTGGTTGTGACGCCCGGCCTTACCATTTCGCCTGCCAAAGCACGCGCTGCCGCGGTAATTCTACAGGCCTTGCGCATAACCTCTATCTCGCGCTCATTTTTGACTGGAATCATACTTAAACACCCAATGCCGCGAGAATGTCCTTCGTCGCGGACTCGATCGGCTGGTTGCCTTCAACCAGCTTCAGAACGCCGAGCTTCTCATAGAAATTCTTGAGCGGCTCAGTCTCCGCATGGAAAACCTTCAGGCGGTTTTTGACGGTTTCGGGCGCGTCGTCCTTGCGGATGACGAGCTCCTTGCCGCAAGCGTCGCAGATGCCTTCGACCTTGGGCGGGTGTGCCGTGATGTGATAGCTTGCGCCGCAGCTGCCGCAGACACGGCGGCCGGTCATGCGCGCTTCAATCACAGCGTCTTCGATCTCGATCGAGATCACGCGATCAAAATGAATGCCTGCCGCCTCGAGCGCTTCCGCCTGCGGAATCGTGCGGGGCACGCCGTCGAGGATGAAGCCGTTTGCGCAATCAGGCTGCGCCACACGCTCCGAGACGATGCCGATGATGACATCGTCCGGAACGAGCTTGCCCGCGTCCATAAAGCTCTTCGCTTTCAGACCGGTCTCGGTGCCGTTTTTGATCGCTTCGCGAAGAATGTTGCCAGTGGAAATGGTCGGGATATGCAGCTTCTCGCTGATAATCTCAGCCTGCGTACCCTTTCCTGCTCCGGGAGCTCCCAAAAGAATCAGTTTCATTTCCGATCCCTCCGGCTTACTCCAGGAAGCCTTTGTAGTGGCGCATCAGCATCTGTGCTTCCAGAGCCTTCACGGTCTCAAGTGCCACACCAACAACGATGATGACAGACGTACCGCCAATGCCGAGCGACGAGTTGCCGATGATGATGCCGACGAGAATCGGCATAATTGCCACGATTGCAAGATACAGAGCGCCAAAGAGCGTAATCTTGTTAATAACCTTCAGAATGAAATCAGCCGTGGGCTTGCCCGGGCGGAAGCCGGGGATGAAGCCGCCGTTCTTCTTGAGATTGTTGGCGATTTCGATCGGGTTAAACTGGATGGTGGAATAGAAGTAGCTGAACGCGATGATCAGCAGGAAATAGCACACCAGATAGACAGCGCTCTTGTTATCGAAGACGTACTTGTTCATCCAAGCCCAGAAGCCGGTGCTGCTCGTGCCGGTAAAGGCGATAATCGTCGCGGGCAGAGAAGCGATGGACTGTGCGAAGATGATAGGCAGGACGCCGGACATGTTGACCTTGATGGGCAGGTGCGTGGACTGACCACCATACATTTTCCGTCCAACGACACGCTTTGCGTACTGCACGGGGATTCTGCGCTCGGAGTTCGTGATGAACACGATGAAGACCATGATCGCCAGAATGCCGACGACGAGCAGAATCGCGGTGTACCACTTGAGAGTGCCGTTCGAAAGAGACGTGACCATGTTGCTGACGAGCTGCGGAATACGGGAGACGATACCGGCGAACAGGATCATGGAAATACCGTTGCCAATGCCGAACTCGTTAATCTGCTCGCCCATCCACATCAGGAAGGACGCGCCTGCCGTAAAGGTCAGGACGATCACGAGGCCGTAGACAAAGCCCGTCTGGCTCAACAGGCTGTAGTTCTTGAGCATCACATAGTACGCAAAGCCCATGAGAAGCCCGAGGCCGATGGTCGTGTAGCGGGTGATGTTCTGGATCTTCTTGCGGCCTTCCTCACCGTCTTCCTTGGCCAGACGTTCCAGGGCCGGAATCGCGATGGTCAGGAGCTCGATGATAATGGAGGCGTTGATGTAGGGCTGAATACCGAGCGCAAACACGGTAGCCTGCGAGAACGCAGAGCCCGACATGGCGTTATAAAGACCAAGAACGGTGTTCGCCAGCTGCGTGGTGAAGTAGTTGTTCAGCGCAACGACGTTGACATAGGGAACGGGGACGCAGTTGCCGAGACGATAGATCAGCATCACGATGAGCGTGAAGAGGATCTTTTTGCGGAGCTCGGGGATCTTCCAGGCGTTACGGAGTGTAGTAAACACTTACACCACCTCGGCCTTTCCGCCTGCCTTTTCGATTTTTTCCTTGGCAGACTCGGAGAAAGCCGCAGCCTTCACCGTGACCTTCTTCGTCACATTACCGTTGCCGAGAACCTTCAGGCCGTACTTGCAGTCCTGAAGAATGCCCTTTGCGATGAGAGCGGCGGAGTCGACGACCGCGCCGTCTTCAAACTGGTTGAGAACCGCGACGTTCACAGCCGTCAGGGGCTTTGCGAAGATGTTGTTGAAGCCGCGCTTCGGGATGCGACGTGCCAGAGGCATCTGGCCGCCTTCAAAGCCGATGCGGAGCTTGCCGCCCGAACGGGCCTTCTGGCCCTTGTGTCCGCGGCCTGCGGTCTTGCCGTTGCCCGTCGCCGAGCCGCGGCCCTTGCGCTTATTGACATGGGTAGAACCCATAACCGGAGCAAGTTCGTGTAAATTCATCTACTTGTCCTCCTTACTGTTCTTCCGTGACCTGGAGCAGGTAACCGATCTTGGCGATCTTACCGCGGGTCTGGGTGTTGTCAGGCTGAACGGTCTCCTGACCGATCTTGCGCAGACCGAGCGAATGCGCAGTCGCGATGTGCTTTTCAAGACGGCCGTTGAGGCTCTTGACAAGCTTGATTCTCAGATTTGCCATTTCAGAGTCCTCCTTAACCGACAATTTCTTCGACGCTCTTGCCGCGGATGCGGGCAACAGCGGCAGCGTTGCGCAGGCTCATCAGGCCCTGCATCGTCGCCTTGACAACGTTCTGGGGGTTGTTCGAGCGCAGGCACTTCGCACGGATGTTGGAAATGCCGGCAGCCTCCATGACCGCACGGACAGCGCCGCCGGCGATGATGCCGGTGCCTTCGGGTGCGGGCTTGAGCATGACGCGGCCCGCGCCGAATACGCCGATCACTTCATGGGGAATGGTGGTACCCTCGAGGGTGACCTTGACCATGTTCTTCTTTGCGTCAGCAATGCCCTTGAGGATTGCTTCGGAAACTTCAGCAGCCTTGCCGAGGCCGTAGCCCACGGTGCCCTTGCCGTCGCCGACAACAACCAGAGCGGAGAACTTCATAACACGGCCGCCCTTGACGGTTTTGGAAACACGGTTCAGATAAACAACCTTCTCGATCATCTCGGGAGCGTTGTCTTCCTTCGGTGCTCTGTCTCTATTGTAAGCCATTGTTCATCCTCCTCCGATTAGAATTCCAGGCCGCCTTCGCGGGCGCCCTCAGCAAGCTCTGCCACACGGCCGTGATAGATATAACCACCGCGGTCGAAAACGACAGTGTCGATGCCCTTTGCCTTTGCGCGCTCTGCAACCAGCTTGCCGACCTTGCGGGCAGCTTCCTTGTTGCCGGTAGCGCCTTCGAATTCCTTGTCAAGAGTGGATGCGGAAACCAGCGTGACGCCGTTGACGTCGTCGATGACCTGTGCGTAGATGTTCGCGTTGCTGCGATAAACATTCAGGCGAGGTCTTTCGGGCGTGCCGGAGATCTTGCCGCGCACTCTGGTGTGGCGCTTCATACGCTGCGCATTCTTATCAAACGTTTTAACCATTATGGCACACCTCCTAATTATTTCTTACCGCCGGCCTTGCCTTCTTTATGGCGAATGACCTCAGTCGTATACTTGATACCCTTGCCCTTATAGGGTTCAGGCGGTCTCTTGGCTCTGACGTTGGCGGCGAACTGGCCGACCTTCTGCTTGTCAATGCCGTGGACGATCACCTTGTTGGGAGCCGGAACCTCGATGGTGATGCCATCGATCTCTTCCATGGTCACAAGGTGGGAGTAGCCAAGGTTCATGACGAGCTTGCTGCCTTCCTTGCTGGCTCTGTAGCCGACACCGTTGATGTCGAGCTCCTTCTTGAAGCCATCGGTAACACCGACAACCATATCGTGGATGAGGCTGCGGGTCAGACCGTGCAGGCTCTTGTGGAGCTTATCTTCGGACGGGCGGCCAACATGGATCACGCCGTCTTCAACCTTGATGATCATTTCAGGACGCATTGTCTGCGTCAGCGTGCCCTTCGGACCCTTGACGGTCACGACGTTCGGCTCAACGATGGAGACCTCAACGCCTGCGGGGATGGTAACGGGCATTCTACCAATTCTAGACATCGTTCAATACCCTCCTTACCATACGAATGCCAGGACTTCGCCGCCGACATGGTTCGCGCGAGCCTTCTTGTCGGTCATGACGCCCTTGGACGTGGAAATAATCGCAATGCCGAGGCCCTTGAGGACTCTGGGCAGCTCGTCAGCACCGGCGTACACACGCAGGCCGGGCTTGGAAACTCTGCGAAGGCCGCTGATGACCTTTTCCTTACCAGCGAGGTACTTCAGCTGGATGCGGATGATACCCTGGGTACCGTCGTCAACGATCTCAAAGGACTTGATGTAGCCTTCGTCGAGCAGGATCTGTGCGATGGCCTTCTTCAGGTTGGAAGCAGGAACGTCCACAGACTCGTGTTTTGCCGTGTTTGCATTCCGGATGCGGGTCAGCATATCGGCAACGGGATCAGTGATTTGCATTTGTTTTTCCTCCTAGTTTGAAGTTACCGCGAAAGCGGTTCCGGTGACGAGGTATCACGACTAATCGATCCGGCAGGCAAACGCCCGCCAATTAACCGTGACCTTTCGTCATCCTTATTTTTATCGTTGGAGGGCGGCAGAGCCGCCCTGGCGATAACTGATGGATGAGGCTTGCGGCCTCGCTTCACTTCAACTGCTCTCTAAGCTTTCAGAGGGCAGATTGGTGAAGATTTTTTCGCCAGGCAAGGTTTTGCGGCGCAGGCGTACTTTGTGTACGCCAAGCCACAAATAACGCCGCATGGCGGAAAAAGATTTACCAAGATGCCTTTCTGACACCGGGGATCTCGCCCTTGTAGGCCAGCTCGCGGAAGCAGATACGGCAGACGCCGTAGTCACGCAGATAGGCATGGGGACGGCCGCAGATCTTGCAGCGGTTGTAGTAGCGGGTGGAGAACTTGGGTTCTTCCTTCTGCTTGAGAATCATTGCTTTTCTAGCCATTCGTCAAATCCTCCAATCAAGCGTAGAACGGAGCGCCGACCATGGTCAGCAGTTCCTTGGCTTCTTCGTCGGTAGAAGCGGTGGTGCAGATGCAGATATCCATGCCGCGAATCTTATCGACCTTGTCGTATTCGATTTCAGGGAAGATCAGCTGTTCCTTGAGGCCAAAGGCGTAGTTGCCGCGGCCGTCGAAGGAGTTGGGATTGATGCCGCGGAAGTCGCGGACACGGGGCAGCGCCACGTTGAACAGACGATCGAGGAACTCATACATTCTCTCGCCGCGCAGCGTAACCTTGACGCCGACGGTTTCGCCTTCACGGACCTTGAAGTTCGCAACGGACTTGCGAGCCTTGGTGGTGATGGGCTTCTGGCCGGTAATGGTAGCGATATCCTTGCAGATGGCCTCGATCTCCTTGGCGTTGCCCTTGGACTCGCCGCAGCCAACATTGACGATGACCTTGCTGAGCTTCGGGATCTGCATCACGCTCTTGTACTGGAACTTGCTCATGAGAGCGGGAGCGATTTCTTCATTGTACTTTACATGCAGTCTAGACATTCTTCAATCCTCCCTCTCAAATAGTTTCGCCGCACTTCTTGCAGACACGGACCTTCGCGCCGTTTTCAACCTTGAAAGCTTCGCGGGTCGCCTTGCCGCACTTCGGGCAGACGCGCATCACCTTGGAAGCGTACATGGGGATCTCACGGCGGATGATGCCGCCCTCTTCGCCCTGCTTCTTCGGCTTGACATGGCAGGTCGCAATGTTGATGCCTTCAACAATGACCTTGCCGGTTGCGGGCATAGCCTCGAGGACCTTACCCTTCTTGCCCTTGTCCTTGCCGGACAGGACAACCACGGTATCGTTCTTCTTAACGTTCATCTCTTGGTCCCCCTATTAAACAGTCTCAGGTGCCAGAGAGCAGATCTTCATGTAACCGCTGTCACGAAGCTCTCTTACGACCGGCCCAAAAATACGGGTGCCGCGCGGGCTGTTGTCGTCCTTGATGAGAACGGCAGCGTTCTCGTCGAAGCGGACGTAGGTGCCGTCGGTACGACGGGTGCCCTTGACAGAGCGGACGATAACGGCCTTAACGACCTCACCCTTCTTGACCGTTCCGTTCGGAGCAGCCTTGCGCACGGAAGCCACGACGACGTCGCCGATGTTGCCGAACTTGCGCTTTGCGCCGCCCAGAACGCGGATGCACTTGATTTCCTTGGCGCCGGTATTGTCGGCAACCTTCAAATAGCTTTCACTCTGAATCATAGTTGTCGACCTCCTTACTTAGCCTTTTCGATGATCTCTACAAGTCTCCATCTCTTGTCCTTGGACAGAGGACGGCACTCCATGACCTTGACAGTATCGCCGATACCGGCCTGGTTCTGCTCGTCATGCGCCTTCAGCTTGTAGGTTCTCTTGATGATTTTGTGGTACAGCTTGTGCTGCACGTTCGTTTCGATCGCAACCACGATGGTCTTGTCCATCTTATCCGAGACGACGGTACCAATCCTGGTTTTGCGGAAAGCTCTGGTATTTTCACTCATGTTCGCTTACCTCCGTTACTTGGTCTCGTTCTCACGAATAATAGTTTTGATGCGGGCAATGTCTTTCTTGACAACAGCAATCTGCAGGGGGTTATCCAGCTGATTGGTCGCATGCTGCATTCTCAGCATGAACAGATCCTTCTTCAGCTCAGCCAGCTTGCCTTCCAGCTCAGCGGCGGACATTTTACGGATTTCGTTTGCCTTCATCTTATTCACCACCATTCTCGGTTTCCGGGGCTTCTCTGGCAATGATCTTCGTCTTGATGGGCAGCTTGTGCTGGGCAAGACGCAGTGCCTCGCGCGCTTCCTCTTCGGAAACGCCGCCGATTTCGAACATAACCTTCTGATTCTTCACGACTGCAACCCAGTATTCGGGCGCGCCTTTACCGGAGCCCATACGGACGCCGAGCGCCTTCTTCGAAACAGGCTTGTCGGGGAAAATCTTGATCCAGACTTGGCCGCCACGCTTGGTGTAACGGGTCATGGCGACACGAGCCGCCTCAATCTGGTTGCCGGTGATCCAGCCGGGCTCCATGGCCTGAATGCCGAACTCGCCGTAAGCGATCTTGTTGCCGCGGGAAGCAGCGCCCTTCATGCGGCCTCTCTGTACGCGGCGGTACTTGGTTCTTTTGGGCATTAACATTAGCGGTTGCCTCCTTCCCTACGGTCGTTGTTGTATCTTCTCTCACCATAAGGGCGGCGGTCGCCGTTATTGCGGCGGTCACCGTTGCGGCGGTCACCACGACGGTCGTCGCGCTGACGGCGCTCGCGCTTTGCGGGCTCGGGGTTCTCTGCACGGAGAGTCGTGTTCAGAACTTCGCCCTTGTAGATCCAGACCTTGCAGCCGATCTTGCCGTAGGTCGTGTTGGCCTCAGCAAAGCCGTAGTCGATGTCGGCGCGGATGGTCTGCAGGGGGATAGTGCCTTCATGGTAGGATTCGCTTCTGGCAATCTCAGCGCCGCCCAGACGGCCGCCGCAGGAGCACTTGATGCCCTTTGCGCCGAGTCTGGTTGCTCTCTGGATGGCCTGCTTCATCGCGCGGCGGAAGGAGATACGCTTCTCGAGCTGCGCGGCGATGTTCTCCGCGACGAGCTGCGCATTCATGTCGGGGCTGCGGACCTCAACGATGTTGAGGGCGACCGTCTTGCCGAGCTTGGCTTCCACCTTCTGGCGCAGAGCCTCGATCTCCGTGCCGCCCTTGCCGATGATGACACCGGGACGGGAGCAGTGGATGTTGATCTTGACCTTTGCGTTGTCTCTTTCAATTTCGATCTTGGCGATACCGGCGGCATAAAGGGTGCTCTTGAGGTACTTACGGATGTTGTAGTCCTCGACGATCAGATCACCGACTTTGTCCTCACGGGCATACCAACGAGAGTCCCAGTCCTTAATTACGCCGACGCGCAATCCATGGGGATTAACTTTCTGTCCCATAGTAACCTCCTGATTAAGCCTTCTCGCTCACACCAAGTGTGATGTGAGTGGTTCTCTTGAGAATCCGGTTGTATCTGCCCTGCGCTCTGGGCATGCCGCGCTTGAGCGTGGGGCCCGGGTTGGCGATGGCGGTAGACACATACAGCTTCTCGACGTCCATGCCGTTGTTGTTCTCTGCGTTGGCAACAGCGCTCTTGAGCAGCTTGAGCATGGGCTCGGAGGCCGCCTTCGGGGTCTGCATCAGATAAGCGGTCGCGGTTTTGATATCCTTGCCGCGGATGAGGTCGCAAAGAATGACGACCTTACGCGGAGAGATCCGCAGATATTTCAGATAAGCTCTTGCTTCCATTGTTCTGGCGTCCTCCTTCATTAAGAATTGGTGGTCTTGCTGCCGGAGTGACCACGGAACGTTCTGGTGGGAACGAATTCGCCCAGCTTGTGGCCGACCATGTCCTCGGTGATGTAGACCGGCACATGACGGCGGCCGTCATGCACAGCAATCGTGTGACCGACGAAGGAGGGGAAAATGGTAGATGCGCGGGACCAGGTCTTGAGGACCTTCTTTTCGCCGTTCTTGTTGAGCTCTTCCACGCGCTTGAACAGCTCGGGTGCTACAAACGGGCCTTTCTTGATGCTTCTGCTCATTTCATATCCTCCTTACTTCGCATTTCTGCGCTTAAAGATATACTTGTTCGTGCGGTTCTTGGCCTTGCGCGTCTTCAGGCCCATCGCCGGCTTGCCCCACGGGGTCATAGGACCGGGATGACCGACAGGGCTCTTGCCTTCGCCGCCGCCGTGCGGGTGATCGTTCGGGTTCATGACAGAACCGCGGACGGTCGGGCGGATACCCATATGACGGGTACGGCCGGCTTTGCCGATGTGGACGTTCTCATGGTCAAGGTTACCGACCTGGCCGACAACTGCTGTGCAGTTCATGCGGACCAGACGAACTTCGCCGGAGGGCAGACGGACCTGCGCAAGCTCTGCGTCCTTCGCCATCAGCTGCGCGGCAGCACCGGCGGAGCGGACGAGCTGCGCGCCGCGGCCCGGATACAGCTCAATATTGTGGATGATGGTACCAACAGGGATGTTGGCGATCGGCAGGCAGTTGCCGGGCTTGATATCGGCGGAAGCGGAGGAGACGACGGTGTCGCCAGCCTTCAGGCCGACGGGCGCGAGGATGTAGCGGAGCTCGCCGTCCTCGTACTTCACCAGAGCGATGAATGCGCTGCGGTTGGGGTCGTACTCGAGACGCTGCACAACTGCGGGCATTTCCATCTTGTCACGGCGGAAGTCGATGATGCGGTACTTGCGCTTGTTGCCGCCGCCGCGATGACGAACGGTGATTCTGCCGTAGCTGTTGCGGCCGGCGTTCTTCTTGACGGTCTGCAGCAGGCTGGGTACGGGCTTTGCCTTCTTATCTACGCCATCGAAAGCGGAAACGGTCATGTTTCTTCTCGACGGGGTATACGGCTTAAAAGATTTAATCGCCATATTGCGTTTACACTCCTTCTAAGAATTCAATTAGACCATGCCTTCGAAGAACTCGATGGTCTTGGAATCGGCGGTCAGCTTGACCATAGCCTTTTTCCAGTTGGCGCGGCGGCCAGAGGTCACGCCCTGGCGCTTGGCCTTGCCTTCCATGCGGATGGTGTTGACCTTTTCGACCTTGACACCGAAGATCTGCTCGATGGCCTTCTTGATCTCGCTCTTGTTGGCATCGATGGCGACCTGGAAGACGTACTTCTTCGCTTCCGTCTGTTCCATGGACTGTTCGGTGATAACGGGCTTGATGATGATGTCGTATGCGGTCTTCATTATGCGAACACCTCCTCGATCTTAGCAAGAGCAGCCTGGTCGACGACCAGCTTCTTGGCGTTCAGGATGTCGTAGACGTTGATGAGGTTGGCGAAGGTCACCATAACGCCGGGGATGTTGGCAGCGCTCTTGACGACGAGCTCGTCGTTTTCAGCGGTGACAACCAGAGCCTTGCAGTCGGCGTTGACAGCCTTCAGGAAGCTCTTGAAGCTCTTGGTCTTGATCTCGCCCATCTTGATGGAGTCGATGACGACCAGGTTCTCTTCCTGTGCCTTGGCGCTGAGGACGGACTTCATAGCCAGTCTCTTGACCTTCTTGTTGAGGGTGTAGCTGTAGTCGCGGGGCTTGGGGGCAAACACGATGCCGCCGTGGTACCACTGCGGAGCGCGGATGGAGCCCTGACGAGCGCGGCCGGTGCCCTTCTGGCGCCACGGCTTGATGCCGCCGCCGGAGACTTCTGCACGGGTCAGAGCGCTCTGCGTGCCCTGACGGCAGTTGGCGAGGTGGTTCTTCACTACGTCGTGCACAACAGCCTCATTGGGCTCAATGCCGAAAATAGCCTCAGAGAGCTCGATCTCGCCGACCTGCTTTCCAGCCATATCAAAAACTTTCGTCTGCATGATTTACTCTCCTCTCTTAGCGGTTTCTTGCCGAAGCCTTCTGCGGGTTGGTACGCGCGGAAGCCTTCTGCGGGTTGATGCTGGCGTTTGCAGCAGCGCCCTTTGCCTTGAAGTTCTTGACCGTGTTCTTCAGATACACGATACCGCCCTTCGGGCCGGGGATTGCGCCGCGGACAACGATCATGTTGAGCTCTTCGTCGACCTTGACGATGTCGAGGTTCTCAACCGTGACCTGCTCCACGCCCATCTGGCCTGCGCCGTTGTGACCCTTAAAGATCCGGCTCGGAGAAGAGGTCGGGCCCATGGAACCGGCCTGACGATGGACCGGGCCGCCGCCGTGGGTCATCGGGGTGCGATGGCCGCCGCAGCGCTTGACCGGGCCTTCATAGCCGTGGCCCTTGCTGATGCCGGTGACGTCGATCTTGTCGCCGACTGCGAAAACGCTTGCCTTGACCTCGTCGCCGACGTTCATCTCAGCAGCCTTTTCAATCTTGAATTCCTTCAGGTGCTTCTTGAGGGCAGTGCCTGCCTTCTTCAGGTGACCTGCTTCCGGCTTGGTCAGCTTGGATTCCTTGACATCCTCAAAGCCCAGCTGAACCGCATTGTAGCCGTCTTTTTCGGTGGTCTTCTTCTGCGTGACGACGCAGGGGCCTGCCTCGATGACAGTTACCGGAATGACCTTGCCGCTCTCATCGAAAATCTGGGTCATGCCCACTTTTTTGCCGATGATCGCTTTCTGCATTTTCATGTGATTTCCTCCTAATTTAAGGTTATTGGTTGACAAACTTGCGCATTGGGACGCCTTGGTTTATCAACATGACCCGTCCGTCCTCTATTCGACGAACCGTGGCGGGCTGCCGTAATTATAATGTATACGGTAATTACAGCTTTATCTCAATCTCAACGCCAGCGGGAAGGTCGAGGCTCATCAGAGCTTCCACGGTCTTCTGGTTGGGGTTGAGAATATCGATCAGTCTCTTGTGGGTTCTGCGCTCGAACTGCTCACGGGAATCCTTGTACTTATGAACAGCGCGAAGAATGGTGACGACCTCTTTCTTGGTCGGCAGCGGGATGGGGCCGGAAACGGAAGCGCCGTTGCGCTTTGCGGTTTCCACGATTTTCTCGCAGCTCGCGTCGATAAGCTGATGATCGTAAGCCTTCAGGCGAATTCTGATCATTTCCTGGTTTGCCATGGTTGTGTTTCCTCCTTGAATCACGTACTCAGTTGTTTCTGTAAGCCGCTGGGTACGGTCGAGAATCGCTGTACGCTAAGCCGTGCGTATCATTCCGCACCATGAAAAAAGACCGACGTTGTCGGCCTTGCTCCACTGCGGCGATATACGCCGTAGCAGGATTCTCAGCCGCCCGATGACCGGACATACTCCGCAGAAGTTACCGCCTCAGGCGCAATCTCCTGCATCATCGCAAGTGACACGCACGGTCGCGTTGAAACCGCTTCCCACGCGCGCTCATATATAATATAATAAAACCCCCTTGGTGTCAAGGGGGTTTTCCGATATTTTTGATAGATTTTCGCTGAATTTTCAGAGCCTTCCCCGGCGTTTTCTGCGCAATTTAACGGAATTAGTAGGCAACGCCCCAATAGATCATCTTCTTCGCCGGCTTGCCGCAGATCGGGCAGACGTCATCGAGGTGCTCCTGCTTGAGAGGCATGCAGCGAGACGACATGCCGCCCTCCTCCTTCATCTTGAGCTCGCACTCGAGCTCACCGCACCACATCGTCTTGATGAAGCCGCCGTTCTCCGCCTGAAGCTTCTTCGCTTCTTCGAGAGAATGCGCCTCGAAAACGTGGTTGTCGAGGTTCTGCTTGGCCTTTTCAAACATGCCCTTCTGCACGAGCTCGAGCTGCTCGGCGACCGCTGCCTCGAGATTTTCGAGGGACACGACCGTTTTCTCGCCGTCGTTGCGGCGCACGAGCACGCACTGCCCGGCCTCAATATCCCTCGGGCCCAGCTCCAGGCGAAGCGGCACGCCCTTCATCTCGTACTGCGCGCACTTCCAGCCCATGGAGTTGTCCGACTCGTCCATCTTCACGCGAAGTCCCGCGGCGATCAGGCGCTCCTTGACCTTCGCCGCTGCGTCCAGAACGCCCGCCTTGTGCATCGCGACCGGCAGAATGACGACCTGCGTCGGCGCGATCTTGGGCGGCAGCACCAGGCCGTTGTTGTCACCGTGTGCCATGATGACAGCGCCGATCATGCGCGTCGTCGAGCCCCACGAGGTCTGGAACGGATACTGGAGTTTATTGTCGCGGCCGGTAAAGGTCACGTTATAGGCTCTCGAGAATTTGTCGCCGAAATAATGGCTCGTTGCGCCCTGCAGTGCCTTGTGGTCCTTCATCAGGCACTCGACGGTATACGTTGCCTCCGCGCCGGCGAACTTTTCCTTCTCGGTCTTCTGGCCGGGAACGACCGGAATGGCCAGCACATTTTCAAAGAAGTCGGCGTAGCACTTGAGCTGCTGCTCGGTCTCATGGATAGCCTCCTCGGCGGTCTCATGGATCGTATGGCCCTCCTGCCACCAGAACTCGCGCGAGCGCAGGAACGGCCGTGTCGTCTTTTCCCAGCGGATGACGGAGCACCACTGGTTGTAGAGCATCGGAAGCTCGCGGTAGGTCTGCAAAACGCGCGACCAGTGGTCGCAGAACATCGTCTCGGACGTGGGTCGGAACGCCAGCCGCTCTTCGAGCTTCTCGCTGCCGCCCATCGTGACCCATGCGACCTCGGGGGCAAAGCCGTTGACGAGTTCGCCCTCTTTTTTGAGCAGGCTCTCCGGAATCAGAACCGGCATCGCCACGTTCTCATGGCCGGTCTTCTTGAACTCCGCGTCCATGATCGACTGGATATTCTCCCAGATCGCGTAGCCATACGGGCGCAAAATCGTAAAGCCCTTGACCGACGCGTATTCCACGAGCTCGGCCTTGCGGCAGATGTCGGTGTACCACTGCGCAAAATCGACCTCCATGTCGGTGATCTGCTGCACTTTCTTCTCTTTCGCCATAACCAATAACATCCTTTCGGAAATAGTCGCTATTTAACTAAAATATTATATCACGTCTGTCAAGCGTTTTCGCCCTGTTTTGCGGCAAATTGCCGCTTTTTCCGCGTTCACGCCCGCTTGACGCGCCACATAAAATGAAATACCCTTGGAAGGAGGAGTTTGTCATGCCCTGCTTTACCGTCGCGCTCGACCCCTCGGTCGAGATGTTCTACCGCCGCATTGCCGCGCAGGCGGAGCTTCCGCTGGAATCGGTGCTCTCCGACGCGCTTTTCAAACTCGCCGGGGAGCTGTCGCTCGAGGCCATCAGCCGCAAGGCCGCAAGACGCGAAAAAAAAGCGCCGGATTTCGGATAAAAACCGGCAAAAGCGCCATTGTTTTTTCTCCCATTCTTTGCTATACTCTATCCAAAACGTTTTCCCGCAAATTACATACGAAAGGAAATCTGGTGTCTGCCATGAAATCACTTCGAGACCTATATAAAATCGGCAAGGGCCCGTCGAGTTCACATACCATCGGCCCCGAGCGCGCCGCCCTGAAATTTCTGGAGCGTGCGCCGGAGGCTGACCGCTTCACCGTCATTCTCTACGGCTCTTTGAGCAAGACCGGTGTCGGCCACGGTACCGACCGCGTGCTCAAAGAAACGCTGGGTGAAAATCGCACGGAGATCGTCTTTAACTCCGAGGACCTGGCCGATCTCCCCCACCCCAACACGATGGACTTCATCGCCTATCAGGGCGAAACAGAAATCCAGCGCATGCGCGTCATGTCGGTTGGCGGCGGCGACATTGTCATTGAAGGCGAGCCCGCAGATGAAAACGCCGACGTGTACCCTGAAGGCTCGTTTGCCGAAATCACGCAGTTCTGCCGCTGGCGCTATATCACGCTGCCGGAATACGTCGAGCTCAACGAGGGTCCCGAAATCTGGGATTTTCTCAAGACGATCTGGAACACCATGCGCAAGGAAATTCAGGACGGTCTTGCAGCCACCGGCATTCTCCCCGGCGGGCTGAACGTCTCCCGGAAGGCGAAGCTCCTTTATGAGCGGACGCACCTTCTCGACATTCCGCAGGTGCGTGAACTCCAGCTTGTCTGCGCCTACGCCTTTGCCGCCGCCGAGCAGAACGCCGCGAACGGCACCGTTGTTACCGCACCCACCTGCGGCAGCTGCGGCGTGCTTCCGGCCGTGCTTCTTTACATGCAGAATAAATATAGCCTCTCGGACGATAAAATCGCGCGCGCCCTCGGCGTGGCCGGTATTTTCGGGAATTTAATCAAGCACAACGCCTCCATCTCCGGTGCCGAGTGCGGCTGTCAGGCGGAGATCGGCGCGGCATGTTCGATGGCGGCGGCCGCCATGGGAGAGCTCACGGGCCTTACGATCGACGAGCAGGAATACGCCGCTGAAATCGCCATGGAGCACCACCTCGGCCTCACATGCGACCCCATCTGCGGCCTCGTCCAGATCCCCTGCATCGAGCGAAACGCCGTCGCCGCCAAGCGCGCGATCGACGCGTCGAACCTTGCCCACATGCTGGTCGGCACGAGAACCATTTCATTTGACATGGTCGTTCGCACCATGTACGAAACCGGCGTCAATATGAGCCGCGCTTTCCGCGAAACCTCCGAGGGCGGCCTCGCCAGACTCTACAGCCGCCGTTCCATCGGCTCATAAGACACTGCCCGAAAAGCTAACGCTTTTCGGGCAAAAGGATTGCACCTCGACTGCGCGCATAATTTTGCGCCTTTGGCGCAAAATTCCACACTTGCGAGGTGATAGGTATGTTTACGGTCGGCAAAGCCGCCGGATAACATCATTTTGATTTTATTTCGCCATCTGCGGATGGCGAAACTCTACGAGGTTTTGCGTAAAAGCGCCCTGCCTTCCGGTAGGGCGCTCGTTTTATTTGTCCAGCTCCAGCCGCATGAGCACGAGCTCCTGCCAGCCATGTTTTGCGCGGAAGCCTCTGGGATTGCGGCCGAACTCGCGGAAGCCGACCGATTCATACAGCCGCACGGCGGACGCATTGTCCGCGACGACCTCCAGCTCCAGCTGCAAATAGCCCGCTTTTTTTGCGCATTCGATGCAGGCAAGCATCAGGGCCTTTCCGATGCCTCTTCCCCAGTATTCGCGTTCGATGGCAATGCCGAGCTCGGCGCGGTGCCGGATTTTTTCCTTGCCGCTGATGGCTTCAATGCCCGCCGTCCCAGCAAGCTTTCCGTCCACGAACGCGCAGATCTCGATCTCGTTTTCGCTCTCCTCGCGCGCCTTCAAAAATTTCGCCTCATCCGCCTCGGCAAACGAATTTTCTTCCGGATACGTCAGCAGAAAATCCGTCTCCGCATGCGTGAGGCTAAAGCACCGCAGCACCTCCGCCGCGTCCTTTTCCGTCGCACCGCGCAGAACACACGGCGTTCCGTCCTTCAATAGAACTTCCTTCTGATATTGCATTTCTCTCCCCTTTTTTCCCTCTGTCAAAAAAGCGTCAGCAGTATTCTTCGTAGAATCCTTCCTCCGCGCTCCAGCACCGGATCTCCTCCGGAATCAGAAGCGCCGCCATCACATACGCAAAAATCCCAAGCCCATGCGCCAGACACAGCCCTACAAACGCGAGCCGTACCGCCATAACCGGAACCGTAAACCGCGCGGCGAGTCCCATGCACACCCCGCAAAGCATCCGCCCCTTCCAGGGTCTTCGCAGCATCCTTCTCAAGCCTGTTCCTCCTGATCTATCATATGGCGCATATTCTACCGAAAAATGCACCGATACGATAGACAGGTTTTGCAGGCAAATGTGTCAGAAAGCGAGGCTAGAAATCCTGCCGGTACTGGCTCGGCGTCACGCCCTCAGTCTTTTTAAAGGCCTTTGTAAACACGCGGTAGTCCGCGTACCCCGACCTCTGCGCCACCTCGCTGACCGGAAGGTCGGTGGAGACGAGCAGCTTCTTCGCCCGCTCCATGCGAATGTTCGTGAGATAGCTCAGGAAGTTCACACCGATCTCGTTTTTGAAAAGCTGGCCGATATACTGCGGGTTCAGATGGAACACGTCTGCCAGCAGATTGAGGCTGATCTCCTCACTCAAATGCTCCTGCAAATACCGCGTGAGGCTCCAGATGGTCTTTTCCCCCTCGCCGATTGCGTCCGCGCGCGCCGCCCCCTTTTCAAAAAGCGCAATACGCAGATGGTCGATGCACGCGCCAAACTCCTCGTAGTCGACGGGCTTTAACAGATAGTCCGTGATTTGCAGCTTCAAAGCCTCCCGGCAGTAGGAAAAATCATCGTAGCCGGAGACGATCACAAACGCGGTCGTTTCATTGCGCATCCGCTAGAGGCTGATCACCTTGAGCCCGTTCATGAGAGGAATGTTGATGTCCATCACGACGATATCCGGCTTCAGCTCTTCCATCTGGCTCAGCGCCTGTACACCGTCGGCGGCCTCTCCTACCACCTCGCACCCGTGCGCCTGCCAGTCAAAAAGCCGCTTGAAGCCCTCGCGGATCATGATCTCATCGTCTACCAGCAAAACACGCAGCAGCTTCATGCTTCTTCCTCCCTCCATGGCAAGCTGAGCCGCGCCGTCACGCCGCCAAGCCCGTTTTCTTCGTAGCGCAGTCCATAGCCCTTCCCGCACAGCAGCTTGATGCGCTTCTGCACGTTCAGAACACCGATGCTGTTTCCCGTGAGCTTCGGCTCCCACGTATCATAGTGCAACAGCATCTCGTCCATTTCCTGCTTTTTCTCTGCCGCAAAGCCCGTGCCGGAGTCCGCCATGAGAATCTCCAGAATCTCGCCCTGCTTTTCTGCCGAAACCCGAAGCGTTCCCCGGTAGCCCTTGCCTTTGAGGCCATGCAGCAGGCTGTTTTCGACCAGCGGCTGCAAAATGAAGTTCGGCACCTGCGCGTTCAGCAGCTCCGGCGCAACGTCGATCGCGCAGTCGAGCGCCGGATAACGCATGCACATCAAATCCAGGTACGCGTCGATCAGCTCCAGCTCATCCTCCAGCCGCACCTGCGGCCGGTCCACCTTCACGCTTCTTCGGAAAAAGCTCACCAGCCGCATGAGAAGCGAGGCCACCTGTTCGTCGCCGTTCAGCTGCGCCTGAATGCGAATGGTGTCCAAGGTATTATAGAGAAAGTGCGGGTTCACCTGACTTTTGAGATACAGCATCGACATCTTCTGCTCCGTGAGCTCGGAGCGCAGAATGTCGGGGTTCTCGAGCGTCAGATAAAAGGCCAGCGTCATGAGCGTAATGCCCATGGAGCTGATGAGCCACGTCGGATGGAGCCCCTGCAAAACGCTCACGCTCAGCTCGATCACAAGCGCCGCGCCGATGGCAAAGCGCTTTTTCCGGTTCAGGTTCTTCCAGTTTCCAAAAAGCAGCCCCGCGCATAAAAGAAGGTACACGCCAACGCTCACATAGCACACGTTGGCATGGATCCCATCGGAGTAGTTTCCCAGCGGCGTGACGGCATAGTGCACCGGCAGCACCAGAACGCCCGCCTCCGCGATTGCCAGATACACCCGCGCCGCCAGATCGAGCTTCCGCGGCTTTCCGCTCTCCTCTTCGACCAGAATCGCGATGTACTGATAAAACAGGTATACGACGAGCACCATCGTTCCCACGAACAGCCGGTGCAGGCCGTCGTTCAGCCACTTCGGGACGCTATCCAGATGGTTCACCGTGTAAAGCGTCAGCGCATCAAGCGCCAGATGCACCAGCGTCGCCGCCAGCAGCGCGGAAAACGTCCGATGCAGCGCCGTCCGTGTCCGTTCGGCAGAATCATACATGTACGCCACAACGCCCAACACCAGAAACAGCGCGATTTCCATCCGCAGCACCGCGCCTCACCCGCCTTTCCTCAAAATCCGTCTTAGTCCTCGAACCACGCGATCGCCCGCACCGGCGCGCCGTCACTTCCCTCGATCTTCATCGGCAGGCACGCGAACCAGAAGGGCTCCGTGCCGCACTGGCCGAGGTTTTTGAGATTTTCGATGTTCACAATGTCCTTTTCCCGGAACAGCGCCTTGTGCCGCGGAAGGTTTTCGTCCGCAATCGGGTCCAGCCCGATCACATCGAAGCCGATGCCCTTATAGCTTCCGTCCAGAATGTGCCGCAGGACCTCTTCATCGATGCACGGATAATCGCCAAAATACGAGTCTTTCCCCCACCGCGCGTCCCAGCCGAGATAAAACAGCAGAAAGTCGACCGTGTCCTCTGCCCCGCCGTATTTCCGGAGTTCCTTCATTGTGATCGCCTCGCCCTCACGTAAGTGCGTGCAGTCGATCACGAGCGCGCGGCCAAGAAACTGGCTCGCCGGAAACGCATCGAGCGTCGTTCTTCCCGCGAACAGGTGGGCCGGCGGGTCCATGTGTGTACCGGTGTGCGAGTAAAAAGAAACCAGTGTCTCCTGAAATCCATTTTCCTCATACGTGTTTGCCGGTTCCAGCTTCGGTGTGCCCGTCCCCGGATAGACCGGCATATCCGCTTTGATCGTGTGCGTCAGATCGATGACCCGCATCGCGCGTCCCCTCTTTCCTGTTATTTTCCACCATTCTACTACGCTCCCGCTCAAAAAGAAAGCCATTGCTGTAAAATGCGGGGCAGAACCGCATTTCGATTCTGCCCCGAAAAAATTCACGTATCTCACAGTCTAGCCACGCCGGATTTTCTTGCCGCCTCAGCGACCGCCTTCGCAACCGCCGGGCCTACGCGCTTGTCAAACGCCTTGGGGATAATATACTCTGCCGACAGCTCGTCGTCTGAAATCAGCTCTGCCAGCGCCTTTGCTGCCGCCATCTTCATCTCCTCGTTGATATCCGATGCGCGCACATCGAACGCACCCCGGAAAATGCCGGGGAACGCGAGGACGTTATTGATCTGGTTCGGGAAGTCGCTCCGGCCGGTCGAGATAACCGCCGCACCGCCTGCTTTGGCGTCCTCCGGGAAAATTTCCGGCGTCGGGTTCGCGCAGGCGAAGATGATCGCGTCCTTGTTCATCGTCCGGACCATCTCGGTCGTCACCGTTCCGGGCGCGGAAACGCCGATGAACACGTCGGCGCCGACCAGCATATCGGCAAGAGAGCCGGATTTCCTATCAAGGTTCGTGACCTCGGCCATCTCTTCTTTGATCCAATTGAGGCCGTCTCTTCCCTTGTAAATCGCGCCCTTGCGGTCGCACATTGTGACGTTCTGGAAGCCTGCGGAAAGAAGCAGCTTCACGATCGAAATCGCCGCCGCGCCCGCGCCGGAGGTCACAACCTTCACGTCCTCTTTCTTCTTGCCGACGACCTTGAGGGCATTCGTCAGACCCGCCAGCGTAATGACCGCCGTGCCGTGCTGGTCGTCGTGGAAGATGGGAATGTCGCACTTTTCCTTTAATTTCCGCTCAATTTCAAAGCATCTGGGCGCAGAAATATCCTCTAAGTTGATGCCGCCGAACGAGCCGGAGATCAGGTACACGGCGTTCACGAATTCGTCCACGTCGTGCGTCTTGACGCAAAGCGGAAACGCGTCCACGTCGCCGAAGCTCTTGAAAAGCACGCACTTACCCTCCATGACCGGCATGCCCGCCTCGGGTCCGATGTCGCCAAGGCCGAGAACGGCAGAGCCGTCGGTGATGACCGCGCAGAGGTTCCAGCGGCGCGTGAATTCATAGCTCTTGCTAACATCTTTTTGAATCTCCAAGCACGGCTGCGCCACGCCCGGCGTATAGGCGAGGCTCAGATCGTCCTTCGTCTCGACCGGAACTGTCGCTTTTACTTCAATTTTACCCTTCCACTCGGCATGCAGCCGAAGAGATTCCTTCGCGTAATCCATCATGCTTCTCCTTACCTTTGCCGTTTTGTCCTTTGCCTTCCGGCATTCCCTGCCGTTTCCGGTATCCCATTTTGAAGGCTTCCGCCCCATTTGTCAACCCCCGCTTCAACGTTCCCGGCAGCCTGCGCGTATTTTCTTTTAGTATGCCCCAAAAATCGCCGTCATGCAGGCAAGTGTTCGGCATTCTTTGTGAGCCGCAATCCGTGCAGCAAAAAGCCCGGAATCCCATCCAACGATGCGATCCCGGGTTTTTTCTATCGTATGATTTCCGTGCCGCAAGGCGCGTTTTACGCCTGCTTTTCTTCCAGTTCAGCAAATCCCTTCACGACATTGCGCGCCGAGAAGATGCCCATGTTGTTGATGGAATCCATGGAGCTGCCGACCACATGCGGCGCTGCAATCACATGCTCCAGCTCCAGCAGCGGTGAGCCGATGGGCGGCTCCGTGACAAACGCGTCAATGCCAGCGCCGGCAATCTCCCCGCTGCGCAGCGCCTCGTTCAGCGCGGCCTCGTCCACCAGACCGCCGCGGGCATTGTTGATGAGGAAGGCCGACGACTTCATCATGCGCAGCTGCTCCGCGCCGATCATGTTGCGGGTCTGCTCGTTGAGGCCGCAGTGCAGTGTGATGAAATCCGCCTCTTTATAGATCTCCTCGAGTTCTGCGCGCTGCACGCCGTGCTCCTTGGCAAACGCCTCATCCCAGAATACATCATAGGCCATAACCTTCATACCAAAGCCCAGCGCGCGCCGCGCCATGCCCTTGCCGATCGCGCCCAGACCAATAATGCCAAGCGTCCGGCCATACACGGGATAGCCGAGATGTTTTTTCACCTGACCGGCCTTCAGGTCCCGGTCGGTCACGGAGATGGAGCGGGCCAGATCCAGCATCATGCCAAAGGTATAGTCCGCCACCGCGTCGGAGTTTGCACCGGGCGTATTGAACGTGCGGATACCCAGACGGCGCGCCGCCTCCTGGTCCACATTGTCCATGCCCACACCGTAGCGGGACACGATCTTCAGCTGCGGGCAAGCCTCCATGACCCGGGCGGTCATAGGCTCGATACCAAGAATCACTGCGTCGTATCCCTGCAGCTTCTCGATCACTTCGTCTTCGGTCATACCGGCCTTGAAAAATTTCGTGACCTCCAGACCGGCCTCCCGCAAAATACGCTCCGGCTCATCCGAAAACTTTCCGAAGCTGGAGGGGAACACAAATACTTTTTTCATAACAGAGCTCCTTTCGCACAAAACAGGCCGGATACGAAAATATGCCGCAGCAGGACGCTGCGGCATATTTTCATCTACATCGCCTGTATCCGTATTCTTTGCAGAATCAGTTAATCTCTGGTCTTTTCGATGCGGAAAACTGCCATATCCGGCGCCTCCTTTCTCTGGTTTTGAAAAGTGTTGATTTTGGCGCAAAAAAGCCCCTGTCCTGCCTCTCGGACGCTTCCCATGGGAAAACACCCACGCCGCCCTTTAAGCGGCGCTCTGAGAGAAAAAAACAGAGGCTTTCGCACCCTAATTGATACATTTTTCGGGTGGGTATAGGAAAAGGGCGCTGATTTTTCGTATCAGCGCCCTTCTGAGCTGTGCTATATTCAGCTTTTCCCATTACATATTCGCTCGTCTGCTGTCGCAAACCATTGATTTTACTGACTTTGTGGGAGTATCGTTATCCCACCCTGATATTTAATCGTCCCGGTTTTGCCGCTCTGCTGGAAGAAGTCGAAGCCGGACGAGTGGAGACCCTTGTGGTAAAGGATCTCAGTCGTTTTGCTAGAAATTACCTGCAAGTTGGCTACTACACAGAAATCCTTTTCCCGAAAAAGGGCGTTCGGTTCATAGCCATCAACAACAATGTGGACAGTGCTACCCCGCAGGACAATGACTTCACGCCGTTCTTGAACATCATGAACGAGTGGTATGCCAAGGACACCAGCAACAAAATCAAGGCAATCTTCAAGTCCAGAATGAAAGACGGAATGCGATGCAGCAGCTCTATCCCGTATGGTTACAAGAGGAAGCCGGGCGATAAGCAGACCCTCATCGTGGACGAGCCAGCCGCAGAGGTTGTCAGGAAAATCTTCCGTCTGGTTTGTCAGGGCAACAGCACCACCGCCATTGCGGAAATGCTGACAGCGGAGAAGGTGCTGATTCCCTCCGCTTATGCAGCCTTAAATCAGCCGAAGAATTGTAGGCACAAGAATGTGGCAGACCCCTACCGATGGAGCGCAACCACCGTTGGCTACATCCTCGACAGGCAGGAATATCTCGGTCATACTGTGTTGGGCAAATCCATCTGCGAGAACTTCAAGACCAAGCAGCGCAGAGCCGCAACGCCGGACGAGCTGATGATTTTCCCCGATACGCATGAAGCCATCATCGACCAAGACACATGGGATATTGCCAGAAAGATACGCTCGAAGAAAAAGCCGAGAGTTACGAATGGCACCTACTCCCACCGTCTGTCCGGCTTGGTGTATTGTGCTGACTGCGGCGCAAGAATGGGATTTATCAGCCCCGAAGCAAATCATAGCGAAAAGCACTATGATTCAGATTCCGCTTTTCAATGCGGCAATTATCGGAGTAAGAGCGGAGAATGTGTTTCTCACTATGTAAAAACATCGGTTCTGGAAGCGGCAATTTTACAGGCAATTCAGGCTGTAAGCAAATATGTCCTTGAAAACGAGGACGAGTTTATTCAGCAGCTCAAAGCCGTTTGGAATGAGCAGCAGACCAGAACAGCAAACAACGGCTATGGCCGAAGTGCGGAGCAGCATCATGAATGAATGGCGACGTCGCTCGAAATTATACGCAATGAAATAAGCGCGGTTCAGCAGGAATTGCTATTGAAGTTGGAAATAAAATCAATCGCCATGTTAGAATATGCACCAAAACAAGATTCCGAGGCCTGCCGAAAACAGGATCATCAGAATTGGCGATGGAACTGTTTTTCTGATTTTTTTACAAATCAGATGCGTTGCTCCGAGCATGGCAAATACTGCGATAGAGCGCAAATCGGGCACAAATCCGGCCTGTAAATCTGTGAGGCCAAACAGCGTAGACAGCGCCATGCTGAGCGCGGTCGCAAGGATCATCGCTACAACGCACGGACGAACTCCCGATAAAAAGGCGTTGACGGGTGCATATTTCATCAGATTCTTTAGTGCGGATGCAATTAAGAGAATAATCAAAAATGACGGCAACACCACGCCCAGCGTTGCAACAAATGAACCGAGGATTCCGCCCTGTGTTGAGCCGATAAAGGTTGCCATATTCACGGCAAGGGGTCCCGGTGTGGATTCAGATACGGCAATAAAATTCAGAAACTCGTTCTCTGTCAGCCAGCCGTTGGAAAGCACCGTTTCGCGTACCAGCGAAACCATTCCGTAGCCGCCGCCGAAAGACAAGACACCGATCATCAAAAAGTTCAGAAAGAGACGCAGGTATATCATGACGTTTTCCCATGTCCTTTCCGGATTTTTCGCAGAAAGAAAACAACAAGCCCGACCGCGCCGCAGATCAGGATGTAAAACACAGAGGAAAACGAAACTGCTGTGATCGAGCAGCAGAGCATGGAAGCCATGACCAACGTGAGAAGTGTCAAGTTTAGTGTGTTTTTGTCAATACTTTTAAGCATTTTCAGCCCTGCGGTAAGGATCAGATAGATCACACATACCTGAATCCCGCGGAATGCGCAGGAAACCCAGCGCAAACTGAGAAACTGATCAAAGAACAGCGAGATACTATAAATTACAAAGAAAGATGGAATGCAGACAGCAAGTGTGGACATGGCTGCACCCGCAAATCCTGCAATTTTGTAACCAATGTAAGTCGCACTGTTGATGGCGACTGGTCCTGGCGTGGATTCGGCTACCGCAACCATGTCCAGAAACTCGCTTTTTTCAAGCCATTTTTTCTTTTCAACGAACTCATTTTCAAGCAGCGCAATCATAGCGTATCCGCCGCCAAAGGTGAACGCACCGATTTTTAAGAATGTGATAAATAAAGAGCAAATTAGTTTCATGCTTGTATATCCTGCCTTCTGCGAATAATACCTACAAGTAAAACACCCAATAGAACCAGGCAGCCAGACAACACCTGCGACACGCGGACACCTGGCATCAGATAGAGACTGTCAGTACGAAGTCCCTCTACAAAGCAGCGTATCACGCCATAGCCGATCATGTAAAACGGAAGCAGATATCCCTTTTTTCTGAAATGCGGATAGGAGATCAGCATGACAATCAGCAGCAGTGTATTCAGTGCAGATTCGTAGAAGAACGTCGCCTGGTGCCACTGCCCGAGTTCCTCTATGTAAACACCATACGGAAAGAATTGGAGATCTGGATTTGTGATCAGATTTCCGTAAGCCTCCTGATTCACAAAATTCCCCCAACGCCCGATGGCTTGTCCAAGAACAAGGCTGGGAATCAGCGTATCTGCAAGCGACCAGAAGGAAAGCTTTTTGACCTTGCAGTAAATCAGTACAACAGCAACACCGCCGAGGACGCCTCCATAAATGGCAAGCCCGCCCTTATTGATTTGAAAAACGGAGAGAAGGTTATCCTTGTACTGCTCCCACTCAAAAAGCACATAGTATGCTCTGGCACAGAGAATACACACGGGAATCAGCCAAAGCACGCGATTATATAAGTGATCCGGTTCAACTCCGGTTTTTTTGCACCGGCGAAGTGCTAGCATAAATCCGAGGATCATGCCGAATGTGATGATGATACCGTACCATGCGATGTTCAGCCCTTCTATGCCAAACAGGTTTTCAACAGCATAATGATTCATAGATTTTTTGAAAGCCTCCCTGCTATTCGACGCGGAGCATCCGATAGCCGATTCCGATGTGCGTTTGTATGTATTGCTGCCCGTCTTTTCCGCGTTCCAGCTTTTTGCGCAGGGTCGCCATGAACACCCGCAGAGAAGCAATATCATTTTCCCAGCTGCTGCCCCAAATCTGCCGCGTGATGTAGGTGTGGGTCAGAACCTTGCCCACATTTTTGGAGAGCAGACACAGCAGCTTGTACTCGATGGGTGTCAAGTGCAGTTCTGCACCATCAAGATATGCGCAGCCTGCCGCATAGTCGATTTTCAGCGCACCGTCTGTAAAAATCGGAGAATTCTGCGCCGCATCTGTTTTCATCAGTGACAGTCTCCGCTGCGTCACCCGCAGCCGCGCCAGCAGTTCGTCCACGGAAAAAGGCTTCGTTAGATAATCATCTGCCCCGGCATCCAGCGCCCCGATTTTATCAGAATCCTCTGTTCTGGCGCTGATCACAATGATCGGCACATTTGACCACGAACGGATTTTTCGGATGATCTCCACGCCGTCCATATCGGGAAGTCCCAGATCAAGCAGCACAATATCCGGGTTGTGAGACAGCGCCTCCATCACGGCGCTTGCGCCGTTTTGCGCAGAAAGATACCTGTATTCATGGGTTTTCAGCGTTGTTGTGATCAGATTGCGCACCGGCGTATCATCTTCTACAACGAGGACGAGTGGCTTATTCATTTAGGTTCACCTCACTGAGCGGTACTGTAAAGGAAAAGATGCAGCCATGCGGCGAATTGCCTTTCAGCGTCATTTCACCGTGATGTGCATGGATGATGGCTTGGCAGAGCGTAAGCCCAAGCCCAAGACTTCGGCGGCTGTCGCCAATCGGATTGCCCCCGGTAAAAAACATTTCAAAAACACGTTCCTTCAGTTCATCCGGGATGCCGGGACCGTTGTCGCTGACGCAGATTTCTGCTGCATTTCCCCGCTGGATTGCCGTGATTCGGATGTTCGAGCCAGCCGGAGTATATTTGACTGCATTGTTCACCAGATTGATAAGCACCTGCACGATGAGTCCTGCGTCCACCCGCACCAGCAGCGGCACGTCTCCGCAATCCACTGTAATGTGATGCTCTGCCGACTTTCGGTCGATATGCCGGAGCGCTTCCGACACAATATCGTCCACGACCTGATCGGAAAGGCGCAGCTTGACGCTGCCGTCCGCGATTTTCGTAATGGAAAGCAAGTTCTCAACCAGTCCGGTCAGCCATTGCGCATCGTCATAAATGTCCGTAAAAATCTGTTTCCGCGTTTGTTCATCCAGCATGGCATAGCTGTGCAGCAGCGTATCGGCGTTGCCGGAAATGGAGGTCAGCGGGGTCCTAAGGTCATGGGAAATTGAACGCAGAAGGTTTGCACGAAGCTGTTCGTTCTTTGCAAGGACGGCGGCTTTTTCCTTTTCTTCGGCGTTGCGTAGGCTTTCCAGCGCCAGAGCGCACTCGCCGAGAATGGAAAACAGCACGCTGGATGTAAATGCGTCAGGCTGCGTTTGCTTCTCCATCGGAATCCCGACAACACCGTAAATCTGCTGCCCGGTACGAATGGCAAGATACAGCCGTTTTGCCTTTGGAAAGTTTTGCGTCGTTGCGCCAGCACGCTTGCGGTTTTGCCAGACCCAGCGAATCACATCCTGCTCCCGGTCTGTGTCTGGGACGCTGTATGGTCTGCTTCCGTCAGCCGGGTAAATGATCCCTTGGGACAGTACGCCGCTCTGCATCGGATAAATCAAAACGTCCCGCTGCATGAGCTTTTGTATCTGCATTGCGGTCATCTGGTAAACCTCATCCGGCGTTTCCGCCTTTTGAAGCTGCCTGTTCATATCAAAAAGCAGCTTTGTACGATAAGCATCCCGCGCGGACAACTGTGCGTGGGCTTTGAGCTTGGCTGCAAGCGTACCTGTCAAAAGCGCAGCCGTGAACATGACGGCAAAGGTTATTGGGTATTTGCCGCCGTATGCTGCCAAAGACAGGCGTGGTTCTGTCAGAAAATAATTAAACAGAATGACGCTTAAAAAAGCGGACAACACGCCGCAGATATATCCGCTGGTAAAAGCGGAGGTCAGAAGCACGCCCAGCAGGTAAACCATGATGATATTGGCGTCCGCAAAGCCAAGCCGCAGAAACAGCCACCCGATGATCGTCGCGGCTGCTAGAATCGCGGCAGTCAGAAACAGTTCCCGGGCGGTCGGAAGCGCCGGGCGAACGGCGGAAAGCCGTTTCTTGCGATGGCTTTTGTAGACCTCTGCGTCCGGAATGATGTGAATGTCCACCTCAGGCGTAAGCGTAATGAGCCGTTCTGTCAGTGTCGGTTCGCTCCAAAAATGCCGCCGCTGCACGCCGCTTCGCCCGATCACGATTTTGGTCACATCGGAGAGCCGCGCATATTCCGCGATCTGTGTGGCTACGTCTTCTCCATGCGTTGTGATGATCTCTGCGCCGAACTGCTGCGCAAGGCGCATATTTGCCTGCAATCGAGCTGTATCTTCCGCATTCATGTCAGCGTCTCCGGGTGTCTGCACGTAGAGTGCGGTAAGACTTCCGCAAAACGCCTGCGCCATTTTCTCTGCCATTCGTACAATGCGTTCATTGGATGGAGACGAGGACAGGCACACAAGAATATGCTCTTTTGGCAGTTCGCTTCCTTTGTTCTGCACATTTTCACCACCCCTCTTAAACGATATTATAGCACCAAGATGTGAAGGTTTCTACTGCGCCCAATCGGATTCGTTGTTTGGAAATGAAATTTGCTCTGAATCATAGATCACGATTTCTACATGGGCATGACTGCTGCGAAACAGGGAAAGCGCTTCATCCATCTCGTCGGGAGAAATATCTCCGTTCAGACGCAAGCAGGGCTTCTGCTGCTGTACGGTCTCTTCCTCGATTCGTTTCTGATTTTCCGCCAGAAATTGATCCAGACGTTTCATCAGAAACCAGCCAAACAGAAATACCATGGCTGTTCCAACGATCAAAACAACATCTTCCACATACGCTCACCGTCCGTTCAGATTCGGAAACACTTTTGCAGCGCTTTGTATTCGCCCAACGCTAAAATCGTTGTTTCCCCGGACAGCACCGTATCCGGCGTAATGGATACGTCGGTTTCCCCCGAACGTTTGATGCCGAGAATGTTAATGCCATACTTCCTGCGAATATCCAGCTCGCCAACGCTTTTGCCGATCCACCCCTTCGGAACTTCTACTTCAAAAATGGCGTGCTGCTCGTCGATTTCTATGTAGTCGAAAATATGATCGGCAGTATATCGGATCGCCGCCCATTTTGCCACCTGTTTTTCCGGGTAGACCACATGGTCGGCTCCGTTGCGAAGCAGAAACTTTGCCTGTACATCACGCTCGGCACGCGACACCACACACTTTGCGCCCAGCTCCTTCAACAGTGACGTCGTTTCCAGCGAGTTCTGAAAGCTGCCGCCAATGGTCACGATGCAGACATCAAAATTTCCGATGCCAAGGGAGCGAAGAAATTCTGCGCTTGTGCTGTCTCCAATTTGCGCGTTGGTGACATATGGAAGCACATCATTGATCCGTTCCTCGTTTGTATCGACCGCCATGACCTGATGCCCCAACTGAGAAAGCTGCACGGCGATATGCCGCCCGAAGCGACCTACGCCGATCAATAGAATGTTTTTCATGTGAAAAGGCTCCTTATCCAATCGTTATTTTTTCCTGCGGCAGCCTTGCATTCCCCACTTTTTTGCTGGAAAGTGCCGCATAAATGAGGGTAAGACCGCCGACTCTGCCCAGATACATGAGCAAGATCAGCACCATTTGCGATGGAATGCGCAGCTGCGGTGTAATACCAAGTGTCAATCCCACAGTCCCGACCGCCGATGCCGTTTCATACAGGCAGGCAGACAGCGGAAGATTCTCGTATGCGCTGATAAAGACCGCACCGCCAAAGAACAGCACCAGATACATCGTCAGAATGGTCGCGGCGGTCTTGACGGCGCTGCAATCGACTCTGCGTCCAAAAAATTGGGCACTATCGCGCTGACGGAAGGTTGCGGCGGCATTAGCAAGCAGGACTGCCAATGTCGTTGTCTTCATACCGCCCGCTGTAGACCCCGGAGAGCCGCCAATGAGCATAAGAAGAATCATCACGCCCTGCGACGCACCGGACATCGCGGATAGATTTACCGTGTTGAAACCCGCTGTCCTCGGTGTGACGGACTGAAAAAAGGATGCCAGCAGCCGGTTTCCGGCGGGAAGCGCGGAAAAGTCTGAAAAGAAGAAAAACACAGCAGGCAGAAAAATCAAAAGACCTGTCGTGACGAGAATCACCTTGCTCTGCATTCGGTAGCGATGAAACCGCCACTTGTTTTCGAAGATGTCATCCCACGTCAGAAATCCAATGCCGCCAATCACGATCAGCAGCATAATCGTGATATTGATTACCGGGCTGTCCGCATAGCCGGTAAGAGATGGATAGCGGTTGCTTTCTGTCCCAAGAATATCAAACCCGGCGTTGCAAAAAGCAGATATGGAATGAAATACCGCCATCCAGACGCCGCGCCATCCATAGTCCCGGCAGAATACCGGCAGCACGGCAAGCGCCCCCAGCAGCTCAATTAGAAACGTCCCTCGCAGGATGAAGCGTGTCAGACGGACGATTCCGCCGACCTTTGGTGCTGAAATTGCATCCTGCATGGTGCTGCGCTGCATCAGAGAGATTCTTCGCCCGGACAACAGTGCAAACGACGCTGCTACGGTTACGACACCAAGACCACCAATTTGGATCAGCGCCAGAATAACCGCCTGCCCAAAGGTTGACCAGTAGCTGCCTGTATCCTGCACCACAAGCCCCGTCACGCAGACGGCAGAGGTCGCGGTAAACAGAGTTTTATTGAATGGAGTAACATTCCTTCCATTCGTAGAGATCGGCAGCATCAGCAGCAGCGCTCCGAGCAGAATGACCCCGGCAAAACCTAATATGATAATTTGAAAAGACGAAAGGCGGCGCTTCCGACGAATAATCTTTTCCGGCATAAAGGCAGCTCCTTATCAGCATTGATACTATAATTATTATACAGTCAGAGATTTTAAGAGCGGATAAGGGACATTTAAGACGTATTAAGATTGAATAAAGATGAGGAGATTGCTTGTGCAGATTGGGCAAGGCGAAAGTCTTGTCCAATTTTTTGTGTCCGGCCTTGCCAAATCGCCCAAGTCAGACCGTATTAGTGGTGAACGGCGGGCAGGACGGATTATCTCAAATGCCTTATTTGCTGAACTGGCCAAAACGCGATTTTGAAATTGTAGTAAGGGGAGGGAGAAAGAAAAACACTCTGGTCGAATCTTACTAATGGTAACGCCAATGTTACCGTTGGTATGTCGCAATCCCATCGCTGCCGCGATACCGTAAAAGCAGAAAGAGTTGCAGCGACGAACGGCGGGCGACGGCAGCCTGTTCGCAAAATGTTTACAAATACACCCCCTGCTTTTTGCTGAGAAAATGTCCGTTGTAAAATGAGGGGCTTCCAAACCAGACAGCCCTTCTCGTGCCGGAGCCGGTAACAGTTTGACCCCGGCGGCACGGTGTTCCTTGACAACCGAATAGCTTTTTCAGGCAACAAGCTCTCTGTGATAGCAGCTTATGGGCGACGACACGCAAGATACATAATGATACTCCCTTATAGCCATAGTCCGAGCGTTCAAAGCGTCGCAGGCAATGGGTAGGGCTGCGCGAGAACCGCGCAGGGGTGAAACTCCCGTGAGATTGCAGCTAACAATCGTCTGATTAAAGCTCTTTTTTATAAAAATTTGAAAGAGGAAAAATCCTATGAATGATAAAGAACGAAACACCCCTTGCAATTTGCAATATAAAGGAGTGTCAATCAATGGCAGCGAAGAAAATGAGTTGCCGTTATGTATGGAAAACAAGGTGCGTGTACCTATCCACCTTAAACTGACATTAACAATAAAAGAAGCTGCGGAGTACAGCAATATCGGTATAAATAAATAGACACCCTGTTAAAGCAACCTAATTGCCCGTTTGTACTTTTTGTAGGAACACGGAAGTTAGTAAAGCGACGTGAATTTGAAGAATATATCCGACGAGAGCTAATTATATAGAACTTCTACCAACAACCGCTACAAAAAATTCCTGTTGAGATTGAAAAAGCAGAGTCCTTATGCTATAATATATAGTTGCGTTGGACTCTTTTTTTGAGATAAGAAAGGAGTCCGCTAAATGGGCAAAAATCTAAAAAGTAAAGAGTGCGGCAAAAGCATTTACCAAAGAAAGGACGGTTTATACTCCGCAAGATACTACGCAAAAAACGGCAAACGTAAAGAGAAATACTTTGAAACATTGCCGGAAGCGAAAAACTGGCTTGCTGACGCAAGATATGAAGAACGGCATAATCTTATTGCCACTTCTCCCGATATGACAGTAGATAAGTGGTTTGAATACTGGATTGAAAATATTGTTTGCGACCTTGCACCGAACACAAAACGGAATTATCAAGAACGTTACAGATGGAATATTCAGCCAGTAATCGGGGCTATGTGTATAGCTGATGTAAAGCCTATGCACTGTAAAGCTGTTCTTAACCGAATGGAAACCACCTATGCAGGCTCAACCATTCGTCAGGCTTATATCACAATGGGAACCATGTTAAAATCAGCAGTTATGAATGACATTATCGCCAAACACCCTATGAACGGTGTACGCTATACGAAACCTGTTCGGGCGGTAGACGATATTAAATACTTGACTGTTGATGAACAAGAGAAATTTCTTGAAGCAGCGGCGCGGTCACATAATTACCGACAATATGCGTTGCTCTTGGAAACAGGATTGAGAACGGCAGAATTGATTGGTTTAACATGGGACTCTATTGATTGGAAAAAGCGCACGTTGACTGTCAGCAAGAGTTTAGAGTATCGGCACAGTCAAGGGTATTGGCGAGCAGGACCACCTAAGACACAGAAAAGTTATCGCACCATTCCGCTTACTGACAAAGCATATTCTATTCTTAAAAGCTGTTATGATGAAAAGGACAGCCGAAAAAAGCCTGAAACGCTATCGCAGATTTTAGGGTATATAGACAGCAGGACAGGCGAAAAGAAATGTCTTATTATGCACGATTTAGTGTTTGTCAACTGGCGTACTGGTGAACCTGCAAAAAACAGTTCTTATGACACACACTTATAAAAATTGTGTGATGAAGCGGGTATCAAACGCTTTTGTATGCACGCCTTACGACATATTTATGCTACACGCGCGATTGAGCGTGGCGTACAGCCTAAAGTGCTGCAACAGCTATTAGGACACGCAAGCATTAAAACAACTATGGACAGATACGTCCATGTTACGGACGAGTCACTGGTAAATGCCATACGCCAATTTCAACAGGCTACGCCACCAGTTACAAAAAAGGGCGTAAAAAGGGCGTACAAGAAATCTAAAGAAAGGCGAAAGCCCCGATAAATCAAGGGTTTTCGGACAGGTAAAAGATAAAATGAAATTAGGTATCGGAGGACCGCTACCTGATTTTATATCTCAATAATCCTCAATAAATACGAATATTACTTGATTTGAAGCGGATTTTGGAACAAACCAACCATATATAACTTCATGTTTTCCTATGCTACTCTATACGAAAATGGCGTAAAAATGGCGTAGAGAAAACTTACACGAGGGATATAGGTACGCCGCTGCTACAAATCAGTTTTCCAACAGGTGTGGGACGCTAACAACTCCCACGCCTGTTTTTTTGTTGTCCTTCGGGGCAAATATCGGGGATATTATCGCTTGTGCGCCGTTTATTTTTCTCTGCCATATTACCACCCTACATTTCACTTATCTGCCCCTTGTGCGTTACAATCTGCAAATACCCGCCTTTATTTAAGCAAGGGGCAAGCCCATAATGAGCTTGCCCCACTGTCATTCGGAAGTTCAGACGGTGAACAATCCGTTCACCGATTTATTCCTCGCTTTCATTATCGCTGGCGGCATTTCTATAATCCTCCTGCACACCCTCGGAGAGGTCAAAACACATCGTTTTTGCGTCTGCGACCCAAAAGCCACGCACACGATAGCGTTTATCGCTTTGCCAAACGCCCTCCATAGCGGCACGAATGGGGTCAACCAGATTCTTGTTGGTGATGCTGACCGTGGCCTTCTGCTCACCCTTCGGCTTGGAGAACTTGTAGCCCCTCTGCTCACTACTCTTACACATACGAACCGCAAAAACCTTGTTTTTTGCGTCAAGCTGGCACAGGACAAAAGCAGGATAGTTCAGGTCATCAAGTACCTTTTTCGTAAAGGTGACACCGTTCTGGTTAATGAAAATGTCGGGGTATGCGTTGGTGTTCGCATCAAGGATCTCAAAGTTCAGTGCGTTAAAATCAAATTTCATAATGGATTTTCCTTTCGGTATTAGAGATTTTTCAGCTCTTTCAGCAGTTCGCGGCGTTCCGAAGCTGTCCAGCGCGGGTCTAAAATGATATACCCTCTGAAATACTTGTCTTTAGAACGTGTGACCGTGAACCGCTTTGGCATAGCGTGTAGCCTTGACGATTTGCCGGGTAGTGGCTTTTCATCTAAAATCTGTTGCACCTTCTGCCAATCGGATTTTTTTATGATTGCTGTGTGGTGTTCCTCTTTGAAATACTTGTTGAGCATAGTGTTTTTCACTGACTTATGCTCCCGAAAATCAATCGTACAAGTTTTCTGCATGAGTGCGTCCCCGCAATATTTCTCGTTCCGGAGAATACCGCGAATAGTAGCAGCCCGCCAAAAATCTTTCCCTTTAGGCGATTTGATGCCTTGCTCGGTCAGCGCGGCGGCAATTTCTGCGGGGGTTGCACCTTCCAAACAGCTTTCGTAGATGTACTCAACAATCTTTGCTTCTGTTGGCTCGATCAGCAATCGTCCGAAGTGGTCCCAATAGTAGCCAAGCGTGTTTATCACCGAGAATTGGTAGATACCCTCTGCCATGCGCCAGCGAATACCGTTTTTGATGGCTTCGCTCTTTTGCTGTGATTCCAATTCTGCAAGTGCTGACAAGACCGCTATCAGTAGATTGTTGCTGCCATCCCCGATAGAGGACAGCCCTTCGCTTTCAAATCGCACCGGGACAGGTGGAGTCAAGGCGTTCAGAGTACGCAAATTGTTCAAAATATCAACCGTATTTCTACCAAAGCGATTTATGCCCTTTGTCAAAATTAGGTCAATCTTGCCTGCTTTTGCGTCATCAATCATGTCCTTAAATCCCTGCCGCTTGTTCGTGGAAGTGCCGCTTACGCCGTAATCTTGATAGATTTTTACTAACTCCCAATCGGGATTGCTCTCAATTTTGGATTTGAAATAGACAATTTGCATCTCAAAACTGCCTACTTGCTGTTCTTCCTGTGTGCTGACACGGACATAAGCTGCAACACGCATTTTTCGGGGAGTCTGCCCTTGCGCTTGTACGGCTGGGGGTGGCGGTATTATAATTACACCGCCGCTTTCCCGATTCTTGCGGATTCCGTCATGTATGCGCTCCTTGCGTTCCTCCCGATTATCGGCGCGAGTCTTTTTTCGGCGGGACTGCTCTATCTCTTGAGGGTCAAGTTTCTTTGCCATATAAGCCCTCCCTTGCAGATATACGGATATTCCCGATGTGGTTCATAGGCGGCGCACCTCCTCGCTTACTGTTTTTCATTGGACAATTAACCTCCTTGCTGATTGTTATTTATGACTACCCTGCGGCGCATGAGCCAGGGGGTCACACAAAAGAAAACGAGCAGCAGAATTGCTCCTGCTGCCCGAATCGGCACTGCTTCTTATCGGGGGTAGATTTTATCGCCCCCTGCAAGTGACGGATATATGGTTATTTGATTTACAATGCCTTAACCGTGTCGATAAACTGGCTCATGCTCACCGCACCCGGCAAGAGGTTTTCCTCATTCTCAAACACCATGTAATAGCGGAAATTCTTGCCCGCTGCTGTGCGCCACGCTTGACCGAGTGCGATTTTCTCCCGGCTGTCATCATTTTTCAGATGTTCGCCCTTAGTTTCCGCACAGATGAGCTTGCCGCTCTGGGTCATAATCAGAATATCGGGGTAGTGCTTGATAAAGCCGTTAATTGCAAAGTCTTGACGTGCAATATTTCTGTGCCACCAGCGGACATTCGGCAGGGCGGTCAACTCTACAATCAACTTCTGTTCCAGTTTGTTCATGTCACCGTCCTCTGCTGCATACAGAGAACGGGCATATATGTCGGTATATGTGGCAGGATGGATAGAGGGGCGCAGACGGAAATAGGGCTTGCAGACGATGCGCTCCGTTTCCAGCCACCTTTCAAAGTTTTCTCGATAATGGGATTCCAGTAGCGTTTCAATTTTGGCGCGGATCTTTGCCGCATAGCCCAGCGGGGCTTTCTCCATAGCGGCAAGCTGCGCCTTATCCATATCGTTCACAATGCGGTCTATGTAGGCTTTCAGTTCGGCGGCGTCCACCATGTTCAGCTTGTTAAGCTGATTGAACATCATATCCTTGCATTGACGCACCCGGCTTTCCGGCGGCAGATTGTTGAACCACTCTTTGAAGTACCGCTGTTCGGCGCTCTCCATCTTGAACACCTTCGGCAAACCGCCGTCCTGCTCCCGCACGTCGATTTCGCGGATTTCATCGTCTGCGGTGGCAAAATCAATGTCGTATGCCTTGCCCTTGAGTGTAAAGCCCTCTGCCAGCATTTCCTTGTCCAGCAGTTCAAAAGAACCATCCGTAAACAAAGATTGCTCAATTTTCAGGAAAAACTGCGGGATTTGCAACGTTTCAATATCCTCCCGGAACTGCGGGTTTACCCCAAATGATTTCACTTTGTCCCGCACCTCCCACGGAAGATTGTCCATCATCGGGTCATTGTCTGTCTGTTGGATAGCATCTGTATATGCCTTTTCGACCTCTGCGGCAGCGTCCAACATGGTGTTGGCTTTCGGGGCGATTTCAGGCGTTTGCGCCTGTTCTCTGCGCCGCTCCAGCTCTGCCCCGATAGATTTCCCATCCAGCCCCGAAAAATCGTCCTCGGCGGTTTCCAAAGGGGTTTCCGTTTTGGAACACCCTTGCTGGTCAGGCAGCGTGATTTGTTCCGCTGGCTGTTCGGGAATCTGCGGTTTTGCAGACTCTCCAATGCGATAGTCCTTATCGCTGAAACCTGCGCTGTTCAAGCCCTTGACGATATGCGCCACGGTGTTATTGAAATCGTTGGAAGAAGTCAGCACATAGGACATATTCAAAGCCGACTGCGTGTGCTGGCTCGTATGGGGCAAACGGAGAATCCGCCCTAAAATCTGCTCCACGTCAACCTGACTTGTCTTATTGGCAAGGGACGCAAGGATATAGGCAAAGGGGCAATCCCAGCCCTCTTTCAGAGCATTGACCGTGATAATATAGCGAATCGGGCAGTTTGGGGACATCAAATCGGTGTTTTTCAGTTCGTTCACATCGGCGGTACGAATGGCAATTTGCTCGGCGGGAATCCCGGCATCCACCAGCTTGTCCCGCAGTTTTTCAAAGGTGGTCGCGTCCTCCTTGCCTTTCGGCTGTGCCTGAAACAGCGCGATTGGACGGATATATTTGCCCGTCTTGGCGTACTCCGCATCTGCGATTTCTTCCAGCTTGTTCCGCAGGTCGATTGCATCAATCAGCACCTCGGATTGGCTGTCCCGGTTATAGACGATCACGGGCAGTTTGACCATGTGTTCGTTTTTCAGCTGCACCGCGTCCACATAGGAAATGATATTGCTCTCCTTTTTCGGCGTGGCGGTCAAATCCAGCACAAAGCAGGGATTGAAGTTTTCCAGCATTTCAAGGCTCAATTCCGACCGGGCATGGTGGCTCTCATCCACGATGACAAGCGGGTTAAGCTGGTTAATAATCTGGAACAGGGCAGTTTCGTCCGCTTTTTCAATGGGGCTGTCAGGCTTGCCCAGCACCTTTGCAAACTCGGCAAGGTTGCTGTTCTCCTGATAGGCTTTCAAGACCTCCTTGCCGCGACCACGGAACGAATCGTAAGACAGCACCATAACCGACAACTGCTCCGTTACGGCGGTAGGGTTGAAGTTCTGACCGTTCAAAAGCTCCTGCTTGGTGTAGACCTCCACACGCCCGCCGAAATCCACGTCGATTTTTTGACGGTAGGGGTGCTGCGGGTTCTTCAGTGATTTTGCCGTTTGCGTCAAAATCGCGTCCGACGGAACAAGCCACACGACCGCCTTTGTCTTGGTAGCGGGGAGCGCGTCAAAGATGGGGCGAACGGCGTTGCAGGCAATAAAGGTCTTGCCGCCGCCTGTCGGCACCTTGAAGCAGAGGTTTGGAACACCGGGTATAACGTTTTGGTATAGCCCTAAAGTCGGGGCTGATTTTTCCTGCCAAAACAGGCGAAACGCCGCTGCGTCACTCTTTGTTTCGTTCAGCAGTTCCAGATAGCGGGTCAGGTCCGCTATAACCTTTTTCTGATATGATTTCAGTTCCATACAGCGAACACCCCCTTACAGTCTGCTAACATCGCGCGGAATTTTCTTAAATGTGATGCCCATTTTTGCCAGCTTATCCTCGCTGATAGAGCAGCGGTCGGCGTAGATCACCGTCCCATCAGCTTTTTCCGTAATGGTGGAGAGAAACGCATAATCCAGTACCGTCACGCGCTGCGGCTCGTAGTAGAAGTAATAGCCTGTGCTGTTGTGCTTGCCGAGGTAATACGGATTGTCGCCGATAGATGGGGCGTAGGGCTGCTTGGTTTCCATGAACCAGATGTATTCCCGGATTTTCTCTGGGGCAACCGCTTCATTCAGGCAATCGCCCACAAGCAGCGGTTCGCCCAAGTCATAAAAGCTGAAATTGCCGCCCGTACCCGCCACGGCATTCTTGCCCTCGCCGTAGCCATTGATAACACGCTTGACGCGTTCGGCGGTGATGCTGTCAGCATAGTCTCCCATTTCAACAAGGATGATTCTTCTGCATCCACCATCATGGTTATTCATGTTAAGAACCGCTTGCGCTGTTGTACCAGACCCAGCGAAAGAATCAAGTACAATCGAGTCTTTTCTTGTAGCAATTTGAATTATACGCTGTATCAATCGAACAGGTTTTGGATAGTCAAAAGCTGTTGGCGTACCGAAGATTTTTCCAATCTCTTTTGTAGCTTCCTGCGAATGCCCGACGCCCTTGTTATCCCACCAAGTCCAAACGTTTTTACCCTCCCGTTCAGATAAGTAGGTCTTTCGACGCGGTATGCCCTTTCCGTCAGCTCCAAACCACATTCGTCCTTCATCACGTTGCTTGATAAACTCACTCTCCACGTTTTTCCAACAACGACCTTCTGGGGGAGTATATCTCGCTCCGCCTGGTGTAATAATTTCATACATCTGGTTCGGACGAAAACCCTGCGCTGTAAAATCGCTCGATGCCCACGGACCACGGGGGTCATTATCTGGATTTTTATAATTCTCGGCATCTTCTTCGCTTAATGCAACTTTGCTTATTGCGTTAGGGAGATAAGAGATGTCTTTACAATACGCGCATACATATTCGTGGGCGGTACTTACCAATTTACGCATATCGGGAGAGGTGCGTTTTTGCCAAACAAATTGTGCCAAGAAATTATTTTCACCAAAAATTTCGTTACATATCATCCGTAGTAATACTTGCTCTCTGTCATCAATGCTGATGAAAATAACACCATCGTCCGCCAGCAGCTTTTGCAGCAGCTTCAAGCGCGGGTACATCATGCACAGCCACTTGTCATGGCGGGTCAAGTCCTCGCCCTCTTTGCCGACAACCTCACCCAGCCACTTTTTGATTTTCGGATCGTTGACGTTGTCGTTATAAACCCAGCCCTCGTTGCCAGTGTTGTAGGGCGGATCGATGTAGATGCACTTGACGCGCCCCTCGTACCGGGGCAGCAGGGCTTTCAGGGCTTCAAGGTTGTCACCCCGGATAATCATGTTGTCGCTGCCGTTGTCCTCGCTATGCTCCCCGTTTTCGTCAAAGCTATACTTGCGCTCCAACACCCGGAACGGAACTTCCTGATGATGATTGATAACCTTGCTCTTTCCAATCCATTCAAGTGTTGGCATGGCTGATTTCCTCCATAATCGTGTTATCCTCATTTCAAATGAGGGTTTTTCTACCCTGACCCTCAGCAGTAATGAGGGTCACTCCTGTCTATGTCTGTGCAGTGGTTATTGTGGTGAAAGACCTATCCTGTCTCGGAAGGACTAAATCTTTGTCAAACACTGTCATCGTTTGTCGAATCGACGATTTAGGTAGATTCGTGACAAGGGATCAGTGCGCCCATTCGCACCCGCGAGGTGGAATAGACCCCATTATTTCGAGTTAGAGTCGCTGATATAATCTGCGGCTTATTTTTCATTTTCGGCAGTTTTTTTGATATACTTGCCGTTCTTGATTCTCGCGTCCGCTGGCTTCTCTGCGTCCTCTGGAATCCCCCAGACCGAGCCAATGCGGATAGCACCGGGGACGCGCCCCTCGCCGCACAAAATCTGAATACGGCGGGTGGAGATGCCCCAGCGTTCGGCGGTTTGCGCGATAGATAAATACTTCATGGGTAGCACTCCTGTTGCAGTTAAGTTCCGCGTCTGCTTATAAAATCACAGTATAATTATAATCGTCAAAGCGAATAAAAGCAAGGGCTTTCTGAAAAGTTCAGGAAGTATTTTCAATTCAGACATGAAAGGGGTGTGGGGATTCCCCAACAACAAAATGAGCAGTTCGGGCGCAAGGCTGAACCGCTCATTTTTCCGGTGTGTACGGACACCGGATGTGCTTGCTACTCTCTCAAATCTCATATCCGCAGATACAACGCGCTCCCGCTTTCGCAAAAGCAGGGGCGCATATTTTTTGAAAATCTTCCGTTTCGATACCTGCGTTTTGACTTAAAAATGTCCGTTGTAAAGTGAAAGGAAAAAATTTTTGCCGCCATACTCAACAAACGGCAAAAAGGTGTCCGTTGTAAAGTGAAAGGAGTTCTTTGATATGCCAGACCGCACACGACCCATCCGCAAGGAAATCTGCCTAAATGAGCAGGAATTGAGCGTAGTTCGCCACAAGATGAATCAACTCGGCACCCGCAACTTCGGCGCGTATGCCCGGAAAATGCTGATTGACGGGTACATCATCAAGGTCGATTACACCGAGCAGAAAAAGTTAGCTGCCGCTGTCAGCAGGATTGCCACAAACATCAACCACGTCTGCCGCCGCATCAACAGCACCGGGCATTTCTACGATGCCGACGTTGCCGAGCTGAAAGAACGGATGGCTGACGTATGGGAGCTGCTGAAAGTACAGCAGAGAAACGAATTGTAATTCGGGAAAGGAGTACAGATATGCCGCGCATGAGCAAATCAAAAAAGCTGGAATGGTCATTCTTCCTGAATGACCGGGGACGCAAGGCGTACAACACGCTCTGCCGCCGCTGCGTCCACGATTGCAAGCAGAGTTTCCGGGCGGTTGTCGTTATTTGCCCGCATTATCAATCCAAGAGGGCAAAAAAGGGTGGTACATCTGCGTACTCCCCTCGCGGACCCGATGGAACGCCACCATGAATACCGCAGACACCGAAAGGAAGTGATACGCCATCTATATCAAGATTGATACCTCGCTCCCACCGTTCATTCCTTTGCCACAATTTATGGTAGTCAGCGAACATTCCATCAACGCTAAACTGCTGTATGCCCTCCTGCTGAATCGCACGATGCTTTCGCAAAAATCGGGGTGGGTATCAGAGGACGGAAATGTGTATGTCATCTACACAATCAAGCAGATGGCGAATGACCTGAATCGGAGCGAAAGAACGGTAAAAACCGCCTTGTGCGAACTGGAAAATGCCGGGCTGCTGACTCGCGTCCGACAGGGCTTGACCAAGGCTAACAGGCTGTTTCTGCAAATACCCGATGGGGTGCAGCTTTCTTCCCCTCTGATGGGCAAAGGCTGCCTTTCAGAAGTGCAGAAAACCGCCCCTCTTGATGGGCAGAAATTGCCCACAAGTAATACTAATACAGAATATAAAGAACAGAGTAAGACCGAAAGAGTAGAGAGTACGCGCCGCCGATATGGAGAGTATCAAAATGTTTTTCTGTCAGGAGAGGAATATTCCCGGCTGGAGACGGCTTATCCCGGCAAAGCTGCCGAATACATTGAGCGGCTGTCCCGGTACATGGCTTCCAATGACAGGCACTATGCCAATCATTACGCCACCATCAAGAAGTGGTTGGACGAGGACAGCAAGGGCAGGAGAGCGAAAAACTACACTTACGACGATAACGAGGGAGAGTGTCTATGAATCCGATTTTTACAAAAATGGTTGATGCCGTTGAAGCGGCTAATGCCGCACCTGACGATTACATCAATTCCGCTGATGGGCTGAAATACTGCGGCAAGTGCCATACGCCGAAAGAAGCCTTTTACCCCGCAGACCTTCAGGCACAGGGCTTTACCAAGCACCCGGTTATGTGCAAGTGCGTCGCCGAACGCCGAGAACGGGAAGAAGCGGAGCGTCGGGAATATGAGAGAATGTCTTACATGACGATGCTCCGCAGCGAGGCGTTCCGCGATATGCCCGCCGCTGGCTGGCGGTTTGAGTCAGCCGCAGTTACAACGCCCCAGCTTGCAAAGGCGAGGGGTTACGCGCAGAACTGGGACGAGTTCAAAAAAGCAGGAATCGGGCTGCTCCTGTTCGGGAATGTCGGCACGGGAAAATCCTATGCCGCTGGATGCATTGCCAACGCTCTGATTGACCGTCTGGAGTCCGTCCTCTTTGTGGGAATGTCTGATGTAGTCAACCGTATGCAGGGTAACTTCGGTTCGGACCGCGACAATTACATGAAATCGCTTATGCGCCCCGACCTCCTCATTCTGGATGATTTGGGGGCAGAACGTAACACCAGCTTCGGTAAGGAGCGAGTGTTCGATGTGGTTGACAAACGGCTGCTGACCGGCAAGCCCATGATCGTCACCACGAATATCCCGCTTTCCGTTATGAAGCAAGCTGTCGATCTGGATGACCGCCGAATTTATGACCGCATCTTGGAGGTCTGCGTCCCGATCATGTTCGATGGAGACAGCTTCCGCAAAAGCACCGCTGCCGACAATCTGAAAACGGCGGCTCGTCTGCTCGGCTGATAAACCCAAGAAAGGAGCTTTTACATGGAGAATTGCATCGGCACCGTTCCGATCCATCTGAAAATGACACTGACCACCAAGGAGGCGGCAGAATACAGCAACATCGGCATCAACAAGATCGACAGTATGCTCCGCTCGCCCAACTGCCCCTTCGTTTTGTTTGTCGGCACAAAGAAGCTGGTCAAACGAAAGGAATTTGAGCAATTCATAAGTGAGAAACTGGTGATATAAGAAGTTCCGAAAAATTTACAAATTGCCGGAGAGTTTTTCACAATAACTACTTGAGGGAATGGACAAAATCTGCTATACTTATCGTGTAGCAGTGCGTCCATTTCCCTTCAAGGGAAAGGAGCATTTCATGGGAAAAAATCTCAAAGGAAAAGACTGCGGTAAGGGTATCTACCAAAGAAAGGACGGTTTATACAGCGCACGATTTGTTGATAAAACAGGAAAAAGGCATGAGAAATATTTTCAGACTATTCCCGAAGCAAGGAATTGGATGGAAGAAGCGAAATATGCCGACAAGCACGAAGAAGTTTTTGTTGCCACCGAAACAACGGTTGACCAATGGTTTAGTTTCTGGATTGAAAATATAGTAGGTGACTTAGCCCCTAATACGCTCCGCAATTATCGGGAGCGATATTCCAAAAACATTCAGCCCGTTATCGGTAGAATGGCGATTGCCAATGTCAAGCCCATGCACTGTAAGCAAGTCTTGATTCGGATGGACGCTGATTATGCTGGTTCTACTATCCGACAAGCCTATATTGCTATGGGCACATTGTTCAAGGCGGCGAAAATGAATGACTTGATTGCCAGACACCCAATGGATGGTGTGCGGTTTACAAAGCCAGTTCGTGCTGTGGATGATATAAAGTTTCTTACTTGCGATGACCAACAACGTTTTCTTGAAGTTGCCCAGCGTTCCCACAACTATAACCAATACGCCCTTATCCTCGAAACAGGCTTGCGTACTGGCGAAATGATTGGATTAACTTGGGATGCGATTGACTTTGAAAAACGAACACTTACGGTCAACAAGACTTTGGAGTTTAGGCACGCTCAAAAATACTGGCGTGCAGGTCCTCCAAAGACTCAACAGAGTTATCGCACAATTCCCTTGACGAACAGAGCCTACGATATTCTGAAAAGCATTTGGGATAGCCGGGATAACAGGAAAGAGTCTCCCTTGCTTTCACAGACGCTTGAATACATAGACAGGCGCACAGGCACAACCTCACAGCTTGTTATGCGTGACCTTGTTTTTATCAACTGGCGTACAGGAGAGCCAGCGAAGAACAGCTCCTATGATACCCACCTTTACAAGCTCTGCGACGAAGCAGGGATAAATCGCTTTTGTATGCACGCTCTACGCCATACTTACGCCACAAGAGCCATCGAAAGTGGTATGCAGCCGAAAGTGCTGCAAAAGCTATTGGGTCATGCCAGTATCAAGACAACGATGGATAGGTATGTTCATGTAACTACCGATTCGCTCGACCAAGCTGTACGGCAGTTTGAGTCAAAAGGGTTTTCTGACATAAAACTCAATGCGAAAATGGCGTAAAAATGGCGTAGTAGCCGAAAAGCCAAAACCCGAAAACCCTTGCAAATCAAGGAAAAATCGAAGGAGAATGAGTATATATGAAATTAGGTATCGTCGGCTTGCCGAATGTCGGCAAATCCACGCTTTTCAATGCCATCACAAACGCGGGCGTTGCGGCGGACAACTACGCGTTCTGCACCATCGACCCGAACGTCGGCGTCGTTTCTGTGCCGGACAAGCGGCTCGAGTGGCTGCGCGACCAGCATAACCCCAAGAAGTTCACGCCCGCTGTGATTGAATTTGTCGACATCGCGGGCCTCGTCAAGGGCGCGTCAAAGGGCGAGGGTCTCGGAAACAAGTTCCTGTCCAACATCCGCGGCTGCGACGCGATCGTCCATGTCGTGCGCTGCTTTGAAGACCCCAACGTCACTCATGTTGAGGGCTCGACCGACCCGCTGCGCGACATTGAGATCATCAACACTGAACTCATCATGGCAGACCTCGAGATGATAGACCGCCGCATCGACAAGGCCCAGAAAAACGCCAAGGGCGGCGACAAGCGCTTCAACCACGAGGTCGACGTTTTTACCGCGCTGCGCGATTATATGAACGAGGGTAACCTTGCGCGCACGTTCGAGTGCTCAGAAGACGATGCCGCGATGATCGCGACGAGCGATTTACTCACCCTCCGCAAGACGATCTATGCCGCGAACCTCGGCGAAAACGAGGTGAACACCCCCGAATCCAGCCGCCACTTTCTGGCTGTTCAGAAGCTCGCGGAATCCGAGGGCAGTCAGGTGCTTCCCATCTGCGCAAAATTAGAGGCCGATATTGCCGAGCTCGACGACCCGGAGGAGAAGGCCATGTTCATGGAGGAATTGGGTCTGAAAGAATCCGGCCTCGACCGGCTCATTCAGTGCAGCTACAGCCTGCTCGGCCTTATCTCCTTCCTCACGGCAGGCCCGGACGAGTGCCGCGCATGGACGATCAAAAACGGCACCAAAGCCCCGCAGGCGGCAGGCAAGATTCACTCCGACTTTGAACGTGGCTTCATCCGCGCCGAGGTCATCGCCTTTGACGATCTCAAGGCCTGCGGCACGCTCGCAAATGCCAAATCGAAGGGACTTCTTCGCAGCGAGGGCAAGGAATACGTCATGAAAGACGGCGACGTCGTGAATTTCCTTTTCAATGTCTAAGATCATCCAAAAAAGTGGCCGGGAGAAGCATTTCGCTTCTCCCGGTTTTTACATATGTCCTTCTGTGTCCTCAATTGCAAGACCCATGTGCGCCTGCAAGCGGTTCACGAGAAATCTTGCCGCGTAGCAGACGGTCTCAAAGCGCAGAAATTGCAGCACGTTTTCGTCCCACATCAGCTTGAAAACCGCCGGAAATTCGTCATCCGACGACCAGAACTGCACCATGACCGGCAGGAAATCGAACAGCGGCACCTGAAACGAGAGCTCCCCCATCGGAAGCTCGATCCCGCCCAGCGCCAGACAGGCTTTTTTCAGCTTCTGCGGGTCTTCATCGCAGCGCGCCGCGAAATCATCGAACGCGCCCTTCGCGGGATTTGCCCCGTGCATGGTTCCGGGCAGGTGCTCGGCTTGTGCGTACCTTCCGGAAAGCGCCGCGCCGTCCTTCGCGCAGCAAAGAAGATCGTAGATCGTCATCGCGTCCAAAAAGCCCGCGGGCCGCCAGCTGCTTTCGTCTTCCCACTCGATCGTTCCGCGCTTTCGCGAGACGCGGTAGCGCCGGTCCAGCAGCCGCAGATAGAGAAACTCCGCATCATAGTCATGGCAGAACATGCGAATCATGCGCTGCTGGTCGTATTTTAAAAACTCCCCCGGCATCCGCGCAAGGGTAATATCATAGTTTGACTGCGCCATCGCCATCCCCCTTACTTGCCAGAATCGTAGTCCGAGGCCGTCGCCGCGCGCAGCTGCGCGATTGCGTCCGTGAGCGTCTGCTCCATGTCCGGGAAGAGCCCGGAGTTAATCGCGCTTCGGATGGGCAGAATTTCATAGCGCGGGTCTTTTCCCTCGCCGTGATCCATGATATAGATTGGCGTATAATTGACGCCGGAGAGCTGCGTCGCGCCGGTCTGACCGTTTTTTGTGAACGAGAGGTTCAAAACCACGGACTCGCGGCAGTTTTTCGCGTAGCTGTCGTCCATCGCAGAGAAGAAGTTTCCGAGACTGTAGGCAACAAAGCACGTCTTTTGAGCGCCGTCCACCGTCGTGACCTGCTCTTCCTCCATAGGCCCTACAATGTGCGAGTGCGAGCCGATGATTGCGTCCACACCGTTTTCAAAGAGCAGATTCTTGATCTTTTTCTGCGAATCCGTCACGGCAGAATCCGATTCGCTGCCCCAATGGAGCATCGCGACAATCACATCCGGCTGCAAGGCCTTCGCCGCGTTCACAGAGTCCAAAATCGCCGATTCGTTGATCTTGTTGAAATCGGACGCGTAATCCGTGTAGAGCACGTCCACCGCGTACTCCTCTCCCTCCGGGAGCGTCAGGTAGTTGAGTCCCTTTGTGTAGGCGATGAACGCGATTTTCACGCCGTTGACGTTTTTGAGCAGCACCCCACCAAGGCTCGTCTTGTCATCCTGCGCCGCGTACGTTCCCACGTGGGAAATCCCCGCCGCGTCGAGATACTGGATCGTGCTTCGGAGGCCGGAAAGCCCATTTTGAATGGAATACGTGTTTGCCGTCTGCAAAATGTCAAAGCCGATGGAGCCCAAGGTCCTGGCCAGCGACTCCGGCGCGCGGAAATCGGGCTTCCCGGCATACGGAGGGCCGCAGAAATTGAGCTCCAGATTTCCGACCGTCAGGTCCGCCGACACCGTGCTTCCCGAGACGGCGGCAAAGCTCGAGTTGAAATCATACGTGCCGTCTGCCTGTAAGGCCGCGTCCAGCTGTTCGTCGTACATCATGATATCGCCCACGGCCGCAATCGTCACGGTCGTATCCGGCTCGGTTGGAACGGCCGCCTGCGATACATCCGTCTGCGCCGTATCCTGCGATGCCTGCTGCGTCTGCTCCGTTTTTTTGTGGGCGCTGCAACCGCGCACGATCAGAACCAGCGATAAAATCAGAATCACCAGCAAAAGCCCCAGCACAATACGCTGCTGCATCTTGCGGCGGCGGCGATCCTCAAGCCGTTTGAGCCGCCGGGCTTCTAATAATTGCTCGTCGCGTTCAAATTCCTGTTCGTCCATAAAACTCCTTTCCCGGCAAACTGCTAGCAAATCGCCGGTTTTTGCAATGCGTTCTGATTATAAAACAATGAAACTATTTTCATGATACAATAGCGTTCTAAGTATAAAACAACTACGCTATTTTCATTATACTATATCGCGCAATTTTGCACAACGGGGAATTTCTCCCGCGAAAAAACTCACACCTTGGCGAATGGCTTCAAATGTGTTACAATAGTGACAATCTTCCGTCAAAGGAGTTATGCATGAGACATCGCCGCAGTTCCGTCGGGCGCACGCGCCTGATTTTGATTCTATTGTGCATCGTTCTGGCCGCCGCCATGCTCTGGTGCGCGCTGTCGCTCATTCTCCGGGTCGGTACGTATTCCGGCCGCACCGTGGGAAAGGACCCGGTTCAGGAGCAAACGCCGGTCGAACCGGTTGACCTCGAGCCAACCGTCCCGGAAAACAGCTACGACCCGGCAGGCTTTTATGAAGAGGGCGGCTTCAAGCGCTATAAAAGTGAAGACACCCTCGCCTCCGTCGGCGTGGACGTGTCGTCCCATCAGCAGGAGATCGACTGGGAGCTCGTCGCGGCAAACGGCGTGGAGTTTGCCATGATCCGCGTAGGCTATCGCGGCTACACCGAGGGCGAGATTCAGCCGGACGACTATTTTGTCCAGAACATCGAGGGCGCGCGCGCGGCAGGCCTTGACGTGGGCGTATACTTCTTCTCGCAGGCGCTCGACGAGCAGGAGGCCATCGACGAGGCAAATTACGTACTCGAGCAAATCAAGCCCTATTCCCTCTCCTATCCCGTCATTTTTGACTGGGAGGACATCGAAGCTGACGCGCGCACCGACGGCATGGACTCTGTTCAGCTCACGAAAAACGCCATCGCCTTCTGCGACACGATCGAACAGGCCGGCTACCGCGCGGGCGTGTATTTTAACCAGCGCTTCGGCTATGAGGAGTTTGACCTCGAGAGCTTGCAGGACTACGTATTCTGGCTCGCCGAATACAACGACACGCCGAGCTTTTCGTTCCATTTCCAGATCTGGCAGTACTGCAACGACGGCCGCGTCGACGGCATCAAGACAGACGTGGATTTAAATCTTGCCTTTTTACGCGCCAAGCATTGAGATTTTGCTTCCTCCGGAAGCCCGGGGGGACTTTCTTGATAGACTAAGTGCCCGCGGAACGAGACGTTCCGCGGGCACTGCCTTACGTTTTGTTTTCCATTTCATCGTGTCCTCCGTTTCTGTCTGGCCGTATTTCGGCAAGTCCCAGTGTACCACAGGCCGCTTTGACCATCTGCGCAGAAACGAAAAGCAGCGGATGCCGAAAGTCTGATCTCTCAGCGTCCGCCGCTTTGCATTCTTTTCTATTTTTTCTTATTTTCTGACAGAACCTTCAAACCAACGCGAAGGGGGCAATGCCCACATTGCCCCCTTCGGCACCATTGAAATTGCCAAAAATCACCTCCAAAAACAGTGCACTCTGCCGGGACGATGTAGGCATCGTCCCCTACGCACCAATCGAAAAAACAAAAAGGGCGGGCAGGAAGCAAAGCTTCCTGTCCGCTCTCTTTCACAAATGCTTATCCAAATCTCAGGGGACTCAAATGACGTGATACTCCTTCAAGAGCTTTTCAATATCCGTGCCCTCGATTTTCTCGAGCGCCTTTTTGACGGCGATCTTTTCGGCAAGGCCCATCTTCAGATCGGTGGCCTTCTTGCCGTCGCGGAGCTTCACGGTCGCATCGAGCAGCGCACGCACATCATAGACGCTGCCCCAGACCTCCGGCACGCCGCGGTCGACATTGCAGAGCGTATACACGGCCTCCATGCCGGTGCGCATCGAATACTCGGTGGTGAAGATCGTGTCGCGCGGGGTCTCGGCGAATTGGCCGAGGAAGGCGAAGTTCACAGAGCCGTCGGGCACAACCTTCGGGCGGTCGCCGTAGGCTCTCGGCATGAAGAACGCGTCGATATACGGCATCATGACGGGCACGGTGTTTGCGCTGTTCGTGGCCATCTCCTCAATTTCACCCTCGGGTACACCGATGTGATACAGCCACTCCATACAGATTTCCTTGCCGGTGCACTCGCGCATGGGCTTTTTGACGAAATCACCGGGCTTGTCGGTAAAGAGGGAGTACACCCACACAAGGCAGTGGTCCTTCGGCTGCTCGCGGAACTGCGGCTGGCGGTTGATCGTCCAGCTTAAGAGCCACGAGGAGTCCTTGACAGAGACAATGCCGCCGGTGACGACCTTTCCTGTAAACGGATCGCGCTTGCAGATCTTCTTGATATAGGGAATGATACGGTCGTCCAGCGTTTCGACTGTCGCGCTCATCCAGTTCGTCTTCTCGGGGTCGGAGCAGAACTTGTCGGGATGGCCGAACGCGGGGTCCTGCGCGGCAATCTTGCGCCACATGTCCCAGCCGCCGCCGGGTTTGAGCTCGGTGTTATAGGTTGCGGGCATGTTCTGGCTGCCCATCGAGGAATTTTCCACGCAGCCGCCGTTCGTGATAAAGACCAGATCGTTTTCCGTAAGGTCAATGCCGTCTTCCTTGCCGTCGTGAATCATTTCGATGCGCTTTGCGACCTTCTTGCCGTCGCGGCAGTCAAAGATCACGTTTGTGACCTGTGTGCCAAAATGGAACTGCACGCCGAAGCTCTCGAGGTACTTGACCATCGGCAGGATCATCGACTCATACTGGTTGTACTTCGTGAAGCGCAGGGCCTTGAAATCGGGCAGGCCTCCGATGTGGTGGATATAGCGCTGAATGTAGAGCTTCATCTCCAGCGCGCTGTGCCAGTTTTCAAAGGCAAACATCGTTCTCCAGTAGAGCCAGAAATTCGAGTTCAGGACCTCATCGTCAAAGTAATCGGTGATCTTCTTGTCCTGAAGCTCTTCGTTCGGCGTGAAGAACAGCTTCATGATCTCCATCGCGCCCTTGTCGGAAATATCAAACTTGCCATCGGTGTGCGCGTCCTGTCCGCGCTTTTCGGTGGCGCGGCAAAGAGAATAGTTGGGGTCCTCCTTGTTGAGCCAGTAGTACTCGTCAAGAACGCTCACGCCCTCGGTCTCAATGGACGGAATCGAGTGGAACAGGTCCCACATGACCTCGAAATGGTTGTCCATCTCGCGGCCACCGCGCATCACGTAGCCAAGATTCTCAAACTTGTAGCCGTCGCACGCGCCGCCGGCAAGATTGCCCTTCTCCAGAATATGCACCCGCTCGCCCTTCATCTGTGCGTCGCGCACGAGATAGCAGGCCGCCGTCAGAGCAGCAAGGCCGCTGCCGACAATATACGCCGATTTCTTGTCAATGCCCTCGGGCTTCTTGGGTCTTGCAAACGCTTCATAGTTGCCGCTGGAATAATACATAACATAGCCTCCATTCAGAATCAAAAAACAATGGCCGGAAACATGACCTACGGCGTTCTCTGTCAACCACTTTTGCCGCACGCTCTATGTTTCCCTTTCGATGACACAAGCATACTACGAAAGCGAAAGCTCCGCCATGTGCAAAACGCCCGCCGTGACGGAATTTCCATCACAGCAGGCATAGTTGCATGATTTTTGGTCATCAGGCGGTCAATTGCCCAGAATTACTTTTTGAAGCTGTCTTTTAAAAGGACGCTGCGGTTGAAGACGAGGTGGTCTGCCTTGCAGTCCTTCGAGTCCAGGCAGAAGTAGCCCACGCGCATGAACTGATAGCACGGAGCCGTATGCGCTGCGCGGCCATCGCCCTCTTCATCGTATTTCTTCGCCTCGGCAACCAGCGCAGACTCGACCTTGCAGCCGGTGAGCACCGTGAGCGATTCGGGGTTCATGCACTCTAAGAAGTCCTTGTCCGCGCCGTCGGGCTGGGCATCCAAAAACAGATTGTCGTACAGGCGGACTTCCGCGTCAACGCAGGTTTCCGCGTCCACCCAGTGGATCGTCGCGCCCTTGACCTTGCGGCCGTCGGCAGGGTCGCCGCCGCGGGAGTCCGGGTCATACTCAGCGTAAACCTCGACGACGTTTCCGTCTTCATCGCGCTTGCAGCCTGTGCAGCGAATTAAGTAAGCGCTCTTGAGGCGGCACTCGGGGCCTTCCGGATAAAGACGCTTATACTTGGGAACGGGCTCAGCAAGGAAATCGTCCGCCTCGATCCAGAGGTTCCGGGAGAACGTGACAGTGTGCGTGCCCTGTTCGGGATGGACGGGGTTATTTTCGACCTCGAAGGTCTCAGACTGTCCCTCGGGGTAGTTCGTGATGACGAGCTTTACGGGGCGAAGGACGGCCATCGTGCGCTCGGCGGTGTCGTTGAGGTCCTCTCGCAGGCAGTGCTCCAGCAGCGCATACTCCACCGTGTTCGCGGATTTTGCCACGCCGATGCGCTCGCAGAAATCGCGGATGGAATGGCTCGTGTAGCCGCGTCTTCTCAGGCCGCAGAGAGTCGGCATTCTGGGGTCGTCCCAGCCGGACACGCGGCTGGTCTCGACAAGAAGCCGCAGCTTGCGCTTGGACATGACGGTATGGTCAATGCCGAGACGCGCAAACTCGATCTGGCGCGGCTTGTGATACGGAATGGAAATATTGCTCACGACCCAATCGTACAAAGGCCGATGCGCCTCAAACTCCAGCGAGCAAAGAGAATGCGTGATGCCCTCGAGCGCGTCCTGAATGGGGTGGGCAAAGTCGTACATCGGGTAGATGCACCACTTGTCGCCCTGCCGGTGATGGTGCATATAGCGGATGCGGTAGATGACGGGGTCGCGCATGTTGAAGTTTCCGCTCGCGAGGTCAATTTTCGCGCGCAGCGTCTTCGAGCCCTCGGGGAACTCGCCGGCTCTCATGCGCGCAAACAGATCGAGGTTTTCCTCGACCGAGCGGTCGCGGTACGGCGAGACGGCGGGCTTTCCGATGTCGCCGCGGTACTCGCGGAACTGCTCCGCCGTCAGATCGCAGACGTAGGCAAGGCCCTTTTTGATGAGCTCGACGGCGTATTCGTAGTCCTTTTCAAAATAGTCCGAGCCATAGAAGAACCGGTCGCCCCAGTCAAAGCCCAGCCAGTGAATGTCGGCTTGAATCGCGTCGACATACTCCGTGTCTTCCTTCGTGGGGTTCGTGTCGTCCATGCGCAGGTTGCACAGGCCTCCGAATTTTTCCGCCGTTCCGAAATCGATCGTGAGCGCCTTGCAGTGGCCGATGTGCAAATATCCGTTCGGCTCGGGCGGGAACCGCGTATGGACCTTCAGCCCTTCAAACTGACCGCCGGGGGCAATATCCTCTTCAATGAAAGCGTCGATAAAGTTTCTCGACTCCAAGGGCTTTCTTTCTTCTTCCATGTGATACATCCTCTCTTGTGCGTCCTGATTCTCTGTATTATATACGATTTTACGCCGCAACGCAACGGGGAATTCTTCTTTCGCTTCAATATATGAATTTACCGTGAAAAATGCAAATTCCCTCTTTTCAATTTCCCAAAATTATTATAGAATAGGAAAAGAGTTTTATAAGGAGAGGTATGGCATGAGCGAACCAAAATATCATCGGGTACTGCTGAAAATCAGCGGCGAGGCACTGGCGGGCGAGGCGCACCGCGGGCTCGACTTTGACGTCATCGGCGGCGTGTGCGACGTGGTTAAAAAGTGCGTGGAAAAGGGTGTGCAGATCGGCATTGTCGTCGGCGGCGGAAATTTCTGGCGGGGCCTCAAAGACGGCGGCGACCGCATGGAGCGCACGAGAGCCGACCATATGGGCATGCTGGCAACGTGCATCAACGCCTTAGCGGTCGCGGACTGCCTCGAGCAGCGCGGCGTGGCGGTGCGCGTGCAGACGGCCATCGCTATGAACCAGATCGCAGAGCCCTACATCCGCAGCAAGGCCATCCGGCATCTGGAAAAAGGCCGCGTCGTCATCTTCGCCTGCGGCACCGGCAACCCGTTCTTCTCAACGGATACAGGTGCTGTCCTGCGCGCGGCAGAAATCAACGCGGACGCGATCCTGCTTGCCAAGAACATCGACGGTGTCTACTCGGCAGACCCCGCAAAAGACCCGACGGCAGTTCGCTACGACGAAATTTCCTACGACGAGGTGCTCGCCAAGCATCTGGCCGTCATGGACTCGACCGCGACATCCCTTTCCATGGACAACCACATTCCCGTGCAGGTCTTCGCGCTGAAGGACCCCGAAAACATTCTGCGCGTGGTCATGGGCGAAAAAATCGGAACGATTGTGAAGGAGGAACTTTAACATGGCAGATCTCAAGCAGTTCGAACGCAAAATGGAAAAAACTCTGGAGGTGCTCGCCTCCGATTTCGGCGCCGTCCGCGCAGGCCGCGCCAACGCGCAGGTGCTCGACCGGATCACGGTTGAGTATTACGGCACGCCCACGCCCGTCGGTCAGGTCGGCACGATTTCTTCCCCTGACCCCCGCACGCTCGTCATCCAGCCGTGGGACGGCTCGCTTCTGAAGGTCATTGAAAAGGCGATCCAGACCTCCGATCTCGGCATCAACCCGCAGAACGACGGCCGCATCATCCGCCTCGTCTTCCCGCAGCTGACCGAGGAGCGCAGAAAAGAGCTCACCAAGCAGGTCAAAAAGTACGGCGAGGACGCAAAGGTCGCCGTCCGCAATGTCCGCCGCGATGCTGTTGACTTCGTCAAGAAGGCCCAGAAGAAGGGCGAGCTGACTGAGGACGACCAGAAGAAGGCCGAAAAGGACATTCAGGAGCTCACCGATAAATACATCAAGAAAATCGACGAAATGTGCGCCAAGAAGGATAAGGAGCTCATGGAGATTTAATCCATCTCCGTAGGATTTCCGGGAACCGCTGAAAAATTCGTAGGGGCGGACGACTCTGTCCGCCCTGCAAAATGCATTTTCGAAACGCGAAAATTTTCGGCGAATTCGCAGTTTCCCAAGGGCGGACAGAGTCGTCCGCCCCTACGCAGTTTCGTGAGAGCGCGCGATTTCGTAAGATTACACGTTTACGCGAGCGTGCGCAGTTTCGCAAACCAATTCGCAACCATCCGCAAAGGCCGCCGCTCGGCGGCTTTTGTTTTGAAAGGGTAAGCTATGGCAATCACAAAACAAACACCGCTCGCGCTGGACCCTGCGCGCATGCCGCGCCATGTCGCCATCATCATGGACGGCAACGGCCGCTGGGCGCAGAAGCGGGCGCTTCCCCGTACGGCGGGACACAAGGCAGGCGCGGAGACCTTCCGCCGCATCGCGACCTGCTGCAAAAATTTAGGGTTAGAGTATCTCACCGTCTACGCGTTTTCGACCGAAAACTGGAAGCGCTCGGAAGACGAGGTCTCTACCATCATGCGCCTTTTTGAAACGTATCTTCACGAGGCCATCGACACCATGGAGCGCGACCACATCCGCCTCAAAATCTTGGGCGAGCAGGCGCGCATCAGCCCGGAGCTGAGACGGCTTATCGCGAAGACCGATGAAATTTCCGCGCATTACGACGGCTTTCAGGCAAACGTCTGCATCAATTATGGCGGCCGGGACGAAATTGTCCGCGCGGCCAAAAAGTTTGCCGCCCTGTGCATGGAAGGAAGTGTAACGCCCGAAGAGCTGACGGAGGGCCTTTTCTCGGGCCTTTTGGATACCGCCGGTATCCCCGACCCCGAGCTCATCATCCGTCCTTCGGGTGAGATCCGCACATCGAACTTCCTGCTCTGGCAGTCGGCGTATGCGGAGTATTACTTTACGGACGTGCTCTGGCCGGATTTCGATGAAGAAGAGCTGAAACGAGCGATTTTGTCTTATCAGGGCAGGAACCGCCGCTTTGGAGGTGTCAAATGAAGCAGAGATTACTTGTGGCCGCCGTCGGCGTTCCGGCGCTGCTGGTCATTTTGCTGGCGCTGCCGCCGGTCGCAACGACCATTCTCGTATGCCTCATAGCTGGCATCGCCGCGTATGAACTCATCCACACGGCTTGTAAGCAGCCGCGCCCCATTGTCTACATACTTACCATCGCGTGCACGCTCGTGTGCGTGGTGAACACCGAGCTGCCGGAGATCGTCTGGCCGGCCGCGGCATTTTTGCTTCTGACGGCACTCTGCCTGATTGCCGTTCTGACGCACGGAAAAGAAAACGCCATGCCGTTTTCGGACGTTTCTTTGTGCATGCTTGCGGGCGTCGTGTTCCCGGTTATGTACAGCTGCATCGCGTATCTGCGCCAGACCGGAAGGGTTCTGGTGCTGATGCCGTTTGTCATCGCCTTTGTGGGAGATTCCGCGTCGATGCTCGGCGGCATGGCGTTCGGCGGCAAAAAGCTCTCGCCCTACGTTTCGCCCAATAAGACCGTCTCCGGCTTTGTCTGCGGTCCCATCGGAAGCGCGCTCGGCATGGTGATTCTCGGGCTCATTGAAAAAGCGGTGTGGTCCTTTACCATTCCGCTCTGGTATCTTGCCGTCATCGGCGTGGTCGCCAATCTCTTCGGGCAGCTCGGAGACCTCACGACGAGCCTGATCAAGCGCGAGGTCGGCGTGAAGGACTACAGCCACCTGTTTCTGACCCACGGCGGCATGCTCGACCGGTTCGACTCGACGCTCTTCATTGCGCCGGTCGTTTACGCGATGCTCTATCTTGCGGAGGCGATTGTATGAGCAGCTGTATTTCTGTTTTAGGCTCGACAGGCTCCATCGGCCGGCAGACGCTGGATGTCGTCGACAAGCTCGGTCTGCGCGTGGCCGCCCTAACGGCGAACCGGGACGTGGACCGGCTTGAGGCGCAGTGCCGCAAATACCGCCCGAAGCTTGCCGCAATGATGGACGAAGCGGCTTACAAGGAATTAAAGGCACGTCTTTCGGATATGAATATAACAGTCGTGCTGGGGCTCGAGGGGCTCATCACGGCGGCGAGCCTCCCAGAGGCGGATACGGTCGTCACAGCAGTCTCCGGCATGGTCGGCCTCAAGCCCACACTCGCTGCCATCCGGGAGCATAAGCGCATCGCGCTTGCCAACAAGGAAACACTCGTGTGCGCGGGCGAACTTGTGATGGAGCAGGCGAAAACATACGGCGCGGAGATCATCCCCGTCGACTCCGAGCACTCGGCGATTTTCCAGTGTCTGATGGGAAACCGCGACAAAACGCAGATCAAGCGCCTCATTCTCACCTGTTCCGGAGGGCCCTTCTATGGCCTGACGCGCACGGAGCTCGCCGAAAAGAAAAAGGCCGACGCCCTGCGCCACCCGAACTGGAAAATGGGCGCGAAAATCACCATCGACTGCGCGACGCTTATGAATAAGGGGCTCGAGATCATCGAGGCCATGCGGCTTTATGATCTGCCGCTTGAAAAGGTCACGGCAGTTGTGCACCGGCAGTCGATTGTTCATTCGATGGTGGAGTTTACGGACGGCGCTGTTATGGCGCAGCTCGGAGCGCCCGATATGCGCATTCCCATCTCGCTTGCCATGACGTATCCCGAGCGGAAGCAAACGCCCGCGCCCGCGCTCGACCTTCTGTCCTGCCCGCCCTTGACGTTTGCGGAAATCGACGAGGGAAGCTTCGACTGCTTCCGCCTTGCCAAGGAGGCGGCCAGACGCGGCGGCACGGTCTGCGCAGCCATGAACGCGGCAAACGAAGAGGCGGTCGCGCTCTATTTGCAGGACAACATCGGCTTTTATGACATTTCCGAGCTCGTTGCCCGCGCGATGGAGCTGCCGTCTGTGGAAAATCCCAAGCTGCGCGATATTCTCAATGCCGACAAGGCCGCGCGCGAACTCGTCCGGAGCCGCTTTCCCCGGTAATTTCGCATTTTTTATCATCAGGTGATGCTATGTATATTTTACTCGCAATTTTGATGTTTGGCTTTCTGATCTTCATCCATGAGCTGGGGCACTTTCTCTCGGCGAAGCTGCTTGACGTACAGGTCAACGAGTTTGCCATCTGCATGGGGCCCGTGCTTTGGCAGAAGAAAAAGGGCGAAACGACCTATTCTCTGCGCGCGATTCCGATTGGCGGCTTCTGCGCGATGGAGGGAGAGGACGAGGAGTCGGACAATCCGAGAGCGTTCCCGCAGAAAAGCTGGTGGCGGCGGCTGATCATCCTCGCTGCCGGGTCGTTCATGAACTTCGTCGCGGGCTTTCTTGCGATCGTCCTTCTCTACACCGGCGCCAGCGCCTACTCCGCTCCCATCGTCACGGACTTTTTTGAGGGCTGCCCCTTGGAGTCCGCCGACGGCTTGCAGGTGGGTGACGAGCTCTATAAGATCGACGGCCGGCGCGTGTATCTCTACTCGGATGTGGGGATGCTGCTTTCCCGGAACAAGACGGGCGTATACGATGTCGTCGTGAAGCGAAACGGCGAGCTGGTCGAGCTTCCGGATTTTGAGATGAAGCCGCAGCTTTATACGGTGGGCGGCCAGCAGGAGTATAAATACGGCCTTTATTTCGGCACCGTGCCGGGCGGATTTTCCAACTGTCTCAAATACAGCTGGTACACGGCAATGGATTTCGCGCGGCTGGTCTGGATGAGCCTTGAGGATTTGGTGTCCGGGCTCGTGTCGGTGAGCGATATGTCGGGCCCCGTCGGCATTGTCTCGACGATTTCCGAGGTCGGCAATCAGTCGGCCACCGTGCGCGACGGCCTTCAGAATATCGCCTATCTCGGCGCATTTATCGCGATCAATTTAGCCGTCATGAACATGCTGCCGCTTCCCGCGCTGGACGGCGGACGCATTTTTCTGCTGCTTGTCAATTCCCTTTTTACCGCCATTACAAAAAAGAAAATTCCCGCCAAATACGAGGCCTATGTCCATGCCGCCGGTATGGTGCTGCTGCTGGGCTTCATGGCGTTTGTAACCTTCAAGGACATCTGGAAGCTATTCACATAGAGGTGTGATACGAATGACAAAACAAATTACCGTCGGCAAGGTCAAAATCGGAGGCGGCGCGCCGGTTTCCATCCAGTCGATGCTGAACACAAAAACGACCGATGTAGAGGGCTCTCTCCGGCAGATTCGCGAGCTGGCCGCGGCAGGGTGCGAAATTGCGCGGCTGGCCGTGCCGGATATGCAGGCCGCGGAAGCTTTCGGCAAAATCTGCGAAGCCTCTCCCCTGCCGCTTGTTGCCGACATTCACTTTGACTACCGGCTCGCCATCAAGGCAGCGGAAAACGGCGCATCTAAGATCCGTATCAACCCCGGAAACATCGGGGGCGAGGAACGGGTCAAGGCCGTCGCCGACTGCTGCAAGGCGCACCATATTCCGATCCGCATCGGCGTGAACGGGGGTAGTTTGGAGAAAGACCTTCTTGAAAAGTGCGGCCATCCCACGCCGGAGGCTCTGGTGGAAAGCGCGTTTTCTCACATCCGGCTGCTTGAAAAATTCGGCTTTGACGATATCTGCGTGTCGATGAAGTCAAGCTCGGTGCCCCTTATGATGAAGGCCTATCAGCTCTTTTCCGCGCAGTCGGATTACCCTCTGCACGTCGGCGTGACCGAGACCGGAACGGAGCACATGGGCGTCATCAAGTCGGCCATGGGCATTGGCGGCCTTCTCTGCATGGGCATCGGCGACACGATTCGCGTGTCCCTGACGGCAGCCCCCGTGCGCGAGGTCTATGCCGCGCGCGACATCCTCAAAGCCGCCGGGCTTCGCCATGACGGGGTCAACATCGTCGCCTGCCCCACCTGCGGCCGGACGAGAATCGACCTCATTGGACTTGCGAACCGCGTGGAAGAAGCGCTCAAGGACTGCAAAAAGCCCATCACCGTCGCGGTCATGGGCTGTGTTGTGAACGGCCCCGGCGAGGCGCGTGAGGCAGATGTCGGTATTGCGGGCGGCGACGGCGTCGGCATGCTCTTTGCCAAGGGCCAGATGCTTCAAAAGCTTCCCTACGACGAGCTCCTACCCGCGCTTCTTTCCTACATCGATACGCTGTAACCGTGTTCATATACGACACATCCTTCCGGGGTGTTCGTAGGGGGCGATGCCCACATCGCCCCAAGGGAAGTTACGAATTCGCCGGAGATTCCCGTTAAATCGGTTTGTAACGCCGGGTCGATGTGGGCATCGACCCCTACGTCTCTATTTAGGATATACTACATATTTGAGGAACCACCATGCAGAACCTTCCGTTTGACCATTTATTCTGCAATTTCATACCGGGGCAATCGCTTTCCGGGAAGCTGGGCACGCTTGTCATTGAGCACGCCGAGCTTTCGCGGGAGGAGCGCACGCTGACCCTCTGGCTGTTCAGTGAAGTCTACCTCACGCAAAAAGACGAGGCCGCGCTGAAAGACGGTTTGCAGGCGCAGTATGGCCTGCGGCGCGTCGAGCTGAACCTGCGCTTTCCCGAGTCGCTTTTGCCGAACATGGACTTTCGCGATCTTGCGCAGGTCTTTATCAAGGCCTACTCCCCTGCTGCTGGAAGTCTTGCGGGGGCAAAATATGAGCTGCTGGACAGCAAGCTCACCATCCACCTGCCCGCGAACGGCAAGGCGGATTTGGAGCCGCACATTCCCAAGGCGCAGAATTTCCTCAAATCGCGCTTCGGTACCTCCCCGGAGATTGAGATCACGGCGCACAGCGCATTAGAAGGCCGGGCGCTTTTTGATGAGACGGCCAGAATCCGCCGCGAGGCCATGGCGCAGGCCCCCGCCGTACAGGTAAAAGAGGCGGCAAAAAAAACGTCCTCGACTTCTTCCTCGCAAGCGCCCTCCGGAGACATGATCTTTGGCCGTCCATTCGGCGGCGAGGTCGTGAAGATGAAGGATTTGAACCTGGATATGTACCGCGTGGTCGTGGCGGGCAAGGTCTTCGCCGTCAACCACAAGGAGCTCAAAAAGCGCAACGCATGGGTCGTGAGCTTCGACGTGACTGACTACACCAGCTCCGTGCGCATCAACCAGTTCATGGAGAACGACAAGGCAAAGCCGATTTTAAGCGGCATCTCTCCCGGCATGTGGGTAAAAATTCAGGGCAAAATGACCTTTGACCGGTACGATAACGAGATGGTCATGCAGCCGAACGCCATTGTGAAGCTGCAAGCGCCCGTGCGGTTGGACACGGCTCCCGAAAAGCGCGTCGAGCTGCACCTTCATACCAACATGTCCTCGATGGACGCTTTAACCTCCGTCTTTCCCAAGGCGGGCCCGGACCGGAACGTCATCAAACGCGCCGAGAGCTGGGGGCACAAGGCCATCGCCATTACCGACCACGGCGGCGCGCAGTCGTTCCCGAACGCGATGCACTCGGCCAAAAATATCAAGATCCTCTACGGCTGCGAGGGCTACTATGTCAACGATGTGGACGACCGCATCGCCGTCCATGGAACGCTTGACGCAAGCTTTGACGACGAATACGTCGCCTTTGACCTCGAGACGACGGGTTTATCTTCTCAGCACGACACGATCATCGAGATCGGCGCGGCAATCATGAAGCGCGATCAGGTGCTTGATACCTTCCAGACCTTCGTCGCGCCCGGGCGCAAGCTTCTTCCCAAGATCATCGAGCTCACGGGCATTACCGACCAGATGCTGGAGGGTGCGCCCACGGTTGAAGAAATTCTTCCGAAATTTCTGGACTTCGTGGGAGGACGGCCTCTTTGCGCCCACAACGCAGACTTTGACATCGGCTTCGTGACAGCCGCATGTGAGCGTTTGAATATTCCCTTCCAGCCGACCTATGTCGATACGCTCGTTCTAGCGCAGAATCTGATGCCGGATTTGGGAAAATACAAGCTGAACATCGTGGCGGACGCGCTGAGTCTGCCGGAATTCAACCACCACAGAGCCTCCGACGACGCGATCACCTGCGGCTATCTCATGATGCGCTTCTGGAAAATGCTTGACGAACAGGGCGTGCATACGCTCAGCGCCGTGAATCCCCGCATGGCGGAGCTTCGCGCGGGCGGCCGCATTTTTGACCGCCGGGCAAAGCACATCATCGTGCTCGCCAAAAATTCGATTGGCCTCCGGAACCTCTACCGCCTCATTTCCTACGGCAACCTCAAGTATTTTAAGCGCGTGCCCATCATGCCGAAGTCCGAGCTTTTAAGATGGCGCGAGGGACTCATCATCGGCTCTGCCTGCGAGGCGGGCGAGCTCTTTCAGGCCGTTATCAATCACAAGAGCTGGGCCGAGCTCAAGCGCATCGCGGAATTTTATGACTATCTCGAGATCCAGCCCATCTGCAACAACCGCTTCATGCTGGAGAAGGGCATGGCAGAGGACGAAGAAGAGCTCCGGAGCTTCAACCGCACGATTGTAAAGCTGGGCGACGAGCTCGGAAAGCCCGTGGTCGCAACCGGCGACGTGCACTTTCTCGACCCCGAGGACGAAATTTACCGGCACATTCTGCTTGCTACCAAGCAGATGCCCGACGCGGACAAGCCGCTTCCCATCTACTTCAAAACGACCGACGAGATGCTGGAAGAATTCTCGTACTTGGGCGCGGAAAAGGCCTACGAGGTCGTCGTCAAGAACACAAACATGATCGCCGACTGGTGTGAGACTGTTCGCCCGGTCCCCCACAACCTCTTTGCGCCGAAAATCGAAAACTCTGTGGAAGACCTCAAGGCCCTCGTCTACGGCAAGCTCCACCGGCTCTACGGCGAAAATCCGCCCGAGCTCATTCAAAAGCGCGTGGATACGGAGATGCACGACATCATCTCGTGCCACTATGACGTGATCTACATGTCGGCGCAGAAACTGGTGCAGAACTCGCTCGAGCACGGGTACCTGGTCGGCTCCCGAGGCTCGGTCGGCTCGTCGATCGTCGCTTTTATGTCGGGCATTACAGAGGTCAACTCCTTCCCGCCGCATTACAGGTGTCCCAAGTGCCAGTTCACGACCTTCGAGGTGCCGGATGACTGCGCCTGCGGCGCGGATCTACCGGACGCGGTGTGTCCCAAATGCGGCACGCAGTTAGATAAAGACGGCTTCAACATCCCGTTTGAAACCTTCCTCGGCTTCGGCGGCGATAAAGTCCCTGATATCGACCTCAACTTCTCGGGCGAGTATCAGGCGCGCGCGCACGCCTACTGCGTCGAGATGTTCGGCTCCGACCATGTTTTCAGAGCCGGAACCATCGGCACGGTCGCGGAAAAAACGGCCTACGGCTACGTCAAAAAGTATCTCTCCGAGCGCGAGATAACCGTCAGCAAGGCCGAGGAAAACCGGCTCGCGTCCGGCTGCGTCGATGTCAAGCGCACGACCGGCCAGCATCCGGGCGGCCTCGTCGTTATCCCGCAGGAGAACGAAATCTGGGACTTCTGCCCCGTGCAGCACCCTGCTGATGACAAGGACTCCGAGTGGATCACGACGCACTTTGAATACCACTCGATGGAGGAAAACCTTCTCAAGCTCGACATGCTGGGCCACGATGACCCGACGATGATCCGCATGCTCGAGGACTTAACTGGCGTGGACGCGCAGAAAATCCCGCTGGATGATAAGGACACGATGTCCATCTTCACGTCCAGCAAGGTCCTCGGCTTTGAAAACGACCCCATCTTAGGCCCCGTCGGCTCCTGCGCGATCCCGGAGTTCGGCACGGGCTTCACGCGCGGCATGCTCCAGGAGACGCAGCCGACGAAATTCGATACGCTCATTCGCCTCTCGGGCTTTTCGCACGGCACGGACGTTTGGCTCGGCAACGCACGCGATCTGATTTTGTCCAAGACCGCCTCCGTCAACGACGCCATCGGCTGCCGCGACGATATCATGCTGTACTTAATCAAATGCGGCATGCCCGAAAAGCGCTCGTTCAAGATCATGGAGGCTGTCCGAAAAGGCAGGGGCCTTCCCGAGGGCGCGGAGGACGAGATGAAGGCCGCGGGCGTGCCGGAGTGGTACATCGGCTCGTGCAAAAAGATCAAATACCTCTTCCCGAAGGCGCACGCAACGGCGTATGTTATGATGGCCTTCCGCATCGCGTGGTTTAAGGTCCATGAGCCGCTGGCATTCTACGCGGCGTACTTTTACCGCAGGAGCCAGAAGGGCGGCTTCGACGCGGCGATGATGACGCACGGCATTGACCTTGTCAAGCAGAAGCTCCAGGAGATCGACGAAGCGGAGGACGCAACGGCGAAGGACGACGATCTGTTCACGACGCTGGAGGTCTGCTACGAATTTTATCTGCGCGGCTTTACGTTCGCGCCCATCGACCTCTACCGCTCGCACGCAACAAGATTCGTGATCGAAGACGGAAAGCTCCTTCCGCCCTTCGTTTCCGTCTCGGGTCTCGGCGAAACGGCGGCGTGGGACATCATGGAGGGCCGCGAGGGAAAGGAATTTTTGTCTATTGAGGAGTTTTCCCTTGCCTGCCCGAAGGTGTCGAAAACGCACATTGAAAATCTCAAGGCCGCCGGCGCGTTCGGAGACCTCCCGGAAACGAGCCAGATCACCCTTTTTTGAGCGCACAAAAGCGCAGATGCAGCTGCATCTGCGCTTTTGTTATGCCAAGTATTCCAAGGAATCTGCCCTCCTACCCGTAGGGGTCGATGCCCACATCGCCCCGTTGGGAATGATCGAATTCGCATTGGATTTGCATAAAATCGTTTTGTACCGCCGGGTCGATGTGGGCATCGACCCCTACGCATTGATTCAGGAAATCCTGTAGGGGCGGACGCCTCTGTCCGCCCCTACGAGATGGTGCGTCCTCAGAATGTGGCCACCTGCTGCTCGGCGGGGACGGCAGGGCTGATGGAAATGGCGTTCAGGATCGGCCCCACACCGCGATAGAGGCTGTGGTAGCGGACCTCTACCTCTGCTTTGACCATGACCCAGGATCTTGCCTTAAGCCCTTCGGCTCCCACAAAGCGGCAGGGAAGCCCCATGAAGGTGATGTCCGCTTCGCAGCAGGTCATGACGAACCGGCCAGGGGCGAACATGCCCTCTTTTTCCTTGCGGAGCCTTGCGACTTGCCCCTTGAACTCGACGGTTTTGCCCTTATACTTGTCGGGCTCCTCGGTGATGTCGCGGTAAAAGAGCGCGTAGTCCTCGTCTTCGATCTTCACGACCGGCGCGTTCAGATCAAACGGCAGCGGGTCTTCGATGTCGTCCTGCTTTGTCGTGCCGTCGGTGTATTCATAAAGGATGTTGATGCGGCGGTTGACGGCTCTTGCGATTTTGTGATACTCCATCACGTCTGTTCCGGGCGCCATGCGGTTAAAGACCACGAGCTCCGCGCCCGCGAGCTTATCGACCGTCAGCTGGCGCATGTTCTGATTGTAGGACAAAAACGTGTTCGCGTCCGCGAACATGACCTCCTGCGCGATCTGCCAGGTGTCGGGCGTTTTCAGATAGAAGTCCGCCGCAAGATGCATCCCGTTGAGCTCGACGATCACGCGCTCGGCATGGTGCTTTTTGCGAAGCGCCTCCAGCTTTTCCTCGCTCAGGCCTTCGTAATCCATCGTCTCAATGTAGACGTTCTGGGAGGGGTAGGTGGAAATGTCGTATTCCTCCTCGCCCTCCTCGAAGACCAGCAGCAGCGTCTTTTCTCCCGCGTTGAAGCGCTCATCTTCCAGCGTCTCCTGAATGAACTTCGTCTTGCCGGACTCGAGAAAGCCCGTGAAGACGTACATCGGAATGGTATTGGGCATAGGGCCTCCTTATTCTCCGAAGAGCGAAGCGATGGCGCTTTCGTTGAGCTTCGAGCCGATGACGCAGACGCGGCCCGTGATCATTGCGCCGCCCTCGCGGATATCGCTCTCGCCGGGCACGTAGTCGAAGTGAATCCAGCGCTCCGAATCCTGCGAGGCGACATAGCCCTTTGCGCGCAGCACCATACCGTATTCCGCGGCGTTCTCCAGCTGCTTCAGAATGCCCTCGATCTGCTCGGTCGTGAACTTTTTGTGCGTCTCCATGCCCCAGCTGACGAAGACCTCGTCCGCGTCGTGGCCGTGGTGATGGTGATGATGGTGGTGGTGCTCGTGCTCGTCGTCATCCTCATCGTCATGATGGTGGTGGCAGGAGCACTCCGGGTCGTCGCACTCGTCGTCATCATCGTGGTCATGATGATGGTGATGATGCTCATGCTCGTCCTCATCCTCGTCGTCGTGATGGTGATGATGGTGCTCATGCTCATCCTCGTCCTCATCGTCGTGATGGTGGTGGCAGGAGCAGTTCGGGTCGTCGCACTCGTCGTCATCGTCGTGATCATGATGATGGTGCTCGTGCGCCTCCTTTTCAAGCTCCTCGAGCTCCATCGCAATGGAGGTCTTCTGCTCCATGGCGGCCATCAGCTGCTCGCCGGTGAGCTGGTCCCACGGGGTCGTGACGAGCACGGCGTTGGGGTTGTGGTCGCGGATGAGCTTGACGCACTCGTCGAGCTTTTGCTCCGAAACATTCTGCGTGCGCGAGAGGATGATCGTGTTGGCGGTTTCGATCTGGTTGTTGTAGAACTCGCCGAAGTTTTTCATATACATCTTGCACTTCGTCGCGTCGGCCACGGTCACAAAGTTTCCGAGTGTCACATCGTCGGTCGTGACCTTGCGCACGGCGCCGATGACATCCGAGAGCTTACCGACGCCGGACGGCTCAATTAAGATGCGGTCGGGCGCGTACTCGGCAATGACCTTCTTGAGCGCTCTTCCGAAGTCGCCCACGAGCGAGCAGCAGATGCAGCCGGAGTTCATCTCGGTGATGTTGATGCCGGCCTCCTGCAAAAAGCCTCCGTCAATGCCGATCTCGCCGAACTCGTTTTCGATCAGAACGAGCTTCTGGCCGTGGTAGGCTTCCTGGATCATCTTCTTGATGAGCGTCGTCTTGCCCGCGCCGAGAAAACCGGAGTAAATATCAATTTTTGTCATACAAAAACACCTTCTGTTTTATTTTTTACCGTAGTTAAGTATAGCACCTCTGTCAAGCGGTATCAAGCGGATTTCTCAGCCGGATTTCAAATTCCGGCGAAAAGCGATTGACAAACGACGGCCGATATGATAAGATAATATCCGGCTTTGGAGCCAGTATTCGGAGAGATGTCCGAGCGGTTTAAGGAGCTGGTCTTGAAAACCAGTGACACAGCAATGTGCCGTGGGTTCGAATCCCACTCTCTCCGCCATTTCTTTCCTGCATACGGATTTCATTTTTCGACCTGCGGAAGTACCCAAGAGGCCGAAGGGGCTCCCCTGCTAAGGGAGTAGTCGTCTAAAAAGCGAGCGAGAGTTCGAATCTCTCCTTCCGCGCCAGAAACGGGCTTGAAAACACTGGTTTTCAAGCCCGTTTCTTTTTCCGTTCCAAACACAGAGCGAACACAGCCGCTTGACATTTCTCGTTCGGAGCTTATAATAAAGATAGAAAGAGTGCTGCCGATAAGCGGTCAGCCTCTCATGAATACGATGAAGTAATCGCCGTACTTGTCGAGGGGACGGCGGTTACTTCTTTTTGTTCTGCAAAAAGATGAGCAGAAGCAGGTTGATCACACCAAGGAGTACATCAAAGAACAGGAATAATTCCTCATATGTAACCATGCTGTACCGACCCCCTCTCCTTGTTTCGGAGAGGGTTTTCAGAAGTCCTCTCCGGAATAAAAGCGGAGAGGCAAAACCGCCTACCGTATATGGCAGCGCCCGCCCCTAAAATGGGGGTATTTTTATTGTATCACAACGCGCGAAACTTGTCTATTTTTCCCTGCCGCGAGGCAGGACTTTTTGTCTCAGCCGAGCGTTTCCGCAAACCTTGCCAGCGCGGTGAGGCCGTCTTCCAGCGTCTTTTTGTCGCAGGCGTAGCCGATGCGCATGCTCTTGGGCTGCTCAAAGCAATCGCCGGGGGTGACGAACGCGCCCGTCTCGTCGTAGAGCCGCTTGCAGAAGTCATACGACGGCACGTCAAAATCGTAATAGACCAGCGCCGTTGTGCCGGCCTGCGGCTTTGTATAGTAAAAATGCGGATTTTCCGAAATCCACGCGTCCAGAATCGCGAGATTCTCGCGCACGATGGTCCGGTTGCGGCGCAAAAGCGCGTCCGCGTGGCGAAGAGCGAGAGCAGAGACCGCGTCGTCAAACATCCCGCAGCTAATTAAGTTGTAATCGCGGTGGGACAAAAATGCGCGCAGCGCTTGCTTATCGTGCGTCGCGATCCAGCCCATGCGAAGACCCGCGAGAGAAAAGACCTTCGACATGCTGCTGACCGAAATGCCCTTCTCGTAAAGATCGACGATCGACTCGCACCAACCGTCCTCCTGCGTCAGGTTCCGGTACACCTCGTCGCAGAGCACATACGCGTCCACGCTTCTGGCGACCTCAATGATTCTCCCCAGCAGCTCCCGGGACATCAGCGCGCCCGTCGGGTTGTTGGGGTTATTGACGCAGATGAGCTTCGTGTTTTCATCCACAAGGGATTTCAGCTCGGCAAGGTCGGGAAGGTATCCGTTTTCCTGCCGCAGGTGCATGAGCCACACGTCCGCGCCGATGGCCTCGGGGATGGAGTAGAGCTGCTGGTAGGCCGGCATGATGCTCACCACGCCGTCTCCCGGGGAGATGAGCGAGCAGAACACGTGATAATTTGCGCCCGCCGCACCGTGCGTCGGGATGACCTCGTCTGGCTTGAGGCTCTTATAAAGCCCGCAGACACCCTCGCGCAGGGCCTCGCTTCCCACAATGTCGCCGTAGGTCAGCCTTCTTGCGCAGAAGCGCTCCAAAAATGCCTGCTTGTCCTCGCCCGCGAGCAAAAACAGCTCGTCAAGAGACACAGAGTCCACACATGTCTCAGCAATATTGTACCGCGCGCCGTCTTCGTACGCGTTCATCCATTCTTCCACGGCAAAGGGTTTGATGTTCATAGCGATGCTCCTTTTATCTGCTGCGTAAATCTTACGCCTATGTTTTATCGGGGTTTTCCCGGAATGTCAAGCCTTTTCCGGCGCGTATCCATGATAAACGCTGTGGGAAACTTTTGCACGCTCTGTTTCATGCCCGTAAAAAATCGCGCCGGGTGCGCCGTTTTTTCCCATTTTGCACAATTTGTTATTGACAGCAAGGCCGGTTTTATATTATATTGGACAGGTAGAAACCACCTGCGTAGCCAAGACAATTTCTTCTGGCCCCAGCAAGTGCATATCGCCGGATGAAACGGTCAGGAGAGCGCGCACAGCGTTGGTGCGCCACCGAAGGGGCTCGCGCAAGGAACTCTCAGGTAAAAAGAACTGATCGTGGACGGGACTCTGGAAAGCCGTTTTCGGCACCGAAGAAGCAATCCCTCCGGGGAGAATCTTTCAGGTTAGTCAACAGAGCGCGCCTTACGTTGGCGCGCTCTGTTTTTTACTCCCGAAAGGGCGCGGAAAACGGGCTGCCCGCCGCGCGGTCAACGCAAGAAGTTTTTCCCTCGCAGATAGCGTCAGCTGACGCTAACAACGCAATTTACATTATAAGGAGGAAACTATGAGCGAACTGAAACGGACGATTTTGTACCAGGCACATCTCGACGCAGGCGCGACCATGGTCGACTTCGGCGGCTGGGATATGCCCATCCAGTATCCCGAAGGTATCATCGCAGAGCATCTCTACTGCCGCCGTCACTGCGGCATCTTTGACGTGTCCCACATGGGACGGATCGACGTCGAAGGTCCCGATCAGGTGGCGTTCTTGCAGCATGTGCTTTCCAGCAACGTGCTTGCGCTCGACCTCAACCAGGCGCAGTACTGCATCATCCCGGACAAGAACGGATACGCCATCGACGACGCGTACCTGTACCGCTTTGAAGAGGGCAAGTACTTCCTCGTCATCAACGCCGGCAACATCGACAAGGACTGGGCACACCTGATGAACGAAGCGAAGAACTTCGACGTCAAGCTCACGAACGTCTCCGACAAGTATGCGGCCATCGCCGTGCAGGGCCCGGAATCCAAGAAAATCCTCATGACGCTCTCCGGCGGCCGTCAGCTGACGCCTGAGAATGTCAAGAACGCGCTGAACAGCCTCACCATGGAGGGTAAGCCCGTCCGCATCGCAAAGACCGGCTATACCGGCGAGCCCATCGGCTACGAGCTGTACTGCAACAGTGAAGATGCCCGGTACTTCTGGGACCGCCTCATCGAGCTCGGCGCGAAACCCACCGCGCTCGGCGCACGTGACACCACGCGTATGGAAGCCGCGCTCCCGCTCTACGGCCACGAAATGGGCGAGTGCGAAATGGGCGGCGAGATTCAGATCTACGCCGTGCCGCTGGCGAAGTTCGCCGTTTCCTTCGACGAGGCCAAGGGCGATTTCATCGGCCGCGAACCGCTCAAAAAGCAGTTTGAGGCGCTCAAGAAGATCATGAACCGCGACTATTCCTCGATCGAGGACCTGCCGTACCGCATCCAGCCCATCTATCTCGAGGGCAAGGGCGTTCTGCGTAAGGGCTTCCCGATCTACTGCAAGGACGCATGGGCTGAGGGCAAGCAGATCGGCTATGTCACCTCCGGCACCATGATCCCGTATTACAAGACCGAGGGTCAGGGTCTTGAGAGCGTCTTCACCGACGAGACCGGCAAGCGCTCCATCGGCCTTGCCTACATGGACAGCCGCATCTGCCAGGACTTCGACATTGAAATCGACATCCGCGGCCGCCGGCAGCCCGCAAAGGTCGTCGGCTACCATATCCGTCAGGACGCCGCGCCCTATGTCCGCCCGATTCTTCCCGATGTGAAGATTGAGACGGCTGCTCCCAGCACCGATTCCTACCCCGAGAAGATGAAGAACCTCGTCGCCGCCGCCAAGCAGAACCATCTGTGGCGCCAGACCGAGTGCATCAACCTCATCCCGTCGGAGAACACGCAGTCCAGAGCCGTCCGGATGCTCTCCGCGTCCGACCCCTGCAACCGCTACGCCGAGCACAAGAAGCAGAAGGCGTTCTACGACGCAGAGATTTTCTACTATCAGGGCACGGGCTTCATCGCTTCCGTCGAGGCGATGCTCGTTGAGGAAATGAAAAAGTTCCTCGGCGCGTCGCAGGTAGAAACCCGCGTCACGTCCGGTCAGATGTCGAACACGGCGGTGTTCTCGGCGATGATGGACTTTAAAAACCGCGTCGACCGCAAGCGCACCCCGCAGCGCCTCGGCTGGGTCATGAACAACCACATTGTCCGCGGCGGCCACCTGTCGGCGCAGCCCATGGGTGCGTTCCACGACTACGTCGCCATCGACCCCGTCACGGAAAAGCAGATGGTCGTCAACTTCCCGGTCTGCGAGGATAACCCCTACAAGATCGACGTCGAGAAGACGAAGGTTCTGCTCGCGCAGTACAAGCCCGAGTTCATCATCTTCGGTAAGTCCATGGTCCTTTATAAAGAGCCGGTCGCCGAAATCCGCAAGTTTGTCGACGAGCAGGGCATCAAGACCACCATCATGTACGACATGGCGCATGTGCTCGGCCTCATCGGCGATCATTTCCAGAAGCCGTTTGAAGAGGGCGCAGAGATTGTCACGGGCTCGACCCACAAGACCTTCTTCGGCGCGCAGCGCGGCGTCATCGGCGTGAACTGGAAGCCCGAGGACCTCAAGTGGGGCCTCTGGGAGACCATTGAAACGCGCACCTTCCCGGGCAGCGTCTCGAACCACCATCTCGGCACGCTCCTTGGCCAGCTGATGGCAGCGTACGAAATGAACGCGTTCAAGGACGAGTACCAGAAGGCCGTCGTTGAAAACGCAAAGCACTTTGCAAAGTGCCTGGCCGCCGAGGGCCTTGACGTTGCGGGCGATCCTGCCATGGATTACACCGAGACGCACCAGGTCATCGTCAAGGTCGGCTACGCGCACGGCCCCGAGGTCGCCGATCGTCTGGAGGCCAACAACATCGTCTGCAACTACCAGGCGACCCCCGAGGAGGAGGGTTTCTCCGCTTCCGGCGCGCTGCGTATGGGCGTGAACGAAATGACCCGCTTCGGCTTCGGCAAGGAAGACTTCGCGAAGCTGGCGCACCTGATTGCCGACTGCGTGCTGCATCACGCAAACGTCAAGGAAGAGGTCAAGAAACTCCGCGCAGAGCATCTGGAGATGAAGTACTGCTTCTCCGACAAGGATACCGAAGAACTCCTGAACGCCTTCGCTTCCGCGACGGGCATCTGATTACATTACGGAACACCTGATCCGGTTGTGAGGGCAGCCGGGTCGGGTTACCCCCGGGAATTTCCCGGCATCTGATAAACCACAGCAACAAAACTAAGGAGGAAACACATTATGAATTACCCGACTGATCTGAAATACTCCAAGACGCACGAGTGGGTCAAGGAAGAAGACGGCCTGACTGTTGTCGGCATTTCCGACTTCGCGCAGGACTCCCTTGGCGATATCGTTTTCATCGGCCTTCCGTCCGTCGGTGACACCGTCACCATGGGCGAAGCGCTCGGCGATGTGGAATCCGTCAAGGCGGTTTCCGATATCATCTGCCCGGTCACCGGCGTTGTCGAAGAGGTCAACGAAGACCTGGCCGATGCGCCCGAAAGCCTGAACTCCGATCCGTACGGCTCCTGGATCATCAAGGTCAAGGAAGTCTCCGCTACCGAAGAGCTGCTCGACGCTGCTGCGTACGAAGCGTTCTGCGCAACCGAGGAGGCGTAATATGGGCTCTTATGTTCCTACCACTGCGGCGGAACGAGAGCAAATGCTGGCACAGGTCGGCGTCAAGTCGCTGAACGATCTCTACGCGGCAGTGCCGCAGGAGATGTTCCTGCATAACGGCTTGAATCTGCCGGAGGGCCTGAGCGAGCTGGAAGTGCGCGAGAAGGTCACTGATCTTGCCGAGAAGAACAAGGTCTTCAAGACCGTCCTTCGCGGCGCGGGCAGCTACCGCCACTTCATTCCCGCCGTCGTCAAATCCGTTACCTCGCGCGAGGAGCTCGTTACCTGCTATACCCCCTATCAGGCGGAAATCAGCCAGGGCGTTCTGCAGGGCACGTTTGAGTTCCAGACCATGATCTGCGAGCTGACCGGCATGGACGTCGCGAACGCGTCTCACTACGACGGCGCAACCGCCGCGGCCGAGACCATTCCGATGTGCAAAGAGCGCAAGCGCAACGTCGCCTACGTCTCCGAGACCACGAACCCGCAGGTCATTGAGGTCATGAAGACCTACTGCTTTGCTTCCAACACCGAGCTCCACGTCGTTCCCGCCAAGGACGGCAAGACCGACGCAGAGGCGCTCAAGGCTGCGCTCGGCGAGAATGCCGCGTGCTTCTATGTCCAGCAGCCGAACTTCTTCGGCCAGATCGAAGATACCGTGGCACTTGGCGAGATCACCCATGCTGCTGGCGCGAAGTTCGTCATGGGCGTGAACCCCATCGCCTGCGCGCTGCTGCCGACGCCTCGTGAGGTCGGCGCGGACGTTGCTGTCGGCGACGGTCAGCCCCTCGGCCTCGACACCGCGTTCGGCGGCCCGTATCTCGGCTTCATGGCTACCACCAGCGCCATGACCCGCAAGCTCCCCGGCCGTATTGTCGGCGAGACGAAGGACGTTGACGGCAAGACCGGCTATGTTCTGACGCTTTCGGCCCGTGAGCAGCACATCCGCCGTGAAAAGGCTTCGTCCAACATTTGCTCGAACCAGGCACTGTGCGCCTTCACAGCCGGCGTTTACATGTCCGCGATGGGCGAAGACGGCATGAAGCAGTGCGCGCGTCTTTGCACCTCGAAGGCCCATTACCTTGCCTCCGAGCTCGAGAAAATCGGCTGCAAGCTGAAGTACACAGGTGAGTTCTTCCATGAATTCGTCACCGAGACGGCCTGCCCCAACTGCCGCAAGAAGATCCTCGACGCGCTCGCTGAGAAGAACATCCTCGGCGGCGCAGAGGTAGACGGCGGCATTCTGTGGTGCGTCACAGAGCTCGTCTCCAAAGAAAAGCTCGACGAAGTGGTCGCAATCGTAAAGGAGGTGCAAGGCTGATGAAACTGATTTTTGAGCAAGGCGCAGAGGGTCATTGCCTGCATCTTCTCCCCGCGTGCGACGTTCCGGAGTATACGCTTCCGAACGAGCGCACGACGCCCATTCGTCTGCCCCACGTGAGCGAAAACGAGCTGACCCGTCACTACACCGCGCTCTGCAAGCGCATCCACGGCGTGAACGACGGCTTCTATCCGCTCGGCTCGTGCACGATGAAGTATAACCCCAAGATCGATGAAGATATGGCGGCGCTGCCCGGCTTCACGCAGCTGCATCCGCTGCAGCCCGTCCAGACCGCGCAGGGTGCCCTCGAAGCGCTCCACACGCTCGGCTCTGAGCTTGGCGAGGTCTTCGGCATGGACGCCGTTACCTTCCAGCCCGCAGCAGGCGCGCACGGCGAGTTTACCGGTGTTCTTCTTATCAAGGCCTATCACACCGACTGCGGCGACACGGCCAGAACGAAGATCATCGTTCCTGACTCTGCCCATGGCACGAACCCCGCGACGGCTGCCATGTGCGGCTATCAGGTCGTCAACATCAAGTCGAACGACAAGGGCGGCGTTGACCTCGACGCGCTGCGCGCAGCTGTCGGCCCCGATACCGCTGGCCTGATGCTCACGAACCCCAACACCGTCGGCATCTTCGACCCGAACATCCTCGAGATCACGAAGATCGTCCACGACGCTGGTGGCCTTTGCTACTACGACGGCGCGAACCTGAACGCTGTCATGGGCGTTGTCCGTCCCGGCGATATGGGCTTCGACTGCATCCACTCGAACCTTCATAAGACCTTCGCTACCCCGCATGGCGGCGGCGGCCCCGGCGCTGGCGCAGTCGGCTGCAAGGAGTTCCTGCGGAAATACATGCCGGGTCCCCTGGTTGTAGAAAAGGACGGCGCGTATGGCTTTGACTATCCCGAAAAGTCCATCGGCCGCGTGAAGATGTTCTACGGCAACTTCGACGTGTGCATCAAGGCGCTGACCTACGTGCTGACCCTCGGCAAGGAGGGCATCCCCGAGGCTGCAAAGAACGCTGTTCTGAACGCCAACTACATGATGGCGCGCCTGAAGAGCAAGTTCGACATGGCCTATGACGAGATCTGCATGCACGAGTTCGTCATGAACCTGACGCGGCTGCACAAGGAAACGGGCGTTTCCGCGCTGGATATGGCCAAGGGAATGCTGGACTTCGATCTCCATCCACCCACAATGTACTTCCCGCTCATCGTCCACGAAGCGCTCATGGTCGAGCCCTGCGAGACAGAGGCCAAGCAGCTCATGGACGAGGTCTGCGACATCTACTGCAAGCTCTACGACATGGCGTACACGGATCCTGAGGCGCTGCATACCGCGCCGCACAATACCCCGGTCCGCCGTCTGGACGAGGTAGGTGCAGCGAGAAATATGATCCTTCGGTATAACTTCGGCGCATGATCAAACACTTACAAGCTTTCATCGGTGCGGGTACCAACCCGCACCGAAACCTCGCAATCGAGGAATATCTGACGGACACCGTGCCGGAAGACACGCTGATCGTCTATCTCTGGCAGAACAAACATACCGTGGTCATCGGCCGCAACCAGAACGCATGGGCAGAATGCCGCACGGCAGAGCTCGAGCGCGACGGCGGGACGCTTGCAAGGCGGCTTTCCGGCGGCGGTGCGGTCTACCACGACATGGGGAACCTCAACTTTACGTTCTCTCTTCGCACGGAGGACTATGACCTGAGGCGGCAGCAGAGCGTCATTGTCGAGGCCTGCCGGATGCTTGGCATTCCCGCCGAAATTTCCGGCCGGAACGACATTCTGACAAACGGCTGCAAATTCTCCGGCAACTCGTTCTACAGCCATAACGGCTGCTCGTTCCACAACGGAACGCTGCTTCTTTCCGTCGACATGGCAAACCTCGGCAAATACCTGACCCCGTCGAAGGTCAAGCTTGAGAGCAAGGGCGTTGCGTCCGTTCGCTCGCGCGTCATCAACCTCACCGAGCTTGTCCCGACGCTGACGGTCGCGCAGATGGCAGAAGCCATGGTCAAAGCCGCCGAGAAGGTCTACGATCTGGAAGCAAAGACACTTTCGGAGACTGACTTTGACGAGGCGGAGATTGAGAAGCGCTATCAGCGGTTTTCAAGCTTCGACTGGAACTACGGCAAGAGCGTTCCGTGCTCGTTCGAGTGCGCGAAGCGTTTTTCGTGGGGCGAGGTGACGATCCAGCTGGCCGTGAAAAACGGACTGTGCGAGGACGCCGCCGTCTACTCCGACGCAATGGACGCGGAATTTGCCGCGCCGTTAGCCAAAGCTCTCACCGGCTGCCGTTTCCACTTGGACGAGCTCTGCGCCTGTGTAAAGAGCGTGTCCGAATGTGCCGCCGTAGCCGACGATCTGTGCCAGCTTCTGCAATCGCAGGAAATTTGAGCGGCACATTCTTTCCAATTCCAAACAGAAAAACCGGGTGGTTCGTACCATCCGGTTTTTTATGCGCATTTTTCGTGTCACATGCACAGCACTTTCGCATGCGTTTCCTTTTTCTTGCTTCCTGTTATGCAAGTCGAAATTCATTTTTAGTCACTTTGACGCATCTCCCTGCATTTTTATCTTTCTTTTTCATGTTTTTTGAATTTTGCAGGAATATTTTTTTCATAATTCACGGAATACCTCTTGCAAATCACCGCCGCATCCTGTATAGTAAAACCCGTGAAAAGAAATCTGTGCGCCCAGCGCACACATAGGAGGATTCTAAATGAAAAAGCTTGTCGCTCTTCTGCTCGCAGCTGTCATGCTGCTGGCGCTCACCGCCTGCGGAGAAACATCCGAAACCGCAGCGCCTGCTGATACCAGTTCTACCTCGTCTTCCGCTTCCTCGTCCGGCGCGAAGCTCCGCTTTGTCACCGGCGGCGAATCCGGCACATATTATGCCTTCGGCTCCGTCATCGCCCAGCACGCCACCAATAACGCAGGCGTGAATGTCGTCGGCCTTGTCGGCAACGGCTCGCAGGCAAACGTCATGGAGCTTCAGGACGGCAACGCCGAGCTCGCGTTCTGCCAGTCCGACGTTATGGCTTATGCGTATAACGGCACGAACCTCTTTGAGGAGACCGGCAAGGTCGACTGCTTCTCCACTGTCGCCGCGCTCTACATGGAGCAGGTGCAGATCGTCACCACCGACGCTTCCATCAAGTCCGTCGCGGATCTCGCCGGTAAACGCGTCTCCATCGGCTCTGCCGGTTCCGGCGTGTACTTCAACGCCATCGACATCCTCGGCGCATACGGCCTGACCGAGAACGACATCATCCCGACCTACCAGTCCTTCGGCGACAGCGCCAACGATATCAAGGACGGCAAGATCGACGCGGCCTTCATCGTCGCCGGCGCTCCCACGACCGCCATCACCGACCTCGCCACCACCAAGGACGTGTACCTCGTCTCCCTTGACGACGAGCACATCGAAAGCCTCTGCGCAACGTCTGACTACTACACCAAGAACGTCATCCCCGCCGATGTTTACGGCACCGACGGCGATGTGACCACGGTTGCGGTCGGCGCGGTCATCCTGGCCCGTGACGACGTTTCCGAGGACGCCATCTACAACTTCACGAAGGACCTGTTCGACAACGCCGAGGCAGAGGTCTCCAGCCACGCCAAGTACGGCGAGCTGAATCTCGACTTTGCCGCCTCCGTCACCTCTGTCCCGTATCATCCGGGCGCTGCGAAGTACTTCGCGGAAAAAGGCTACACGGTCGCAACCAAGTAATCTTTACACGTCCTTCACGCAAGTGAACCATTTTCCAGCTACGGCAGTGCCAATTGCCGTAGCTGGAGTCATCCCATCGAACATTTCCCCTGCCGCGGAGCGATCCGTGAGCCCCATTTCAAAGGAGAAAACTTATGTCCGCCAACAAGAACGACCCCAAGGACGCCGTAAAGATGACCTCCGGGCTTGACAGCCAGACGCAGGCAGACCTCGACGCGCTGATGCGCAAATACGACCGTGAGTCCAACACGCGCGTGTGGGAGGGCTGGCAGCGCTGGGCTGTCGGCGCGATCATGGTTATTTTCAGCCTGTACTGCATCGGTATGACGCTGTTCTATTCCGGCCTTCCCGAGACGAGACTCGCCGCGTTTCTGGCGATGATCGTATTCATCGGCTTCCTCACCTACCCCGTCAAAAAGGGTCACGTGAAGGTGAACTCCATGCCGTGGTACGATATCATCCTCATGCTCGTGGGCGCATCGTGCTTTTTGTACTTTGCCTTCAACGCCCTTCCCATCATCAAGCTTGCAACCCGGATCCAGACGCACCATGTGATCATCGGCGCGATCGGCATTCTGGTTCTCATCGAGCTCTGCCGCCGCTGCGTCGGCGTTCCGATCCTGTGCGTGCTGGGCGCGCTTCTCATCTATACATTCTATAACCAGCTGAGTTACAACCCCAGCCTCTATCAGGCGCTCAAGAACATCGTCTACAAGCTCTTCTACACCACAAACGGCGTCATCGGTACGCCTGTGAACGTCTGCTACACGTACATTGTGCTCTTCATCATCTTCGGCGCGTTCTTAGAGCGTACCGGCATTGCGAACTTCTTCATCGCCCTTGCAAACCGTTTGGCCGGTTGGTCTGCCGGCGGTCCTGCAAAGGTCGCGGTCATCTCGTCGGCGCTCTGCGGCATGGTCTCGGGCTCTTCCGTCGGCAACACCGTGACCACAGGCTCGGTTACCATCCCGATGATGAAAAAGACCGGCTATCACCCGGATTTTGCGGGCGCAGTCGAAGCGGCTGCCTCCACCGGCGGCCAGATCATGCCTCCCATCATGGGCGCGGCAGCCTTCCTGATGGCCGAGTACATGGATCTTCCCTACGCAACCGTCGCCGTCAAGGCGATTTTACCCGCGGTTCTTTACTTCACGGGCATTTTCATCTCCGTGCATCTGGAGGCCAAAAAGCTCGGCCTCAAGGGCCTTTCGAAGGACGAAATGCCCAAGTGGAGCTTCCTGCTTCAGAAAATCTACCTGCTCGCACCGCTGGTGCTTCTCGTCTGGCTTGTCTCCTCGGGCGCAAAGACCATGCAGTTCTCTGCCGCCGTGTCAATTCTGGCCGCCATCATCGTAGGCTTTTTGAACAAGGACGAGCGACTCACCTTTAAGAAGATCTTTGAGGCCTTGGAGGCGGGCGCCAAGGGCGCAATTACCGTCGGCGTGGCCTGCGCAATTGCAGGCATGATCGCAGGCTGCATCACTGTCACGGGCCTTGCATCCATCCTCATCAACACCATCGTCCAGCTCGCGGGCTCCGCGACCTTTATTGGCCTCATCCTCACGATGGTCTGCTGCATCGTTCTCGGCATGGGCGTTCCCACGACCGCAAACTACTGCATCATGGCCTCGACCTGCGCGCCGATTCTGATTAAAATGGGCTTCCCGCTCGTCGCAGCGCACTTCTTCGTATTCTACTTTGGTATCGTCGCCGACATCACGCCCCCCGTTGCGCTGGCCGCCTACGCGGGCTCTGCGATTGCAAAGGGCAACCCCATGAAGACCGGCATCAACGCGACGAAGCTTGCCATCGCAGCCTTCATCGTGCCGTACATCTTCGCCTACAGCCCCGCCATGCTCTTCGTGAACGTCACGAGCGTGTGGGCGGTCATCCAGATCGTCCTGTCGGCGCTTCTCGGTATCTTTGGCGTTGCTGCGGGTCTGGAGGGCTTCATGCTGCGCAAGATGAACTGGCTGCTCCGCCTCATCTGCATCGGCGGCGGCCTCGGCCTGATGATCCCCGGCGCGCTCTCCGACCTTGTCGGCCTCGTGCTCATCGGCGGCGTGTTCGCCATCCAGTACGTCCAGAACAAGAAGGAAGCGCTCTGCAAGGACTGATTTCCCAATCAAAAAATCCGGATGCATTTTTGGTGCATCCGGATTTTTTATATGACTCCAGTCAGGTTGTAGGTGCGGGCGACTCTGCCCGCCTGCGGAAAAATCCGTTTTTTTACGGAAATCTCCGGCAAATTCGATACTTCCCAAGGGCGGACAGGGTCGTCCGCCCCTACAGGATTTCTGTAATTCTTCGGTCCAGCGTAGGGGTCGATGCCCACATCGACCCGGCGGTACAATCCGTTTTTATGAAAATCCAATGCAAATTCGTTGGTGCCCCACGGGGCGATGTAGGCATCGCCCCCTACGTACATGATCGATACATAGATCAAGTCCTGTAGCGACAATCAAATAACCGTTTTGCGCTTTACTGCACCAGCTCGCACACGAGGTCGGTATACTCGCCGGGATTCTCGAGCGGCAGATCGGCCATCAGAAGCGCCTGCGCATAGAGAATCTTCGCAATCTTCTTTGCCTTCTCCTCGTCCTGCGCGACAGCGACTTGCAGCAGGCCAAAGAGCCTGTGGTTCGGGTTGAGCTCGAGGATTCTTCCCGCCTTCATGCCCATCTCAGGGTTCAGGCGCTTGAAGTATTTCTCCATCTCGAACGTCATGCCTTCTTCCGGCACCATGCAAACAGGATGCGTACCGAGGTTTTCAGAAAGGCGCACTTCCTTCACATCGTCGCCAAGCGTCGTCTTCACAAACTCCAGCGTTGCCTTCGACTTTTCGGCCTGCTCGGCGGCTTCCTTCTTTTCTTCGTCGGTGGAAAGGCCGAGGTCCTCCTGCGTGACAGAGCGGAAGTCCTTCTCGGCATACTTTCCGAGCGTCTGCGGTACGAAGCTGTCGACCTCGTCGGTCATCAGCAGCACGTCGAAGCCCTTCTCGCCCAGCTTCTCAAGCTGCGGCAACTGCGCAAGTCTCTGCCGATTTTCGCCGCTTGCAAAGTAAATATACTTCTGCTCCTCGGGCATGGCGTCCACGTATTCCTTGAAGGAGACGAGCTTGTTCTGCTTGTGCGACCAGTAAAGAAGCAGGTCCTGCAAAAGCTCCTTTTTCGCGCCGTAATCGTTCAGCACGCCGTATTTGATCTGCATGCCAAAGGCGGTGTAGAACTTCTCGTATTTCTCGCGGTCCTGCTCCATGAGCTTTGCGAGCTCGGCTTTGATCTTCTTCTCAAGATTTCCCGCGATGAACTTGAGCTGGCGGTCGTGCTGGAGCATTTCACGCGAAATGTTGAGGCTCAAATCCTGTGAGTCAACAACGCCGCGGACAAAGCGGAAGCAATCCGGCAGCAGCTCTTCGCAGTTTTCCATGATCATCACGCCGGAGGAGTACAGCTGCAAGCCCTTCTTGAAGTCCTTCGTGTAGAAATCATACGGCGCTCTGGCCGGGATATAGAGAAGTGCTTTGTATGTCACCGCACCCTCGACGCTTACATGGATCGTCGCGATCGGGTCTTCAAAATCGAAGAACTTCTCCTTGTAGAAGTTGTTGTACTCCTCAGGCGTGATGTCCTTCTTTGCCCGCTGCCAGAGGGGAACCATCGAGTTGAGCGTCTCGTTTTCGGTGTACGTCTCATACTCGGGCTTGTCAGAGTCTTTGGTTTCCTCCTTCATCCGCGACTTTTCCATCTCGAGCTTGATCGGGTAGCGGATGTAGTCGGAGTATTTCTTGACCAGCTTCTGAAGCTCCCACGTCTTTAAGAAGCGCGAATACTGCTCGTCCTCGGTATCGGCTTTCAGTGTCATGATCACGTCCGTACCGGCGCTCTCGCGCTCGGCAGGCTCCATCGTGTACCCGTCCGCGCCGGAGGAGGTCCACTTCCAGGCCTCATCAGAGCCGTACTTTCTGGAGATGACCGTCACGGTGCCGGCCACCATGAACGCAGAGTAGAAGCCCACGCCAAACTGACCGATGATGTCGATGTCGTCCTGCTTCTCCATGTCCTTCTTGAACTGGAGGCTCCCCGACTTGCAGATCGTGCCGAGGTTGTTTTCCATCTCGTCTTTGTCCATGCCGATACCGTTATCGCTCACGGTGAGCGTCCGGCTGGGCTCGTCGACTTTGAGCTGAATCGCGAAATCACTGCGGTTCAGACCAACCTTTTCGTCCGTCAGCGCCTGATACGCCAGCTTATCGATGGCGTCGGAAGCGTTCGAGATAATCTCACGCAGGAAAATCTCCTGATGCGTATAAATTGAATTGATCATCAAGTCCAGCAGCCGCTTCGACTCCGCCTTGAACTGTTTCTTTGCCATATATCTTCACGTCCCGTATTGGTAATATTAGCACTCTTCCATCTCGAGTGCTAATCTTATTATACCGCACCTTTCCAATTTTGCAACCCCTTTCCGCAAAATTCACAAAGCGTTAAAAAACAGCGCACACACTTCCGGAAACTTCATAAGTGTGATGCCTCTGTCCGCCCGGCAAAATGTATGCCCTAAACGCGAAAATCTTCGGCGAATTCGGTACTTCCCCTGGGCGGACAGAGTCGTCCGCCCCTACGGGATTTTTGAAATCTCCCAATAAGGTTCGTAGGGGTCGATGCCCACATCGACCCAAGAGCAGTACGAATTCGCCGAAGATTTCCGTAAAAACGGATTTTCCTGCCGGGGCGATGCGGGCATCGCCCCCTACGCAAAATCCGCCGCCCATGCCAAAAGAGCACCCTGACGGGTGCTCTTCTCGAACGTGCAAATACTTATCCGATTGCGTCCTTGACCACGCGCTGGAAGTTGAGGCGCGCGATCTTCTCCATATCCTCCTTGCTCATGCCCATCTTCTCGAAGCAGGCAAAGATGTTCGGAATCTCGGACGCATTGGCAAGGCCCTTCGTGCAGGGGCTTCCGGTATCGGTCATCGTGCCCATGGTATCGGGGTTGTCGATGAACTCGAAGAAGTCGAAGCCGCAGCCGACGTGGTCAATGCCCATGACGTCGATCATGTGCGCCGCATGCTCGGCCAGACGCTGGACGGTCTGGTTTGCAGGGTCGTCGTCAATGAAAAGGTTAAAGGCGTTCAGACCCACTACGCCGTTCACATCGCGAATCGCGCGCAGCTGGTCATCCGTCAGGTTACGGGGCACATCACACAGCGCGCGGCTGTTGGAGTGGGATGCGATGAAGGGCTTCTTCGTGATCTTCATGAGATCCCAGAAGCCCGCCTCGTTCAGGTGGGAAACGTCGAGCATCATGCCCTTTTCCTGCATCCGGCGGACAGCCTCCTTGCCGGTCTCCGTCAGGCCGTAGTCCTTGCCGGACAGCGCGCCCGCGCCGAGCTCGTTTGCCTCGTTCCATGTCAGAATGCCGTGCCGGCAGCCGAAATCATAGTAGCGGTCGATCCAGCTGAGGTCTTTTCCCATCGCGGCCATACCCTCGATGCCGATGAAAATGTAGATCTTGCCGTCGGCGTTGGCCTTCATCATCTCGTCATATGTATGGACAATGCGGAACGACTTGCACTCGGCAATCTCCGCCTTTGCAGCTGCCATGATCTGCTCGGTGCGCTTGACATAGTCCACGTCATACGGGGGATCGACCCAGATGACGAAGATGCTGCCTTCCACGCCGCCCTTGCGCAGCCGCTCGAGGTGGCAGCGGTCAAATACGTTCGTCTCGCCGTTCAGCCGGCGCGTCGTTACATCACACCAGATGTCAGAGTGTGCATCAAAATACATAATTTCCCTCCAAATAATAGTCAACCGGCGTGCCTCCGGTAAGAGGCACGCCGGAGCGAATCATTGTAGCTGGCAGCAATGCTGCCGTTTGTTATGCACCGAGGATAATGCCGACAATAGTACCGGCGTAGTTGCCGATGACATAGCCGAGCACGCCGACCAGCATAGCCGGGCCAACGAGTCTCGTCCAGCCCTGGGAAATCGCCATGCCAGCAGCAGTCGTCGGGCCGCCGATGTTGGCGTTGGAAGCGATGATGGAGTCTTCGAGGGAAGCCTTGAAGATCTTCGCGCCCACGAAGCAGAACAGCATGTTCACGAGAACCATGATTGCCGTCAGGACGAGCAGCAGCGGGGACTTCGTGAGAACGGTCATGATGTTGGCCGGAACGCCGATGACGAACAGGAAGAGGTAAATGAGGTAGGTGCCGATTTCCTGCGAGCCGTGCATCTTTTCAACCTGCTTGTGGCAGAAGGTCGCAACGATGACGGAAATCGTGGTGATCCAGACGTACTGGCTGCCGAGGAACTTGCCAATGAAGTCGAGGAACGCGTTGCCCGCGAAGCCGGAGAAGAGGCCGGCAATGATGCGGGAAACCCAGACAACAACGATCGCGTAAGCAAAGTTATACGCAATGTCCTTCAGGGAGATATCCTTGCGGCTCCAGAACGCAGCAGCCTGCGTCTGCGCAGCTTCTTTGGAGGCGCCCGCCTCGACCTCTTCGATGTGCGGGTGACGGAAGTGCTTGCGGAAGAACTTGGAGCCCGCGCAAGCGATAAGAACGAAAAAGTAAGCCGCCATCAGCAGGTTATCCGCGACGGTCGCGGCAGCGGTGAGGTCGTCACCGGCAGCATACTGGGAGGCCATGGCCGCGAAGTTGACGCCGCCGCCGATGTAGGAGCCGGTCATCATGGAAGCGACCTTTGCAAGACCCTGCGCATCGCCGAACGGGCCGCGCAGAACGTAGTAAGCGATGAACGCGCCGACAATCGTGCCGACTGCGCCGATCAGGAAGACGATGAGCATGCGGCCCGTGTCTTTCCAGACGCGGCTGAGGTTGCACTGCAGAAGCAGCAGCGGGATTGCCATCGGAACGATAACGCCCCAGACGATATCGTCATACAGCGCGGAGTTGGTAGGGATAACGCCGAGGTTCGCGAGCACCATGGCCATGATCAGCGCGATAATGGCGCCGGAGACTTTGGAAGCCCACTGGTATTTCTGCTCGAGGAAGATGGACAGCGCGACGCCGATACACATGACGCCCATCAGACCCCAGATGTTGTCTGCTGTAATCAGCGTATGGCCCAAAAGCTTTTCGAATAATGTCATAAAACTTTCCCTCCGATTTTCCTTTTCCCATTCAATTGCCAAACAATTTTTTGTTGGGATTCGTGTCGTTCCGGCAGAGCCGGCTTTCCATCGGAACTCACAAATCTATTCTAGCGTCTTTGTGTCTGAAAATCAATTATTTTCCGTGTTCCATTCTCATTTTTTACAGTTTAATCATTTTATTCCAGTATATTTTGTATACATTGCATATATTCATATTTTTTTACTGATTGTTTGCCTTTCCACGTCCCAAAAACGCGGCAGGCTTAACAAGTGGCCGATAAAATGTACCGTACAAAATTTTTCAGGCTCTTTAAAGCGTTAAATCGCCGTCAGAAATGCGCCATCTTCTGTAAAGGCTTTTTACGCATTTGCCCGCAAAAAGCGGCGAAAGCCATCTTGCTTCCGCCGCTTTGCATCCCTTAAAGTTCCAGTGTTTCCAGATCGTCCGGAACGATCAGATTACCATGGTAATATTGCCCACCCTCTTCGGTATAAAGTGCCTTGCGTTTTTCGATGCTCTTGTCTTCCGTGTGGTAGAGCACGAGGTTCGGCACGCCGAGTTTCTCCGCCAGCTCGCACGCGTCCTTGACCGTGGAGTGGTTCTTCTTGTAGGGCTCGAAGATATCGCGCTGGGAATAGAGGCAGAACGCCTCGTGGAGCATGAGCGTACTGCCCTTGACGTATTCGTACTCCGCTTCGCAATACGGCTCGTCGCCGCAGCAGGCAATCTTCCGGCCGTCTTTGAGCGTCATCGCAAAGCCGAACTGCTTGGCCTTCGTGGAGTGAATGTCAAAGAACTGCACGGTCTGCCCGATGATCTCGCGCGTCTCACCGTCTTTGACCTCGATGAGGAAAAAGCGCTCGTCAATGAATTTCCGCTCCTTCTCGGTCAGCAGCATCTCCGCCATCTGATGAAGGATCCGGATGACCTCCTCGTGCGCATACAGCCGCGCCTCACCCTCATATTTTCCGCGCGCCATGTTCTGGCAGATCATGCGCTGCATCCAGATGATGCCGAGCAGGTGATCGATGTGCTTGTGGGTGACGATGATGTCGCGCATATCCTGCCATTTATAGCCCGTGTCCTGTAATCTTCTTAACAGGAGGTTCCCGCCGCCGCCGTCGACCAGCAGGCACTTGCCGCCTTCCTCCATGACAAAGCAGGTATTGTAGCAGGCCGTCGCCTGCGCGTTGCCCGTTCCGAGAAATGTGATCTTCATAGCCCCGTTCCTTTCGTATGCTTTCTCGCCCGCAGGCGGAATTTTCAGCGCTATCATAGCAGATTTCCGCCCGCGCTTCAAGAGCTTTTCCCCTTCCTTTTCGCGCCGGTTTGTGGTAAACTAACGGAAACAATACGCAAGCAAGGAGTACCGATATGATTACGATTTCCAACCTCGCCATGCAGTTCGGCGGCAGCGTTCTTTTTAAGCAGGTCGACCTGCAATTCACCCCCGGCAACTGCTACGGCGTCATCGGCGCGAACGGCGCGGGCAAGTCGACGTTCCTGAAAATCCTCTCCGGAGAGCTCGAACCAACCTCCGGCAGCATTTCCTTCAAGCCCGGCGCGCGCCTGTCCGTTTTGAAGCAGGACCAGAACCAGTATGACGCGTACTCCATTTTGGACACCGTCATCATGGGCAACCAGCACCTGTACGATATCATGAAGGAAAAGGACGCGCTCTACGAAAAGGACGAGTTCACCGAGGAAGACGGCATGCGCGCGAGCGAGCTCGAGACCGAGTTTGCAGAGCTCGATGGCTGGGAAGCAGAGTCCGACGCATCGCGGCTTTTGCAGGGGCTCGGTATCCCCGTGGAGCTCCACTATGACCTGATGGGAAATACCGACCCCCGGCTCAAGGTCAAGGTACTGCTCGCGCAGGCGCTGTTCGGAAAGCCCGATATCGTCATGCTCGACGAGCCGACGAACAACCTCGACATTGAAGCCATCAACTGGCTGGAAAACTTCATTCTCGACTATGAGGACACCGGCCTTGTCATCGTCGTCAGCCACGACCGTCACTTCCTCAACACCGTCTGCACGCACATCGTCGATATCGACTACGGCAAGATCAAGATGTACGTCGGCAACTACGACTTCTGGTACGAGTCCTCGCAGCTCATCCAGCAGCTCATCCGCAATAAAAATAAGCGCAACGAGGAAAAGATCGCGGAGCTCCAGACCTTCATCGCGCGCTTTGCCGCCAACAAGGCCAAGAGCAAGCAGGCGACCTCCCGCCGCCGGCTTCTCGATAAGCTCTCCGTCGAAGAAATGCCCGCGTCTTCGCGCCGGTACCCGTTCGTGGGCTTCGAGCGCGAGCGCGAGGTCGGCAAGGATATCCTGTTCGTGACGGACGTATCCAAGACAGTCGACGGCGTGAAGCTTCTCGATAAGGTCTCCTTCATCGTCGGCAAGAACGACAAAATTGCCTTCGTCGGCGAAAACGAGCTGGCGCAGACGACGATGTTCAAAATTCTCATGGGCGAGCTGGAGCCCGATGAAGGCAGCGTCAAATGGGGCCAGACCGTCACCACGAGCTACCTTCCCAAAGACAATACCGAATATTTTGAAGGGCAGACAGAGAGTCTGGTCGACTGGATCCGGCAGTTCTCGGCCAAAAAGGACGACGTGTACCTGCGCGGCTTCCTGGGCCGTATGCTCTTCTCCGGCGACGAGGTCTTTAAGCCTGTCAACGTTCTGTCCGGCGGCGAAAAGGTCCGGTGCATGCTCTCGCGCATGATGCTCTCGGGCGCGAATGTGATCCTCCTTGACCAGCCGACAAACCATCTCGACATGGAGGCCATTCAGGCCGTCAACAAGGGGCTCGATGCGTTCCCCGGGAATATTCTGCTTGCTTCTCATGACCATGAGCTGTTGCAGACGACCTGTAACCGGGTCATCGAGTTCCAGCCGGACGGGAAGATTATTGACCGGCTTGGGACGTATGATGAGTACCTGGAATGGAAGCTTGCGAAGTAATTTGGCGGTTCCTGCCAGGGGCGCGTTTTTCTGCTTCCTGCCGTGGCGCAGGCGCCAGGGGTTAACTGGCAGAAACCTGCCAGGCTAAACTGGCGCTTGCCGCCACAGACGGCAAAAACAAAAAGCCCCCTTTCGACGGGCAATCCCGAAAAAAAGAACCTGCCTCCCGGCAGGTTCTTTTTGATTTTCTCTTACTCCTCGTCCTCATCGGCGGGCGCGAGCAGCGCGCGGATGGAGAGGGAGATACGCTTGTGCTCCTGATCGATGTCGATGATCTTCGCGTCGACTTCCTGACCCTCGGACAGGACATCCTCGGGCTTGCCGATGCGGCGGTCAGCGATCTGGGAGATGTGGATCAGGCCGTCAACGCCGGGAATGATCTCGGCAAACGCGCCGAAGGTCATGAGCTTGACGATCTTGACGGTGACGACGTCGCCGACCTTGTACTCGTTGTTGAAAATCGTCCACGGGTTCGTGGCCTCGGTCTTGTAGCCGAGGGAAATCTTCTTCTTTTCCGGATCGAGTGCGATGACGAAAACGTCGATCTCGTCGCCAACCTTGACAACCTCTGCCGGGTTCTTGATGCGGTTCCAGCTCAGCTCGGAGACATGCACCATGCCGTCCACGCCGCCGATGTCGACGAACGCGCCGTAGGAAGTCAGGGACTTGACCGTGCCATGATACTGCTTGCCGACTTCGATTTCGCTCCAGATCTTCTCCTGTGCAGCCTTGCGCTGCTCAGACGCGACAGAGCGGATGGAGCCGACGACGCGGCGGCGGGCACGGTTGACCTCGGTGATGCGCAACTGGACAGTCTTCTTCACGAGCTCGCCCAGATCGCCGCCCTTGGCAACGCCGGACTGGGAAGCCGGAACGAACACGCGGATACCCTTGACATTGACGACGATGCCGCCCTTGTTTTCCTCGGTGACAACGCCCTCGACGATGTCCTTGTTCTCCGCGGCAGCCTCGATCTCTTCCCAAGCCTTACCGGCCTCGAGACGCTTCTTGGACAGACGAACAACGCCCTCGCCGTCGTTAACATGGACAACGATCGCTTCGATCTGGTCGCCGACCTTGACAGCCTCTTCGGGCTTGACGTTGGGGTCGCCGGAGAAGTCTTCCAGCGGAATGTACGCGGTGTGCTTCGTGCCCAGGTCGACTTCGATCTCGGTCGAGCCAACGGCCATAACCGTACCGGTTACCTTATCTCCATTATTCAAAGTCTTGAGGGACTGCTCGAGAAGCTCGGCAAAATTCTCCTCCATTGCAGTTTCAACTTTCAGTTCTTCGCTCATTTTGTTGTTTACCTCCTTAATTATCCACGACGGCGTCGATGCGCCTGCCGTAATCCCCACAGTATTTGCGCCGGAAAAAAGGCTCATCTCCAGATCATCTGCCTGATCGACCAGTGAAACCTTTTTACAGTACTGCTCGCAGATCATCGCAAGCCGCCCCGTATTGGAGCTTCTTGCATCACCGACAACGACCATCGCATCACACTTTTGAGAAAGAATCGCTGCTTCTTCCTGTCGCATTTCCGTAGCTCTGCATATTGTATCAAATATTTCGCAATTTGTACACTCTTTTTTTGCGATTCTTACGCAACTTTCCCACATTTTCTGTGCGCTCGTCGTCTGACTGACCATGCTGATGGGCAAATTTCGACGTGAAGGCTCCTCCGAAAGCCAATTTTCAATCTCCTCCGGGCTCTGCACGATCACAGGATCGTCACAGAAGCTCGCGATGGCCTCGACCTCCGGGTGCGTGGGCGAGCCGAAGATGATAATGCGCCGCCCCTTTTCCGTCTCGTTTTTGACGATTGTATGGATTTTCTTGACGAACGGACATGTCGCGTCCAGCACGTTCGCGCCACTGCCGGCAAGTTTTTCCTGCACCCGCTTTGGAACGCCGTGGGCGCGGATGATGACCGTCTCGCCCGGCTCGGCTTCCTCGGGTGCGGCAATCTCTCGCACACCGAGCTTTAAAAATTTATCCACCACGTGGCGGTTGTGGATGATGGGGCCGAGCGTTGCGGTTTTGTTCCCGCTTCTGACGCTTTCCGCCACCATCTCGACCGCCCGGTCAACTCCGAAGCAGAAGCCCGCTGTCTTCGCCAATATGATCTGCATAGGTATCTCCGCCCAGCTTGTAAATTTTGCGCAGAAGCTCGTCCGCCTCGTGCTGATACGCGTCGTGTGTCCAATGATCGCGCTTTTCCACATAGTATGGCTCGCCGAAAATGACGTTGATGGGACACCACGGCGTTTTGTTGCGCGTAATAAACACCGGCACAACCGGCGCGTCTGCCTCGACTGCCATCCGGACCGCACCCGTCTTCGCGCGTACGTGCTTCTTCCCATTGCAGCGCGTGCCCTCGACGAAGACCATCATTTTTTCATCATTTTCGAGCGCCTTCACACCCTCGTGATAGGCCGTTCCGTCGTGCGCGGCGCGATCGACAAAAATGATCCGGAACTTTTCCATGACCCAGCCGACGATAGGGACGCTTCTAAGCTCTTTTTTTGCAATAATCCGGCACATTTGCGGCGCATCGAGCGCCAGCAGCAGCCAGATCGCGTCCGCGCAGCCGGAGTGGTTCACGCTGAGAACGGCCTTTCCCGCCGGGACGAGCTCGCGCCCCACAACGTGGAACACCGGATGCCAGAAAAACAGGCCGATCCGGCAGATCCACCAGCAGACCCGGTACCAGAACGTCATCATCCGAGCTTCCTCCTGACGATGGCGAGAATTTCAGAAACCGACTGCTCGATGGTGTTCCCCGAGGTGTCCAGCTTTACCGCGTCCGGCGCAGGCTTCAGGGGCGCAATCGCGCGCTCGGAGTCCTGCTTGTCGCGCTGCTTCATGTCCTGCAAAACCTTCTCGTAGCTTGCCTTCTCCCCTTTTTCCGTCAGCTCCTCAAAGCGGCGCTTGGCCCGCTCCTCAGGGCTTGCAGTGAGGAAGATTTTGACCTGCGCCTTGGGAAGAACGACTGTACCGATGTCGCGCCCGTCCATGACGACGTTGTGCTTTCTCGCGAATGCGCGCTGCATGTCCAAGAGGAAATCGCGCACGCACTTCTGCGCGGACACGCCGGAGGCGTATTTCGACATTTCCGGCGTGCGGATCTCTCCCGTCACGTCCTTGCCGTTTAAGATCATGTGCTGCACACCGTCGTCCTGGTGCTGAATTTCGATGTTCACATCGTCCAGGCACCTGCGGATACCATCTGCGTCTCTGGGCCCGATGCCCATCAGCCACATATGATAGCCCACCGTGCGGTAAATTGCGCCGGTGTCGACATAAAGATAGCCAAGCTCCTTTGCCGCACGCTTTGCCATCGTGCTCTTGCCCGCGCCCGCAGGCCCGTCGATGGCGACCGAAACATACTTTCCCATGCTTTATCCTTCCTGCGCGGAAGCACTCCCCGCCAAGCGGCCGGTTGCCCACGCAATCTGTAAATTAAATCCGCCCGTATACGCGTCCACGTCCAGAAGTTCTCCCGCGAAGTACAGTCCCTTCACAAGCTTCGACTCCATCGTCTTCGGGCTGACCTCCGAGACCTTCACGCCGCCGGAGGTCACGATCGCCTGCTCGACTGGCGCGCAGGACGCAATGTCAATTGGAAAATGCTTGATCGTCTCGAGAAGCGAACGCCGCTCAGCCTTCGTCAACTCGTTGACCTTCTGCTGCGAGGATAACCCGGCCTTCTGGATCGCCGGCACGATCATCGAATGCGGCAGCAGCTTCACAAGCGCGTTGGAAAGGTCCTTGTTCCGGAACTCCGCAAAATCGCGCAACAGCCTTGCGTCCAGCGTCTTTTCGTCTAACGCCGGTTTTAAGTCAATGACCACCCGGTAGCCGTCCCTGCCGCGCTGCATGTGGCAGCTGGCAGACAGGATCACGGGGCCCGAGAGGCCGAAGTGCGTAAAAAGAAGTTCGCCGAATTCCTCGAAGACGCATTTTCCCTTTGCGTCCAGAAGCTTCACATCGACGTTTTTGAGCGCCAGCCCCTGCATGGCCGCGCATGTATGTCCTTTTTCAACCAGCGGCACAAGAGACCCGCGCGGCTCGATGATCGTGTGACCCAGCCTCGCCGCCATTTCATAGCCGTCCCCGGTCGAGCCCGTCGCGGGATACGAGCAGCCGCCGGTGGCCAGAATGACCTTATCTGCCGGAAGCACGCCCGTTTGTGTACGAACGCCCGTGACCGCGCCGTTTTCCGCCGTAATTTCCAGCGCCCGCTCCCACTCGATTTTTACGCCCGTCTCCTTTAAAAACCGGCGCAGGGCGTCAATGACGCTTCCGGCCTGATCGCTTTCTGGGAAGACGCGGTTGCCGCGCTCGGTTTTAAGCGGACATCCATGCGCTTCAAAAAATGCCATCGCGTCTGCCGGAGAAAAGCCTGAAAGGGCGCTGTATAAAAAGCGCGGATTGACCGGCACGTTTTTCAGAACCTCGTCCGACGCGCAGTTGTTTGTGACGTTGCACCGGCCCTTTCCGGTGATGAAAAGCTTTTTCCCGAGCTTTCCGTTCGGCTCCAGCAGCGTCACATGCGCGCCAAAGGACGCAGCCGTTCCCGCTGCCATCATACCCGCCGCGCCGCCGCCGATGACAACGACGTTATTCGACCCGCTCATAGACGTCATACTCATCCCACAGCGTCTCCAGATCCTCATATGTCTTGGCCATCTGTGTCTGCTGCTCCTGCGCCAGACTCACGACCAGGGCGTTTACCACGCTCATCGGCGCGACCAGCGAGTCGACGACCGAAACCATGTCGCTCTTCGCGACCAATACATGGTCCGCGACCTTGCCCGCCGGTGCGTCCGGCTTATCGGTCACGGCGATACACGTCGCGCCCGTGTCGTGGGCGTACTGCATGACCTTGACGGTGCGGCTCGAGTACCGCGGCAGGCTGAAGCCGATGACGACGTCCTCCGGCCCCACGCGCAGCAGCTGCTCAAACATCTCGCTCGTCGAGGTCGACCCCACAAGACGCACATTTTCAAACATGTTGCGCAGGTAGAAGTTCAAAAATGCCGCCAGCGCAGCAGACGAGCGAACGCCCACGATATAAATGCTCTTCGCCTTCAAAATTGCCTGCACGCACGCGTCCATCTCGGCTCTGCTCAACGCTTCGCTTGTCATGCGGATGGAGTCGATGTCGCCCTGCAAAACCGTTGACACCACGTCCTGATTGCCGAGGCGGTCGTTCGTGACCTCGATGCGCTGCACACTGGTTAACTTATTTCGCACCAGCTCCTGCAGGGTTTTCTGCATACTGGGATAGCCGTCGAAGCCGAGCTCGACCGCGAAGCGCACCACCGTCGACTCCGAGACCTCGACCATCTTGCCGAGGCGGCTTGCCGTCATGAACGCGGCCTTGTCGTAGGATTCCAAAATATAATTTGCAATCCGCTTCTGCCCCTTCGAAAAAGACGGCAGGTCGCTGCGGATCTGCATTAAAATGTCATTCATGCCAGTTCTCCGTTCCGAGAAAAATTTTGCGCCGCGCGCAAAGAAAAGACCTTGTACCATAATACAAGGTCTTTCCGATTTTTGCAAGTCCGATTGCAGAAAGATGCAAAATTTTCTTATGGTTTCCGTCTGGCTTTACGAAAGTCCGGCAATCTCCTCTTCCGTGAGCACGCGCCATTGCCCGGGTTTCAGATCGCCAAGCCGGAGAGGGCCCTCGGCCACGCGGCGAAGCCTCGTCACCGTGACGTTCGCCCGCTCGCAGAGCCTGCGAATCTGCCGGTTGCGCCCTTCGTGAATGGTGATGCGAAGAAGCGCTGTCTCGCTCTCCTGTCGGAGTTTCTCCACCTTTGCGGGGCTCGTTGGCCTGCCGTCAATTTCGATGGGACTTGCGATCGAGGCTTCGCAGCCCGGTATGTACTGGCTGAGCCAGACGAGGTAGACCTTGTCCACCTCTTTTTTTGGGTGCGTGAGCCTGTTTGCAAGTTCTCCGTCGTTTGTCAGAAGCAAGAGCCCTTCAGAATTAAGGTCCAGCCGCCCGACCGGATACACCCGCGCGCCGCAGCCGGAAACGAGCTCCGCGACATTTTTGCGCCCCTTTTCATCTGAGAGCGTGCACACGTACCCTCTCGGCTTATTGAGCATCAGAACGACGCGCGCGGGCTGTTTTTTGAGACGCACGCCGTCGACCTCGATCACGTCCTCTTCATCGTCCGCCACATCGCCGAGGCTTGCCGTATTGCCGTTGACGCGCACGCGGCGGTCCAAAATCATCTGCTCGGCCTTCCGCCGGGAGGCTACGCCGTAATTTGATAGAATTTTTTGCAGCCGCTGCTCCATGTTACCCTCCGAATATCCGTTTCCAAAATCCGCGCTCGGGCGTAAGTTCCTCCGCCGTCTGCGCATAATATACCGGCACCTGCGAAACCTGCGCGCCGTCCACCAGAACTTCCAGCCATCCGGCCGCACCCGGCAGAACCGGCGCGTAGACAAATTCCGGCACGTGCAAAAATGTCTCAACCGTCTCGCCTTCCGCAACCGGATATGAAAAATCCGTCCCGGTCACGAGCGAAACGCGCTGCGTTTTGCTTCCCACGACACAAATGCTTCCGACCGTTTCTCCCGCCGTTACAATCGTTCGCGCCGGAAATTCAGAGAAACCGTAGTCCAGCAGCGCCTGCTGGTCGCGCCAGTCGTCGGGGTCGCTGATCGTCACACAGATGAGCCGCTGCCCGTCCCGCGTTGCGCTTCCGGCAAGAATCCGCCCAGCTTTTTTCGTATACCCGGTCTTCACACCGTCGGCTCCCTCGACGCGCCAGAGAAGCTTGTTGTGATTCGTAAAGCTCCGGCTGTGCTCCGTAAAGCTTTTGCTGGAAACGACCGTGCGGAAGGTTTCGTTTTCCATGGCATGCACGCAGAGCTTCGATAAGTCCCGCGCGGTCGAGAAGTGCCCTTCCCCGTCCAGTCCGTTCGGGTTTTCAAAGTGCGTGTGTTCCAAGCCAAGCGCCTGCGCCTTTTCGTTCATCCGCGAGACGAACGCGTCAACGCTCCCGGCTGTCGCGATTGCAAGCGCCACCGCTGCGTCGTTTCCCGAGCGAAGCATCAGGCCATAGAGAAGCTCTTTCACCGTGATGCGCTCGCCCGCTTTTAAATACAGGCTCGAGCCCTCTACGCCCGCAGCCTCCGGCGGAACGGAAATTTCCCGTGCCAAGTCCCCTGCCTCGCAGACGAGAAGCCCCGTCATGATCTTCGTCGTGCTGGCAATGAGGCTCCGCTCGTCCGCGTTTTTCTCAAACAGCACTCTGCCGGAGTCCGCATCAACCAGGATGGCGCTCTTCGCGCTGATGCTGCCCTGGAATTCTGCCGCGCCTACGCTTCCCGCGCAAAGGAAAACGGCAGCGACCACAGCCGCCGCCGTCCTAATAAAGCCGTGTTTCATTGTTATCACCCGGCGCTAGCTTTCCCAGCCCGGATGATTTTCATGCGTAAAATTACTCGATGCCTTCCTCTTTTGCAAGCCGCTTCTGTTTCATGAGGGATTCTGCCTTATCCAAAAGATCCGGCAGCTGCTCAATGAGCCTGTCCATAGACGTAGACGCAGGCTCCGCCACCGGCAGCATCCGCACAGACTCGCCCCGCACGACCAAAAACGCCACCGGCGTAATATTCACGCCCGCGCCCGCGCCGCCGCCGAAGGCATTGTCCCGGTTGGCCGGATAATTTTTCGTTGCAAAATCGCTGCCGCCCGCGCCGTAGCCGATGGAGACCTTTGTTACGGGGATGATCGTCACATCACCAGCGGAAATCGGGTCGCCGATGACCGTGTTTACATCGATCATGTCGCGGATTTTTCCCATCGAGGACGTCATCATATCAGAAAGAGGATGATTCATGTCGTTTGCACCGCCTTTTTCTTATTGAGCCAGAGCTTCAAGAACCGCACGCCTGCGCGCGCCGCGAGCGAGACCGCCCGCCCGATCGTGATCGTAAGCGCCAGATGCGCGTCTACCTTCATTTCCTTCTCATTATAATCGAGAACCGGCTGAATGTCACGCTTTTTTATCACAAAAAGCCGGTCAAGCTTCGGGGTCAGCATGCCGATCCCCGCCCACGCCCGGCCATATAAAATCGCCGCCTTCGCAGGGTCGGAGCCATCCAGCGTCACGTGCAGCACCAGAACCTCGACGCGCAGCTTGCGCCGGAGATCTCCGAGCGTATCGCACGCGAGATCCACGAATGCCAGAATATCCTGCAAGGTGAGCTTCGGCATCTGGAACTGCTTTTTGGGCTTCGCGGGCTTTGCGTCCGGCTTTTTTGCAGCGGACTTCTTTTTTGAAAACGCAGCCTTTTTCTTTTTGGGCTTCGGGGGCAGCGCCTGCACGGTGAAAAAGCCGATTTTCAGCCGCAGTGCGAGCGCGTTTTCGTGGTAGCTCGCGTCCACTCCGACCGGGATGCAGCCGATGAGCACAAAGACCAGGACAATGATCCCGAGGACAACCCAGCCGCTCATTGCGCCGTCTCCTTCTGCTCGTCCGCCGCCTGCGGCTCCAGTGATATCTCCAGCTGCGCCTGATTCGTGCTCAGTTCGACCTTCTCAATGGGCGGCAGATCGGCAAGAGATTGCAGCCCAAACACCCGCAGAAAATCCGGTGTCGTCTCATACTGAAAGGGTCTTCCCGGCACATTGAGCCGTCCTGCCTCGCGGATGAGTTTTTTCGTCAGCAGCGCGCTGATGGAGTATCCGCTGTCAACGCCCCGAATCTGCTCGACATAGGCCTTCGTCGCAGGCTGGTAATAGGCGATGACGCTGAGCGTCTCGAGCTGCGAACTTGACAGCTTCGGCGGCTTTCTCGTCTCGAGCGTCCGGGTCACAAACTCCGCCTGCTCTGCCGCCGAGCACATCTGATACGCGTCCTCCAGCCGCACAATGCGGATGCCGCTGCGGTGGTACGCCAGCTCGTTCATGAGATATTTCAGCTCCTCGTGGATCTGCGCCACATCGACTGCCAGCGTTTCCGATAAGCGCGAGGCCGCCACGGGCTCTCCCGCCGCGAATAAAATCGCCATCAGCGTCCGCTGCAACTCATTTTGTTCCATCTTAACCTCCGTTACCTCGTAGAGTTTCGCCCCGCAGGGCGAAATAAAATGGAAATCCATTTTATCCGGTGGCTCTGCCAGCCGGAAAAATACTTCTCGCCTTGCAAGTGTGAGCTTTTCGCACGACGCGCGAAAAGCTTGCGCGCAGTCAAGGCGCATCCTTTTTGACAAAAAGCCCCTGCTTTTTGTCAGGTTTACTCCTCCCAGCTGAGGTCTTTTTCGTCTGGTTTCTGCACAAAGGCGATTTCCTGCTCCGCGTCCGTGTCTTCAATGCGCACCGAGTGGAGCCTGCAAAGCTCCAGAACCGATAAAAAAGTCGCCACAATCTCCGACCGGCTGCGGCTTCCCTTGAAAAGCGACAAAAATTTCATCACGCCGTGCCCAATGAGCCGCCTGAGAACCTCCGCCGCTTTTTTTGCGACCGGATACGGCTCCGCGCCGACGATGCCCGCGAAGTTTGAGACCGGGGGTGGGAGCTTCCGCTGCGACCGGTCCTGCATCGCGGCGAGCGCGTCCAGCAAATCCTGCCTGTCGTGCTGATAGCGGTAGGTCTGGTCGCGGCGCAAAGGCTCGGGCGTCTTGGGGAACATGCCAAGACCAATATCGTTTCGAAGCGCAAGCGCCTGAACCGCGATTTTGATTTGCTCATACGCGTCCTTCCGCTGCCGCTGCTGAAGCGAGGCAATGAGCTCCTGCATCTCGCTCTCCGCCTCAGCCTTTTCCGCCTCGGAAAGAAGCATCCGCGTCTTGATATACATGAGGTGCGAGGCCATCGCGATAAACTCGCTTGCAACCTCCATATCCATCCGCTTGCGCTCGTCGAGCCAGGCAAGATACTGCTCCAGAATCGACGAGATGCTCACGTCCTGAATTTCTATTTTATTTTTGCTCAGCAACAGCAAGATGACGTCCAGCGGCCCGTCGAAATCCTCGAGACTCTCCTTCGCGTGCACCACGCTTTGCAGATGATATTGCGGCTGCTCCATGCAGACCTCCGTATGTTTTAAAATAGCATGCTCGGCAGCGTATAGCCCCACGTGCCAAGGGAATTGAGCAGCTGCAAAAGTCCGTCGCGCATTGCGCCGAGCGGCGTGTCGATGAGCCCCGTGATAAGAAGCAGCATCAAAAGCCCCATGCCGTATCGTTCGTAGCGCATGAGCTTGTCATACGCCCGGTCGGAAAGAAGCGCAAAGAGCACCTTCGACCCGTCGAGCGGCGGGATCGGAAAGACGTTAAAGACGGCAAGCCCCGCGCTGATGATCTCCACATAGATGAAAAACTGCATGAGCCCCATCAGGAGCCAGCCGCCGCCGAAATTGTCCAGCCAGAAAAACAGGAAATTGAGAATCACCACCGCGACATACGCCAGCAGCACATTCGATACCGGACCCGCGAGCGCCGTCAGCGCCATACCCTGCTTTGGATTTTTGAAGTTCCGCATATCGACCGGAACGGGCTTCGCCCAGCCGAAACGAAAGATTGCCATCATGATGAGACCCGCAAGGTCGACGTGTTTGAGAGGGTTCAGCGTCAGCCGCCCCATCCGCTTTGCCGTGGGGTCCCCGAGCTTATATGCGACCCAGCCGTGGCACGTCTCATGGAACGTGATGCAAAGCAGCGACGCGGCTACCAGAACCACGGTCTGCCATACGCCGTCAAATTGCAGCTGCCCCAGCCACGCGCGAAATGCGTCCATAGAAGTTCCTCCCGGATTTACAATACAGTTTATTCTATCACAACCCACGCCATAGCGCAAGAAAAACGCGGCAGAGCCGCGTTCGCCTGTCAAAAAAGCTATCGCTTTCTTGACAGAAGGGATTGCACCTCGACTGCGCGCATAATTTGTGCGCCAGAGGCGCACAAATTCTACACTTGCGAGATGAGCGGTATTTTTCCGGTCAGCAAAGCCGCCGGATAAAATGAATCTACACTTTATTTCGCCCTGCGGGGCGAAACTCTACGAGGTTTTTGACGCGCGAAGAAAAACGCGGCAGAGCCGCGTTTTTCCGGAGGTGTTCCTTATTCCCCGACTGCTTTCAGAACGAACGAAAGAAGTGCCTCGCGCCCGTCGCCCTTTTCGGCGGAGAACGGAATGACCGTGACCTCCTCCGGAAGCCCGAGCGTTTCTCGGATGCAGGCGAGGTTCGGCCCCACTTCACTCTTCTTGAGCTTGTCGAGCTTGTTTGCCACGACGATGAACGGCTTTCCCGATTGCAGGAAGAAGTCTGCCATCGTCACGTCGTTGGCCGTCGGCTTGTGCCGCGCGTCGACGATCATCACGCCGTAATCGAGCGTCCCCTCCGCGCGGAAATAGGCCTCCATCAGCTTCCCCCATCGCTCCTTTTCCTGCGCGGAGACCTTCGCGTAGCCGTAGCCCGGGAGGTCGACAAGGTAGAGCTTTTTGTCGATGCAGAAAAAGTTGATGTGCGTCGTCTTGCCGGGCGCCTGCCCGACTCTTGCAAAATTCTTGCGCAGAAGGAGCTTGTTGATGACAGACGATTTTCCGACGTTCGACTTTCCCGCGAACGCGATCTGGACGAGCCCGTCCTTCGGGCAGTCGGCGACCGATGTGACCGAGCGGATGAACTCCGCATTATGAAGATTCATGCGCCCTCCTTACTGCCGAAGGCCCGTCTTGCGGCGCGGCTTTGTCTGCGGAACCGGCATGGCGGGAAGCTGCGGCTGCGCGCTTACGCTTTCCTTGTGCGCTTCCAGCGGGTCAAGCGCCGCGGCGAGCACACTGTCTACATGGTGCGCGGTGATAAATTGCAGGCTATTGCGGACCGTCTGGTCGATTTCCGCGAGGTCCTTTTCGTTGGCTGCCGGGATGATGACGGTCTTCACGCCATGGCGCAGCGCCGCCATCGTCTTTTCCTTGAGCCCGCCGATGGGAAGCACGCGCCCGCGAATCGAAATTTCACCCGTCATCGCGATATCGCGCCTTACCGCGCGCCCGGTCAGCGCCGAGACGATCGCCGTGCAGATCGTAATGCCCGCCGAAGGCCCGTCCTTGGGGACCGCGCCCTCCGGGAAGTGGACATGGATGTCCTTCGTCTTGTAAAAATCGGACTCTAAGCCGAGTTCGTTCGCCCGCGAGCGGATATAGCTCATGGCGGCAAAGACGGATTCCTTCATCACGGTTCCGAGGTTGCCCGTCAGCTCCAGCTTGCCCGTGCCTTCTACGACATTCGCCTCGACCTCCAGCGTCGTACCGCCCACGCTTGTCCAGGCAAGACCCGTCACAAGGCCGACCTGGTCGCTCTGCGGCATTTCGTCCGGGAGGAAGCGGCGCGGCCCCAGGAACTTCTCCAAGTTCGCAGCCGTAATGACCAGCTTCTTGGGCGCGTCATCTTCTACAAAGCGCATCGCGCACTTGCGGCAGACGGCGGCAAGCTCCCGCTCAAGCGTCCGCACGCCGGACTCTCTCGTATAGCAGGCGATAATCTCGCGAATCGCGTCATCCGTGAGCCGGACGCGGGATTTTGCGATGCCGTGCTTTGTGAGCTGCTTCGGAAGCAGATGCCGCTTCGCGATCTGCAGCTTTTCTTCGTCCGTGTAGGAGCCAAGCTCAATGACCTCCATGCGGTCAAGAAGCGCCCGCGGAATCGTGTCCGTCGTGTTTGCGGTCGTGATGAACATGCACTCGCTGAGGTCAAACGGAACCTCGATATAGTGGTCGCGGAAGCTCGAATTCTGCGCGGAATCGAGAACCTCCAGAAGCGCGGACGAGGGGTCGCCCTTATAGTCGCCGCCGAGCTTATCGATCTCGTCGAGCAGCAAAAGCGCGTTCTTACTCTTCGCCTGCGAAAGACCGGTCATGATTCGACCGGGCATGGCTCCGATGTAGGTCTTGCGGTGGCCGCGGATCTCCGCTTCATCGTGCACGCCGCCGAGCGAAATGCGCGCAAGCTTTCGGTTGAGCGCTCTTGCGATCGAGATGGCAATCGACGTTTTGCCAACGCCGGGAGGGCCGACCAGGCAGAGAATCTGCCCCGGAAGCTCGGGCGCCAGCTGCCGCACGGCGAGCGTCTCCAGAATCCGCTTTTTGACCTGCTCAAGGCCAAAGTGATCGTCATCGAGAATTTTTGCCGCTGCCTTCACGTCCAGCCGCTCTTTTGTCCGCTTGTTCCACGGAAGCTCCAGCACGAGGTCCAGATAGTTCCGGATGACGGCGGCCTCGGCGGAGTTCTGCTGCTGCTTGGCAAGCCGCCGCGCCTCCTTTAAAAGCTTCGCCTCCGTCTCCTCGGGGAGCATCAGCGCACGGATCTTCTCCTGATAGCCCTCGCTGTCTGCTTCGTCGTCCTCTTCGCCGAGCTCCTCGCGGATCACGTGCATCTGCTCGCGCAGATAGTAGTCCCGCTGGCCCTTGTTGACGTTCTGCTGGACCTTCTCGGAAATTTCGTTCTCCAGCTCGAGAATCTCCAGTTCTTTCGCAAGCAGCTTCACTGCCAGCTCCAGCCGCTTTACGGGGTGCGCCTGCTCGAGAAGTTTCTGCTTGTCAGGATACGGGATCGAGCTGTTCTGCCCGATGAAGTCTGCGACAAAGCCTGCGTCGTCGGACGAAATGACCTGCAGGAGCCCGTCCTGCAAATTTTTTGCCGCCAAATCGACAAACTGCTCATACGCCCCGTGCGCCTGCCGCAAAAGCGCCTGCACTCTGGGGTGCGCTTTGTTGTACGCGGGCACCTCGATTTCTTCCACACGCGCAAAAAGATAGGGCTCGGACTGGATGCAGTCGACCATCTCCGCGCGCGACTCGCCTTCGACGAGGATGCGCATATTATCGCCCGGCAGGCGTAGAATCTGCTTGATGATCGCGATGGTGCCGACGGCGTAGAGGTCGCTTCTCTTGGGGTCGTCTACGCTTAGGTCCTTCTGCGCGGTCAGGAAAATGCGCTGATCGGCGCGCATGGCCTCGTCGACCGCCTTGGCGGATTTCAGCCGCCCGACGTCAAAGTGCGTCACGATCCCGGGGAACACCACAATCCCCCGCAGCGGCAGCACCGGCAGGCAGATCAAAGGTCTATATTCACTCATTTGTTACGCTCCTTTCCATGGAGGGACTTGGCCACGGCGTTTTAAGGCAGCGCCGCACGATTCGACTGCGCAATGCTGCCTCAGGCTCGCCATGACACAAAAGGGGGAAGCGAACCGCATCCCCCTTCCGGCGAGCTGCACGTCTCGCTCACGTCCGCCCGAGGGCGGCCTGATATGTTTTGGGAAAGCTTCCATAAGAAGCGTTCCAAACTTTATAACGTGATACCGGCGTTTTTGATCGGCTGGCGCGGATGCGCTTCGTCGCGCGTCACCTGCGGCTCGGTGCCGTTTCGGACGCAGTCCTCGGTGATGAGCACGCTCTGAATCGCGGGGTCGGACGGAATTTTGTACATGATGTCCGTCATGACAGACTCCATGATCGCACGAAGGCCGCGCGCGCCGATCTGGCGCTCGATCGCCTTTTCCGCGATGGCCTCCAGCGCGCCCTGCTCGAAGCTGAGCGTCACGCCGTCGTACTCCAGAAGCTTATGGTACTGCTTGCAAAGCGCGTTCTTGGGCTCGGTCAGAATCTTCACAAGGTCTTCCTTTTTAAGACTCTGCAAAGACGTAATGACCGGAAGTCTTCCGACGAGCTCGGGGATGATGCCAAACTTCAAAAGATCGTGCGGCTGCACGAGCTCAAAGAGCTTGCCGACGTCGCGCTTATTCTTGCTCTGGATTTCACTTCCGAAGCCGAGCGAGGACTTGTCCGTGCGGTGCTCGATGATCTTATCGAGCCCGTCGAACGCGCCGCCGCAGATGAACAGGATGTTCGTCGTGTCGATCTGGATGAACTCCTGCTGTGGATGCTTGCGCCCGCCCTGCGGGGGAACGTTTGCGATCGTGCCCTCGAGGATTTTGAGTAACGCCTGCTGCACGCCCTCGCCGGAGACATCGCGCGTGATGGACGTATTTTCCGACTTTCTCGCGATCTTATCCATTTCGTCGATGTAGATGATGCCGCGTTCGGCAAGTTCTACATCAAAATCCGCTGCCTGCAAAAGCCGCAGCAGAATATTTTCCACATCCTCGCCCACATAGCCGGCCTCAGTCAGCGTCGTCGCGTCGGCGATGGCAAACGGCACATTCAAAATTTTGGCGAGCGTCTGTGCAAAGAGCGTTTTGCCGGAGCCCGTGGGGCCGATCATCAGAATGTTGCTCTTCTGGAGCTCCACGTCCGTCTCCTGCGAAAAGTAGATGCGCTTATAATGATTGTAAACCGCCACGGACAGCGCGACCTTTGCCTCGTCCTGTCCGATGATATAGCGATCCATGTACGTTTTGATTTCCTGCGGGGTCGGGAGGGTATCGGGAAGCTCCAAGTCCTGTGTTTCCCCGTTTTTCATTTCGTCTCGCAGGATGCTCGAGCACAAATCGATGCACTCGTTGCAGATGTAAACATTCGGGCCGGCAATAATCCGGTTGACCTGTTCCTGCCGCTTGCCGCAGAACGAGCAGCGGATGGAATCTCTTGCCATGGGCCTTCTCCTTTAAATCACATTCATTTTCGCCGGATGCGGCGAACGGAAACCTTCTGGCAAGGAAGGCATTTCCTCCCTTGCCAGAACCTGTTATCTCTTTTACCGCTTGTAGATGACCTTGTCAATGAGGCCGTAGGCCTGCGCTTCCTCGGCGGTCAGGAAGTTGTCGCGCTCGGTATCGGCGCAGATGGTCTCATACGGCTTTCCTGTGTTGGCCGCGAGAATTTCGTTGAGGCGCTGCTTAATCTTCAGCATCCGCGCCACATGAATCTGCATGTCAGTCGTCTGACCCTGCGTGCCGCCGAGCGGCTGGTGAATCATGATTTCGGCGTTGGGAAGCGCGATGCGCTTGCCCTTCGTGCCAGAGGACAGCAGGAACGCGCCCATGGACGCGGCCATGCCAACGCAGATGGTGGAAACGTCGCACTTGATGTACTGCATGGTGTCGTAAATCGCCATGCCGTCGGTGACGCTGCCGCCGGGGCTGTTGATATAGAACTGGATGTCCTTATCGGGGTCCTGCGCCTCGAGATAGAGCATCTGCGCGACGATCAAAGACGCGGTCGTGCTGTTGACCTCTTCGGACAGGATAATGATACGGTCGTTGAGCAGGCGCGAAAAAATGTCATAGGACCGCTCGCCGCGGCTCGTCTGCTCGACAACATAGGGAACGAGACTCATAAGAATTGCTCCTTTCTTCGGATGTAACATTCTAACCATCCGAGGCAGGAATTATTCCTTCTCAGCCGGTGCACGGCAAAAGTACCTTCTGCCGCGCATCGGTGTGAATGCTTCTGGGAATGAATTACTCCTTCTCGGAGGTCGCGTCGTCTTCCTTCTTCTCCTCTGCGGGAGCGACGGCGACGGCGCTGTCGGTGATGAGCTTGGCAGCCTTGCGGCCCATGAGGTCAGACTTCACGGCGGCGGTATCGACAGCGGCCTTGACCTTGTCAAGCTCCATCTGGTACTGCTCGGCGAGCTTCTTCAGCTCTTCTTCGACCTCTTCGTCGGTCACTTCCAGGTTCTCGGCGTGGGCGATTTCGCTCAGGAGGATATCGGAGCGGACAGTCTGCTCGGCCATCGGGCGCATGGAAGCGCGCAGGCTCGAAAGGTCGCCGCCGACCATCTTGACGTAGTCTTCCATCTTCATACCCTGAGACTGGAGCTGATAGGCAAACTGCTCAATCTGATGGTCAACCTGCTCGTCGATCATGCACGCGGGGATGTTGCAGGTCATGTTGGCTGCTGCCATCTGCACGGCGGCCGCCTCAAACGCGCGCTCGTTCTGCTCCGTACGGGACTTCGTAAAGCGGGTGCGGATGTCATCTTTCAGCGCGTCCAGCGTATCGAACTCGGAAACGTCCTTTGCGAACTCGTCGTCGAGCTCGGGCTTGATGGACTCTTTGACCTCGTGCACCTTGCACTTGAAGACGGCGGGCTTGCCTGCAAGCTCCTTGGCGCTGTAGTCTTCGGGGAACGTGACGTTCACATCGCGCTCCTCACCGGCGACTGCGCCGACCAGCGCATCTTCAAAGCCGGGGATGAACGAGCCGGAGCCGAGCGTGAGGGAGTAGTCCTCCGCCTTGCCGCCCTGGAAGGGCTGATCGTCCACAAAGCCCTCGAAGTCGATGACGACGGTGTCGCCGTTGGCTGCTGCGCGGTCGACGGTCTCGATGCGCGCGTTGCGCTCTGCCATACGATTCACTTCCGCGTCAACTTCACTCTCTTCGACCTTCACCTCGCGCTTGGGCACCTCAAGGCCCTTGTACTGGCCGAGGGTGACCTCGGGATAGAGCTCGGTCTCAATGGTCAGGACAACGCCGCCCTCGTCGGGTGTGTCCATGTTGGAAACGGACGGAGAACCGACGGCCTTGAGCTCCTGCTCAACGATGGCCTTCGTGTAGATGTCCGGGAAAATTTCGTTCACGGCGTCCTCATAGAAAACGGTCGCACCATACATGCTCTCGACCATCTTCCGCGGAGCCTTGCCCTTGCGGAAACCGGGAAGCATGATATCTTTTCTGCACTTGGCGTACGCCTTGTTCAGCGCCTGCTCAAATTCGGCCTTGTCGATCTCGACGACAACCTTGGCCTTGCCGTTTTCTTTTTCTACGCTCTTTACATTCATGTTGGTTTTCCTCCTATACGGTGCGGCCGGTTTTAGCCGTCATTCACCATTCTATATTGAATCCGCTCTATTCTATCAGAGTTTTTTCAATATTTCTACTGTTTTTTATATTTTCTTTTCAATCCAGCAGTTTTTGCGGTTTGAAGTTTACATAATCCGCCGACAACAGCCGGAACTCACATCCGTCGAAGCTTCCCTGCATGGCAAGCCGCATCGACTCCGCGTGCAGGTGGCCGTAGAAGCAGTGCTTCACGCCATAACGCGCAAGCAGCTCGAGAATTTCCGGGCACTCGTAGCCGCGGTAGCGCGGCGGATAGTGGAGAAAGCACATCTTTTCATGCTCTCCTGCCGCCTTAAAGCTGGCCTCCAATCTGCCGAGCTCGCGCCGGAAGATCTTTTCGTCGTGCGTCCCCTCCTGCTCCTGCTCGTAGAACCAGCCGCGTGTTCCGCAGAGCGCCGTATCGCCGTAATAATAACAGTTGTTGTTCAGGATGAACATGTCGTCCCAGCCATGCGCGGCGCAGAACTTATAGAACTTCGCCGCCGTCGTCCACCAGTAGTCGTGGTTCCCCTTGAGAATGATCTTCCGGCCGGGGATCTCGTGGATGAAGGCAAAGTCCTTTTCCGCCTGCTCGATGCCGAGTGCCCAGCTGAGGTCTCCCAGAAGAACCGTCGTGTCGCCGGGCTGGATCACGGAAAGCCCCTCGCGGAGCTTGTCCATGTATCCCTCCCAGCGGCCGCCGAACACGTCCATGGGCTTATACGCGCCGAGGCAAAGGTGCAGATCACCGATGGCGTATAAGCTCATGCGCGCAGAAACTCCGTGACCTTGCTTTCCATCTCGTCCTTGCCCGTCACATCGGTAAAGCGAACGGCCTTTCCGGCAAGGCCTGCCAGCGGTGCGGGCGCTGTCTTTCCGGTCTTTTCCGCGAGCTGCGCGATGATGTCCGTTCCGGAAGCAAGCTTCGTCTCGCCCAATGCTTCAAGCACGCTCTGGCAGAATTTAAACGGGCTCGCCGTGGATACGACGACGAGCGGATTTTGGGCTTCCACTTTTGCCCGGTAGCTCTCGGCCACGTTCCACGCAACCGCCGTGTGCGTATCAAGAAGATAGCCCTTCTCGGAAAACAGCTTCGCGATTGTCTGCTTCGTACCCTCGTCATCGCAGAAGCCGCAGGCAAACTCCGCGGCGATTTTCTGCGCTGTTTCCGGCCGGACGGTATATTTTCCGCGCGCGGCCAGCTCATTCATGTAGTTTGCCACCGACTCACCCGCGCCCTCCATGAGCGCAAGCAGCCGCTCGAGGTTCGAGGAGATGAGAATGTCCATGGACGGAGACGCCGTCTGATAGAACGGGCGGTTGCGGTCGTACGTTCCGGTGGACAAAAAGTCCGTCAGCACGTTATTCGCGTTCGACGCGCACACGAGCGTTCCCACGGGAAGCCCCATGTGCTTTGCGTAGTAGCCCGCTAAGATATTTCCGAAGTTCCCCGTCGGGACGCAGAAATCGATCTTGTCGCCAAGCGCGATTTTGCCGCTCTCCAGCAGGTCGCAGTAGGCCGAGATGTAATACACGATCTGCGGCAGGACTCTTCCCCAGTTGATGGAGTTTGCCGACGAGAGAAAATAGCCCTTGTCCGCCAGATCTTCGCGCAAAATGGGGTCTGAGAAGATGCGCTTCACGCCGCTCTGCGCGTCGTCGAAGTTTCCCCGCACGGCGCACACGCCGACGTTCTGCCCTTCCTGGCTGACCATTTGCAGCTTCTGGATATCCGACACGCCGCCGTCGGGGTAGAACACAAGAATTTTCGTATGCTCCACATCGCGGAATCCTTCGAGCGCAGCCTTGCCGGTGTCGCCGGATGTCGCGACCAGAATGCAGACCGTCTTGTCCTCGCCGGTCTTTTTGAGGCTCGCCGTGAGCAGATACGGCAGCATCTGAAGCGCCATGTCCTTGAACGCGCACGTCGGCCCGTGCCAGAGCTCCATGATATACCGGCCGTCTCCCAGATCCTTCACGGGCGCGGCCTTCGGGTCGTCGAATTTGCTGGCGCCATAGGCCTTTTCGGCAAAGCCAAGCAGCTCTTCCTCGGTAAATTCGTCGAGGTAGCGCTTCATGATCTTCACCGCGCGCTCAGGGTACGGCAGCTTCGAGAGCGCCTTGATTTCTTCTAACGGGATCTGCGGAATTTCCTCCGGCAGAAACAGGCCGCCGTCGCGGCTGAGCCCCTGAACGATTGCCTGCGCCGCTGAAAGGCGCAGATCGGGATTTCTGGTGCTTACATAGTGCATTGTTTCACAACCTTTAATAAAGACTCACTGAATATATTTTCTATTGTACTGCTTGGCAGCTTCCTGTCTTCCAGCCACTGCGCAAGCATTGCATAGCTGTCCACCCCGGCAAAGCCCTCCGGCAGCACGCTGCATCCGTCCAGATCGCCGCCGAGTGCGATATGTCCGTCTCCCCCGAGCTCCAAAAAATGCTCGATATGACGCCAGACGTCTTCCAGTGTCGGCCTGCCCTCATCGCGTAAAAATGCGCCGTAGAGATTCAGCCCCGCCGTACCGCCCGCCTCGCACAACGCTTTGAACTGCTCGTCGGTGAGATTGCGGACATGCTTGCAGATGGCGCGCGAATTGGAATGGCTCGCCACAAACGGCTTTTCTGTGATGTCGCAAAGATCCCAGAACGCTTTCTCCGAGATATGGCTGACGTCTAGGATCATGCCAAGCTTCTGCGCCCGGCGCACAAATTCTTTGCCCTGCGCCGTCAGACCTCCGCCTGTCATGCAGCTTCCGGTCAGCGCATTCTGCGCGTTCCACGCCGGTGCGATCATGCGCACGCCCTGCGCGCAGGCAAGCTCTAATTTTCCGGGGTCACAGGAAATGGCCTCCGCGCCCTCGATCGACAAGAACGCACCGCATTTTCCGCTCCCGATGGCCGCGCGCGCATCCGCTTCGTTTTTGCAGCGGACGATCTGGTCTTTGTTCTCGTCCAGCTGGCGGTTAAAATGCTCCAAAGCGCCCGCGTAGTGCGCTTCAAAGCTCCCGTCCTGTTCGAGCCACACCGTACAGAATGCATAAAACTGCACGTAACCCGAAAGCTTTTTGGCCCGTTCAAGCGATACCTGACAGGTATTGCTCCGCAGGTTCTCCTGCCGCAGCCAAAGCTCCATCGGCGTGTCGCAGTGGCCGTCTACTACCGTATATTTCATATAAACGCATCCTCTATCTGCCGGATCTGCGGGCACTTCGTCTGCATCCCGTCCGGCGCATAAATTTCGATCACATCAAACCGCGGCTGTAAGCTCGTCTCATGCTCCTCGAGCCACATGGACGCCGTCGCGCGCAACTTTTCCTGCTTTCTTGCGTCCACAAATTCGCGCGCCGCGCCGAAATACGTGCTCTTGCGGAGCTTGACTTCGGCAAAGACCAGATAGTCATCGCTGCGCGCGATGATGTCGATCTCGCCGTAGCGCGAGCGGTAGTTCCGCTCGATGACCGCAAAGCCTCGGGCTTTCAAGGCCTCCGCCGCGATTGCCTCGCCCCACGCGCCGAGCGCTGGTTTACTTTTCATAGAACTTCTTTAAAAATGTCTGCCGGTGAATGCCGCACGGGCCATATTCGCGTAGCGCCTCATAGTGCCGCTTCGTGCCGTAGCCCTTGTGGACGGCAAAGCCGTATTGGGGATACGTTTCGTCCAGCTCCTCCATGAGCCGGTCCCGCGTGACCTTCGCCAAAATAGACGCCGCCGCAATGGACGCCGACAGGCTGTCTCCCTTTACAATCGTCCGAACGGGAAGGCCAAAATCCTTCGCGCGGTTGCCGTCGATGAGCGCCAGATCGGGCCGGACATCCAGCTTGTCGATCGCCCGCTGCATGGCAAGAAACGTTGCCTGTAAGATATTGATCTCGTCGATCTCCCGCTCTGAGGCCATCGCGATCCCGTAGCTCACGGCGTTTTGCGTGATCACGTCATAGAGCTCACGCCGCTTTTTGTCGGTCAGCTTTTTGGAGTCGTTGAGCCCGTCGATGACGAGCCCTGCCGGGAGTATTACCGCCGCCGCACACACAGGCCCCGCCAGAGGCCCGCGCCCCGCTTCATCGACGCCGCAGACCGTCTGGTATCCTTCCGCGAACGCTTCTCGCTCATAGACCCATAAATCCTTCGGTTCTTCTCTCATGCCAGCTCCTCCGGCCGTTCCAGCGTGAATGTTCCAAGCTTGCAGCTGCGGTACTCGTCCAGCAGCACGCGCGCCATCCGCTCCGTGTCGACCTCGCCGCCGGAGATGAGGAAGCCGCGCTTCCGGCCTGCCGCCTGCAAAAGCTCCCAGCCGTCGATCTTCGTCGGGATTTCAATCTTGTACCGCTCCACGAGCGCCTGCGGATATTCCCGCGCCAGAAGCTCCATCAGATGGCAGCCGAGCGTCTCGGTGTCTAAGATGTCGTCCTTCACCGCGCCCGTGTAGGCAAGGCGCATGCCGACCTCGGGGTCGTCAAATTTCGGCCAGAGGATGCCGGGGGTGTCCAAAAGCAGTAAGCCTCCGTCCACATTCACCCATTGCTTGCCGCGTGTCACGCCGGGGCGGTTCTCCGCCTTCGCGCCCTTCCGGCCCGCAATCTGGTTGATAAACGTCGATTTTCCGACATTCGGAATGCCGACGACCATGAGCTTGAGCGGCCGCCCGACCTGCCCCTTCTCCGCGTATCGCTGGAGTTTTTCTGCCAGCAGCTGCCGCACGGCGGGGGCAAACGTGTTAATGCCCTTTCGCGACTTGCAGTCTGTGCGGATGACGGCCATGCCCCTGTCTTTAAAGTAATTGCTCCACCGGCTGACCAAGTCCGCGTCCGCCATATCAATGCGGTTCAAAATCACCATCCGGGGCTTTTTGCCGCAAATCGCGTCGATATCGGGGTTCCGGCTGGAGATCGGGATGCGCGCGTCCAAAATCTCGCACACCGCGTCGACCAGCTTCAAATCCTCTTCCATCATCCGGCGGGTCTTGGTCATGTGACCGGGGTACCACTGGATGTTCATGTCGTTTTTCTGTTCTTCCATTTATGCTACCGCGCCGATGCGCCGGAAGTCCCGGCCGCCGACGATATCTCCTTCTTCATTTGTCTGCCGGCCGGGAATGATCCGCAGCAGCACGCGGCCTAAGATCCGCGATTCGTCCACGCAGCCGAGCCTTGCATACCGGCTGTCCGCCGAGTGGTTTCGGTTGTCGCCTAGCACGAAGACGCTTCCCTCCGGAACCGTCACGGGGTAGTCAAGCCCGTCGCCCACCTCCTGAAAGCTCCGGTAGGTCGGCTCAAAGACGTAGCTCTCCTCGAGCGCTTCGCCGTCGACGTACACAACGCCCGCGTCGAAGTCAATGTCCACTGTCTGGCCCCCGGTTGCAATCACACGCTTGACGATCGGACCGCTGAAGCCTGCCTCCTCCGGCGGGTCGATGACGACGATGTCTCCCGCGTGGACGCTCCGGTAGAGGAAATTGCTCTCCAGGACCAGATAGTCATGGTCGACAAGCGTCGGGTACATCGAGCTTCCGTCCACGCCAACCAGCCGGAAGAAGAACACGAACACCAGCGTGATACCAGCTAAAATGTACACGAGGTCATGCAGCATCGTAAACGTCTCATACTGCTTTTCCCGCCGCGCCGCCTCATTCTGCTGTGTTTCCTGCGCGGTTCTCTCGTCCTGTGTCTGTTCTATATTCTCTTCCAACGGCACATCCTGCGCCGGTCTGTTTTCTTCAAAATCCATACTCTGCACCTCACATGCGTATTCTAAGACATTATACACAATTTCCGCCCAGAAAGAAAGTGCCATTCCCGAAAATCAGAGTAAAAAGCCTCGCAGAGTTTCGCCATCCGCAGATGGCGAAATAAATTTGAAATCCATTTTATCCGGCGGCTCCGCTGACCGGAAAAATACTTTACGGCTTGCAAGTGTGGAATTTTTGCCCCTTATACCAAGTCAAAACCTATGGTTTTGACTTGGAGAGGAGAAGCAACGGAATGTATGAACTCTGCCGCTTGCGGCGGAGTGAAGGATATGGAGTTTGCTTTGACGAGCGTGCAGTCGAGGTGCAATCTTTTTGGCGGAAAGCCCCGCTTTCCGCCAAACGAAAAAAGAAGGGCTCGGGTGAGCCCTTCTTTTTTCGATCGCTATCAGACCTTTTCCTTGACCTTGGCGGCCTTGCCCAGACGGTCACGCAGATAGTACAGCTTCGCTCTGCGAACCTTGCCGTGACGGACAGTCTCGACGTCCACAACGTTGGGCGCGTGAACCGGGAAAACCTTTTCACAGCCGACACCGTAGGAGATACGGCGCACGGTGATGGATTCCTCAATGCCGCCATGCTTCTTGGCAATGATGGTGCCCTCGAAAACCTGAATTCTCTCGCGGGAACCTTCCTTAATCTTGACATGAACACGAACCGTATCGCCGACGTTCATTTCGGGCAGTTCCTTCTTCATGTACTGGCTGGTCAGAGCCTTCATCAGATCCATAGTATTGTCCTCCTTCAAATTAAGACGTTCATGCCGCAAGGGAAATGCCGCTGCACCGCAATGCCGGCCGTGGCAGAGGACCGTCCTTTTCACAGACTTGGGTATTTTATCATATACGCATGCGAAAAGCAAGCACTATTTTTCTGCCGCGCCCGGAATTTTTCCAAACATTTTTCGATTTCCCTCTTGACAAACCGCTTCTTTATGCTATAATGATGAAGCTGTTTGAAACAGCCATGCTACTGTAGCTCAGTCGGTAGAGCGCGTCATTGGTAATGACGAGGTCGGCAGTTCGAATCTGCCCAGCAGCTCCAGAAAAATCCTTGAAACCGCAACGGTTTTGAGGATTTTTTCTTTTTTCTGTAAAATGAATTTTCTGCGGCTTCCAACAAATCTTCCAACAAAATCGCCTGTGCAGCCGCTACATGGCGGCAAGCAGCTTGACCAACTCCGGCTTTTCGGCGAGAATTTGGAGGACTTTTTGCATCTCTCCTGTTGGCGCAAACGCCCCCGGCGTCGGCGTCTGAAAGAAATTTTCATCCACCTTTTGCGCCAGAAGCAGCCGCTCTTCGTTGTTCGTATGCGCATATACCTCCGTCACCATGCGAGCCTGTGCGTGGCCGGTGTCTCCCTGGACTGCCTTAATGTTTCCACAGCTGATCTGGAGCTTGATGGAGGTGCTGCTGTGCCGCAGGCTGTGAAACACAACGCTCCGCAGCTCGTTTTCCTGAATTAACGTCGCCAGCATCTTGTCGATCTGCCGCGGCTCATACGGGCGGCCGCCCGGCTGCGCAAGGACTAAATTAAAATTCTTGTAGTCGGAGCCAAGCAACATTTTCTCTTCGTCCTGCCGCTTCTTCGCCTCAATCAGCGCCAGCGCGACGGTTTTCGGAAGAAAGACCGTGCGGACGCTGCTGGTTGTTTTCGGCGTTTTTAATGTGAGCATTGTCTTGCAGTTTGTCCGCTTCCACTCCGGGAACGTAAAAAAGACCTTGCTCCGGCCGCGCTTTTCCAGTGCCTCCACGCTGCTCTTTTCGCAGCGTTTGAGTTCCTTGTTGATAAACAGCGAGGCGTTTCCGGAAGCAAGGGCTTCCTCCGACAGGTCTATGCAGTCCCATGTCAGGCCAAGAATTTCCCCGATCCGCATGGAGCAGCCGAGCGCCAGAAGCATCGCCAGCTTCAGAACGGGGTTTTCGCAGATTGCCAGCGCGTATTTGACCTCACCGGCAGACCATGAATCACGCTCTTTTTTCACACGTTCTGGGAGCGTCGCGTTTTCTGCCGGATTGATGTCAATGTACCTCCAGCCGATGGCCTTTTTGAAAGCGCCGCTCATCAGTGCGTGAATTTTGACGATAACCGTCGGCGAGATTTTTTTGTCCTTTTTTCGATGCCCCTTGAGTACGACAGCCGGCTGCTCCAGCAGCTTGTCATAAAAGACGTCCAGACCGTGTGTCGTCACGTCTTTGACCAAAACGTCTCCGATTGCCGGCTTGATATAATGCGCGATGAAATGCTGACTGCTGGATAGGTAGGAATCTCCCCAGTGCTTCAGCCCGTAGAGCTGCACATATTCATCCAACAATTCTCCCACCGTCACATAATGATCCTTTTTCGATGCAAGGATCGTCTGCTGCGGCGGCTCGAATACGCCGAGGCTTCTTTCATATTCAATTTGTGCAATGCGCAGCTTCGCCGCTTCATAAGAGTCAAACCGTTCCGAAATCGGTTTTTCATAATTCGGGCAGCGATAGCTGATCTCATATTTTTGACCTTTTTCCTTGGTACCATACTCTCACTCCTATTGAATGATTGGAGCGACTGCCTCCTTCCCATGCCCGCAAATCTGAAAGTACGGTATCCGTTCGTACTGCCAGTATAGCACGAGCAGGAGATGGACGCAATGCTGCGAGCAGACCGAGTTTTACGGTCAAAGGTGTTTATTTCTGTCCCAGATAGTCCAGCAGGACTTGACGCGGAATCCTGATCTGCCTTCCGACTTTGATGCTCCTGATTTCACCGGAACGGACTAGCCGGTAAGCCGTGTTTCGGCCAACATTGAGGATGGGCATTAAATCTTCCACACAGAGGGTTATGGGGAGCGTTCTCGTTGATGTATGATAGTCTTCTTCTCTGTTTTTGCTCATAGCGAGTGCCTCCGGTTCTTCAAAATGATAAATGACCTGCCTATTCAACCGCAAAAATCTGATTTGCGTAGGAATACATGGTTGCGAGCTCGTCAATTGCCTGACTGCGAATCGCGTAGGCTGTTCGCGGTGAGATACCAAGGCTCTTCGATATTTCGCTCCAGCTGCGTTGGTCGAAATAATATGCAGTTATGATCTCGCGTTCACGCGCGCTCAGTAAGTCGACATAATGCAGCAAGCGATCCTGCTCCCGAAGCAGGCTCATATACGTCTCTAAAGCCTCACTGATTATTTCCTGATTCAGCCGTTCTGTGATGTCTCTGTAACTCAGTGCAATTCCAGGTACGTCGCGGGGCATTTCCGCAGCGACTTGCGTTCCTTTCTTTGCGTATGTCATGACCTCTATCATTTCCTGTGGAGTAACTGCCTTGGCGAAACGAAGCTCATAGCGCATAAGCTCGATCTTCCGAATCATCTGCGGATCGTTTTCTAAAAGTGACAGAACATATTGGTTCATATCTTTCTCCATAAGCAGCACTCCTTCAAATTCCGTAGATTTCAATGGATGCGGGGACGGAAAAAGCAAAAACAGATGACCCTGAACCGCTTTGTTCAGAGCATCTGTTTTTTTCAGTATAAGAATAGCATAGACCTTTGCGAAAAAACAAGTACAACGGTTCGGCAAATTATCAGCAGCGACAGTGCAGAAAAACTGCAATAAAGCAGCAAACCGATAATCAGTCCTTGGTAATCTTATCATAAGTGCTTTTTCATTGTCCCCATCACCTATGAAATATATTTGATGAATTTGGTGAAAAGTGACACATTACAGAAGAAAACCGTCTATCAAATTGGTGCTTTCGATTGAAACAGCCGCCCCATCAGGCGTGAAATCTAATAGGACGGCTGTTCTTTAGTAATCGGGGGTTAATTTGCCGTATAAGTGCCGGTATCCGAACCAGTTGAATCTGCGGAATAGAATGTTACGACAGCGCGGTAACTGCTGTTAGAGTACTGCAGTTCGTAGACGACAGTGCCTGAATGACGTCCAACATTTTCACCTTGCAATTCTGGGTATTCCGAATATGTAAAATTGTACTCCGTCCGCCAATAAGACCCGGTGTATCGTTGTACACTTATTTTACTGGCGCCAAGGTGGTCCATTTTTGCAGGAGCGATTACATTGAAATAGATGCTTATATTTCCATCGGATGTTTTAGAGATCGTTGCATAATATGCTGAAAGATATTCGCTTGCTCTTGTAGAAGAAGCGAAAACCGTTGCCGAAAGTATAATACAAAGAACAAGCACGAGACTAAAGTTACCCACGCATAAGGACAACATAAGCATCGTTCAGGGCAAAGCAAATCCGGAGCGCATACCAGTTCAGTATGTGCTCCGGATTTTTCGTGCTCAATAGTTCAGGCAAACTACATGCCGCTTACTTCAAGCAGCGATACAGGAACGTGACAATCTGAGCACGGGTGCAGCCGTTATTGGGGCTGAACGTGGTAGCGGACGTGCCGTTGGTCACGCCATTCTCCACTGCCCATGCCACAGCGTCAGCGCAGAAGGAATCAGCCGCCACATCGGTAAAGCCGTTGACCGCGCTGGGAGCCGTCCCCAACGCACGGTGCAGGAATGTTACACTCTGCCCACGGGTGCAGGTATTGTTGACTCCGAAGGAACCATCCGCCATGCCGTTGGTAATGCCGTTCTCCAGCGCCCATGCCACAGCGTTATAGCAGTAGCTACCGGGAATCACATCTGTGGGAACCGCAGCCGCGCCCTTGGGCGTGGGAGAACCGGCGGCACGCCACAGGAACGTGACAATCTGCCCACGGGTGCAAGAATCGTTGGAACCGAAGAGGCCATCGGCCTTACCGTTGGTGATGCCCCTGTCCACGGCCCATTCCACAGCCTCGGCATAGTAGGCATCGGAGGGAACATCCGCAAAGGTGGCCATCTGGGCTTCCATGAACTCAGCGGAAACAGTGACTTTGGATGCAGGCATGGTGAAGGTGTACTTGCCATTGCCCTTGTCGATCAGCTTCACAGTATTGCCGCTGGCGTCCTTCACGGTAATGGTGTCCAGCTCGTAGCCCTTGTCAGGGGTGACGGTGACGGTCACGCGGTCGCCCTTGGAGGCGTTCTTGGGAGAAACGGTCACATCGCCGTTCTTCGCGCTGGAGACGGACACGGCGTAACTGCTGCCGGAAGAGCCGGAGGAGGAACTGCCGCCGGAAGACCTCTTCGCAGTCGATACGCCCAATACCTGCGTGTCGCTGCGTCCAACCGGGCTGACAGCCGCAATCCGCAGCGTGTACGCGGTATTGGCACTCAAGCTTGTCAGCGTCATGCTGCCAGCCGCTGCGTCAGCCGTCTGCTCCTTGATCAGCCGGTTGCCCTCATAGAGGCTCACCGTCACGGTTTTTGCCGCCGGACGGTTATCTTCGTCCGCAGGTGCGTTCCAGCGCAGGGTAATCGCGCTGGAAGTAGCTGCAGTGGTTACAGCTGGAGAATTGGGTGCCTGCAGCTGCGTCGTGCGGCTGCCCAGCAGATTGTCCGCAGATACCGTAACTTGGAGCGTATGCAGCTGTTCCGCCGTCACGCCGGTGATCTCTGCACCCTGGGCACCGTTGCTCCACGCATACTGATACGCCGCATCTGCAAGCCCGTTCTTCAATTCAGCCCGCAGGGTATAGGTGCCGTCTGCTGCCTGGGTCAGCACAATGACAAGATCGCCCTGCATTTCCTTCATTCCCGTCAGCGTCAGGTACTCATTTTTCAGGTTGTCCCGGGCCGTCTGCAGCTGCTCCAGCGTGGGTTCCTGGGAAGAGAGGATCTGCTTGGCGCTACTCAGGGCCGCCTGGAATGCCTTCCAGTTGTCGGCGGAACCGTAGGTGCTTTCTTCCAGCTTCTCCGCCTGCGCGATCAGCCGGTCCAGTTCCAGCAGCGTCTGGAACACATCATGTTCCTCCGAAATGTCGCCCATCAGTTCATGGAGTTCCATATCCCGGTTGTAGGCCGTGACCACAGCCTTGTGGTCGATCCGCAGACCGTCCGTCTGCATGGCGTCCAGGAATTTATCCAGCAGAGCCTCCGGAAGATTGCACAGCAGCATGAACTCCGTATCCGGCACCGTGCCGGTGTACTTCTCGCTGGCAGCTTCATAGCCATCCAGCCCGGCCAAATGGCCCACTGTCTCATTCAGCTGCTCCGCAGTGACGGTTTCCGCCGGGATATTCAATTTCGCCAGAATCGCCCGCACCCGGACGCCTCTGGAGGTGTCCTCCCCCAGGTTGTAGAGCACCACCTTCGCGTCGGGCACCGTCTCGTTTTCGCCTACAACGGGAACCGACGCGGACAAATAATCCACTTCCTCACCTTCCCATTCCGTGTGGGGCAGACGCAGCTTGATAATCAGCCGGTCACCGGCGTTCAGCACCGCGCTGTCCTTAATGGGAACGGTCAGTTCCGTACCCCGGGTAGTATTGCCGTAGTTGGAGTTGATCTGCCCCACCCGCTGGGTCAGGGTCAGATTTTCCCACAATTCCTTGCTTTCAAACTCCGCGTCGCTGTAGCTGCCGGGGAACTGATAGATGGTTACATCGCAGTAGAAGTCCGTTCCCATGGCAACGTATTCATCCGCGTAGTCAATTTGCACACTGACGCTCTTGGCATCGGCTTTCACCGCCGACACATTGAATGCGGCATAGGGCGTTCCCCAATCGGGAGACGGCTCCACGGTTAGAACATCCGACCGGGCTTCCACGCCGTCGGCGGTCAGTACGATCTGTAGCTTAGCGCCGGGAATCAGCTTACCTCTGCCCAGAGGTACCGTTTCCTTACTCTGGCTGCGGTACAACGTCCCGCTGCTGAGGGCCGTGGCGGTGGAAATATCCAGAGTGTCCCCGGTAAACTGGTAGATCGTGTAGCTGGCGTTGTTGACGCTGCTGTCAATGGTCATGGAGGCATAGAGTTTCGTCATGCCCGCCGTAACCTTCTTCGTGACAAGCTGCACCGCCGGCTTGATTTTCTCCGGGGCGGCCTGTACCGTCTTGGCCGTAGAGTTGACGCTGGTGCCATCAGACAGGGCGAGGACGGCAATCAGCTTCTGCCCCGCCGTCAGCTTTCCGCTGCCGAAGGTAATCTTCTGGCTGCTGGAACTGGAAGAGATTTTGCCGGAATAGATTTCCTTCGCCTTGTCCGCCGCAAAGGTTTCGCCGGTGTAGGTATACAGCTTCAGTGTGCCGGTCAGGGTACCGTCAAAGCTGGTCTGCACCCAAACGTTGGTGCGGTCAGCCGTGATGCTGTCCGTGGCGATGGACACCTCCGGTTTCACCGCCGGCTGGGAGCCGGAGGTAATCCCAACTGCGTTGCTGTACTTGTAATAGGTTCTGTCCTTATCATCAAGCTTATAAAGATGGGCCTGAATTGTATTACCGGAAATCAGTTTGACGTGGTTGTTGCCGAAGGGTACCGTATAGGTTCCGGAGCCGGTAAAGGTCACGCTGCCCAGACGGTTGCGGCTATCTGCGTCACCGTTGGTACCGACACTGCCCGTAGTCAGGATCAGATAACCGCCCTGGAAACTGCTGCAGCCCGTCACGGTCACGGTGGCTTGAGTGGCATCCGTGGTAAACGCACTTTCGTTCAGCACCACGGAATCTTCCGCAGGAACCTGAGTGCCCACGGTGATGTTGTTGGCTTCCGTTCCAAAATAGTAGGGGAAGTCATCGTTCTTTTCATAGTTCAGGATCAGCCGGACCACATCGCCGTCTTTCAGGCTGTCTGCCGGAATATCCAGCGTAATGTCGCCGGGCTTTTGTCCCAGCTTGCGGACAATCCATTTGTCGCTGTCCACACTGCCGTTTTTCACCGGGCACAGGAAAGCGTTCACTGTAGTGATGCTGGGATCGCTGCTGGAAACGGTAAAGGTGATCTGGGTACTGTCCGCCGTCAAAGTCCCCTTGGGCGTGATGGTGAACAGCGGGGTTGTCTGGGCTGCGGCCACCGTTACCGGCTGGGACTTTGCCAGCTGGCCGCTGTTGGTCAGGAATGCCGCCAGTTTTTCTCCGGCGGTCAGCGCATCAGAGAATGTCAGAGTCTGCTCGCCCGCGGCAGATGCACTCCCGTTGGCCAGGAAAGTGCCACCGCTCAGCAGGCAGTCCGCGTCCTCCGTACCTGCATCATATCTTTTCAGCACAATGTAGGTGCTCTCCGGAATCTTACCGCCCAGCTGCACCGTCACGCTGGTGTCCCCCGCCTTGGGCGTTCCCTGAATGGACACTGCGGGGACATCCTCCTCCGGCGTGCCGGAAACCAGCACCGAGTCGTCCGGACGCTGGAACATGGCTTCGTAGTCGTTGCCCTTGGGCAGGAAGATGTTCTCGTTCTGCTGCCAGTAGGCCACGGCGCGGACACGCCACCCCGCCTTCAGAGGCTGAGACAGCGTCACCTCATAGTTCTTCTGTGGCTCCGTGAAGATCAGGTTGGAGGCCAGGGAAATCTGCTTTTCTCCTTCGAAGTCAAAGGTAGTTCCGTCATTGGGATATTGGCCTACTGCAACGGTAATAGAGGTCTTTCCTTCTTTTGCCGCCTGGAACAGCCGCTCATCGCCGGTCAGGTTGATGTGCAGCTTGGTAGCCCCCGGCTCCAGCGTGGTTTCTACAATGGAGGCATCGGGATAGGTATAGTCCCGGAAGCCCTCTCCGCTGGCATCCACCACTTCCAGTGCCTGAGAGTTAGAGGGTTTGTAAAAATCCTCCCCTACCGGCACATTCAGGCAGGCAATCACATTACAATACAAGGGCAGTTCCTGATTGAACGTGCAGGTCACTGTTTGCCCGTTCTGTACATATCCTGTCCACAGCCGCTTGTTGTAGGAACCGTCCGGATCAAACGTGGTGTTGGACGAATAGGCGAAGATTGTCATGTAGCACTGCTTCAGAGAAGAATCCAGCGTGACCTTTACATCCACAGACGTTTCGCTCTGTTTGAAGTTCTCCGTCCGCACCGCGCCGTTTTTCATCAGGGTAGCAGTGGTGTTCTTGAGAATTTCCTCCGGCGTTTTTTCGCCGGATTCGTCTGCCGCTGTGATAACCGCAGATTCGCTGTAGCGGTAAATGGTTTTGTCTGTATCGCTGTCATACTTGTACAGGTATGCTTGAACGGTGTTTCCCTCTGTCAGCTTGGTATAGGTTGTGTTAAAGGTGATGGTATAGGTGCCCGCTCCAGTAAAGGTTACCTGCCCCAGCTTACCGCGGCTGTCATCGTTGTCGCTGCTGCGGCTGCCCGTGGTCACAAACAGCCGTCCATTTGCAAATTCCTCGCATCCGGTAACTGTTACGGTGGCCTGAGTAGATTCCACCGTGTAGGTACTCTCGTTTAACACCACTGTACCCGTGGCTGGCGTCTGAGCCGCGGTAATGACCACCGGCTGGGACTGGGCAATCACAGTTCCGCTGCTCAGTACCAGCGCCACCAGCTTCCGGCCTGCCGTCATTGCAGCTTCTGCCGAAGACAGAACGTAAGTTTTCGCTTCAGCGCTGGCCTGTGTTGCCACCCATGTGCCGCCGGACGTTTCAAATTTCGTTTCGCCAGCATCATAGCTGCGGAGAATCAGCACAGAACCGGACGGAATCTTGCCGCCCAGCGTCACGGTTACGCTGATATCCCCCGCCTTGGGCGTTCCCTGAACGGCCGCCGTGGGGATGTTCTCCTCCGCGGTGCCGGAAACCAGAACAGAGTCGTCCGCTTGCCCCAGTTGATAGTCATTGCTTCTGGCAATAAACAGATCCGGGCATCCGTCCCAGTAGGCCACAGCACGGACGCGCCAGCCCGCCTTCAGGGGCTGAGACAGCGTGACTTCCTGGTGCGTGATGGATTCGGTGGTTTTCCCCAGCTGAACCAGAGTGATGGTGCTGCCGTCCTCAATCTGGAATTCGTCTCCCGCCGGGTACATCCCGATGGTGTAGTTGATGTCAATTTTCTCAGCCGCCGCCGCGTCAAAAATCCGCTGGTCGCCGGTCATGGAGATGTGCAGCGTGGTGGCTCCCGGTTCCAAAGTCTCTTCGTCAATGGTAATGTTCGGATACATGTAAGGCTGGAAACCCTGGCCGTTCTCATCCACCACTTCCAATGCCTGAGACTTTACATAGGCATAGTTGGTGCTGCCCTCGGCGTCCTTACCCGCCGGGGTGTTGACGCAGGCAATGATCTTGTAGCCCACCTTCAGCGCCACATCGGCGTTAAACGGGCAGGTTATCGTGCCAGTTTTGACCTGTCCCTTCCATAAAACAAAGCTGGAAGTACTGTTATCCGGGTCAAACCCCGCCGTGCCGATGTAGGCGTACACCGTCATATAGCAGCTTTCCACAGAGTCGTCCAGCTTCACCTGAACATCTACGGAATTTGCATTCTGCTTAAATGGTTTGGTGCGGGTTTTCCCGTTTTGCAGCAGCACCGCAGAGGTGTTGGCAATCATCTCCTCCCGCGTCTTTTCCCCGGCAGCCGCTTGCGTGTGCACCGCTGCCGGTTCGGACTTGCTGTCTGCCGCCAATGCCGGCGAAACCGCAAGTGTTGACAGCATCAACAGGGCCAACAGCCCACTGCTGATGCGCTGGAATATTGTTTTTCGCATAGATTTTCTCCTCTAAAAGTCTGTTTATAAGTTAGACTCATCTAACTGAAAGGGATAAAAAAACCGTTTTTTCAAAGAACCGGTAGCTTTCAAAATCCCCCTTTGGTTAGTGTACTCTAACTCCATAACAAGGTTAGTATACAATGGATGGGGGTTGCTGTCAACACGAATTTCTGTTATGTCTGAACAAGGCGGGTTAAGTTGTAAGCTTCTGAGCCCCCTTGTTTGGCCGGTTTATGTTACGGCAAGGTTCATGCCGCCCTTGGCGGCATTGACGCAAGCATCGCATTTTGATGTCAAAATACAGCTTGCTGGGGTAAGCCCCAGTCCCCAATGCCGCCTGCAGGCGGAAACTTTTCGGCAGAATTGCCGGGATGTAAGTGTGCAAAAGAGAATCTGGCAACACTGTTAGACCCAATCTGCATGGTAGATGGACAAAAGACCGGGTTTGACAACATTGCCGAACCCGGTCACGATAGGCGATTCAGAAAAGTGGACTTCCGGCAATGCAGCCGAAAGTCCACTTTTAGCGTGAAAGCAGAATGGAGCGAGAAACCTTTGACAACGTTGTCAACCATTCCTCGTCAATCTCAATACCACTTCTGACAATCTTGTCAAAAGTGGTCTATAGGAAAAACGAGTCTGTCGAATTCACCGGACTCGATATCATTTTTTTGACAGGGCTGTCAGAAAGTAGGGTTTGGCAATACTGCCAAACCTTATCGGCACCCCACCTTTTCCCTCGCCACACGGATCAAGGACACCACCCAGGACAGTGCCGCAAGCCCTGCCAGCGCAAAGAAAATGCTGTTCGCTAATTTTTTCGCACGGATTTTCTGCGATGAGGGTGTCTGTCAGTAATACCATTAAGTTAAGAAAAAAATTTCGATTAAGCGGAAAAAGTCCTTGACAAGGTGCGAAAAATGTGCAGCCAAGTCCTGAAAATGAATTGATTTTCAGGGAGGCTGCACATGAAAAAAACGGTAATGATACTGCGGGAGAGGCTTTTTTCCATCATTCGGAGGCTCGGTGAGGAGCCGGAGCGGTACGCGCGGAAGCCAGGTCGGGATTTTACCAGAAAACGGGCACTGACGCCCGCTGTGCTGATCCATCTCATTCTCGCCATGGGCGAAAAGAGCGTCTGGAAGGGGCTGCTCGGGTATTTCCGCAGGCGGATCGACACGCCGTCGGCGTCGGCCTTTGTCCAGCAGCGGCAGAAGCTGCTTCCATCCGCGCTCGAAGATCTGTTTCACCGCTTCTCGGATCGTCTGCGCCCGCAAAAGAAGTTCCGGGGCTACCGACTGCTGGCCGTGGACGGTTCGTCGCTGAAATCCGGCGCGTACCCTGCGGATAAGGACGCCTATCGGCCTGGAACGGAGCGTCAGCACAGCTGGAATTTGTTCCATATCAACGCACTTTTTGACCTTGAAAACGGCATTTATACCGATGTGATCGTACAAAAAGGGCATACAAAGCACGAATCCAGGGCGCTGCGTGAGATGGCGGTGCGCTCCGTGATCACCGACCCCGTGATCGTGCTGGCGGATCGCAATTATGAGGCGTACAACAACTTTGCCTGTCTGGAAAAGAAGGGCTGGAAGTATCTGATCCGCATCAAAGATCATGAGCGAAAAAACGCTTACAGCGTGAAGCTGCCCGCCGCGCCGGAATTCGACCTGCCTGTCCGCATGACGCTGGGACGGCTGACGCCGCAGCAGCTCAAGCAGCACGGCGTCCCGGTTCCGGAGCACTATTACCGCCTTCCAAACAGCATTCCGTTTGATTTTCCGGACACAGAAAGTGCGGCTTTTTATGAATTTTCGGCAAGAATCGTACGCTTGACGTTGAAAGACGGCAGGACGCAGCTGCTGATCACCAACCTGGACACTGAGCAGTTTCCACTTTCGGCGCTGCGGGAGCTATACGCCCGGCGTTGGGGCATAATCCTTGCTGGGGAAGAAATAATCCTTGGGACGGTACTGCCGCCAGTATTGTTCCAGCTCTCGAAGGCATTGCTCCGAGAGAACGGCACGCCGGTCTTTTCCACCTTTGCCTTCTGTAACGGAGATTTGCATGGTGTCGCGGTGAATATCGCCCACACGAAGCCGAACCGCTTTGGAGACGCGCAGACCGGAAGAGTACATAACAATCGCTATCATACGGTAAGCTGGAGATTTGAAGCTGGAGAACAGCGCGTCAAGCTCTTGCCGGGACAGCACGACCGGCAGCTTATTTTTTGACCGCAGATGCGGAAACAGCTTGTCGTCCCATTCCTTCTGCAATCCAAAGATAAACAGATATTTTATAGCGGTAATGAAGCTGTTGCAGGTTCTTGCAGCAGCATTTTTTTCGTTTCGCATTCGGTAGATATACTGTTTCGCATCCAGCATTGTCAGCTTTTGTGGGTTGCCCATGTTCATATCGGACAAAAATCTACGCAGTTTTCCCTCGTAGACAGTTCTGGTACTCTCTGCCAAGCCGCGTGAACGAAGCTCATAGCTGACAGCATAAATGGCGCTTCAGCAGTTTCGGCTGGTGGAAATGGAGAAAACTTTATTCTCCCCGGTTCTTCGCGGTTGTAGGCGTAACGAAGTCCCATATTACTCAGCTTTTTCGCAACTTCCTCTTTTGACCAACCGTAGATACTTTCATATTTGGTCTTTCCCTGTGCGGCGCGGCCGATGCTGTATCGTGCTTCCCAGTGCCCATCCTTCCGCAGATAAATACCGCGCTCTTTTTTCTTTCGTTCTTCCATAGTGCCTCCTTTTAATATGGATTTCGGGATTTCCCGTCTGAAATAAGCATATCCGACCGCAGCTGACGCGGCAAACGGGAATATGCAGATCCACTAAAATTAAGTCATGTCACAAAATGTGGGAGGAATGCAGATGGGACAGATTTATGGATATGTGCGCGTATCATCCAGAGATCAGAACGAGGCGCGGCAGATGGCAGCAATGCGTGAAGCCGGCGTCTCGGACGCAGACATCTATCTGGACAAACGCTCCGGTGCGGATTTTGAACGGCAGGGATACCGCAGGCTGCTCCGAAAAATAAGAGCCGGTGATACGCTTGTTGTCAAGAGCATCGACCGGCTGGGACGGAACTATGATGAAATACTGGAGCAGTGGCGGTTCATTACGAGAGAAAAATGCGCGTTCATTCTTGTGCTGGATATGCCGCTGCTGGACATCCGGCAAAGCCGCGATCTGACGGGGACGCTGATTGCGGACATTGTATTGCAGCTTCTGAGCTACGTCGCGCAGACGGAACGTGAATTTATCCGTCAGCGGCAGGCAGAAGGAATTGCGGCGGCGAAAGCGCGGGGCGTGCATTTCGGACGGCTGGCGATGCCTGTACCGGAAAACTTTCCGGAGGTCTTTATGGAATGGAGCAAAAAAGAGCTTAGCTCCCGTACAGCTGGAAAAAAGCTCGGCGTTTCGCAGACGACATTCCTCAAATGGGTCAAGCTGTGGGGGCAAGCGAATGGTATAGAAACCATATGTTGCGAAACGCCCGATAAAAAAGTGCAGGAAAATTGTAAATAATAGTAGACTTTTCACTTGCGTTATGATGTAAAAATAGCGGAATTGGCAATTTCATTGTGAAAAATGCCTAAAAAGTAAAGTCTACTACTGTGTGCGATGAGCAGAATCCAACGAAAATGCACACCGCAGAAGACTCTCGTAAACCACCGCGCAGCGGTTTAGTGCAGTGGAACACTTTACGAAAAAAATCCTCGCCGTACACACGGTTAGGATACCACAAAAGAGAAAACCAATTCTGCGGTCATACAATTTCATACTGCGTGATTTTTGCTTGCCGAGGATGTGTAATCACAGGTCGCAGCCATGATTGGACTGAGCCTGTGATGAAAGAGGAAGGCTGTGTACATTGGGAGTGTACGCGGCTACTCGCCCGGAGCCGTAAGGATAAGCAAGATTCCAAAGTGGCACGCGGCAGAACGTAAGACAGCGTTTTGTTTGCAAGTCATGTGATCGAAAGATCGCCATTGTGGGGCTTGCCCCATGAGAAGGTAGGAGTCAGAGCGCGGATGTAAATTACATCCATAGTCCAAGTCGGAAGAATCGCTATTCTCACTGCATGGGATTCTGTCTGGTTATGACCCCTGAAATGCAGAAGGCAGGCAAAAAACGTATGGTAGGCAGCACGATGATCTGCTTATTGTACTTGACACGGGCGTCAACTGTTCCCTCTTTTACGGAACAAGTGGCGCTATTTTTATTTGTGTCTCATCCAGATTATCCCATGATGGGGGGGTAGTCTGTGAAAAAGTACGATAGGAGGAAAAACGTATGCACGGCGTATAACAGCAGCTTCAAATCCAGCAGCCCAACTGGCAGAGAAACCTGGACCCGCAGCTTTTGTCCCGCGTCAAGCAGATCATCGCACGAAGAAACACGGAGTTTATTTTAGACCACCAGAATGATAGCCTTGAGCAGCTCAGTGCCTACCTGCAAGCCTGCATGGAGGACATCGGGCATCCCCCTGCGAGGGTAGAGGTTATCGGCGGGGCATTCCTCGAATACCGTTTCGAGTCGCGGACGAAGTCTCTGCGCAGCTTTTTCAGCGGCACGATCGCTTACACCGTTAAGAATCCACCGGAGTTCAAAAACAGAAAAATCGTGCGCGACCTCTGCGCGGCGTTGGCACCGCAAGAGCAGGAGGCAGACGCGCTCTGCGCCGAGGAGGTGCAGGAATGAAAGGCACGGCATTTCGAGATCGCGACAACCAGGCGCTGCACGAAAAGAAGATGAACGAAAGCGTGCGCATGGCGGTCTCCCGGCAGAACATAGAGTTTATTCTCGCGCACCAGCACGATTCGGCGGAAGAGCTGTCAAGCTATTTGCACAAATGCAAAGAAGGCCTCGGACACGTTCCGGTGCAGGCGGAGGTGCTCGGCGGCGAGCTGCTGACGCTCCGGTTCGGTTCGTGGGTCAAGGCGCTGGAAGAAAGCGGTCTTCAAGACCCTACCGGCCATGCCGCGAAAAATTTCCCGATTGAACGCACAGCGCTCTTTCAGGCGGAATATAAACGTCAGTCTGCGCTGCATGTGCAGCAGAAAAAGGCGCGCAAAAATCAGGCGGCAGCTGACCGCCGTGAACGCAAATCCCAAAAGAAGCGCGAGAAAAACGCGGCCGCCGCAGGAGACGCCAAATGAGCGGCGGCAAGCGAAATAATTTTAACGGCCAGCACTGGGTCGAAAATATAATTAAAGAGCGCACCCGAGAAGCGCTGGAGCGTTTCCCGGCTCGTGAACGCTATCTTTACTATAATCAGGAATACAAGCGGCAGGAAGAGTTATATAAGCAGGAACGCGCCGAAAGAGATCGTATCCGAAAAGAGCGCAACGAGCAGCGGAACCAACGTCGAGCCGAAGCAAGAGATAAAAACGCCGCCAAAGCGTCGGCAAAAAATGAATCCGAAACTCTCCTTTCAGAATCTGAACGAAGGGAGTTGTAAAGGATGGCAAAGAATAAAGGCAAAAAGCAGTTTCAGGGCAAAGGGCAGCGCTTCCGGGGCGATATGTGGCTTGACCAGAAGGTCAGCGCAAGGACGCTTCACGCGCTGCAATCTAGCGGCGTTAAATTCCCGGAAGGGATCAACCCGCGAAAGACGAAAGAGTTCAAAAATGTGTTCTATGCGACGGTAGATGGGCGTGCTGGGCAATCCGAGCCGCTTCTCTGCCGCGACGCAGCGAAGGAAGCAGCGGAGGTAGACGCAATCATCAAGAAGCTTCCGGCGGCCAAGAAGGTCAAGCTGGAAAATGAAGCAGCGATCCGTGACGCGAAGAACATCTATGACGCGCTGCCCGAGGACAGCAAGGCGCTGGTTACGCCGTCCAACGTGACGAAGCTCGAGGACTGCATCGCGGCGCTGGAACAGGTCAAAAGAGAAAACGAAGAACTTCTCAAGGCAACGGCGGAAGCAAGGACGCTCATGGAGCAGCTGCCGGAGGACACAAGTTATGTAGATGCTGACCACGCCCAGATCGTCAACGATGCAAGAACAGCCTACGATAAGCTGGACAAAGCCGGCAAGAACAGCCTGAAAACAGAATACAAGCGGCTGACTGCCTGCGAAAAGACGCTCAAGAAGAACGAAAAAGCGGTACAGAAGGTGCAGACGCTGCTGGCGAAGCTCCCGGCTGCGGAGGACGTGATGACGAAGCTCAGCCTCACCGATAAAAAGAACGTGACGGCTGCGGAGAAGGCGTACAATCCTCTGACCGAAGACCAGCGGACGTTCCTCACGGAAGACGAGCACGCGAAGATGCAGGCAAACAGCGAACGTATGCAGACGCTCATTGAGGGCGAAACGCTCATCAAGGCGGCGGAAAAGGCCATCAAGTCGCTGCCTGCGGACACGAAGATCAAGGCCACGGACAGCAAGAAGCTGGAAACCGCGCAGGAAGCCTATGACAAGGTGAAAAATTCGGAGGACGGTTTGACCATTGACCCGAAGCTTGCCGAGAAATTTGAAGCGTCCAGAACCGCGTACTATGCCTACCAGCAGCAGGCGGAGGATTTCCGCAGCGAATATTTGAACGCGCTCCCGGAAAATGCGAACGCTGTGACTGCCGAATATGAAACTGCTATTCCGGCTGCGCGGACGGCATATAAGGCTTTGAGCAAAAACGTACAGAGCTTTATCGAAAAAGCCGAGGTTTCGCATCTGAGAGTCTGTGAAAAGACGCTCAAAAAAAGCAAGTCCGCCGCGGGAAAGGTCGATAAGCTGATTGCAAAGCTCCCCGCGGATGTCAGCGCCGAGTTCACGGCGAAGGACGAGAAAGCGATCAACGCGGCCTGGAAGGCATACAGCAAGCTGACGAGTGAACAGAAGACCTTCCTGGAAGACGAGCAGCATCTGCTCGATTGCTATAACAAGGCATACCCGGAAGGATAATAGAAAACGGAAGAAATTGGAGCAATGGAACGGACGTATTCTGACGAGCGCATGGAGAATGAAACGGTCTATCTGATTTTCGGGCAAAACGTCAAAACGTACCGGAAAAAGCGCGGACGCACGCAGGAAGAGCTTGCGGCAACGCTGGACTGCGATCAGAAATATGTCTCCAGACTGGAAAACGGATACGCAAGACCCACGCTGGATATCTGCCTGAGAATCGCGAATTTTCTTCAGGTCTCCATAGACGATCTGCTGGAGGGCGCGTATGTGTTCCGGCGCTCGTCCGATGGCGCAAAGCGTCAGTGCCGCCGCCAGATGCTGGCGGAGATCGGCGAAGTCATTTCCAAGTACATGGGAGAAGAATAGCGCGTTTCGCGTCCGGACATCTGCGCGCAAGAGATCCCGTCCGTAAGAATAGAAAACCGCCTGTGCGCGTATCGCACAGGCGGTTCTGCTGTCTCTATCTATACGGCCGCGTGGAGCTTTTCCCAACGCACGGTTGCGTAGAACGCGATGGAACACACAGCAGCGACTGTCCAGCCGATGGGCCAGGAAATCCAGATGCCCGTCGTGCCAAGCGCCGTGCGGGACAGAATTTCTGCCAGCGCCACGCGAAGAACCAGGTCGGTGAACGTGGCGATCATGAATTTTTTCATCAACCCCGCGCCGCGGAGCACACCGTCGGAGACGAGCTTGGCAGACACGATGAAGTAGAACGGCGCGATGATGCGCAGGAACGCAACGCCTGTATCCATTGCCTGCCCCGTGGGGCTCTCAAGGAAGATGTGTACAAGTGGCTGCCCGGCGAACACATAAAGTGCCACCAGCGGCACGCACAGCGCCCAGACGAGTTTGATACCAGCCCGAAAGCCGGACTTGATGCGATCATATTTGCTGGCCCCGAGGTTCTGCGCCGTATAGTTGGAAATGCCGTTGCCGAGCGTGGTAAGGGACGTGATAACCATGTTGTTGAGCTTCACCGCCGCGGAGTAGCCCGCCATGACGGCAGCTCCAAAGCTGTTGATGACGCTCTGGATGATGATATTGCCGACGGAAATAAAGCTCTGCTGCAAGATGCTCGGAATGGCAATGACCGCGAACCGTCCAAAATGGTTCCACGAGAAAATGCGCACGCGCCCTTCGGTCGGGAGCTTTACGAAGCGGCGGAAGACCACGACAAGCGCCAGCACGCAGCTCACGCCCTGGCACAAAAACGTCGCCCACGCCACACCTGCAACGCCCATATCGAACGCCGTGACGAACAGGATATCGACCGCGATGTTCGACGTCGACGAGCAGGCGAGGAAGATAAACGGCGTTTTGGAATCGCCCAGCGCGGAGAAAATGCCGGTCGCCACATTGTAGAGGAACACGAACGGAAGCCCGTAGATGTAAATATCGAGGTAGAGCTTCGAGTCTGCGAAGACTTCTTCCGGCGTCTTAATGAGCCGCAGAAGCGAATCACAGCAGAGCGTTCCCACGAGCATCAACACCGCGCAGATCACGCAGCTAGAAATGAGCGCCGTATAGACCGTCGTCTTGAGGTCATTGTACTGCTTCGCGCCAAAAAACAGCGCCGCCAGAACCGAACACGCGATGTTGCAGCCGAAGGCAAAAGCGATGAAGATCAGCGTAATTTCGTAGCTGTTGCCGACGGCGGCAAGGGCGTTGTCACTGATGAATTTCCCCGCCACGAAGCTGTCGGCGATATTATAAAGCTGCTGGAAGATGATGCTGCCGAACAGCGGCAGGCAGAACTGCCAGAGGACTTTTTCAGGCTTGCCGGTCGTCAAATCCTTATTCATGGCGCATCGCCTCCTGCGCGGATGCAATGACGCTCGCTGCGCCGTCGATGCCATACTCGCTCGAAGATAGCATCAGATCGTAGCTTTCCGGTTCGCCCCAGAGTGTGTCCGCGTAAAAATCAAAGTGGTGCTTGCGCATCCGGTCGACCTTCTGCGCCTTATGAAGAGCGCGTTTTTCATCCAAATTATTACGCGCTGCAATGCGCTTTGCCCGGTCGGCGCTATCCGCATAGATGAAAACGGAAAGCGGACGGTAGCCTGCGGCCCGCAGAATGGCGGAGGCACACCGGCCAATGATGACGCAGTCACCCTTTTCTGCAAGCTCTAAAATCGCGCGGCGCTCGGCTTCAAAGACCCGCGCTTCTTCCGAGTAAAACGCCTCGCCCAGCGCGGCGGTGTCCGCAAAGGGATTGCCCGAGACGGCAATGCCAAAATCCTCGCCCTTTTCGTCGTATTCCGCGACGGCGGTTTCGGAAAGCCCCGCTTCCTGCGCGGCTTTTTGAATGAGGCATTTATCGTAGCAGGGAATCCCCAGCTTTTTTGCGACTGCTTCGCCAATTTCCCGGCCGCCGCTGCCATACTGGCGGCTGATGCAGATGATCGTCCGTTCCATCTTTTTTCGCTCCTGTCTTACATTTTTTCTCTTGACCGCCCCTATCGTAGCAGAAAAATGAAATATGTAAAATCTATATTTGACATTTCCGATATATCAAAATAGAATGGCAGAAGAGAAACGAATGCACGGAGGGTGCCATGTATATCAGCTACGAGTATTACCGGATTTTCTATCACGTCGCCAGGTGCGGCAATCTGACGAAGGCGGCGGAGGCGCTGCAGAACAGCCAGCCGAATCTGACGCGCGCGATTCGGAACTTAGAGGCGGAGATCGGCTGTCCACTCTTTTCGCGCACGAACCGGGGCATGATCCTGACGCCGGAGGGCGAGGAGCTGTTCCGGCACATTCAAATCGCGTGCGCGGAAATTGAAGCGGGCGAAGCCGCCGTGACGCAGAGCCGGACACTCGAGCGCGGAAACGTGTTTCTGGCAGCAAGCGAGGGTGCGCTTCGGTGTTTACTCCTGCCGGTACTTAAAAGGTATCAGGAAAAGTACCCCGGCGTGCATCTTCGCATCAGCAACCACTCCACGCCGCAGGCCGTCGCGGCGCTGCACGAGACGACGGCAGATTTTGCGGTCATCACAACGCCGGTTACGCTCTCGCCGTCTCTCACGCAGACGATCGTCAAAGAGATCCAGGAAGTACCGGTCTGCGCGCGGGATTTTACCGGATTGCTCGGGCGAAAGGTTGCGCTTGCGGAGCTGGAAGCGTACCCCCTCATTACCCTTGGCACGGGCACGACCTCTCATGCGTTCTATGCCTCCGTTTTTGCCGCGCATGATCTTGCCTTCCGTCCGGCCATCGAAGCCGCCACGGCTGACCAGATCATCCCTATGGCAGAAGCCGGGCTCGGCGCGGGTATCGTGCCGGAGGCGTTCATCCGTCCGTCTGATAATGTGTGCCGCATCGAGCTACAAGAGCCCCTCCCGCCGCGTGCCGTGTGCATCGTGAAACGGAAGGGGCAGCCCCTGAGCGTCGCCGCGAGGGAGCTGGAGCGGATGCTGCTGGCGGCTGGTGGTGAAAACGAATAGACGCTCGAAATCTTCTGAAAAACAGGAAGCAGCCCCGGCTCGGTATTCCGAGCCGGGGCTGCCGTTTGTCCATCAGAAATCCATATCAAGCCGCTTTCCGAAATCGCAGGCCGTTTGCCCGCACGGACAGTTCCTGCGGCAGAAGGCGCAGCGTTTCAAAGTCATCGTCGAGGCCGTCGAGTTCCCGGCGGAGAATTTCTTCGTAGTGCTGCTTCTTCTGCTCCAGCGTGGCAATTTTGTTGACCCACCGCTCCATAACAGCGGGACTGCGGCTGCCGCTTTGGATAAGATAGTCGGCCTTTTCCTGATACAGCGCGATCTCCTTTTTGACCACGGAATAAAATTTCTCCGTCATTTTGTCGCGCTGCTTCGCGTCGTCAATGATGTAAAAGCTGTTGACGCTGAGCGCATTGTCATTCTGGTTCATATCGCTGAGCTGCTCAATGAACGTCTCAAACGTATCCACTTTGTCCATGTGCTGACGCGGGATAAAATACAGATGTCCAGTCGAGCTGACCTTGGTAGCCTCCAGCATCCGCAGATAGCTCAGGCAGATCGTCTCGATCTGCCGGCGGTTCGCGCAGACCTGATAAAGCTCGAACAGTTCTTCCGCCCGGCGGCAGTAGTTCAGGGGATCAATATCGGCATCAAAGCCGATATTGTCATACCCAAACCGATTGTCGCGCCGGTCGTAAAAGATGTTTGCCAGCTTTTCATACTGGTTCGTCCGCTGGTTGAGCGTTTCCTTGACCAGTTCCCGGGAATAAACGTCCTCGGTGTGCGCGTTGTCGCGGCAGTAGACCGCATAAATGTGATGCTCGCCGGGATTCTTTACCGTGATCCGGTCTTTGATATCGCCCGTCGCGGAGCGGAACGCATCCGACACGGAAATTCGCTTGCTGCCGGAATACGGGATGTTCAGATCCTCACAGAGCTGCGCCAGCGCCTCCTTCTCCACCAGAATGTTGGCAAGTGAGAAATAGAGAAACTTGCCCAGCACTGAAGGTTGGTCACCGTTGGCCGCGCCAATAATGTCCTGAAAATTCGTAATATTTGTCATGTGCATTTCCTTTCTAAGCCGTCTTTCGTTTCGTCCAGTCCAGCAGATAATCGTCCACGCCCTTGAAGCGCGGGTTCCAAGTACATTGATAGTACCGGATGCCCGGAATTGACTGCACCTCGCGGCGCAGGGTGATAATGGCCTGCCGGACCTGCGGATTTGTAAACTGATCCATGTCCATTGCCTCCATGACCTCCGTGACGCCGAGTGACAAGAGCGTTTCCCGCAGTCCTTTGTGGGCGTTCACGCCGCCGAGACACACAAAGAGCGCATCGTTTGCAAAGTAGCTTGCAATATCGCCCTTGAGCGGCCCCTCGGTGAGATAGGCGCGCTTCTGCGTGGTGTCGCCGCGGTGACGTGTATCCACGAATAGCTGCGTGCACCGTTTTCCATGCGGTTCGGCCGGCTGGACAGCCAGCGGTATTTTCGCGCCGCATCGCCGTCCAGTCGGATCTTCATACCCTGAATGAGACCATCCTTGTTCCGCACCGGAATGAGAAATCCATTCGCACCTGTCAGCGTCCATGTCCCGTCCTTCGTATAAAAGCCGGGCAGTCCGTGCAGTTCATGATCGCACCGGAGAAGCGACGCCAACAAGCGCCGTTCGGCTTCTGTTTCCGGCATGGACTTATAGCCGTTCCGCTCGATGATCACATCCGGGAGTCCACGTTCATGGAGGTTTTCTCTGTGCCGGTCGGAGAGCGTCAGAAGTGACAGCATCTCCGAATAGGCCGCATGGCGCTGCTTTAGCGCATACGGCTCGCGGCTCGTTGTGTTTGGGGAGCTGGGCTGTAAGGGCAGCTTATACACGTTGCTCTTTGCAGCCAGCTCCAAGTATGCTTCTTTGTTTGTCAGACCATTCAGCCGCGCATACAGCGTCACGCTGTTGCCGCTTGCACCGCAGAGATTGCAGCGGTACTGATCGGTTCTCGTGTTCAGACTCAGATGATATTTGCCGGTTCCGTGGTCACCGCAGAAGGGGCAGCTTGCCTCAATTTCCTCACTGTGAAGCGTTCGGTCATTGAGGACAAGCCCGCACCGTCTGGCGGCTTCCAGGATCGGCAGCTTCTGATAGGCCAGACGGTGCGCCCCCTTTCTGCGAAAGTAGGATTACGCCGCCTTCGGCATTGCAGTGCCGCCGGCCCGCACGGAAAGCTCCGCATTACGGACGCATTTGGCGAGGATCATCTGACTGGTCGGACGGATGTTGCTGAGATCATCCACAGATTCCATATTGTCGAAGAACACCGGGTAGTTACGGCCTGTGAGCCGCTTCACCAGTTCGGACACCTCCGCGCCTGCCCGGATCTTCTCAGAGAGCGAGAGCCGGTCGTAGCGGCGGCCGTTGTAGGTAAAGCGGAACACATCCTTTAATTCTCCGGTTGTCTTGACCACATCGTAGAGCGAGATTTTCACGCGGTTCAGCGCGAGTTTGGAGAACGTCATCTCCGCGCGCTTGCTCATGTAGAGGATCACGTCTTTCATGACGATCTTTTTCTCCGTAATCTCCTGCTCAATTTTGTGAATCCGTTCGTCAAAATCCTCCGGCGCAGCGCTCAGAACCTGCTGCGCGGCAGCAAGCTGCACCCGGCAGTCTTCCAGCGACGCTTTGCACGCGGCAAGGCGTTCACTGTCTGCGGGGTTCAGCGTGCCGCATTCCATGCTGGCGCTCAGGTTCTGGATGCGTGCGCGAATCTGCTCCAAGGTCTGCTGACGCTGCATATTCTGCTGCGCGGCAGCGGCTTGAAGCTGTTCGCGTTTCTGATTCAGCGCGTCGATCTCAGACTGGTATCTGACCAGATCATCCGCTTTGAACTGCTCGAACGTGCTTTGGCTTTTCTGCTCCATCTCCTGAAGCTCTGCGATCTGACCTTTCAGCTGTGTGCCGTCGGCAGCGATTCTCTCCGTTTCCGCCTGTAAAGCCTGACGGAACGCCGGATATTCCTGCTGGGAGAGCACGCGGCGGCAGACCGGGCAGCTTGTACCCGGCTGAAACCGCTTCAAAAGCGCGGCGTTCTGCTGATAACGCTTTCCAAGCACCTGCACCTTTGCCGTATAGCCTTTGTCCCGCAGCAGCTTGAACGTGCCGATCATGCGCTGAAGCTCGAAATCATCCGCATCATCCGTATTGCTTGCGCAGGCGGCCTTTTCCGCCGCCTGCTGTGCAAGCACCTCCTGCACAATTTTTGCGATGTCGGCTTTCATTTCGGTATCTTCCGGCGTGTCAGAGGGTTCTTCCACCGGCGCTTCCGTGCGCGGCTTCTCAAACCGTCCCTGCGGACGGCTTGCCGTCAGGCGCAGCCAGAATGTACGAAGCTTTAAAAAAAGCAGCGTCAGGAGCATGCCGCGCGGCTTCGGCGTCAGATGCACGATCTCATCAGCGTCTACCTCACCGATCTCGCTGACCGCCACGGTCAGGCTGGGAGCCTTAACGAAATTAGCGGAGAAGAAACGGGAAACAGCGGCTCTTTCCGAGATCATCGCCTCATTGACACTGACGCGCTGCGCCAGCAGTCTCCGGCAGATGACCGTACCGCATTCCAGTTCGGTTACGTCCACGATGTCTACGGAAACCTCACCGGCGGTAATAAAACCTCGGCCGGAAATATGCTTTGCTTTCAAGCCGTTCGTGACGTGCAGATGCCCATGGACGATCACATCGTCCGTGACAAGCGTTTCATAGTTGTACGTCGCACCGGCTGGGATATAGACTGTCTTCATGCTCAAAAATCCTTTCTCTTTTACGCTGCCTTCTGTTCTTCCTTGAGCCGTACCGGGAGGACGATGGCGGAGCTGTTGTCCGCAATGAGCGAAATTGCGCCCAGCGGGCTGGTCAGTCGCATTGCCACCATGTCCTGCTTTTCAAACTGCGTGAGTGCGTCCAGCATGTATCTGGCATCAAAGCCGAAGATGATGCTGCTTTCTGCGCTGATGGAAACCGCCGCTTTGTAAAGACATTCCTTTGTACGCAGAGTCAAGGCTCCGTTATCAAACCGGACATAAGGCTTGTCTGCCTTTCCGACGCAGGCCAGCAGATATTTCAGGGCCTGCACAAAGTCCTTCCGATGGAAGCAGAATTCCTCATTCCACTTCTGCGGAACAACGCTTTCATAGGTGATAGGCGTGACATTCAGGATACGTTTCGCAAGCAGGCGAACGTGTTCATTCTGGAACAGGACCCAGTTATCTGCCACGCTGATCTGTATATCCGTAGCGCCAAACACCTTGAGCTGTTCCAGCGCGGAAACACCGACAAGAAACGGCGTTTCAACATCCAGCCCACCGTCATCACAGCAGGCCGCGCGATGACCTTCCACCGCCCAGATATGCTTGCTCTGGAACAGAACACCCTGATATTCCGGTCTGGTGCTGCGCAGATCTACGGCATACTTTACCTGCTTGACGCATTTGAGAATGTTTGCCGCGTTTGCCGTATAGCTTTGCTTGGCTTCAAACTCCGGCCATGTGGGGCATTCCTCAGCTTCATGAACCGGGAACTTGCCGCCCTTGTCTCCGCAGTACATGGTTATGATCTGTGATTTCCTTTGGCCGGACAGCTCCAGTTCCAGTTGGCCCGTAAAATAACGGCACACCTTCTGGACACCGGCACTGTTCCAAAACACGAACGCAAAGTCGTCACCGCTTGCGGGGATTGTCACGGACAGCCATGTACCAAAGTCCGTTGCTGAGAGCGTACAGTGATCCGCTGTAAATTCCGCCTTGATCTCCTGCAGGACTTTGACCGGACTTTTTGCCGGAATGTCCATCAATGCTGTCATCGCTTTATAAAAGGCTGCTGCGTCTACGGAACTTCTCATGCTGCTTTCCTCCTTGTTTTCTGTAGGGTGGCGCGCATATTGACAGAACCCGTTGCAAACGTGATCTGCCGCACACGCGTTTCTCCGACGGTCAGGATGTTGTAGATCATGTCCACGACGGCGGTGGCCGCTGTGATGTTGGCGGCGATGCTCTGCGGCGCGGAAACAGACGCCTCGGCGCAGCTCAGCTCCGTCGGGAATTTGTCTGTATCCCGCAGGACCTCCGGGAATGCCGCGCCGACGGGACGGTAGAACGTGCGCCCGCCGCTGCGGATGCCGCAGACGATCTGCCCGGTGTGCATTCCGTTTCCGCTGTCGATGTAGATGAGATCATCCAGCTTGTAAAAGACTTCGTGGCAGAGCTTTCGGCTTTTGTTGTTGTCCACCGCGCCGATGAGAATGACCAGTTCCTTGATGACAGCAGAATTGGAGTACGCCCCTGTACGGAATACCCGAGGTTCAAGCATGGAAAGAAGGTACTCGCCGGACTCGATAAATTCCGGCACATACTCCGTTTCCATCCCGAACACGGACGAATACCGCTCCGCCAGCACCTTTGCCTTGTTTTCCCCAAGGTCAGCCGGTGTGAAGTTCTGGCGCACCAGATTCTTTTCCTCTACGATATCTCCGTCACAGAGGATAAAGCGGACAGGCCGTTCCAGCGCGTACAAAAGCCGGTACAAATGCGGCGCGATATGCCCGCCGGTGCCTCCGGCTCCCAGCATGACGATCTTTACGGGCCGGTTCTCTGAAAACTTCATTCCGCACCTCCAAGCAATCCGCCCAGAAACGAGCGCACGCCCGCGAAGTGTGCGGACGGCGGTTCCGGGAGTTCTGGAAGCTGATGGACGACCTTGCCGCTCCATTCCGCGGGAAAGCCGCTGTCCAGTCCTTCCAGCACCAGACCGGGTTCAATGGGAACGAAGCTGCCGCCGCAGGAAATGCGTGCGGAGATCTCCGGGAAAAAGCGCTCCAGGCGACCAATCACGAGATACAGCCGCGTACCGCGTTCGTCCTGATCGTCGATGGCAGAAAAGACCGCCTTCATGCTGTTGTGGGAGTGAAAGTCCGCGTAGTACAGATACCGCTGCTCATCCGGAAGATCTTCGTCCGTCAGCCGAACCGTTACGCTGTCTTTGGTGACGCACTGTTTCGGCACAAACGGGATGAATTTCTGTTCCTTTCGATCCCAGTAGATACGGACAAGCGCTTCAAACTCCGCGCCTGCTTCCATCTGGCTCCTGAAAAAACCGATGATGGAGCGCAGCAGCTCCTGCGGAATGCGAGGAAGAGCCAGGCGAAAGCCGGCTCTTACCTCTGAAAATTCCGTGATCTTGTGCTTGGGCGCGATAAACTCGCTGAGCTCGCTCCGGCGCATCTCATACGTCTGCCCGTCCCGCGAGGGGATGAGGCAGATGACCTTGTTGGACGCGCGTGCAGCTTCCAGCGTCGGGAATACGCCCTTGTAGTCCGCGACGCCTTTTTTCTGCATCCGGATCTGCGGCTTCACGACGCACTCCGGGTCCTTGACCTTGCCTTTTTTCAGGCTGTCCAGGAATGCTTTTGACTTCTCAATTTCCGTTTTTATGGCCGCATCGTGTCTGTCTTGGGCGCGGGGACGGTCTTCGTAACATCTCCGTACCGTACCTGCCAAGTGACAGCAGACGCATCCTCCAATTCAGGGAAACCATCCGCTTTCTGGATACGCAGGGCCTCGAAGGTCATGCTGGCGTCCGTGATCTGCTCTCTGGCACCGCCGTACTGAAAAACGGGCGGCTTGTCAAAGAGCGACAGTTGTGTTTGGGGTCTTGGCGCAATGCTTTTGACCGGGGCTGCTTCTGGGATGGGGTCACTTTCTGCGCTTGTAAACGCTGAAAAGAGTTCCAGAGGCTGTTTTTCTTTTGCCGGTGCTTCCTGCGTCTTTGCGGGAAGTGTCTATTCCGGCTCGGGCTGTGATTCTGCCGTCTCCGTCTGAACCTGTTCCGGATCAAACTGGTGTTTGACTTCTTCTGCCAACGTTGGCGCGGGAGGAGGCGGCGCGGGTTCATCCGAACCGCTGCCGAAGATCTTATCTACGTCAAACTCCTCATCATCGCCCGGTAAGGCAAAGCCGTCAAATACGTTTTCTGTGTCTGTCATGCTGTGTCTCCCTTCGTTTTTGTGTCCAGACGCAAAAAGACCGCAACTGCCAAACGGCAATTACACGTCGTCCGCATCCAGCTTCGCCGCACGGATGAGCGCGCGGTTCTGCTTCATCACAGCCTTGATGCACCACAGATGGCTTTCCACGATAGCGTTTCTCTGAGAAATGGTGAAATTGTTTTTCATGGTCTTTCTCCTATTGTATATGGGGAGGCAGACGCCTCCGATTGTGTTTTGTCAGGTGGTAGCCTTTTTCTGTTCTCTGCGGTTCTGTCTGGCGCGTTCGGCGTCAAACATCGGGGTCGGGACAAAGCCGTCCAGCGTCTTATAGAGGATGACGGACTGTACGCCGTCAAACCCCTCCACGACCTGATGCAATCCCAGATGCACGTTCAGAAGCTCCTCCGCAGGCGTTGTCCGTGCCTGCTTCTGGAACGCATATGCGTCCAGATCAAGCTGCCGCACCTCGGAGAGCGTGTATCTGGATGCCGTGGGGCCGATCTCCCGTCCGAGAGATTTGCAGAGATTTTCGTGCATGAGCCAGCTTTCCGTGCTGGCAAAATCATAGATACGCACCAAGCTCGGCCGGATGCGCTTTTTGCACCAGTCCGGAACGCGGAGCATCTTGTGCCAGCGTTTTAGTAAGCGCGGCTTTTTCTTCTTGGTACAGTAGCCTTCGTCCGTCAGAAACCGCTTGAGCTTCCGCTGGGAATCCGTGCGCACCCAGCTTGTGTAGATGAGTGCGCGTTCATCGTTCTGAATGGCGGCCTTTACGATCTCCAACGTTTTCTGCTCTTTCTCTCCGAACGTGTCTGCGTCCCCGATGTTCTCAGGTTCGACGATGGGTACATCGCTGTCGGGAAAGAAGATGGGCTTCTGGTCATACGGCTGATCCGCATAGACGGTCAGCAGGTTCAGATACGCGGAGAGGATCTTTTTCGCCGCGCGGCGGTCCGACCGCAATACCCGTACAAGCGCATTCTCAATGCGTTTGTATTCCGATTGCACGGCTTCATCCATACGGCAGGCAATGGGAATTTCTTCGTAGCTGGGGAGTGCCTTGCCCATGTCGGACAGTGACAGAAACGCCGTCTTTTCCAGCAGGAACCGCGAAAACACCAGCGGCGAAACGCCCGGAAGCTGGCGTGTTCGAACGCCGCTTTTCTGCGATCTGCGCTTTGCCGCGTAATTGACGCCGTCGCGGGCTGCGAGGAGCACAACCTCGACTATTTCCTTCGCGCGGGCATGGCCGTCACGACGGACACCCCGGAAAAAATCGCAGACCTGGCCCTTTCGCTTGCGCACGACGAAGCGCGCCTTTCTTCCATGCGAAACGCCATGCAGGAATCCACCGCCAGACCCGCCGCAGAGGTGATCTGCGATTGGCTGCAAGCGCACCGATAAACACTTGAGGCAGAAAAACCGCCCGTAAGACCAGCGCATGATCTTACGGGCGGGATTCTTATTTCTGATGGAACACGGGCGCAAGCGCCGGATAGAGGCAGTCGTATCGGGCGCGCAGCGCGCGATAGGCCGGATACGTTTCCTCCTCGGGGGAAAGGACGCTCGCCTGCGCGATGCAGGAGACCGCCTGCGAAAGGCTCTCATAAAGCCCGATGCCGACGCCTGCCGCCGCAGCCGAGCCGAGTGTTGCCGCCGAGTCGGATAACGTCGTCACGTCGTGCAGCCGCACCTCGCAGAGGTCCGCGATGATCTGCTTCCAGACCTTTGACTTCGCGCCGCCGCCGATGATGCGAAGATCAAGAATTTCGCCGCGCTCGCGAAGAACGTCCAGGATCTGGCTCAGGCCGCAGCCTACGCCCTCGAGTACCGCGCGCAGAAAGTGCTCGCGCCGGTGCTGCTGGGTCATGCCGAAGAACACGCCCTGCGCCTGTTCGTCATAAACAGGAGACCGCTCGCCCTCTAAGTAAGGCAGGAAGATGAGCCCGTCCGCGCCTGCCGGGATGTTGCTGGCCGCCGCGTCAAAGGCTCTCGGCGAGCCGACCTCAAAGAGCTTCTGCGCCCAGTTGACGCATTTGCCCGCGCAGCGCATCGCGCCGAAGACAGAAAAGCTCCGGCCATCTAACGTACAGATGTGTCCCAGCCGCCGCTGAGGATCGAAAAACGGCTCTTTGGACTGCCCCGCGATCCATGCCGCCGTGTCGAGGCTCATGTAATACGCGCCGTCCTGCGCCACGCCCGCACCCACGCTCTCGCACATGCCGTTGCCGCCGCCGACGGAGACCGGGATCCCCGCGCGCAGCCCCAGATGGTAGGCCGCCTCCTCGGTGAGCCTGCCTGCGATCGCGCAGGAGGGGCGAAGCGTCGGGAATTTTTCGGCGTGCAGGCCGAGATTCTCCAGCATATCGTAGTCATAATCGCGCGTAGAGAGGTTCATGAGCCCGGCGCGCGACGCATCCGAAAAATCGCCGGAGTCCATATTGCCCGTCAGCCGGTAGACCAGATAGTCCTTGCATTGCAGGAACTTCACGGTTCTCTCGTAGACCTCGGGCTCGGTTCTCTTCAGCCACACGGCCTTGGAGAGCGTGAGGTTCGGGGTCAGGACGTTGCCGGAAACCCGATAGAAATAGTCTGCGCCGAACTGCTCCTCCAGCGCCCGCGCTACGTCCTTCGCGCGCGTATCGCGCCGGATCATTGCCGGGCGAAGCGCCTGCCCATCATTGTCCATCGGCAAAAGGCCCAGCATATGGCCGGAAATGCCGATCGCGTCGACCCGTTTGAGGTATTCCGGCACGAGCTCGCGCAGCATAAGCATCGCGCGCACCGCGCTCATCCACCAGTCGGCCGCGTCCTGCTCTACGCCGCCGTTTGGCAGATAGTGCGTCGGATAGGTGGCGGTCACGTTTCGCAGAATATTCAGTCTCTCATCGACGAGCGAGGCTTTCAGGCCGCTTGTGCCGATGTCGAAGACCAGCAAAACCGTTTGCAAGGGAAATCACTCCACATCATTTATATAGAATCGGATGACCCGGTATTGGCCGATACTATTGTATTATAGATCCGTTCAAAAGGAAAGCGGGATTTGGAGAAAAAACGCCCCGCAGGAGCCTCGCCGCAAAGTTTTCCCTTTTGCATAAATATCTCTTGCAAAATTCGGGAAGCTATACTATAATTTTGGCATATTTTTCAGAAAGGAGCCCATTTTTATGAGCAAGCTCGTGATCCCGCAGGGATATCGCGCGCCGCTGTCCACGTACGAAATGCAGCGCGCCATTGAATTCATCAAAAGCAATTTTCAGGTCAATCTGGGCAATGCGCTGAATCTGCGCAGAGTGTCCGCGCCCCTTTTTGTGGAGGAGAATTCCGGCCTGAATGACAACTTAAATGGGTATGAGCGGCCGGTGGGCTTCGACATTCCGGACGTTGGGGTAAACGCGCAGGTCGTGCATTCGCTGGCCAAGTGGAAGCGCCTGGCGCTCAAGCGCTATGAGTTTAACCCCGGCAAGGGACTTTTCACCGACATGAACGCCATCCGCCGTGACGAGGAGGTCGACAACCTCCACTCCGTCTACGTCGACCAGTGGGACTGGGAAAAGGTCATCACGCGAGAGGACCGGGACGTTTCCTATCTCAAGCGCACCGTGCGCGACATCGTGGGCGCGGTCTGCGAGACGAACGACGCGCTCGGTGTCGCCTTCCCGAGCCTTCACACGAAGCTCGACCGCGACGTGTTCTTCATCACCACGCAGGAGCTTGAAGACCTGTATCCCGACAAGACCCCCAAGGAGCGCGAGAACGCGATCCTTCGCGAGCACCACAGCGTGTTTCTCATGCAGATCGGCGGCAAGCTGAAGTCCGGCAAGCCGCACGACGGCAGAGCGCCGGACTACGACGACTGGGCGCTCAACGGCGATATTCTGATGTGGAACCCGGTTCTCGAGTGCGCGTTCGAAATTTCCTCCATGGGCATCCGCGTCGACGAAGAGAGCCTCGCGCGTCAGCTGAAGCTTGCCGGCTGCGAGGAGCGCGCAGAGCTTCCGTTCCACAAGATGCTGCTGAACGGCGAGCTGCCCCTTACCATCGGCGGCGGCATTGGCCAGAGCCGTCTTTGCATGCTCATGATCGGCACCTGCCACATCGGCGAGGTGCAGTCGAGCCTCTGGGATGAAAACACGCGCGACACTTGCCAAAAGGCCGGCATTATGTTACTCTAAGATGAAATATACCGGCCTTCCGGCCGCAGAAAGAGGAAATTGACCATGATGGAACAACTGACTCCCGTTCGTTCGTTATTCGAAGACACGAAACGCTTTGACGGCAAGACCGTAAAGGTCGGCGGCTGGGTGCGCAACCTGCGCGCCAGCAAGAATTTCGGCTTCATCAACCTCTCCGACGGCACGTATTTTTCGCAGGTGCAGGTTGTCTTCGGCGCGGAGCTCGCAAACTTTCAGGAGATCTCGAAGCTGAACATCAGCGCCGCCGTGATCGTGACCGGCACGCTGGTCGTGACGCCGGACGCCAAGCAGCCGTTTGAAATTCAGGCGAGCGAAATTTCGGTCGAGGGCCCGTCGACCCCCGATTTTCCGATTCAGCCCAAGCGCCACTCGATGGAGTTTCTGCGGACGCTTCCGCATCTGCGCCCGAGAACGAACACCTTCCAGGCCGTCTTCCGCGTGCGCAGCATCATCGCCTACGCCATCCACAAGTTCTTCCAGGAGCGCGGCTTCGTCTATGTCCACACGCCGCTCATCACAGGCTCTGACTGTGAAGGCGCCGGCGAAATGTTCCAGGTGACGACGCTCGATCTCAACAACCCGCCGCGGCGCGAGGATGGTTCGATCGACTATTCCGAAGACTTCTTCGGCAAGGAGACGAATCTGACCGTGTCCGGTCAGCTGAACGGCGAGGCCTTCGCACAGGCTTTCCGCAATATCTACACCTTCGGCCCGACCTTCCGCGCCGAAAATTCCAACACCACGCGCCACGCCGCCGAGTTCTGGATGATTGAGCCCGAGATGGCGTTTGCAGACCTGTCGGACGATATGCGCGTGGCCGAGGACATGATCAAGTTCGTGATCTCATATGTTCTCGAGAATGCGCCGGAAGAAATGGCGTTCTTCAACCAGTTTGTCGACAAGGGCCTTCTTGACCGGCTCAACCACGTCATGACGAGCGAGTTTGGCCACGTGACCTACACCGAGGCTGTGAAGCTTCTCGAGCAGCACAACGACAAGTTCGACTACAAGGTCTTCTGGGGCTGCGATCTTCAGACCGAGCACGAGCGCTATCTCACCGAGCAGATCTTCAAGCGTCCGGTCTTCGTCACCGATTACCCCAAGGAGATCAAGGCCTTCTATATGAAGCTCAACGAGGATGGAAAGACCGTCGCGGCGATGGACTGCCTCGTTCCCGGCATCGGCGAGATCATCGGCGGCAGCCAGCGCGAGGACAACTATGACACGCTCCTTGCCCGCATGAACGAGCTCGGCCTCAAGCCCGAGGACTACGGCTTCTATCTCGACCTGCGCAAATACGGCTCGACCCGCCACGCAGGCTTCGGCCTTGGCTTCGAGCGCTGCGTCATGTACCTCACGGGTATCTCCAACATCCGCGACGTGCTCCCGTTCCCGAGAACCGTCGGCAACTGCGAGCTTTAATATGTTTCCCAAAGCCGGAAGACAGCCTGTCTTCCGGCTTTTCCTTTCGTAGGGACGGACGCGGCTTTCCGTCCTTTGGCAGTACGAATTCGCCGAAGATTTTCATAAAACCGGGATTTTTCTGCGGGCGGACAGAGGCGTCCGCCCCTACAGAATTTCCGAAAATCTTCTGTTTCTGCGCAGGGGAAGTGCGTCAAAAATCCTGTATAAGCGGACATACGTCGCGGGTAGAAGGACGCGGGATTGGAGGATTTTCGGCAAAAGTCTATGTATCGCGGACGAACGTTGTTCATATGTAGTCTCGCGTGCATTTTGCCCAATCAATTTTTGAACTATTTTCGTTGCAAATCCTTCATTTTCTATAATTTTTTATGCTATTTCCTGCTTTTTTACATTTTGAACAGGTCGCGGACATAATTCGGACATAATTTTTACAAAAAATGATAAGATTCTTCTTGCTTTTTTGCGCGCTTGCCGCTATAATTGGGAGCATAATTTAGTTCGCGTACAGTTGTCTTTGATACGTGGACATTTCAGGAGGAATGAATATGAAAAAGCTGATCGCATTATTGCTTTGCGTTCTGATGGTACTCAGCGTCTTCGCAGGCTGCGCGAGCCAGAGCGCGCCCGCATCGTCTGAGAGCAGTGCGGAAGCATCCGCTCCCGCCGCTTCCGAAGAAACTGCCTCTTCTGAGGAAGCCGCTTCTTCTGAGGAAGCTGCTCCCGCTTCTTCCGGCGACAAGGTCGTCAAGATCGGCGTCTTTGAGCCGCAGACCGGCGACAACGGCGCTGGCGGCAAACAGGAGATTCTCGGCATGCAGTATGCCAACTACGTACAGCCCACCGTGGAAATCGGCGGCGAGACGTACGATGTGAAGCTCGAGATCGTCGACAACCGCACGACGGCGGAAAACGGCCCCTCGGCTGCTTCCGAGCTTATGAACCGCGGCGTATCGATCGTCCTCGGCTCCTACGGCTCCGGCGTATCGATCGCGGGCGGCTCGGTCTTCCAGGAAGCCGGTGTTCCGGCCATCGGCGTGACCTGCACCAACCCGCAGGTGACCTCCGATTGCAGCGTCTACTATAGAATCTGCTTCCTCGATCCGTTCCAGGGCACCGTCCTTGCGAACTATGCATTCAAGGAGCTCGGCGTTACCACCGCTTACACGCTGGCGATGCTCGGCTCGGACTACGATCAGGGTCTGGTCTACTACTTCACTGAAGCGTTTAAGGCGCTCGGCGGCGAGGTCGTCTCCGAGGACTTCCCCGAAGGCAACGCAAACTTCGTTTCCTACATCAACAACGCCAAGTCGGCAAACGCGGGCGTTATCTTCGCCCCGGTCTCCACGAACTATGCGCAGCTGATCATTGAGGCTGCCAGCGCGCAGGGCTTTGAGGGTCACCTCCTCGGCTCCGATACGTGGGACAACAACATGGTCATCGAGTCCGCCAAGGGCAAGAGCGTCAACGTCGAAATCACGACCTTCTATCAGGAGGGCGGCGCACCTGAGTTCGACTCCGGCATCAAGGCGTGGATGAACGAAAATTCCGACGCGCTGACCAACAACGGCGGCAACGACATGGTCTCCGCTGTGACGGCAATGGGCTACGACGCATACTTCGTTGCACTCGAAGCCATTAAGGCGGCCGGCTCCACCGACCCCGCAGCCGTGCTCGCAGCGCTTCCCGGCGTGAGCTACAGCGGCGTTTCGGGTCTGATTGAATTTGATGAGATCGGCGACGCAAAGCGCGACGCGGCCTACATCAAATCGGCCAACACCGAATCCGGCGAATGGGAGTTCGTGAAGGTTCAGGGCATCGAGTAAGCTGTTAAGCACGTTAAGATCTTTCCCCGCGAGAAAAAATGCAGCACCCCCGGCAGGGTACGCGCCCTGCCGGGTCTTCCCTTTTTCGTGATTTTGTACGGCGTACGTTTTGTGGACTTTCTGCGCGGAACAAGGACAGTTTTATAGAAAAATTCCGAAATTTTAGAAGGTTTCCTGAAAATTTATTGGATTTTGTTTGGGAATTTTTTGCGAAGTTTTCCGGATTTTTGCTATATAAAAAACACGTAAGTCTATCTATTTTTGCGCATATTCCAGCAAAACGCACAAAATAGCGCTTGCCTTTTTGCAATTGATTGGCTATAATAATAAAACCGCCTGGGGTCTACCCATCGCGGACAGTTTTGTAAGGAGGATCACGTTTCATGAAAAAGACCATCGCATTGCTTCTTTGCCTCTGCATGCTGGCCTGCCTGTTCGTTGGCTGCGCCAGTACGTCCACCACAGAAAAACCGACCTCTGAGACCACAACCACTGAGACCACAGCTTCCGAAACCACGACTGCCGCATCCGGCAACAAGGTTCTGAAGGTTGGTATCTTCGAGCCGCTGACCGGCGACAATGGCGCTGGCGGCAAGCAGGAAACGCTCGGCGCGCAGTACGGCAACTTCGTCCAGCCGACCATCGAAATTGGCGGCGAAACCTACGACATCCAGCTTGAGATTGTCGACAACCGCACGACCGCTGAAAATGGCCCGTCGGCCGCTTCCGAGCTCGTCAACCGCGGCGTTTCCGTCGTTCTCGGCTCCTACGGCTCCGGCGTTTCCATGGCCGGCGGCAAGGTTTTTGAAGAAGCCGGCATCCCGGCCATTGGCATTGGCTGCACCAACCCGCAGGTCACGTCCGACTGCTCGGTCTACTTCCGCGTCTGCTTCCTCGATCCGTTCCAGGGCACCGTTCATGCGAACTACGCCTTTAAGGAAATGGGCGCAACGAAGGCCTACACGCTGGCCATGCTCGGCTCTGACTACGATCAGGGTCTGGTATACTACTTCTCTGAGGCCTTTAAGGGTCTCGGCGGTGAGGTTGTCTCCGAGGACTTCCCCGAGGGCAACGCAAACTTCGTTTCCTACATCAATAACGCCATGGCCGACGGCGCGGACGTTATCTTCTGCCCCGTTTCCACCAACTACGCACAGCTGATCATTGAGGCCGCCGCCGCGCAGGGCTTCAAGGGCGCGATCCTCGGCACCGACACCGTCGATAACAACATGGTGCTCGAGTCCGCCAAGGGCAAGGACGTCCGCCTGCTCGTCACCACCTTCTATCAGGAAGGCGGCTCGCCGGAATTTGACGCGGGCATCAAGCAGTGGCTGAACGACAATCCCGACATGATGACCAACAACGGCGGCAATGACGTCGTTGCCGGCGTGACCGCGATGGGCTATGACGCATACTTCACCGCCCTCGAGGCCGTCAAGGCTGCCGATTCCACCGACCCCGCCGCCATCTTGGCCGCGCTTCCCGGCGTGCACTATGAAGGCGTCACGGGCGTAATCGAATTTGACGACATTGGCGATGCCAAGCGCGACGCTGCCTACATCAAGGAAGCCAACACCGAAACCGGCGCATGGGAATTCGTCGCCGTCCAGACTGTCGAGCAGTAATTCTCAGCTGTAAATCAAACAGTTTTTTCACGGCTCTGGCGGGGGCGACCCCACCAGAGCCAATCCCAAGCCTCGCAGAGTTTCGCCATCCGCAGATGGCAAAATGAATTAAAAATTATTTTATCTGGCGGCTCCGCCGACCGGAAAAATACATCTCACCTCGCAAGTGTAGAAATTTTGCGCAGTGCGCAAAATTTATGCGCGCAGTCGAGGTGCAATCCCTTTCCAGCAAAAGCCCCGCTTTTGCTGGCTCTCGTAGGATACGGGAAGCTGTGCCGCAGCCTTTGCGGTAGAGCCTCCATGATCCTTCAATCTAATCAGGAGGTTCCGAACTATGCAAGGGCTGCTCCCCTATGTCATCAACGGCATTTCCGCAGGCGGTCAGTACGCGCTCATTGCCATCGGCTACACGCTGGTCTATGGTATCTTGCGGCTGATCAACTTCGCCCACGGCGATGTCTTCATGGTCGCAGGCCTCATTATGGTCTATGCGTCCGCCTCGCTGCCGATGGTCCTGGCGATTCCGCTGGTGCTCATCCTGACAGCACTGCTCGGCTTCGTCATTGAGCGCGCCGCCTACAAGCCGCTGCGCTCTGCGCCGAGAATGTCCCTGATGGTCTCCGCCATCGGCGTGAGCTATCTCATCCAGAACCTTGCGTTCTATCTGACCGGCGGTCTTCCCCAGCCGGTAACCAACCCCATTCCGTGGGTTTCCGACATGATTACCGTCTTCGGCGCGCAGACCAAGCGCGTCACGCTCGTCACCCCGGTTCTGACCATTTTACTGGTAGCCGTTCTCGTGTGGCTGACCAAGAAGACGAAAATCGGTATGGCCATGCGCGCAGCCTCCAAGGATTTTGAGACGGCGCAGCTTATGGGCATCAAGATCAACTCCGTCATTTCCTTCACGTTCGTCATCGGCTCGTTCCTGGCGGCCGTCGGCGCATTGCTTTACTTCACGAACTACCCCAACGTGGCCATCACCTCCGGCGGTATGCCGGGTCTGAAGGCGTTCGTCGCGGCGGTCTTCGGCGGCATCGGCTCGATTCCGGGCGCGGTCGTCGGCGCGTTCATCATCGGTCTGTGCGAGGAGCTGATCAAGGGCATCGGCTACTCCACGTTCTCCGACGCGTTCACGTTCGTGATCCTGATCGTCGTTCTGTGCGTCAAGCCGACGGGTCTGTTCGGTGAGAAAGCCACCGACAAGGTCTGAGGAGGTGCCGGATATGAAAAAGAACAACAAGCGCGAATCCATCATCATTGCGGTGATCCTGCTCGTCGTCTTGGCCGTCGCGTTCTATCTCGACGCAAAGCTTCCGAGCTACCATATTGCGATCAAAGTCATCAAAAAAGCGGCCGTGTATTCGCTCGTGGCAGTCTCCATGAACCTGCTCAACGGCTTTACGGGTCTGTTTTCCCTCGGTCAGGCGGGCTTCATGCTCCTTGGCGCATACGCCTATGCCGTTCTGAGCATCCCCGTCGACAAGCGCGCGGGCGTGTATCAGTACTTTAACGGCGGCATTGTGAAGTTCTCGCTTCCCGAGGTCTTCTCCGGTATTCTGGGGCAGAACGTGGGCTCCGTGGTCGGTATGATCGTGGCGCTCATGATCGGCGGCCTCATTGCGGCGCTCGTTGCGTACCTGATTGGTCTGCCGGTCCTTCGTCTGAAGTCCGACTATCTGGCCATCGCGACGCTGGGCTTTGCCGAGATCGTACGTGCGTTCTTCCAGTGGAACGCACTGGGCCCGCTCACGAACGGCTCGAACCTTTTAAAGAGCTACCCCGATCTTGGCGGCGCTAGCTCGTACTTAATTCTGATTGGCCTGTTCATCGCCATCATTTTGCTGCTCGTGAATTCGACCTACGGACGCGCCTTCAAGGCCATCCGTGACGATGAGATCGCGGCAGAGGCCATGGGCATCAACCTCGCGCACCACAAGCGCCTGGCATTCATCATCTCATCCTTCTTCGCAGGTGTCGGCGGCGGTATGCTGGCCATGTACATGGGCACGGTGCAGGCGCTCTCGTTTAAGAGCACGATGACCTATGAAATCCTGCTCATCGTCGTCATCGGCGGCATCGGCTCGATCACGGGCTCCGTCATCACGAGCTTTTTGTACATCGCGAGCCTCGAGTGGTTGCTGCGCGGTCTCGATTCCGGCGAGTTCCTCGGCATCCAGGCGCCGGGCCTCTTTAAAAACGGCTTCCGTATGGCGGTCGTCTCCGTCATCATCATGTGCGTCGTCCTGTTCTTCCGCAAGGGCATCATGGGCGACCGCGAGCTGTCCGATCTATTAAAAAGCAAAAAGCACACATCGAAGGGAGGCGCGCGCAATGGCTGAATCGGTTCTGCACGTTGAAAACGTCACCATGCAGTTCGGCGGCGTTGTAGCCGTCAACAACCTCTCGATGGATATCTATGAGGGCGAAATCGTCGCGCTCATCGGCCCGAACGGCGCGGGCAAAACGACCGCGTTCAACTGCATCACGGGCGTCTATGAGCCCACGAACGGCAAGGTCGAGTTCTGCGGCAAGACGATCGTCGAAAATCACCCGCAGGGCAAGATGAAAAAGCTCTACGCGGGCGACAGCAAGGAGCTCTATCCGCACGTCGTCTCGCACACCCCGGACTACATCACGAAGATGGGCATTGCAAGAACGTTCCAGAACATCCGCCTGTTTAAGTCCATGACGGTGTTCGATAACGTTCTCACGGCGATGCACCTGCGCAAGACCTCGAACGTGTTCTCGGCGACGTTCCGCCTGAACCGCAAAGAGGAGCTGGCGCAGCGCGAAAAGACGCTCGAGCTTCTCAAAATCGTCGGACTCGACGAGCTAAAAGACGAACTCGCCACCTCCCTTCCCTACGGCAAGCAGCGCCGTCTTGAGATTGCGCGCGCGCTTGCGACCGACCCGAAGCTTCTGCTTCTCGACGAGCCGGCCGCCGGCATGAACCCGCAGGAGACGGAGGAGCTGACCGCGTTCATCCGCGAGATCCGCGCGCAGTTTGGGCTCACCATCTTCCTCATCGAGCACCACATGAACCTGGTCATGGACATTTCCGACCGGATCTACGTCATCGACTTTGGCCGTCAGATCGCCGCGGGCGTTCCGGCAGAAATTCAGAACGATCAGCGCGTCATCGACGCATATTTGGGGGTGGACGAGGATGGCTAATATTCTGGAAATCAAGAACCTTGTCGTCTCCTACGGCGGCATTGAGGCCGTCAAAGGTATCGACCTGACGGTTGAAGAGGGCAAGATTGTGACCCTCGTCGGCTCGAACGGCGCAGGCAAGTCCACGACGCTCAAATCCATTGCGGGCTTAGTGAAACCCAAGTCCGGCGACATTCTCTTTAACGGCCAGAGTTTGCTTGGCAAGTCGACCGACCAGATCGTCTCGACCGGCGTGACCCTCGTTCCCGAAGGACGGCGCGTGTTTGCGAACCTCACGGTCGAAGAGAACCTTCGCATCGGCGCGTACCTTCGCAAGGACTCCATCAAAGAGGACATGGAGGAGGTCTACAAGCTCTTCCCCCGCCTCAAAGAGCGCGAGTGGCAGCTGGCAGGCACACTCTCCGGCGGCGAGCAGCAGATGCTGGCAGTCGGAAGAGCCCTCATGGCAAAGCCGAGGCTCGTCATGATGGATGAGCCGTCGCTGGGCTTAGCGCCTCTGGTCGTCAAGGGTATCTTTGAGATCATCAAGGAGATCAACCGCCAGGGCATTACCGTTCTTCTCATCGAGCAGAACGCGAACATGGCACTCAAGACCGCCGACTGGGCCTACGTCATGCAGACCGGCACGATCCTCATGCAGGGCGAGGGCAAGGAGCTTCTCGAAAATGAGGAGGTCAAGGCTGCGTACCTCGGCAAGGCAAAGTAAATTTCAGGCAAAAACTCCGCCGCACGGCTTGTGCGGCGGAGTTTTTCTGCCATTGGACGGGAAATCGTATCAATCGCGACTTCGGGGCTTGGATTTCGGAATATCATATGATATAATAAAAAAAATTGCGATTTTTCAGAAAAGAGACGAAACACATGGAACAGAATCTGACCTTTGCAGATCTTGGATTATCGAAGGAAATTTTGCAGGCGCTCGAGCAGAAGGGCTACGGCTACCCCACGCGCATCCAGGCCGAGGCCATCCCGCCGTTCATGCAGTGGAAGGACGTGATCGCCAAAGCGCCGACCGGCACGGGCAAGACCTTCGCGTTCGGTATTCCGATGTTAGAGCATATTGACCCCGAAAGCGAGGACCTGCAGGGCCTCATTCTCGCGCCGACTAGAGAGCTCGCGATTCAGATCTGCGACGAGCTCAAGGGCCTTGCCGCGTTCAACAAGAATATCTGCGTCGCGGTAGTTTACGGCGGGGCAAAAATCGAGCAGCAGATCAAGCAGCTGGCCAAACACCCGCAGATCGTTGTCGCCACGCCCGGGCGGCTCATGGACCACTACAACCGCAAGACGCTGCGGCTTGACAAGGTGCAGACGGTCGTGCTGGACGAAGCCGACCGGATGCTCGATATGGGCTTTTTTGACGATGTGACGAAGATCATCGAGCGCGTTAAGAACCGGAAAAATCTCGGCCTCTTCTCCGCGACCATCTCGCAGGAGGTCATGACCGTCTCGTGGATGTACCAGCGCGACGAGGTGGAGATCACCGTCCCTGCCGATACGGATAACCGCCCGGACATCACCCAGTACTCCATCACCTGCCCGCCGCTTGAAAAGGTCGACATGGCCATCCGCCTCATCCGCACACTGGGACTCGAGCGGACGATCATTTTCTGCAATACGAAGGTCATGTGCCAGCGGCTGAGCGATGATTTAAGACGTTTTGGCTTACAGGCCGACTGCATCCACGGCGATATCGCACAGCAAAAGCGCGAAAAAACAATGCGCACGTTCAAGGAGGGAAAGCTCCCCGTGCTCATCGCGACCGACGTTGCCTCGCGCGGCATCGACGTAGACGACGTCGACTGCGTCATCAACTACGACGTGCCCGAGGAGAACGAATATTACATCCACCGCATCGGCAGAACCGGCCGCGCCAAGAAAAAGGGCATTGCCGTCTCCATCCTCGGCACATTCCCCGAGCAGGCCAAGCTCTCGGAGATCGCAAAATATTCGCACTACCAGATCCAGCCCGTGAAATTTCTCGAGGACGGCACGCTCGTAGAAGAGCAGCCGAGGGAGAAAAAGCCCCAGCCGCGCCGGAGGTTCCGGCGGTGAGGCAGACAGAACGAGGCTTGCTTCTTCTCTGCTGCCCGCTGGGAGATGCGATGGCGGGCGCGCTCAGTCTCGCGCAGGCGCGGGAGCTATCGAGACGCGCGCGTGCGGCCGGGATCGGAGAAGAAGATCCTTTCCGCGATGTAACCGTCAAGGACGTGCGCAGGCTTGGGTACTCGGAATACGAGGCAGGGCACATTGTCTCGCTCCTTGGCCGCGAGCGGCAGCTCGACGGATACTTGCTTGCGGCGGAAAAAGCGGGCGTGACAGTCATCACACGGCTCGACAACAGGTTCCCCCGAAAGCTCCGCGAGCAGCTGGGTGCAAGATGTCCGGCGGCGCTTTTCTGCCGGGGCGATTTGCGGCTTTTGCAGCGCCCGTGCATCTCCGTGGTCGGTTCGCGGCATTTGGCCCAGCCCGGGGCACAGTTTGCCGCACAGGCAGGCTGTCTCGCCGCGAAAGAGGGCTTCACGCTCTGTTCGGGAGACGCGATGGGCGCCGACCGGACGGCGCAGGAGGCGTGCCTTTCCAATGGCGGCAGCGTCCTCATCTTCCCGGCGACGGAGCTCGTCTACTGCCCCATACGGAAAAACACCTTATACGCGGCAGAAGGCGGCTTTGAGTTCGGCTTTTCCGCGCAGCGGGCGCTTGGCCGGAACCGCTTCATCCACGCGATGGGAGAAAAGACGCTCGTCGCGCAAACGAGCTTCGGTAAGGGCGGCACCTGGAACGGAAGCCTTGACAATTTGCAGCACGAATACAGCCCGCTCTTCGTTTTCGACGACGGCAGTGAAGGAACGCGGGCCCTCTGCGCACGCGGCGCGACCCCCGTGCAAGCTCTCACAAGCCTGCAAGCGCTCACCCCCGCGCAGTTAAGCTTTGATATGCAGTAACAAAACCTCGTAGAGTTTCGCCATCCGCAGATGGCGAAATAAAATTTAAATTCATTTTATCCGGCGGCTTTGCTGACCGGAAAAATACCGCTCGCCTCGCAAGTGTGGAATTTTGCGCCTTTGGCGCAAAATTATGCGCGCAGTCGAGGCGCAACCCCTTTCTTTCTAAAAAGCATCAGCTTTTTAGAAAGAAAAAAGCCATCCGGCGTGCCGGATGGCTTTTGCTTATAAGCTCATGTAGTTTCTTGCAGCGTAGAGCCTTGCAAGTAAGGTCACAGCCTGCTCGCAGGTAAGATTTCCCGCCGGCAGGAAGCCGGAACCGGTTCCGCTGATGAGCCCTGCCGTCGTTGCGACCGCAACGCCCTCGCGCGCCCAATCGCTGATAGAGGACGCGTCCGCAAACTGCCAGAGGACGCTCTCGTCCGATGCAAGCGCGTCGCCCGTGAGCCGCCAGAGCCTTGTGAGCACGACTGCTGCCATCTCGCGCGTCAACGTGCCGTCGGCGTCAAAATTCCCGTACGCGTCGCCCATCATCAGGCCAAGGCGCGCCGCCTCCGTTTGCGGCTGGCTCAGATCCAGCCAATCGCCAAGGCCGTAGGCCGTGTTCACAAGAAGCTTTGCAAACTGTCCTCTCGTGATGGCTGCGTTCGCGTTCAGGCTCGTCCCGGCCAGAAGGCCCCACTGCTTCGCGTAGGCTACTGCGCTCTGCGCCCAGTCGGACACCTCGCCCGTCATACTGCCGCTGCCAAGCACATCCGCCGCCGATTGATTCGCGGCCGCGCTCAAGGGTGCGGAGGGGAGCACACCGGTTGTCGCCCGCTGCTCATCCTGCCAAATCTCCTCCTCGGTCGGCTCCTGCGCCTCGGGGCGCCTGCCGTCGTAGGAAGTGAGTGTATAGAACGTGTAGCAGCTGTCAACGGAGATCGTGCGGTTCACGCCCGCCTGTCCGTTCCAGATCCAGTTCTGCTCGATGAGCGTGATCGTTCCGGCGGCTTCGTCCGCTTCCTTGCACAAAACGTAGTGCCCGCAGCCGCGCTCGCGCTCTTCGGCAGTCGCGTAGCCGATATCCCCGGGCTGGGGATCGCTTGTCCGTTCAAAATAATAGGTATCGTCGTTCGTGATCCAGATGTTATGTCCGACGGCCTGAAGCTCAAGGCCGTAAACCTCGCGATAATACCGCTGCACATAGTCGAGGCAGTCGGGAGAAGCGGTCGTCAGGTTGTAAATGGCCTCTACACCGTCCAGACTGTCTGCCGCAAAGCCATCGCAGGTAATTTCCACATAATCCGTATGCAGGCTCTCATCGCCCGCCAATGCCGCTGTTGTAAGGCACGCCGCGCAGAGCGCCGCCGCCAGAAACGCACAGAGCCGTCTCTTCATTGAACCAGTCCTTTCTATCAAACACCTTATTATTGTAACCTTTTGTTATCGATCCGTCAATCTTTTTCTTTACCGGTGCTTGTATGGTATGATATAATCAGAAAAAAGAACCACTTACGGGAGGTCTTCGCTTGAAGAACTACTTTTCTCTTTCCATGCGCCCGCAGGACATCGGCCAGATCAGCGCGCTCGGGCTTGCGCACTGCGGCGACGCGGTGTTTGAGCTTCTGGTGCGAAGCTGGCTGTGCGACAGCGGCAAGCTCACAACCAAGCAGCTGCACCGCGCGACGGTGTCCTACGTCTGCGCCCCCGCGCAGGCCGCGCGCGTCGACCGGATGCTCCCGCTTCTGACGCCCGATGAGCTCGCGCAGTACAAACGGGGCCGCAACGCGCATGTGAGCGCGATCCCCAAAAACGCGACGCACGAGCAGTACTCCAAGGCGACAGGGCTCGAGTGTCTGTTCGGCGCACTGTATCTCGCGGGGAAATTAGAGCGCATCAACGAGCTTTTTATTCTGACCATGGAGGAACCCCATGCCGATTGACGCTGTATTTTTAGAGAGCCTATGTGAAGAATTGCAGGAAAAGCTTTTGGCCTGCCGGGTCGACAAGGTCCAGCAACCCGAGCGCGACACGATTCTTCTTTCCATGCGGGGCGCAAGCGGCGGCGGAAAGCTGCTGCTCACGGCTTCGCCCAACCACCCGCGCATCCAGCTGACAAACTTATCGTTTGAGAATCCCGCCCAGCCGCCGATGTTCTGCATGCTGCTGCGAAAGCATTTAACGGGCGGACGTTTGGTCTCCATCACGCAGCCGCCCATGGAGCGCCTCGCCGAGCTGACGTTTGACTGCATCGACGAGATGGGAACGCCCTGCCAAAAAAAGCTCATTTTAGAGCTCATGGGGCGCAACTCGAACCTCATCCTGACGGGCGCGGATGGGCGGATCCTCGATTGCCTGCGCCGGGTCGATTTTGAGATGTCCGAACAGCGGCAGGTCCTGCCGGGGCTTTACTACCATCTGCCGCCCACGCAGGGAAAGCGCAATCCGTGGGAAGCATCCGAGGACGAGCTGCGCGCACTGCTGCTTTCTCAAAAAACGCAGCAGGCAGCGGACGCGTTCTTATTGGAGCGCTTCGGAGGCCTCTCTCCCCTTCTTTGCCGCGAGCTTGCCTTCCGCGTGTTCGGTGGGGTCGATTCTGATCTGGCCGCGCTTTCGGACGAAGAAAAACAGCAGGCCGCCGAGCGGCTGTTTGCGGAGCTGCAAGCGCTCCATACCGGCGAAAAAATGCCGACGGTTCTGCTGCGAGACGGCAGACCATGGGACTTTACCTGCATGCCGATTCGCCAATATGAAGGTCTTGTCTCGCAGGAAACTGCGCCGTCGTTCTCTGCGCTCCTAGACGACTTTTATGCCAAACGCGACCTTCTCGAGCGCACGCGGCAGAAGACGCAGACGCTCCGCAAGACGCTCACAAATCTCCACAGCCGCACGGCAAGAAAGCTCCAGAACCAGAAAAAGGAGCTCGAGGCGACGTTTGACCGTGAGCACCTCAGGCGGCTCGGCGATATCGTAACTGCAAATCTGCACGCGATTTCCCGGGGGCAGGCGCGGTTGACCGCCGTCGACTTTTACGACCCCGAGATGAAGGAGATCGACATTCCCTTAAACCCCGCCGTCTCGCCGCAGCAGAACGCCGCGAAATTCTACAAGGACTATCAGAAGGCGAAGACGGCCGAGAAGGTGCTCACCGAGCAGATCGCGAAGGGCGAGGCGGAGCTTTCGTATCTTGCAAGCGTTTTAGACGAGCTCTCGCGCGTCGAATCCGAACGGGACATTCAGGAAATCCGGCAGGAGCTGACAGACGGCGGCTATATCCGCGAGACGGGGCAGAAGAAAAAGATGAAGCTGCCCGCATCGAAGCCCATGGTCTTCCGCTCGTCCGACGGGTTTGAAATTCTTGTCGGCCGCAACAACCGGCAGAACGACCTTCTCACCTGCAAAATGGCGCAGAAGCAGGATATCTGGCTGCACACGCAGAAAATCCATGGCAGCCACGTCATCATCGCCTGCGCGCCCGGGACGCCTCCCGACCGGACGGTGACCGAGGCGATGCAGCTGGCCGTCTATTTTTCGCAGGCGCGCGAGGGACAGAACGTGCCGGTTGACTACACGCGCGTCAAAAATGTCAAAAAGCCGGCGGGTGCAAAGCCCGGCATGGTGATCTACGACCACTATACGACCGCCGTCGTCACGCCGGACACGAAGCTTGTGGAAACGCTCCGGGAGGGTTAAAATGGAACACTGGCAGAATAAACACTATTCCTTTTTTCAGAACACCGCATGCGAATACTTCCCGTGCCACGAAACGAAGCACCCCGAGCGCTTCAACTGTCTGTTCTGCTACTGTCCGCTGTACGCGCTGGGACGTAACTGCGGCGGCAATTTCCGGTACACGCCGAGCGGGATCAAGGACTGCTCGGGCTGCATGATTCCGCACGAGAAGGACAATTTTGGCCGAATCACAGGCCGCTTTCAGGAGCTCTGCGAGCGCCTTCGCCGGTTGGAACAGACAAAGGAATAAAAAACGCCCCGCCTCAAAGACTAGCCTTGAGGTGAAGCAAATGAATCGCAAAAAGAGGGCCGCCCCCTTCGAGCTGCATGACCCGATCGTGCCCGAGGTGCGCGGGACAGCGTCTGACGCGCCCGACATTGTGGATGCAGGCGGCGCGCAGACAAATCCAGCAGAATTCTGACACAAAATACGACCTTCCGTCATAGGATACTTCGGAGGCAATCTCCAAGACTTATTTCGGGAGGTCGTACGTTATGTGTAATAACAGTGTCTATGGCGGTATCGTGTTCCCCAGCTTCGTCGCCAATTCCTGCTGCAACCCCTGCTGCCGGAACTCCGGCTCGGTGGGCGGAACGAGCAATTCTAATACCTCGAACCGCTGCACGTGCACCTGCACCTGCAACAATGGCTCGACCGGCTCTGTCGGCGGAACCAGCAGCGGCAACAATTCTTCAAACACCATGTGCGGCTGCGGCTGCCGCCGGTGCGGGTGCAATTCCTGCTCGTCCGGCTTCGTCGCAGGCACGTCCACCGGCTGCTCCTGCGGGTGCAACAGCTGCAATTCCTGCCGCCGCTGCGGCTGCGGGAACTACTCCACGACCTGACAATCCGGCGCCCTCGGGCGCCCTTACATGCAAGCCTTCCGAAAACATGAGCCAGCCGGGAAACCGGCTGGCTTGTCTTGTCAAAGCGGGTGCGCCATGGTATACTGATTGCAATTTGAATAGGAGATGAAAAAGCTATGGGAAGCTTTGTACGAAAGTTCTTCGCGCCGTGGACAGCTGGGGACTGCTTTGACGATTTGGACGATTTTTATGATTTTTTGCTGCGGCGGAACAAGCTGCTCAACGCGGTGCGCGTCGTGTTTTTCCTGATTGCCGCCGCGTGCCTGATGCTGGGCTACGCGTTTGAGCCGCAGCCTTATAATTCTGTGGCCGTCGGCGCGCTCGTTCTGGCGCTGGGCCTGAGCCTCGTCATCATCCAGAACGAAAAGCAGCTCCCGCCGGAGATTCAGAACCAGAAGTCCTGATAAACGTGTACTTCACAAAAATTGCGTCGGTTCCCAAACAGCGCGTAGGGGGCGATTGAGCACATCGCCCCAAGGGCAGTTACAAATTCGCCGCAGATTTAGCTTAAAACGGCCTGTTCTGCCGGGACGATGTGCTCAATCGTCCCCTACGTCAAATTTGGAGTTTTCCTGTAAAAAGCGAAGTGTTTTGCATTCTTCAGGCAAGCGTACCCGTAGGGGCAATGCCAAGCATGTACTCGACCCCGATGGCAACAAGAACGACAAGCAGTGAGATGATAAACCCGTGGAGCATCGGCTTCGCGCCGGACTTGCAGAGGGCTTTCAAATCGGTATTGAGGCCGATGGCGGCCAGCGCCGCGACCATGAGGAACTTGCTGACGGACTTGAGCGCTGCGGCGAGAGCTGCCGGAATGAGGCCGAGGCTCGTAAGGCCGGACATGGCCAAGAAGCCCAGAATGAACCACGGGAAGACCGACTTCATGTTGACCTTCACGCTCGCGCCCTCGCTTTGCGCCTCTTTGCGTTTAAGCCGCAGGCTGATGGCGGCAAAGACGAGGACGGTCGGGATGATAGCAAGGGTTCTTGTGAGCTTGACCATGGTCGCAAAATCGCCCGCAGCCTCGCTGAAAGCGTAGCCGGTAGCCACAACGCTTGATGTGTCGTTGACCGCCGTGCCCGCCCAGAGGCCGAAGGCCGCGTCGGAAAGCCCGAGCTTCCGGCCGAGAATCGGGAAGACGACGACCATTACCATATCAAAGAGGAACGTGGCGGATAATCCGTAGGCAACATCCATATCGGTCGCATCGATGACGGGCGCAATGGCCGCGATGGCAGAGCCGCCGCAGATGCCCGTCCCTGCGTTAATGAGGCTGCTGGTCTTCCAGTTGAGGCCCAGCGCTTTTCCGATGAAGTAGCCGAGGCCGAAGCAGGTCGCGAGCGTAAAGAGCATGACCGTGAGCGAGAATTTTCCGACAGTCAGCACGGTCGTAATATTAAGGCTCGCGCCGAGCAGGATGATGGCAAACTTCAGAATTTTTTTGGATGTAAAGCGGATACCTGGCTTTGTCGTGTCGTTCGGCTTATAAAAGCGGTTGACAATCATGCCGAGAAACAGCGCGATGACGGACGCGCCGATGAGGTGCAGCCCGGCGGAAGCCTCCCAGCTTTCAAGCCCCTTTGCAATCGCGGCCAGCACCAGTGCGATCGCGCAGCCGGGCAGCAGCTTTGTAACGGTTTTCATCAAAATCTCCTCCAATGTATCGTTTTTTCTCTTTTGCGGCTTCATTATAGCGCGGATTTATGATAAAATAAAATCATAAAACGGAATCTTGCCATTCCGGTAAGTTATCGCGAGGTGCACCATGGACCAGAAGCTCTTGACCTTTCTGACGCTTTGCCGGACAATGAATTACCGCCGCGCGGCAGATGCGCTCCATCTGACGCAGCCCGCCGTCACAAAACAGATTCAGTCTTTAGAATCGCAATACGGCGTGAAGCTCTTTTCCTACGACGAGCGAAAGCTCCGCAAAACCGTGCAGGGCGAGATTTTAGAGCGCTACGCGATCGAGCTTCAGTATAACGACGCAGAGCTCACGAGACTTCTTTCTGAGAAGCCCAAGACGCTTCTTCGCATCGGAGCGACAAAGTCGATTGGAGACTATATTTTAATTCCCGAAATCCGGCGGTTTCTCGCGTGCCCGGAAAACGAGCTGTTTTTCACGGTCGACAACACCGCGCACCTTCTTTCTCAGCTGGAGGCCGGAGAGCTGGACTTTGTCGTGCTCGAGGGCCTTTTCGACAAGCGGCGGTACAACCACTTTCTGCTGCGCGAAGAGCCCTATATCGGCATCTGCGCGGCGGATCACCCGTGGAGCGGACGGAGCATCAACCTTGAAACGCTTTTCTCCGAGCGCCTCATTCTGCGAGAGCCCGGCTCGGGCACGCGAAATATTTTGGAGCGCGAGCTTACCCAGCAGGGCTATACCGTCGAGGCGTTCGAGCGCCGCGTGTGCATCAGCAGCTTCAAAATTATCCGCGAGCTTGTTGCATCAGGCTGCGGCGTGAGCTTTTTATATGAGGCGGTCGTGAAGGACGCGCCGCAGTTCGGGCACTTTTTCTGCCCACCGCTCACAGGGGTACATGAGCTGAACGTCGTGTTCCTCAAAAACACGGGCGCGGGCGCGTATGCCCGGCGGTTTTTGCATCTGGATGCACTCGAAGACTCGCACGGGACTTGTTTCCCGGACTAGAATCCTGTAAAATAGGAAGAAACAAGCGAACAAACACGAAAGGATGACGATCATGAAACAGGCGCACATTTGTCTTGATGAAACGCTCGGCATTCGCTATGCGATCCTCCCGGGCGACCCGGCCAGACTCGACCGCATCGCAAAAGAGCTGGAGGACGTGCAGGAGCTGGCGTATAACCGCGAGTTCCGCAGCCTGCGCGGGCGGTACAAAGGCGTGGACGTGCTCGCGCTTTCAACCGGCATCGGCGGCAGCTCCGCCGGGATCGCGGTGGAAGAGCTCCACAACATCGGCGTGCAGGCGGCAATTCGCATCGGCTCGTGCGGCGCGCTGCAAAAGGGCATCGGACTCGGAGAGCTCGTTCTCGTCTCCGGCGCGGTGCGGGACGACGGCGCGTCGAAGGCCTATGTGCCCGCAATTTACCCGGCAGTCGCAGATTTTACGCTGTATGGCTGCTGCGTAGAGGCGGCCAAGACGCTTGGCGCAGTGACGCACGAGGGCATCTGCCACAGCCACGAGAGCTTTTATCATGAGGAAAACGAAGCCGAGAGCGCCTATTGGTCCAAAAAGGGCGTTCTGGGCGCGGACATGGAGACGGCGGCGCTGTTTACGATCGGCCGACTGCGCGGAATGAAGACAGCTTCGATTCTCAACAACGTCGTTCTCTACGGCGAGGATACGGCGGACGCCATCGGAGACTATGTCGGCGGCGAGAGCGCCACGGCGAAGGGCGAGCGGCTTGAAATTCTCACGGCGCTGGAGGCCTTTTATCTTCTGGAAACGAGGGGCGGCAAATGAGAAAATTACTGGTCGTTGACTGCTGCATCCGAAAAGAGGAATCGCGCACAAAAAAGATACTGGAGCGGTTTTTAAGCGCTGCACCGTCCGACTGCGAGGTCGAGCGCCTCGTTCTGACGGAGGAAAATTTGGCCCCGCTCGTAGGCGACTTTTTTGAGCAGCGGCAGCGTCTTCTGGAAACAGGCGATTTCTCGCACCCGCGCTTTCGGTACGCAAAGCAGTTTGCAAATGCCGACCTTGTCGTCATCGCCGCCCCCTTCTGGGACTTGGCTTTCCCCGCGCTTCTGAAGCTCTACATTGAGCAAGTCAGCCTCGACGGCATTACCTTCGGCGCAAATGAAACAGGCCTTGTTGGCCTTTGCCGCGGCACGGACCTCGTGTTCCTGACGGCGCGCGGCGGATTTTACACGGACGACCCTATGGAGATGGGAAGCCGGTATTTAGACGCGCTGCATACATTCTTTGGCTTTGACCGGTACCACTGCGTCGCGGCCGACGGGATGGATGTAGCGGGCTTTGACGGAAAAGCATCGTTGGAAGAAGCCTGCAAAAAGGCCGAAGCGCTCGCGGCCTCGCTTTGATTTTCAAAAAAGAAACCTGCCTGTTGAGAACTTCAGCAGGCAGGTTTTTGTCGCTCTTCAGATTTTTCGGATGCAGTCCTTTAAAACCCCGATGAATTTGTCCCGGTCGACGCCGAGGACGACCATGGCATTTTTCGTCTCAAACTGCTTGTCGCTGTAGAGATCGGTCACGGTCTTGCCGCGCGTGATGGAGCCTCTCGTCTCGACATACACGCCCGCCTCCTCCGCGCGGAAGAGCTCGGGATGCGCGAGGTACATCACAGGGCACGCGTCGTGCATCGCAACGCCGGGAAGGCCGATCGATTTGCAGAACGCCCACGCCTTCTGCACGCAGGCCTTGGTGAATTTTCCGGCCTCGGTGCCGGTCTGCGCCAGCTCGTCCCAGTCCTCCGGGCGGAACATTGCCTGCATCGTCACGTCCAGACCGCACATTACGATCGGAACACCGGACTTGAAGACGATCTGCGCCGCGTCGGGGTCCGCGTAGATGTTGAACTCCGCCGCCGGGGTCACGTTGCCGCCGACTGCCGCGCCGCCCATGATAAGAATGGTGTGAAGCAGCGTCTTGAGCTCTGGGTATTTCGTGAGCGCAATGGCGACGTTTGTAAGAGGCCCGATGGCAATGAGCCGGAGCTCGCCCGGGTGCTGCTTCGCGCAGTCATACAGCGCGTCCCATGCGGGCGTATCCAGCATTTTGGCATCTTCCGGCAGCGGAAGCTCCACGTCTCCGAGGCCGTTTTTCCCGTGGAACGTGTAGGCATACTGCGGCTGGACGATCAAAGGCCGGTCCGCGCCCTTGTAAACCGGGTAGTTCGTCTTCATAAGGCCGTTCATCCGGTGCGCATTGGAAAACGTCGACGAAAGCGGCACATTGCCGCTCACGGTGGAGATGGCGAGAAGGTCCGTTTCTTCCAGCGCGTGCAGCGCCATAATGGCGATCGCGTCATCTACGCCCACGTCGCAGTCCAGCCAGACAGGGTATTTGTTCATTTCGCGCCCTCCCCATAAAATTTCATCGATTCGACCAGCCGGTCGGCAAAGGCCTTGCGGTCAACGTCCAGAATGACCTGCGCGTTCGGCGCTTTGCCCGAGAGGCCGAGCTGGTCTCCCACGGTGCAGCCGCGGCAGTATTCGCCCTGCGTCTCAATTTCGACGTGCATGGGCTTCATCGTAAAGACCTCCGGATGAATGAGCGCCATTACCGCGCACGGGTCGTGCATGGGCGCGCCTTCGTAGCCGATGGACTTGTGGAAAATATAGAAAAATTCCAGCCACTTTGCGACAATGTCGCTCACGGGGTTTCCAAGCGCCCGAATGCGCTCGAAGTCCTCGGGCATGATGAGCGCTTTTTCCGTCACGTCAAGCCCCGCCATGATGATGGGAATGCCGGACTCGAAAACGATCTTCGCCGCCTCCGGGTCAACGAGAATGTTGAACTCCGCCGCGGGCGTCCAGTTGCCGTAGGCGATACCGCCGCCCATGAGAGAGATTTGCTTGATCTTGGGTTTCAGCTCCGGGTGCGCCAGCAAGAGCGCGGCCACATTTGTCTCCGGACCTGTGGGGATGATCGTGACCGGCTCGGGCGACTCACGCAGCACCTTCGCCATGAGCTCGACCGCCGTGAGGCCGCAGACCTCCATCGCAGGTTCGGGAAGTGCCGGACCGTCCAAGCCCGATTCTCCATGCACCGACGGGGCGTTCATCACGTCGGCTGTCAGCGGGTGCGGGCAGCCTTCGGCGATGGGTGCGTCGATGCCCAGCAGCGTGCAGACGCGAAGCGTGTTGTAGGTTGTTTTTTCAATGCCGACGTTGCCGCTGCAGGACGTGACGGCCAGAATGTCGAACCGGCCGCTCCCCTGCGCCAGCGTCCAGCCAATCGCGTCGTCATGGCCCGGGTCGCCGTCTAAAATAACGGGAATTTTTTTGAATTCAGACATAACTCCTCCAAACGTAAAACCGGAAAATTTCAAGGTTCTATCAATACATGCCGTAGGGGACGATGCCCACATCGTCCCGCGCAGGAAAATCCAAGATATGAGGAAGCCTGCCGGCGAAATCATTTACTCCTACAAAGCAGAACGCGCCCGCCCGAACGGGCGGGCGCTGTTTTTATAATTGAGATGCCGCGTGCTGCTTTTTAATGCGGCTGCGGCGCACAAGTGCAAAGACCACAAGGCCGATGATCGTGACCGCGTAGGGAATCGGCGAGGCGAGGTTCGAATCGAGTCCTCTTGCCGAGAACTTGATGCCGAGCGCCTGCGCAAAGCCGAAGACCAGACTCGAGAGCATACCGCCGAGGCATTCGCCGGAGCCCATAGCCTGCGCCGCGAGCGCGATGAAGCCGCGTCCTGCGACCATGTCGAGGCTCCAGCCCTGTGCGTAGGACATCGACATGAACGCGCCGCCGAAGCCCGCCATGAGACCCGAGTAGGCAATCGCGGTATACTTGATTTTCAGCACCGACACGCCGACAGACGCCGCTGCGTTCGGGTTTTCGCCCACGGCGCGGATGTTCATGCCGAGGCTCGTCTTATAGAGCATGACGGACGTTAAGCCGCAGATGATGAAGGCGAGGTAGGTCAGCAGGCTGTGCCCCGAAAGAACGCCGCCCAGAAACGGAATTTTGTTCAGCAGGGGAATCGTGATGTTCGGGACGCAGAGCGCCGAGGTGATCAGACCCGTCGAAGACGCCATTGCCTTGCCCTCGGTGAGGTTCGTGATGACCTTACACAAAAACAGCGTGCCGCCCGAGCCCATCATGTTGACGGCAATGCCGACGAGGGTGATATCCGTCTTCAGCTGGAAGGCGAAAAAGCCCATCATAAGGCCCATGAGCGTCCCCATTGCGATCGCGGCGAGTAAGCCCCAGAACCAGCTGCCTGCGTAGTAGCTGACGAGAGAACCGGTCAGCGCGGCAAACATCATGATGCCCTCTAAGCCGATGTTGCAGAAGCCTGCCTTTTCTACCACGATTGCGCCGAGCGTTGCGAACAGAATCGGCGCGGAGATACGCAGAATCGAGAAGAAGAACTCCGGCGTCAGCATCATTTTGAGAAAATTAAGCATTTGCGTGGCCTCCTTCCTTCGCTTCGTCCATGGCCTTCTTGCGTGCGATCTCTTCCTCCGCGGACTTGACGACGAGCTTCTGTCGGTACTTGGACAGGAACTGCTCGGCCGCGAAGAACAGGAAGATCACGCCCTGGATGATATCGATCAGCTGCGCGGGGACTTTTGCATACGTTGCCATCAGGTTGCAGCCCTTGGAAAGATACGCCATAAAGAACGCCGCCGGTGGCACGAACCACGGGTTGTTGCCGGCAAGGATGGCAATGGTAATGCCCGTCCAGCCGTAGCCGGGAAGAGAGCTCCAGGAGAAGGTCTTGTACCGGCCCAGCATCTCGATGCCGCCGCCGACACCGGCAAGGAAGCCGCCGAGCAGCTGCGAGACGACAATGATGGTGCCGACCTTCATGCCGGAATATTTCGAGAATGCCTGGTTGATGCCGATCATGCGGATGGCGTAGCCCCAGCGGGTGCGGTACATGAAAAGACCGCAGAGAATCACCGCCGCAATGGCAATGAGGAAGCCGACCGAGAGCTTCGAGCCGTCGTCGACCAGCTGCGCGATCCTGGACGTTTCCAAAAATTCGTACGACTGGATCTGTCCCTTCGACTTATCGGCAAGATAGGTGTTGAGAACAAACTTAATGAGGTACATGACGATGTAGTTGAGCATCAGCGAGCACACCATCTCGCTCACGTCGAGCTTGCTTTTCAGTAAAGCCGGCAGGAGCATCATCACGCCGACGGCAAAGCCGCCGAGCAGGATTGCGACGATCGGGTGCAGCCCCGCTGCCATCGGCAGATAGATTGCCGCCATGCCGGTGACGAATGCGCCGAGCATGATGCCGCCCTCCGCGCCGAGGTTGAACTGGTTGGCGGAGAACATGATGCAGACCGAAAGACCGGTAAAGATGATCGGAATCATGGAGGCAAGAATGTCGGTCAGACGCTTGGTTTCAAAGCGCGTTCCGTTTTTGCCCATACGGAAGAGCGGTCCGACCAGCATCTGCTTGAGTGCGTCGCCGGTCGAAGCGAGCTTTTCGGAGAAATTATCGCCGTTTGCGCTGATAAAGATGAGCAGCGTCGCGACGAGCAGCGCGATGAGGATCGCAAGAAGCCCGCGCACGATAGAGAACATGAGTTCGCGTTTTTTAGTCATGACAAACCCTCCTGATCTGCTCCGCCGGCTGCTGCTTGAGGCCCAGCATATACTCGCCCATCTGATCGTCGGTGAGCTCCTTCGTGTCTTCAAAGTAAGCCGCAATGTGGCCTCCCTGCATGACGATCAGGCTGTCGGACAGCTCCATGACCTCGTTGAGGTCCGCCGAGACGAGCAGCACCGCAATACCCGAGCGCGAGAGCTCGACGAGCTTTTTGCGGATGAATTCCGTCGCACCAACGTCAATGCCACGCGTCGGCTGGTCGGCAAGAATCAGCACAGGGTCGTTCGAGAACTCGCGCGCAACGACGACCTTCTGGATATTGCCGCCGGAGAGCATGCCGACCTGCTGCTTTCTCGATTTGCACAGGACCGTGTATTCCTGAATGAGCCGGTCGGATTCTTCGTGGATGGCCTTCATGTTGAACAGCGGGCCCTTATTGAAGCGCTTGTCCGCGCAGCGGTCGGAGAGGATGTTTTCCTCGATGCTGGCCGTGCCCGCAATGCCAAAGAGCATGCGGTCCTCCGGAACGAGGGACACGCCGAGGCCGCGAATTTTGCTCTGCGTGAGGCCGAGGATATTCTCGCCCTCGACCGTGATCGTACCGGCGTTCGGGGTGTTGAAGCCGAAGAGCATGTCGACCAGCTCCTTCTGGCCGTTACCCTCGACGCCCGCAATGCCGAGGATCTCGCCCTTGCGCACGTCAAACGACACCTTATCGAGCACCTTCTTGTGCCATTCGTTGACGTACTCCACATCGCGCACGCGAAGCACCGTATCGGTCGGCCGGGCTTCGTCCTTCTGGACGTTCAAAATGACATCGCGCCCGACCATCAGCCGGGAGATATCCTCCTTTGTGACATCACACGTGTTGTAAACGCCCATGGAGCGGCCGTTTCGCATGATGGTCAGCCGATCGGTGATTTCCATGATCTCGTTCAGCTTGTGGGAAATGAAGACGATGGTATAGCCCTGATTTTTCAGGTGAATGAGCTCCTTGAAAAGCTCGGTCGTCTCCTGCGTGGTCAGGACCGCCGTCGGCTCATCGAGGATCAAAATCTTCGCGCCGCGCACGAGGGCCTTGAGAATTTCGACCTTCTGCTTCATGCCGACCGGAATGTCGACGACCTTTGCCTCGGGCTCGACATGCAGGTTAAAGCGCTCGGCATATTCCTTCGTGATTTCCACGGCCTTCTGGTGGTCGAGGAAGAGGCCCTTTCTCGGTGCCATGCCGAGCACCATGTTTTCCGCGACCGTCAGGCTCGGAACGAGCATGAAGTGCTGGTGCACCATGCCGATCCCATGCGAGATGGCGACGGAGGGCGCAGTGAGGTTCAACTTCTCCCCATTCACCCAAATCTCGCCGCTCGTCGGCTGCTCGAGGCCGAAGAGCATTTTCATAAGCGTCGATTTACCTGCGCCGTTTTCGCCCATCAGCGCGTGAATTTCGCCCTTTCGCAGGGTAAAGTCCACGCCTTGGTTGGCGGCGACGCCGTTGGGATACACTTTTGTGATCCCTTTCATCTGGACGACCAGTTCCTCGTCCAAACGGCCGGTTTTCTCGTCTGGCATACGATGCGTTCCTCCTGTTTCTATGTACTTGCGCAAGCGCGCGATTGTGCTTCCATGCGTTCTGCGGCGCATTTAAGATTTTTAAGTGCACCGCAGGCAGTATGGCAAGTCAAGGACGATAATGCAGCAGATGGCGTTCCAGGCCGGCTAGCCAGCGCGTGTGCCCTTGTCAGCTGACGCTGTGAAAAACGCCGAAGGGGGAGCTCATGGGAGCTCCCCCCGGATAGCTCAAAGGATCTTAGCTTGTAGGCTTCGCTTACGGGCGAACAGCGTCACGCAGCTGAGTCGCAAGCTCCTGGTTGGTCAGAGCGGAGTCAACGACGACCTCGCCGTTCAGGATTGCGTTCTGCGCAGCCTCGACGGCAGCCTTCGTTTCGGCGGAGGCCAGCTTGTCGTAGTTCTTGTCGGTCACGATGCCGACGCCGCCTTCCGCGATGCCGAGCTCAACGGCCTGGCCCCAGTAGGTGCGGCCAGCGTCCCACTCGTCGAACAGCCAGACGAGGGAGTTGCCGATGTTCTTCAGGCCCGAGGTCAGCGTGATGGCAGCGAGGTCCGGAGAGAACGTCAGCTCCTGGTCGGAGTCAACGCCGATGAACCATGCCTTGCCAGTCTCGAGAGCAGCTTCTGCCGCGCCGTTGCCGGCGTTACCTGCGACGCCCCAGATGATGTCGCACTTGTTGTCGTTGATCATGGACAGGCCGTATTCCTTGGCGATGGCGGTATCGACATAGTCATTGGTGTAGCGGGTATCGACCTTGATGTCAGGGTTGACGGACTGTGCGCCCTCAATGAAGCCGATCAGGAAGTCGTTGATAACCGGGGAGTCAACGCCGCCGACGAAGCCGACGACTGCGTCCTCGTTGATGTTGGGGATGCTGGTGTCAACGGTCATGCAGGCCGCGTAGACGCCGATCAGGTAGCCCATGTCGTTCTGGCGATAGGACATGTTGACAACGTTCTGGTTCTCGCCGACATAGGTGGTGTCGTCAAAAATGGCGTACAGCTGGTCGGGATACTGGGTCGCAACTTCCTTCAGGTAGTCGGGCATCTGATAGGTGCCGCAGACGATGAGGTCGTAGCCGCCGTCTTCAGAGACTTCGTACAGCGTGGACAGCCAGGTAGGCTGGTCTTCGTCGGTGCCGCCCATCTCAATGGTGGTCAGCTCGATGCGGCCGGCCGCTTCCAGCTCTTCCAGACCTGCTTCGGCAGAGTCGAAGAAGGACTTGTCGCCGAGGTTGCCGTTGACGAGGTACGCAACGTTATAAACCTTGCCCTCTTCGGCAGCGGGCTCAGCGGTCTCTTCCGCGGCGGGCTCGGTGGTCTCTTCGGTGGTGGTCGTTTCGGTGGCTGCGGGTTCTTCGGTCTTGGTTTCCTCAGCGGGAGCGTCGGTCTTGGCAGCGCAGGCTACCAGAGCGAACACCATGACCAGAGCCAGCAGAAGCGCAATGATCTTTTTCATTTTGGTTCCTCCATTTTGTGTATTTCGATAAAATCGGTATCCGAAGATACACGTTTATTGTACATACTTTCTACCTTTCTGTCAACACCGTACAAACGAAAAAAGAGCCCTCCACAAAAATATTCTGGGAAAACAGGCTTGACGCGGAAAGCCCCCGCCCAGTACAATGAAAGAAAGGAGAGATGAATATGGAGCTTTCAAGCCTTCCGATGATCGAGCTGCACCTGCATTTAGACGGCGCCATTCCGCCCGAGACGATGTGGGACTTAGCAAATGCGCAGGGCCTTCCCCTTCCCGCCGCGACGTTAGATGATTTCCGGCGCTGGCTGGCCCGGACCTCAGACTGCGCAGACGTGAACACATATCTGGCGCGCTTCGAGCTTCCCCTGCAGCTGATGCAGACGGAAGAAAGCATTGTCCGCGTGACAAGGGATGTGTTATCCGTACTCGCCCGGCAGGGACACATTTACGATGAGGTCCGCTTTGCGCCGCAGCTTCACAAGCGTGCAGGGCTCACGCAGCGGCAGGCCGTCGAAGCGGTCCTGGAGGGGCGCAGGCAGGCGCTGGCCGAGCATCCGGACTACGATGCGGGGATTCTCCTGTGCGCGATGTGCATTGGACCCGAGACGGTCAACATGGAAGAAAATTTAGAGACCGTGCGCCTCGCGAAGGACTTTCTGGGACAGGGCGTTGTGGGCACAGATCTTGCCGGCGCGGAGGGCATTGTGCCGCTGCGCAATTTCCGGCCCGTATTTGACTTGGCGCGCGAGCTGCATGTTCCGGCGACGTGCCACGCAGGCGACTCGCAGGGACCCGATACCATCCGGGACGCGCTCTCGTTCGGCGTGACGCGCATCGGGCACGGGCACCATATTTTTGACGACCCATCGCTCTGGGACGAGGCAATTTCCCGCGGCGTGACGCTGGAGATTTGCCCGACGAGCAACATCCAGTGCCACACGCAGCCGTCCTACCGCGCGCATCCGGCCAAAAAGCTCCTGGACGCAGGGCTGCGGCTCTGCATCAATACAGATAACATGACGCTTGCCGCTGTGAATTTGCCGGACGAGTACCGCCACTGCACGCAGGACATGGGCTTTACGTCGGACGATCTCAAAAAGACGCTCGTCTACGCCGCCGAGGCCGCGTTTTTGCCGGAGGAGAAGAAGAAAGCCCTCATCGCGCGCGTGAAGAACGCAGAATTATAAAAAACGCACCCCGGATATAGCTGGGTGTACGTAAGACAGTATTGCGCTAAGATTGACGAAGCGGCACGAAACCGCATGGAGCTGATCGTGCCGGAGCTGGTGAAGCGAAACGGCGTGACCGAGAAACTGAAGCCGACACCAAATGGAATGGGTACGGCAGATGAACGCTTGCAAGGCACAGGCAAAGGAGATTGTGAAAGCGGAATTGATTTATGATTGAGTGAGGAAGTCCGGGCAGAAAACTGTTCGGACTTTTCTCATATAGTCCAAAGTTGCGGTAGAATTGTTCACAAGTTTTATGGTATAATTTGAATACGAAAATTGAGTAACAAATCGGAATTTGATGAGGTGATAATATGAGCAAAAGTAAGAAGTTTACAAATAGGATTATTGCTGTCCTATTGATTGTTTTGGGTCTTATATTGGGTGGCACATGGAATAGCGCGAAGTATTGCATTGGAGATAAAATTTTTATCGCCTTAGGTATATCTCCTTGGTCAAATGGTTCAAGTGGAACACATTATCCTGCTATTATTGGTAGTTTTGTTATTTTGGCTGGAATAAGTATCTTGAATTTAACTTTGCAAAAGAAAACTCGTCTGTGGATTTGGACTGCTGTTATTCTATGCTTTATTTTGTTTAATTTGTTTTTTACCTATATGTAGTAGATGATAACTTCAAGTTTGTCGCACTGATAAAATCCCTTTAGGAACTAAAGGGCGCACTTCTATACTCTCCTATCGGGAGTATCGTGCGTCCTGCGGAGCTTCATTCTCCGTCAGCAGGAGGATACTGCATGACCGAGAATGTTGCGTCACTTCGTTCCGTCAAGGTGGCTACACCCCCTTGCGCTGCTAAAGCGGCTATCCCCTGTGGACTTGCCGTCCGCAAACGGTTTTGACAAACCGTTTGCCGCCAGCAAGTTTGAAGATTAGACATAAACAAATCCTCCGCATGGTCTAAGCCATACGGAGGATTAACTGTTTTACGGACACCCGTCTATCCGGGGTGCGCTTTTTACAGCTTGTCAATCCAACCCTGTACATACTCGTAGAGTCTTCCGATATGAAGGCCGTCGACGGTGCGGTGGTTGACCTCGAGGCAGACGGGAAGCGTAAGCCTTCCGTTTTGCTCCTGATATTTACCCCAGCCCACGCGGGGGATGCAGTCGTCCGGGTCGACGTGGCGCTCGTTGGTGAGAGACAGCACCGGCAGCCACGGCAGGCACGAAAAATAGATGAGATCGTCGCGCGACTCCATGTTGGGGTCAAGCAGCGTCTTCTGCGCCGCGTTCAGCGCGTTTGTGCGCTGGGAAAAATCGGCAATCGTATTGCCTGCCGGAAGAGAAAGGATACGGAACACCTCCTCGCCGGGGCTTAACACCGTGCAGCTCGGGATGAGCTCATCCATGACGAAGAGCCGGCCCTCCCGGATGCGGATACAAAACGCCTCCTGCTCCTGCATGCCCTTCGTCAGAAGCCACGAGAGTGTGAAGTAAAACGACAGTCCTTCTTTTTTCGTGTACGCGCGAAGCCTCGTCACGTCCAGTGGGAAAGAAACTTCATAAAACGGCCAGTCGCAGCCGGAAAACAGCTCATAGACCGCCCGCCGCGGCCACGTTTGCAGATCAAGCTCGCGCATGCTCAGCCATCCTCCAGAAAGCGTCCGAAGTCCTGGACGGTTTTAAAATAATAGTCGCAGTTTTTGCGCATAAAGCTTTCAATCTCCGGCACATCGTATGCCCAGCCGGCCGCCGCGAAATCCACGCCCGCCGCGCGCGCCATGTCGTAACCGGGCTTGAGATCGTCGAGCATCAGAAGATCGGATTTTTGGAGGGAAAACCGCTCCATAATCTGATACAGCGCCCATGGCTCGGGCTTTCTTCTTTCGGGCGGAAGCTCCCAGCCGAAGATGGCGTCGGGCATGGGAAGACCGTTTTCCCGGTAGTCGCGCTCGATCGTATCTTTAACCGAGTGGGACACGACGGCAATCAGACCGCCAAGCGCTTTGTGCCGCGCGAGGATCTCCCGCATGCCGAAAAAGGCCTGCGGGATCCGGGATCTCACGTAGTTCTGCCAGAAGCGGTACTCGTAGTCCATCTCCTCTTCCGAAAGCCCGACCTCGCCCATAAAAAAGGGAATGATCCCGGGCGCAAAGTTCCAGCGGAAATAGTCCTCCAGCGTATAATGCTTTGCCTGCGGGCGAACCTCCTTGAGAAATTCGCAGAAGCAGGGGTAATGGATCGTTGCGGTGCTGTTGACCACAGTATCGTCATGGTCGAGCACCAGACACTTGTAGCGCATGCGCGTCCTCCGGTTTTATAAGTAAGATGTATGTTTTCCCTATCATACCAGCTTCCGCGCCCGCGCGCAAGACGAAAAGCGCTTTGCCGAACCGTGTCGAACGGTTTTTCTGCAGGAATTCTTAATTTTCCGGGATTCGGTTTGCCAAGCGGGAAAAAGTGTGTTATACTCAGGGCATAAAATGCATGGAGTCTATCCGACAGACAGTTTACTTGTACGAATGGAGGAATCTCGATGAAAAGAAGAAGACGGCAGCGGCAGAGAATGCTGGTTCTGCTCGGCGCAGTGGTGCTACTGGCCGTTGTGCTGATCGTCATCATTTCCAGCTGCTCGAAGAAAAATCAGGGTGCAGGCATCACCGCGCAGGCCTTTTCCACCGGCTCGGAGCTGACGCTTCCGGTCAACGCCGAGCTCAACAGCGGAGACTATGTCTCCTACGGCGGGTATCAGTTTGAAACAGGGACGAAGCTCTCCAAGATGGCAAAGCTCATCACGAAAAATAACGAAAACGTCACGGCCACAAGCTACGATAACGCCTACGGCTCGGCCTACCTCTTCACGCGGGACACAGGCTCAGGTGTGGAAAGCTGGTGTCTGTACCAGAAGGACCCGGCGCACATCTCCAAGTGGTACATCTTCATGGGCAACCACCGCGAGGTCGAGCTGGCGGATGGAACGCTCGATCTTCTCTTGCCGCTCCACCTGATTTCCGACAGCTATCTGCGCGACAACATAGGAAGCAAGCTTTCTCTCGGCACAGCTTACGCCTGCGGCACAAAGAGCGCCGACCAGACGATGCTCGAGCAGTTCAAGGAATTCTACGCGAATTCCGGCCTCTACAATATGATCACGCTCGAAACAGGCTTCATTCTGACGGATAAAGCCACCGGCCGCGAGGTCGAGTTCAGCTTTGAAGAGAACGACGAGTCCTCGTGGTTCACGCTCAAGAGCACCATCCCCGAAGAGCCCGAGCCCTCGAGCCGCGTCCAGCTCAGCAGCACCGACGCAGCCTCCACGGACGAGCCCACCGAGCTTTCGGAGGCCGACGCGCTCACGCTCAGCAAGATCCTGATCGATGCAAACTACAAGACCGGCACGACCGCGTCCGAGTATCCCTATAAGGCGAGCCTCAATGGTACGGATTACATGCTGGAGCTCACATGGAAGGACGACACCTGGTCCGCCTCCGTCCAAAGCGGCGACCAGACCGCGCGCCTTACCACCAAGCAGGCCTGCACCGTCGCGGCCATTCTTGCCTCCAATGGCGTGATGAAGGTCGAAAGCGACGAGAGCTCGTGGCCGGATGAGGCCGGTACCGTCAGCCCGATGGGCGCGTGCATGGTCACGACAAACGACGTGAACGTCCGCTCGCTGCCGTCGACCAACGGCAATATCCTCATGACGATGCTCGAGAGCAGCGCCGTCGCCGTCTGCGGCCAGACCGAAAACGACTGGTACCAGATTGTCTATAACGACAAATTCGCCTACATGTCCGCCCAGTACCTCAAGGCGGCCGAGTAAAACGTACCGAAGCGCCGGGAAGCGTTGCTTCCCGGCGCTTTTGTGCATGTGAACACGTTTGAAAGACAAGAAACAGCACCTTCGGCATAGCCGGAGGTGCTGTTTCTTTTACACTTATGAGAGAAGGACCGAATCGGTTTCCTCCTGCTGCCCTGCCAGCGCAGCAAAGCGGTCGAGAAGGTCCTTTTTCGTAAGCTTCTTCTTTTCTTCACCTGAAATGTCGAGGATGATATGACCCTCATTCATCATGATGAGGCGGTTTCCGTGGGTGATCGCGTCTTTCATGTTGTGGGTGATCATGAGCGCCGTGAGGCCGTTTTCCTCAACGATCTTGTCAGACAGCTCCAGGACCTTTGCCGCCGTCGCGGGGTCGAGCGCCGCCGTGTGTTCATCTAAGAGCAGCAGCTTCGGCTTCTGGAGAGACGCCATCAGAAGTGTCAATGCCTGCCGCTGGCCGCCGGAGAGAAGGCCGACCTTGTCGGTCATACGCTTTTCAAGGCCGAGGCCAAGAGCGTGGAGCCGCTCATAGTAATCCTCGCGCTCCTGCTTCGTCACGCCCCATCTGAGCGTGCGCTTTTTTCCGCGCCGCAGCGCAAGCGCTAAGTTTTCCTCAATCTGCATGTTGGGCGCGGTGCCGAGCATCGGGTCCTGGAAGACGCGGCCGATAAACGCGGCGCGCTTGTACTCGGGAAGCCCCGTCACATCGACACCGTCAATGAGGATGCTTCCCTCGTCGACCGGCCACACGCCCGCGATGGCGTTCAGAAGCGTCGACTTGCCCGCGCCGTTGCCGCCGATGACAGTGACGAAATCGCCGTCATTGAGGCTTAAACTCAGGTTCTGCAGCGCCTTCTTGGCGTGAATCGTGCCGGGATGGAACGTTTTCGAAATCGACTGTAATTCAAGCATGGCGGCTGCCTCCTTTCGCGTGCTTTGCAAACGAGCTTCTTCTCTGCTCACGCAAGTAAGGGACCGCGAGGAAGATCGCGACGATCAGAGCCGTAAAGAGCTTGAGGTCGTTCGGGTCGAGCTTGAGCCACAAGATGAGCACCATGACCGCATAGTATACCACGCCGCCGAAGACGACGAACAGAAGGCGCACCGCGAAGTTGCAGCCCTTGCGGAAAAATGCATCGCAGAGGACCTCGCCAATGATGATGGCAGCTAAGCCAATGACGATCGCGCCTCTGCCCATCGACACGTCCGCTGTACCCTGGAACTGGGTCATGAGGCCACCAGCTAAAGCGACCATGCCATTGGAGAGCGCAAGGCCGAGGAGCTTCATGTTGCTGACGTTGATGCCCTGCGCGCGGCTCATCGAGGGGTTCGCGCCCGTGGCGCGCATCGCGCTTCCCTGTTCGGTGCCGAAGTACCAATATAGCAGCGCAACCAGCGCGGCCGAAAGCAGCAGGCCCGCAATGAGCGCCTGCGGCACATAGAGCGACGACATCAGAAAGCCCTTGCCGTTTGTCTCCCAGAACATGCCGAAATTTTTGATGCTGGCCGTCTGGTTGGCCTTGCCCATGATGCGGAGGTTGATGGAATACAGGGCGAACTGCGTGAGGATACCGGCGAGGATCGCGGGAATGCCGAATTTCGTGTGCAGAAGTCCCGTGCAAAGGCCGGTCAGAAGGCCGACCAGCACAGCAAGCAGCAGCGCCGCCCAGGCGGGAAGCCCCTGCAGAAGCAGCATGACCGTGACAGCCCCGCCTGTGGCAAACGAGCCGTCGACCGTCAGGTCGGAGACATTGAGAAGCCGGAACGTGATATATACGCCCAGAGCCATAATGCCCCAGATAATGCCCTGCGCAGCGGCAGCGGGCATGCGGGAGAAGAGGTTCGGTATGCTCAGCGAGGACAGGTAGGTCAGAAGCTCCATGGGGGCTTATCTCCTTTCAGTTTGGTTCCGGGTCAGCCGATTGCAACGTAATCGGACGGAACGGTGATTCCAAGCGCTTCGCAGCGGGCAGCGTCGTACTTCTTGACAGGGTTCTGGTAGTATTCGATCGGCATTTCGGAGACGTTTGCTTCGCCGGTCAGGATCTTCGCGGCCATCGCGCCGGTGGTGCGGCCAAGCTCATAGTAGTCGATGGAGAGCGTTGCGATGCCGCAGCCCTTGCAGATGCCTTCCTCGCCTGCGACGATGGGCACGCCCGCGGGCTCGGCGACGTTGTTGATGGCCTCGGTGCAGGATGCGGCGGTGTTGTCAGTCGGGATGTAGAGCGCGTCATTTTCCGCGCACGCAGTCTGGGTGACGGTCGCAACGTCGTTGGAGTCCGCGAACGTGTAAACTGTGACATTTACGCCCTTGGCCTCCAGCGCGGCCTTCACAACGTCCGCCTGATAGACGGAGTTCGCTTCTGCCGAGCAGTAGAGGATACCGACGTTCTTTGCGTCCGGCAGGAGCTCGAGGAGCATGTCAGCCTGCTGGTCGAGCGGCGCAAGATCAGACGTGCCGGAAATATTGCCGCCGACCGTTCCGCTAAAGTCCTTGATGTCAAGCGCGACGCCATATTCGGTGACAGCCGTGCCAAGGATCGGAATGGTCTGGGTCGCGGTGGACGCAGCCTGAAGGGCGGGCGTTGCGTTCGCGAGGATCAGATCGACGTTGCTCGCGACAAAGCCCGTGACGATCGTACCGCAGGTCGGGATGTCGTTGGAAGCGTTCTTGAGATCAAACGTGACCTGACCGGGCAGCGCTTCTTCGAGCGCGTCCATGAAGCCGTTCGTGGCAGCGTCGAGCGCGTCGTGCTGGACGAGCTGGCAGATGCCGACGACATACTGCTTTGCGTCGGAGGAAGCCTCTTCGGCGGGAGCCTCGGCGGTTTCGGTCTCGGTGGGCGCCTCAGCGGCGGTTTCGGTGGAGGCCGCGGGGGTCTCGGTGGTCGTGGTGTTGGATGCGCAGGCAGCCAGGCTCAGGCAGAGCACGGCGCACAGCAGCAGGGCAAGCAGCTTTTTCATAAATCATTTCTCCTTTGCATTTGGTAAGGAAGCTCAGGATTTGGGTTTCCTCAAAAATAAAAGCGGCCCCGTCCGAACGAGGCCGCTTCGTTTACAGGTACGTTACCCAAAAACGCTCACGCTTCGTAGGACGGATAAACACGCACGGCAAAATAACGGCCCGCATAAAATCGCGCCGCGTAAATAAAGTAGAAGCCGCTGGACTGCTTCATGGCCGTGCTCCTTTCCGTCCGGTAAGACGCTTTTGATTACTTTTGCAGTATACTGCTTTAAATGCCTGAAGTCAAGAGGCGTTCCGTGTAAGTTTTTCCAAAAATGTCGCACTACTTTTAGCTATATTGACGAAGTGCGGCAGCCGATTCCGAAAATCAGCTGCCGCAGCGGATCGATTCAGAACAGCAGCGCCGGCACATTCTGCACGACGCGGTAAAATGGCTGATCAAAATGCACAAAAAAGGCCAGATAGAAAATCATCTCATTCGGCGCACGCAGGTCGCGGATGGGCTTTCCGATGTACTGCTCGACCTCGCCCGTGTCCTGCATCGTGTCCCAGCAGAGGTTGCAGAGCCGGACAATCTGGCGGCTGACGGCAGTCGTCGTCTTCCCGAGCCGCGCGGCCGTCGGCGCGTAAATGTCCCGCGTCACGCGGATATCGTCCATCGCGATCTTCCGCACAAAAAGCAGCTCCATGGCTGTATCGATCGCCAGGCTGAACGAAAGCGTATTATATCGGACAGGTCCGACCAATGCGTAGATCGTCCGCTCTGTTTTCGTCATACCATGGTACCACCTTTCCGCAATTCAAACAAGACTCTACCATGATATGATACGCCATCCTGATTTCGACAAGTTCAGACACAATTCGACAAATCATCCAATTTATTGGTGTCTTTCAGAGCGCGAGAAAAATCCCGGAGAAGGAATGCTCCTTCTCCGGGATTCCGATCAGTCGACGATTTCTACCGATACCTTCTGGCCATTGCGCTGGGCAACGGACTTGACAATGGTTCGGATTTCCTTGGCGATACGGCCCTGACGGCCGATGAGCTTGCCCATATCCTCGGGCGCGACGCGCAGCTCGAGCACGGTGGTCTCGCCCTCGATCTCGGTGACGCTCACGCTGTCGGGATTATCGACGAGGTTCTTTGCCATGTACAGCAAAAGTTCCTTCATAGCAGCCGCTCCTGGCGCTTACAGCACGTTTGCCTTTTTCAGAAGTCCACGAACCGTGTCGGTCGGCTGCGCGCCGTTCTTGATCCACTGCTTGGCCTTCTCGGCGTCCACGGTGATGGCGGATTCCGCCTTGGGATCATAGGTGCCGATCTCTTCGATGCAGCGGCCGTCGCGCGGGAAGCGGGAGTCGGCAACAACGATACGGTAGTACGGAGCCTTCTTGGCGCCCATTCTTCTGAGTCTGATCTTAACCATGAAATATTTCCTCCAAAAATTCTTTGTTCTTTATTCGTAAAGCTACACTATCTTAGCTGAAACGACGTTTTACATGCCCGGGAAGCCGCCGGAGAAGCCGCCCATGCCGCCCATCTTACCCATGCGCTTCATCTTCTTCGAAGCTCCGGGGCCGGAGAACTGCTTGACCATCTGGTTCATCATGTCAAACTGTTTTAAAAGCTGGTTGATCTGCTCGACCTTCACGCCCGCGCCCGCGGCAATGCGGCGTTTGCGGCTGTGGTTGAGCACCGACGGGTTTTCCCGCTCGAAGGGGGTCATCGACTGGATGATCGCCTCCGTGCGCGAGATGGCCTTTTCGTCAAGCTGCGCGTTTTTGAGCGCGCCCATATTCATACCTGGCATCATGCCCGCCAGATCCTGCAGGCTTCCCATGCCCTTGAGCTGGACAAGCTGATCGTAGAAATCGGCGAGGGTGAACTTGTTGGACTTGAGCTTCTGCTCGAGCTCGGCGGCCTTTTTCGCGTCGAACGCGGCCTCCGCCTTTTCGATGAGCGTCAAAACGTCTCCCATGCCGAGAATACGCGACGCCATGCGTCCGGGGTGGAAGGGCTCGATCTGATCGAGCTTTTCGCCCGTGCCGATAAACTTGATGGGCTTTCCTGTGACGGCTTTGACCGAAAGCGCAGCGCCGCCTCTTGCGTCGCCGTCGAGCTTCGAGAGCATCACGCCGTCAATGTCGAGATAGTCGTTGAACGTCTGCGCGGCATTGACCGCGTCCTGGCCGGTCATCGCGTCGACGACGAGGAGAATTTCGTTGGGTTTCACCGCAGCCTTGATCGCCTTGAGCTCGTCCATGAGCGCTTCATCGACGTGCAGGCGGCCCGCAGTGTCCAGAAACACCATATCGTTTCCGTGCCGGATGGCGTGCGCGACCGCGGCCTTCGCGATATCGACGGGGTTCGTCTGCCCCATCTCAAAGACGGGAATATCGAGCTGACCGCCCACGACCTGCAGCTGCTTGATGGCCGCCGGACGGTAAATGTCGCAGGCGACGAGCAGCGGATTTTTGTTCTGCTTTTTGAAAAGGCCCGCAAGCTTTGCGCCGTTGGTCGTTTTACCCGCGCCCTGAAGGCCAACCAGCATTACGATCGTGGGCGGCTGGGAGGCCATGTGGATCTTCTGGTTGTCGCTTCCCATGAGCGCCGTGAGCTCTTCGTTCACGATCTTCACGATCATCTGCGCCGGAGTCAGGCTCTCGAGCACATCCGCGCCGACCGCGCGCTCGGTGGTTTTCTTGATAAAGTCCTTGACGACCTTGTAGCTGACGTCGGCCTCTAAAAGCGCCAGACGAATCTCGCGCATGGCCTCTTTGACGTCGGATTCAGAGAGCCTTCCTTTACCGCGCAGCTTTTTGAACGCCGCAGACAGCTTTTCGGTCAAGCCTTCAAATGCCATATATTACTCCTTTATGCTCGCGCTCGCCCGCAGAATTTCCTGCTGGGCCTCTTTCGCGTCGGGAATGGATTGCAGTCTTTCGCACGCGGCTTTGATGTCCGCCAGCGCGATTGCCGTGCGCCGGTCGCGCGCGATGCAGCCGGTCACGCGCTCGAATTCGCCAAGCGCCGATTCCGCCCGAGCAAGAAGCTCATGCACGCCCTGTCGGCTCACGCCGAGCTCCGCGGCAATTTCACTCAGGGAGAGATCCTGATTGTAATACAGGTCAAAACAGGTACGCTGCTTCTGACTCAGAAGCTCTCCGTAATAATCCAGCAGCAGGGACATTTGCAGCGCGTCTTGCTTCATGGAGCCCCTCCTGAGCTGTCAATTTTTTCTCTTTACAGCCAGTGTATCATACTAAATCAGCCGCCGTTTGTCAAGCAAAAAGATTGACAGACCCAAGTTTTTTCTATTTACATTTTGATGACAACATGTTAAAATTGAGGAACAAAATCAAGTGCAGCCGCGCTCTGCGGCGCAGATGTATTGCAAAGGAGGACGCATATGAAACGAGTGATCGCCTGTGCGCTGGCGCTGTGTCTGACGGTCTGTCTGTTTTCCGTTCCCGCAGCCGCCGTTTCGCGCGATGGAATTGTAAAATGGACGATGCCGCTGGCTACGAGCGTCGATCTGATTGAAATGACCCATGCGGAGGAAACGGCGGACGGGCCGAAGAACCTCTTGCAGCAGAACGTGCTTACATACGAACCCAACCTCACCGTCCGTCCGATGGTGATCTACGGCTCGACGCTCTACGGCAGAAGCACCATGAGCAAGATCGCAGCCTATCTGGAAGATGAAAATCTCAGCTTGGTCGCTGGCGTGAACGGCTCGTTTTTTGATATGTCGACCGGCATTCCCTACGGCTTCGTTGTAACGGACGGCGTTCTTCGCACGAGCGGCAACGTCAACTCCGTCGGTTTCAGCAGAAACGGCGGTGTTATTATCGGAAATCCGGACGTGCACATCTTTGTAAGCGGTGGCCCGCTCAATAACGCGGAAGTCTTCTATAATAAGGTGCTCACAACCGGAAACGGCATCGGCCTTTACTCGCGCGACTATGATACCGCGACCAAGAACCCGATTTCCGCCTACAACGTCGTCCTTACCCCCACCTCCGACAGCAAATCCGAGCTGACCCTTCCGGGCGAAATGACCTTGAAGGTAACAAAGATTGTGGAAAACACAGCCTCCTGCCCGATTCCGGCAAACGGCTTTGTTCTGTCCATCGCGGAAAAGTCGACCTACTCGAGCGCACTTTCAAGCCTCAAGGCCGTGCAGGTCGGTGATACGTTAACCTTCTCCGCGCTCTGCGACGATATGTGGAAGGGCATTGCCTACGCCTGCGGCGGCGGCGATATGCTGGTAGAAGACGGCGAGGCGCTGACCAGCTTCACGCTCGACACGAAAGACGAGCAGCGCGCCAGAACCGCCATCGGCCGGAAATCCGACGGCACGCTCGTCATCTACACCGCCGACGAGTCCAGTAATTCTGCCGGTATCGATCTTTACGATCTGGCCGACAAGATGGCGGAGCTCGGCTGTGATACTGCCCTCAACCTGGACGGCGGCGGCTCGACGATGGTGGGCGTGCAGTACCCGGGCTACGACAAGTGTGCTACAGCCAACTCCCCCACAGATGGCGCGATGCGCGCGTGCGCCAACTTCATCTTCTTCGTGCGCGAAAAGACCGAGGCGGAAGCGGCGGACCGTCTGTTCCTCTATCCCGCGCACTCGTTTGCCCTGCCCGGCGCTAAAATCGGCTTCTCCCTCAAGGCGACCGATCTCAACTATATGCCGGCAGACCTGCCCGGCGATCTCAGCTGGTCTTCCAACTACGGAACGCTCGGCAGCAATTCTCTGACGCTCGACGGCGCATCAGACAGCGCGATCCCGGCGGTAACCGTCAATGTGAAGGCCGACGGTATGCGCGCGAGCGCTTCTGTCACGGTGCTTTCGCAGGTAACGGACATCCGCATCACCAAGGAAGACGGCAAGACGAAAGTCAAGGCCCTCCATGTGCCGGGCGAATCCGACGTTCAGCTGGCGGCAGCTGCAACGTATTATGGAAGATCTGTCATTTCTGCTGCAAATAGCTTCACATGGGAAACAACAGGCGGCGTCGGTTCAATCACACAGGACGGCAAATTCACCGCCGCGTCAGTCTCCAAACTCACCGAGGGTACGATCAAAGTCTCCTACGGCCAGACCAGCGTTTCCGTTCCCGTGACCGTCAGCCCCGCGAACCCCTTCTCCGATACGAAGGGACATTGGGCAGAGGACTATATCAACGATCTCTACTTTGAAGGCACCATCACGGGCTCGACCGGCAAGGACGGCAAGCTTCTCTACCGGCCGGACGACTCCATGACGCGGCAGGAATTCGTTGTCGCGCTCATGCGCTACCTCGGCACGAACCTTGCAAGCTACGATTCTGTCTCGCTTCCCTTTGTTGACAGCAAGGAGATCGGCACGTGGGCGCTTGACGCCATGAAGGCAGCCTATAGTCTTGGCTACATGGGCGGCTCCAACGAGCTCGGCAAGCTCTACGCCCACCCGACATCTACCATCACACGGCAGGAGGCCATGGTCATCCTCGCGCGCACGATGCAGGCCGATACCGGCTCGTCCGTCGACTTGGACAAGAAGTTCTCCGACAGCGCCAAAATCGCCGACTGGGCGAAGGACAGTTTAGCGCGCATGGTGTCCGCCGGGATCATCTCCGGCTCCAACGGCAAGCTGAACCCGACCGGCAAGGTCACGCGCGCCGAAGTCGCCAAGATGCTCTGGGCGCTCGAAAATCAGTAAGGAAGCTATCATGCGTAGGGGTGATCGAGCACATCGACCCGGCAAATAAAACCGATTTTGCGGTAATCTCCGGCGAATTCGTAACTTCCCAAAGGGGCGATGCAAGCATCGCCCCCTTTTCGCGCCTCTATGCCTTTTCGTTATATCTCCCGATAACAACCGGGCATTTGACGAATGTCTGCGTGCAGATTATAATATGGGGTATAAAATTCAGAATGCAGGAGGTATCTGTTATGGCAGTAAAACAGACCGCTGGGCGCGAAAAGCTCGGCACATTTGCTCCAAAATTTGCAGAACTCAACGACGACGTGCTCTTCGGCGAGGTCTGGAGCCGGGAGGATACGCTCAGCCTGCGCGATCGGAGCCTTGTTACGGTCGTCTCCCTGATGGCACAGGGTCTGGTCGATTCCTCGTTCCAGTATCACCTGATGACCGCGAAGAAAAACGGCATCACGAAAGCAGAGATCGCGGAAATTCTGACTCACGCCGCGTTCTATGCCGGTTGGCCGAAGGCCTGGGCAGCATTCAACATGGCAAAGGAGGTCTGGGCGGAGGACGAAACCCCGGATGACGCAAAGGCCGCGCACGAATAGGAGCATTCCAGACGCTATTTTCGAATTTCAGGAGGAATTCACATGTCTAAAACATTGGTTGCTTATTTTTCCGCCAGCGGCGTGACCGCAAAGCTCGCCAAGACGCTGGCAAAGGTGACGAACGCGGACCTTTTTGAGATCAAACCCGTCACGCCCTACACGGCCAAGGACCTTGACTGGATGGATAAAAAGAGCCGCTCAACGATCGAGATGCAGGACAAGGCCTCGCGCCCCGAGATGGCAGAGAAGCTTTCGTCCTGCGCGCAGTACGATACCGTCTTCGTGGGCTTTCCCATCTGGTGGTACGAAGCGCCGCGCATCATTGAGACGTTTCTGGAGAGCTGCGATTTGAGCGGCAAAACCTTCGTCCCCTTCGGAACCTCCGGCGGAAGCTCCATGGGAAAGACCGCACAGATCCTCGCCCCCAGCTGCCCGGGCGCAAAGGTGCTTAGCGGCAAGGTGCTCCGCGCCTCAAGCTCCGAGGCGGACGTGAAGGCTTGGGTCGACAGCCTGCATCTGGCATAACTGCGTTTCATATGCGCTATAACCTGCCTGCTTCCCTTTCCTGGCGGCAGGCGGTTTTTTTGAAATTCTTTTGGATTTTCAAAAATTTTATCCCCCGGGGGAGCTTAAAATGGGTCGCGCGATCTGATAAGATACGAGCATGACAGTGACGTCCTGTCAGATTTCACTTGATTTCAGGAGACGAACCATGAAAAAGCTTCTCTCGCTTCTTTTGGCGCTGACCATGCTGCTTTCGCTCTGCGCCTGCGCAAAGACCGAATCTTCCGGCGAAACAGCCAACACTTCCACACAGGAGCCTGCTTCCGCGCAGGAAGCTGCATCAACCGATCCAGAGCCATCGACGCTGGTCTATGGCTCGGGAGATTATACCCGCATCAACCCCGCGATGGACGAGCACGGCGAGATCAACCTCCTCATCTTCGACGGCCTCACCGCCCACGACGGCGAAAACAACGTCGTTCCGGGCCTCGCCGAAAGCTGGGATTTTGACGAGGAAACCAACACCTACACCTTCCATCTGCGCTCCGACGTCACCTGGCACGACGGCGAGTGCTTCACCGCAAACGACGTGAAGTTCACGATTGAGGCCATCATGGGCCCCGACAACGGCTCGGAGAACGCGCCGAACTTTGAAGATGTCGAGGAAATCACGGTGGAAGACGATTACACCGTCTCCTTCCGCCTCTGCGCCCCGAACGCCGCATTCCTGGACTACATGACGATGGCGATTCTGCCGCAGCACCTTTTAGAAGGCGAAGACTTCCAGACCTCCGACTTCTTCCGCAATCCGATCGGCACGGGCGCATATAAGCTCGCAAGCTGGGACGTCGGTCAGTCGATCGTTCTTGAGAAAAACGAGAGCTATTTTAAGGGCGCGGCAAACATCGACCGCATCATCTTCAAGATCGTCCCCGACGACAATGCGCAGGCCATGCAGCTGGAGTCCGGCGAGCTGGACCTTGCGCTCCTCGACCCCAAAAATGCCCAGCAGTTCCAGGGAAAAGACGGCTTTGCCTGCTACGATCTCAAAACCAGCGACTACCGCGGCATTCTCTTTAACTTCTGGAACGACTACTGGAGCGAAAATAAAGACATCATCCCCGCCGTCTGCTACGCGATCGACCGGCAGGCCATCGTGGACGCGGTGCTTCTGGGGCAGGGCTTGCCGGCCTACGGCCCCCTGCAGCGGAACATCTATAATAATGAAAACGTCGAGCACTACGACTATAACCCCGAAAAGGCAAAGTCCGTTCTGGAATCTGCCGGCTGCACGATGGGCTCGAACGGCTACTACGAGCGGAACGGCGAGGAAATCGGCTTTGTCATCAGCGTCATGGCCGGCGAACAGGACCGCATCGATATCGCGCAGGCCGCCGCGCAGCAGCTTCGTGATGTCGGCATCCACTGCACCGTCGATATCCCGGCCAAGATGGACTGGGGCGGACAGCAGGCGTGCCTGATCGGCTGGGGCAGCCCCTTTGACGCGGACGATCACACCTACAAGGTCTTCGGCACCGACAAGGGCGCAAATTACTCCGGCTACTCAAACGAAAAAGTCGACGAATATCTGACCAAGGCGCGCGAGTCCTCCGACCCGGCCATCCGGAAGGAATATTACGACCTCTTCCAGCAGGAGCTCGCCAATGACCCGGCCTACGCCTTCATCTGCTACATCGACGCAAACTATGTCGCCTCCAGCCGCCTGCACGGCATCTCGACCGATACCGTCATGGGCCACCACGGCGTGGGCATCTTCTGGAACGTCCGGGAATGGACGCTCGACTAAGCGCCGTTCCAACACAATCAGCCAATCCATTGAAACCAATACAGCGTCGCAGGCCAAGGGACACGTCCCTTGGCTTGCGCGCGCATCTGAGGCAAAAATTATGGAACATCTCTTAGCGCTTCAAAACCTGCACGTCAGCTACCACACCCCGCGCGGAACCGTGCAGGCGGTGCGGGGCGTTGACCTGACGCTGGACTCTGGCGAGGTGCTGGCCGTCGTCGGAGAATCCGGCTGCGGCAAGAGCGCGCTTTTAAAGGCCATTATGCGGCTGCTGCCTGAAAACGCGAGCGTGACGGGAAGAATCGTTGTAAACGGCACGGACATCGCGCCGTATCCGGAAAAGCAGCTCCAGAAGCTGCGCGGAAGCCTTTTCTCCATGGTCTTTCAGGACCCGATGACCGCGCTCAACCCCAGCATGACGATCGGCTCGCAGATCGCCGAAGCCATCGTCGTGCACGAACCGAAGATCTCCAAAGAAGCGCTTCGTGCGCGCGTGCTGGAGCTCATGGAGCTTGTCGAAATTGACAGGCCCATGGAGCGCATGAAGCTCTATCCCCACAATTTTTCCGGCGGCATGCGCCAAAGAGCCGTTATGGCCATTGCTCTTGCCGCGCGGGCAAAAATTCTGCTGGCCGACGAGCCGACGACGGCGCTCGATGTGACCATTCAGGCGCAGATTCTGGATTTACTCCGGAACCTTCAGAAAAAGCTTCACACGGCGACGATCCTCGTCTCTCATGACCTTGGCGTTGTCGCAAGAGCCGCCGACCGCGTGGCCGTGATGTATGCGGGAAAAATCGTGGAGATCGGAACCGCGGAGGAGGTCTACTACGACCCGCGCCATCCCTACACCTGGGCGCTTCTGCGGGCGCTTCCGGCCCTGGCCACCGGGGGTGACGCGCTTTATACCATCCCCGGCATGCCGCCGACACTGATCGATCCTCCCAAAGGCGATGCGTTCGCCTGCCGGAACGAGTACGCGCTTGCCATCGACTACGAAAAAGAGCCTCCGCTGCTTCGCGTGACGGACACGCACTACGCCGCAACGTGGCTGCTTGACCCCCGCGCGCCCAGAATCACACCGCCGATTGGAGTTCGCCGCCATGGAATCTGAAATTCTTCTTTCCGCGCAGAATATTTCACACAGCTTCTACCTCAGCAAGACAGCCTCCGTGCGCGCGCTGGACAAGCTGTCGTTCGAGATTCGCCGGGGCGAAATTTACGGTCTTGTGGGTGAGTCCGGCTCCGGAAAATCCACCGCAGCGCGCTGCGTCATGAATCTGGTAAAGCCGCAGTCCGGGCATATTTTCTACGAGGGCGTCGACATCACGGACCCCAAGCAGTTTGGCGCGAACAAACGGCTTTTGCAGACCTCGCGGCAGATGATCTTTCAGGACTCGACCTCGAGCTTAAACGGCCGCATGAAGGTCGCGGACATCATCGCCGAGCCCATGCGCATCGCCCACATGGCCCCCAAGCGAGGAACCTACCGCAAGGAGGCAGCGTTTCAGATGAAATACGTGGGCTTAGACGAGATTTATCTCGACAAATACCCCGCCGAGCTCTCCGGCGGCCAGCGGCAAAGAGTCGCCATCGCGCGGGCGCTTTGCATGGAGCCGGAGCTTCTTGTGGCAGACGAGCCGGTCGCGTCGCTGGACGTGTCCATTCAGGCGCAGATCGTGAACCTGTTCCGCCACCTGCAGGATGAGCACGGCTTTTCGTTCCTCTTCATCGCGCATGATCTTTCCATGGTGCGCTATCTCTGCGACCGCGTCGGCGTTCTGCTGCGCGGAAAGCTTGTCGAGGAAGCGCCATCCGAAGAGCTGTTCCAGAACCCGCAGCACCCCTATACAAAGGCGCTCCTCTCCGCCATGCCGCTCCCCGACCCCATCCGCGAGCGGAACCGGAAGCTCATCCCATTCGACGCGGACACGCTCTGTTCTCAAGGCGTGATGCGGGAGGTTTCTCCCGGCCATTTTGTGCGCACGGAAGGAGGCGAGACCGCTTGAAAACAAAACGTATTGTGTGGAGAGCCGCGAAGACCGCCGCCATTTTTCTCATAAGCGTGCTGGTCTTGTCGCTTCTCGTATTCGTCGTCTCGCGCCTGGCCCCCGGAGACCCGCTCGTTGCCTTTTACGGCGAGCGTGCCGAAAAGCTGAAGCCCGCCGAGCGCGCGGCCGCCGAAGCAAGACTCGGTCTCGACCAGCCGATTCTGCGGCAGTACGCCCTTTGGCTGAAGGGAGCGCTTCGCGGCGAGTTCGGTATCTCGTATAAATACAAAATGGACGTGCTGGAGGTCATCCGGGCAAGGCTTCCGTTTACGCTGCGCCTCGGCGGCATTGGCTTCCTTCTTACGTTTTTCCTTGCTCTCGGCCTCGGCGTTCTTTGCGCGAGGCATGAAGACAAAGGGCTTGACCGCGCGCTGTGCAAAATTGGAACCGTCACGAGCTGCATCCCGGAGTTCTGGATGTCCCTCATGCTCATTCTCATCTTCGCCGTGAGCCTGCGCGTTCTTCCAAGCTCGGGCGCTTACGACGTGGGAAAGGCGGATGATTTGGGAAGCCGCATCACGCATCTGATTCTCCCCTTGACGGTCGTCGTGCTCGGCCATCTGTGGTACTACGCCTACATGGTGCGAAACAAAATGCTTGAGGAAATGCGGATGGACTATGTCCTGCTCGCAAAATCCAAGGGCCTCGGCCGCAAGAAAATTCTCTACCGGCACTGCCTGCGGAACGTTCTGCCGTCGTACCTTTCAATCATGGCGATCTCCGTGCCGCATGTGCTGGGCGGGACATACATTGTCGAGAGCGTCTTCTCCTACCCCGGGCTCGGCACGCTGAGCTACGAGAGCGCCCGGTATAAGGACTACAATCTTCTGATGGTGCTGTGCATCCTCTCCGGCGCGCTCGTCATCGCGTGCAATCTTCTGGCGCAGGCGCTGAGCGAGAGAATCGACCCCCGCATGCGCGCGCAGGAGGCCATCGACACATGGGAGGCGGATACGGATGGATGATTTTACCCTCGTCGGCGCAAGGCCGCAGGCCCCGCTTCCCGCCCAGAAAAAAGTGCCGTGGTACAGGGGAAAGCCCGTCGCAGCATACCTCGTTCTGGGGCTGATTGTCCTTGGCTGCCTTCTCTGGAGCGCATTTTCGAAAACGGACGCGGGCTATATGGATCTGTCCGCCTGCAATCTCGCCCCGAGCCGCAGCCATCTTTTCGGCACCGACACGATGGGGCGCGATATTTTCGCGATGATCTGGTCGGGCGGGAGGCTTTCTCTTATCATCGGCGTCTGCTCGACGCTCCTTTCCACGCTTATTGCCGTCTTTTTTGGAAGCCTCAGCGGCTGCGCGGGGGAACGGCTGGGAGGCCTTCTCACGCGTGTGAACGAGATTTTCATCAGCATCCCGAACCTGCTTTTGATCGTCCTCTTGCAGGCCATTTTGGGGCAGGCCAGCGTGTGGAGCTTATCGATCGTCATCGGCCTCACCAGCTGGATGAGCATCGCGAAGGTCGTGCGCACGGAGGTGCGCGTGCTGCGCGGAAGCGAATACGTGCAGGCCGCGCGGTGCATGGGCGGAAGCTTTCTTCACATCCTGCGCGTCCATCTTGCGCCCAATTTTTTGCCGTCCATTTTATTTATGGTCATCATGAATGTGCGCGGTGCGATGCTCGCGGAGTCGACGCTGAGCTTTCTGGGGCTCGGTTTGCCGCTCGAGGTTGTCTCGTGGGGCAGCATGCTGTCTCTTTCCGAAAAGGCGCTTTTAACCGGCAGCTGGTGGATGATTGTCATTCCGGGCGTGTTCCTCGTAGCGACGCTTCTGAGCCTGACAGAGATCGGCAACGCCATCCGCCGCAGCCTCGGCCACAGTCAGAAAATTTTATAACCGCAGCTTTTCCAAAAGTCCGCCGTTTTCGAAAAACGGCGGACTTTAAAATATTGGTATATTTTCGTTGGAAAACAAACATACTAACCCCGATTGATTTGTTAAACTGAATCCGCAAACAGAGATACCGAAAAAATCAGGAGGGTTTCATCATGGAGACTATGTTTTGCTATCAGTGCGAGCAGACAGCGAACTGCTCCGGCTGCACGGGGAACCGCGGCGTATGCGGTAAGACGGCAGATGTTGCAAATTTGCAGGACGCGCTCACCGGCGCGCTCATCGGCCTTGCCCGGGCGACGGACGGAAACGAGAAGGTCACGAAGGACACCTGGCATCTCATGGCAAGCGCCCTTTTTGCAACGCTCACGAACGTCAATTTCAGCGCCGAGGACATCGAGCGCTTCACGGACGAGGTTCACGCGGAAACCGCCCGCCTCGTCCCGGATTGCAGCTGCTGTCAAAGTCCCTGCGGGCACAACAGCGACTACGACATGCAGAAGCTCTGGACGGCGCAGGAGGACATCCGAAGCCTCAAATCCCTCATTCTCTTCGGCATCCGCGGCATGGCCGCCTACGCGCACCACGCGTTCGTGCTCGGCTATGAGGATGAAGAAATCGGCCGCTTTTTTGCCAAGGCGCTCTTTGCCGTCGGCGAAGACTGGGGCATGGAAGAGCTCCTGCCGATCGTCCTGGAGGTGGGCGAGCGAAACCTTGCGACGATGGCGCTTCTGGACAAGGCGAACACCGAAACCTTCGGCACGCCCGTTCCGACAAGCGTTCCCCTCACGATCGAAAAAGGCCCCTTCATCGTCGTCAGCGGCCACGACCTGCGCGACCTCAAGCTCCTTCTCGAGCAGACCGACGGCAAGGGCGTGAACGTCTACACCCACGGCGAGATGCTCCCCGCCCACGGCTATCCGGAGCTCAAAAAGCACCCCCAGCTCAAAGGAAACTTCGGCACCGCATGGCAGAGCCAGCAGAAAGAATTCCAGAACATTCCTGCGCCTGTCCTCTTCACGACAAACTGCCTCATGCCGCCTCGGGAGAGCTACGTAAACCGTGTCTACACGACCTCCGTCGTGGGCTACCCCGAATTACAGCATATCGGCGAAGAGAAAGACTTCTCCCCCATTATTAAACAGGCCATCGCGCTCGGCGGCTATACCGAAGACCAGCACTTCACCGGCATCAACGGCGGCGAAACCGTCACGACCGGCTTTGCAAGAAACGCCGTTTTGTCCGTGGCCGGTCAGGTGATCGACGGCGTAAAGTCCGGCGCCATCCGGCATTTCTTCTTAGTCGGCGGATGCGACGGCGCGCGCCCGGGCCGGAATTATTACACCGAGTTTGTAAAGAAAGCCCCGAAGGATACGGTCATTTTGACGCTCGCCTGCGGCAAGTACCGCTTCAATGACCTGGACCTCGGCACCATCGGCGGCATTCCGCGTCTTTTGGACATCGGCCAGTGCAACGACGCATACAGCGCCATTCAGATCGCCCTTGCCCTGGCAAGCGCATTCGGATGCGGCGTCAACGAGCTGCCGCTTTCGATGGTCCTTTCGTGGTACGAGCAGAAAGCCGTTGCGATTTTGCTGACACTTCTGCACCTCGGCATCCGGAACATCCGCCTCGGCCCGACGCTTCCGGCCTTCCTCTCGCCGAACGTCCTGTCCTACCTCGTCGAGCACTACGCCATCGCGCCCACTACCACGCCCGAGGAAGATCTCAAAGCGCTTCTCGGCGCATAACCGTTTCCGGCAATGTGCAAAGGGCCCCCCGGTAAAACCGGGGGGTCTTCCTATGCGGGCATAGCCCTATGTTCCTCGCGTGACGCGTCAAACGCGTAAGTACGGACTGCCAACCGCGTAAGGACTGTTCTTAGCTGCTCGTAAACGAGCTTATAGCGGTATGCTATCACGGCAGAACAGTTCCAGATGCTCTCTGCCAGTTACACGGACGAACAGGCAAAGCTGACAGAAGCTCTTCCGCAGCGAGAATCAGAAATCCAGCGGCTGAAAGAGACGGTACGCAATACGGCAGCCTTCCTCGATAAAGCGAAGCGATACACGGACATTCAAGAACTAACACCGGAGCTGTTGCGGCTCTTCATCCAGAAAATTGTGGTGCATGAAAAGGAAGTAAAATGGTCCAAACACGCACCACAGACTGTGGAAATTCACTACGCCGACATTGGGTGCATGGAGAACAGACAAACAGCAAAACCGGAGCAACATAAAGAAATCCCGAAAGTGTCCTGAACTATTCCCAGTTATACGCCAATGGAAAACCCGGCTGGTGCCTGAAACACCAGCCGGGTAACCCCGCCACCATTGTTACCCCTGTCAGGGGGCAGCAAACCGGCCGCCGGTTCATTTCCGTTTTCGCGCTTTCGCCGCAGACTTTCCGGCAAAACGAAAGGGTCTGCCGCCCACTCGCTGCAGGCAGCAAACCCCTTTGAATGCTGGAATATTTTAAAAAATGTCCGTCTGCCCTTTTGGCTCACTTCATCGGGACAAATACCGGCTCAAAAACTCTCTGGTTCTGGCCTGCTTGGGGTTATTGAAGATTTCCTCGGGCGCGGCGTCCTCTAAGATCACGCCGCCGTCCATGAAGATGACCCGGCTCGACACGTCGCGCGCAAACGCCATCTCGTGCGTCACAACGAGCATCGTAAAGCCCTCGCCTGCCAGCCGCTTCATCACGTCGAGCACTTCGCCGACCATCTCGGGGTCGAGCGCGCTCGTCGGTTCGTCGAAGAGGATGATATCGGGGTTCATCGAGAGCGTCCGCGCAATTGCCACGCGCTGCTTCTGGCCGCCGGAGAGCTGCGCAGGGCGGGCGTTGCAGTAAGCGGACATGCCGACGCGCTCTAAGTAATCCCGCGCGATCTTTTCGGCCTCCTCGCGTTTCCGGTGCAGCACCGTCAGCTGCGGGCAGACGCAGTTCTCGAGCGCGTTCATATTATTGAAGAGGTTAAACTGCTGGAACACCATGCCCACACGCGCGCGGTACTGCGACAAATTCAGCTCTTTTCCCGCGATGTCCTTGCCTTCAAAAATGATTTTGCCGCCGGTCGGCTCTTCGAGCAGGTTCACGCAGCGGAGCATCGTGCTCTTGCCGGAGCCGGACGAGCCGATGATGCTGATCACATCGCCCTTGTTTACCGAGAAGCTGATGTCGCGCAGCACCTGATGGGTGCCGAACGTCTTTTCCAGATGCTCGAGTCTTAAAATCTCTTCCATCTTACTGCGCCTCCCGGATGTGAATTTCGGCCTGCGAATCAGAGCCGCTGCCGCAGATCGTGTAGTTGTCAGACCCCGCGAGCTTCTTTTCGGCAAGCCGCAGGAGCCGCGTGACCGTGAAGGTCAGGATGAAGTACAAAATGCAGATGACCGTGTAGACCTGAAACGTTTGCAAATTGATGCGCTTAATGACGCCCGCCATGTAGTAGAGCTCCGTCACGCCGATGACATTCAGCACCGAGGTATCCTTGATGTTGATGACAAACTCGTTGCTGATGGACGGCAGAATGTTCTGAAGCACCTGCGGGATGACGACCTTGACCATCGCCTGCGCGTGCGTCATGCCGACGGAATACGCTCCCTCGAGCTGCCCGCGGTCGACGGAAATGATGCCGCCGCGGACGATCTCGGCCATGTAAGCGCCGGTGTTGATGGAGACGATGAACAGGCCCGCAGGAATGAGCGGCAGCGTCGCGCCGTCATTCAAAAAGGCGTAGCCCCAGTAGATGACCATCGCCTGGACCATCATCGGCGTACCGCGGAAGACTTCAATGTAGACGGCGATGATGGCGTTGACGATCTTATGGAGCGCGCAGAGTACTGCATTTTTCGATTTCGGCGCGGTGCGGATGACGCCCGTAAGCAGACCGATCAGGAAGCCAGCGGCTGTACCGATCAGGGCAATGAGCATCGTATAGCCGACGCCGGAAAGCAGGTAGCTGTAATACTGGCTGATGATTCCGAGTACTTCTCTGATAAATTCCATCTTATCTCATCCGTTCCGTTCGTATTTTCTGATTCTCGCCTGAAATCGCTTACTTCTTGATGATGACCACGAGGTTGCTGTTGTAGTAGCAGTCGGTGAAGTCGACCTGCTCCTCGCGCTCGGCCGTGGGGCTCATGCCGGCGATGATCGCGTCAACCGCGCCGGACTGGACGGCGGCAATCAGCGAATCCCACTCGTAGGAGTAAACCTCAAGGCTCATGCCGAGCTCGGCGGCAATGTACTTTGCGACCCGCACGTCGTAGCCGCTGGCGTAGAGGTTATCCTTGCCGGAGATGGGAACAGCGCCGTTGGCGTCAGTCGTCTGCGTCCAGTTGAAGGGGGCGTAGGCGCATTCCATCGCGATGCGGAACACACCGTTCGAGGTGTCGGTGTTGGAAGACTGAAGGACAATTGCATCACTCGACTGCGTATCGGGGTCTGCACTGAGGCTCACCATCTGCGCCATGAGCTCCTGACGGGTCTCGGTGGGGATGGTAGCAAGAATATCGTTGACGGTTGCGACCATCGAAGAGCCGGTCTGGAACGCAACGGCAATGCCGGTCTCGGCGTCGGTTGCGGTAAAGCCGGTGTCATTGTTGACAAACGGCAGATAGGTCAGCGTATCGTCCTTGCCGCAAACCTCAAGCGCCGTGGGCTCTTCGGCGACATAGCCATCGATCGCGCCGGACTTCAGGGCGTTCAGAAGATCTGTAAAGTCGGGGTAGGACTTCTTCTCAACGCCTTCGATCTGGTCGATGACGTCTAAGTGGAACGTGCCGGCCTGACCGGCGATGACCGCGCCCTTGAGGTCCGCGATGGTGGTGGCCTTCGAGAGGTCGGTCTTCTGCCGCGAGCCGCAGGCGGTCAGCGCCAGACACAAAATAGCTGCTGCTAAAACGATGGATACGATTCTTCTCATGGGATGTTCCTCCTTAAATTTTCCCCAACAAAAAACGGCCAAAGCAAAGTGCTTCGACCGTTGGAACCGGAAAAACCGTATCGTCTGCAAATCGAATATAGCACTCCGCAAAAAATATTGCGACAGTCGTACAGATCTTCTCTGTACGCCCAACAGCAGCGGCTCTCAAAAGCCGTACCATTTCGGCAGAAGCACCTTTTGCATGCCGTCAGCAACGTTTGAGCGTCTCGGGCAGGCGACTGATTGGTTCCGCGCCTCTATATCTTTGAGTTTGACTGTTATTTCGTTGTTCACAGGTGTTCCTGTGATTTGTGCCTAGTATAGCACCGTTTTCCGACAAATCAAGCCTTTTTTTGAAAAAAGCCAATTTTTAACGCAAGCTATGAATATATACAGAAATCGGTTCCTATTTTTGTGCAGCCTGACGGACATTTACCGGTCTCCCCGGTTGAAGTGCGTCAGGTCCTTGATGACCTCGCCCGCGATGATGAGACCAACGACGGAGGGCACGAACGCGGTCGAGCCCGGGATATCGCGCCGGTCGGTGCATTTTCTGGCCGTGCCGGGCGGGCAGATGCAGTGGTTGCGGCAGCTGATGGCCGCGTCCTCCACGGGGCGGATCGGCTTTTCCTGCGAATAGACGACCTTGAGATGCGAAACGCCCTTCTTCCGGCAGAGCTGCCGCATGACGCGCGCAAGGGGGCACACCGACGTTTCAAAAATATCCGCCACCCGGAACGCCGTGGGGTCTACTTTATTGCCCGCGCCCATGGAGCTGATGATGGGAACGCCCGCGTCTTTTGCTGCTAAGACGAGCCCCATTTTGCCGAAGACGGTGTCGATTGCGTCCACGACATAGTCAAACTGCGAAAAATCGAACTGATTTTCCTCCCCGGGCAGGAAAAATGTCTTGTACGTCGTGACCTTGCAGTTGGGGTTGATGGAATGCACGCGCGCCTCTGCTACGTCGACCTTGGATTTTCCGACCGTCTCGCGCGTGGCGAGGATCTGCCGGTTCACATTCGTCAGGCACACCCGGTCGTCATCGATGAGATCGAGCGCCCCCACGCCGGAGCGCGCCAGCGCCTCGACCGTATAGCCGCCCACGCCGCCGATGCCGAATACGGCCACGCGGGAGCCTGAGAGCACGTCCATCGCCTCGCCGCCAAGGACCAGCTGCGTTCTTGAAAACTGATTGAGCATAACGCCTCCTGAAAATCTGCCGGACACGCCGACCGCCCACACCGGTTCTGGTGCAGGCGGCTGGCGCTGTTGGAATCATAAAAAGAGAGAGGAAATATAATGAGGGGGATTCACTGTGTTGATTAGTTGCCTAGCAGAGTTTCGCTCCGCAGAGCGAAATTAAGTAGAGATCCATGTTATCCGGCGGCTCTGCCGACCGGAAACATACCTATCGCCTCGCAAGTGTGGAATTTTGCCCCTACGGGGCAAAATTATGCGCGCAGTCGAGGCGCTTCTTTTGTCAAAAAAGCCCTTGCTTTTTTGACAGTTTTAGACGGCGGCGAAGCCCTTTTCGAGGTCGGCAAGAATATCGTCGATGTGCTCCGTGCCGATGGAAAGGCGGATGGTAGAGGGCGTGATGCCCTGATCGAGGAGCTCTTCCTCGGTCAGCTGCGCGTGCGTCGTGGTCGCCGGATGGATGACGAGGGACTTCACGTCCGCGACGTTTGCAAGCAGCGAGAAAATTTCGAGGTGATCGATGAAGCGGAACGCTGCTTCCTGCCCGCCCTTGATCTCGAAGGTGAAGATGCTCGCACCGCCGTTCGGGAAATACCGCTCGTAGAGCGCGTGGTCGGGGTGATCGGGCAGCGAGGGATGGTTGACTTTTGCGACCTTCGGATGGTTCTTCAGGAACTCCACGACCTTCTTCGTGTTCTCCGCGTGCCGCTCGAGACGAAGAGAGAGCGTCTCCGTGCCCTGCAGGAGCAAAAACGCTGCGAACGGAGAGATGGCCGCGCCCTGGTCGCGCAGCAAAATCGCGCGCACATAGGTCACAAAGGCCGCCGGGCCTGCCGCGTCGACGAACGACACGCCATGATAGCTGGGGTTCGGGTCCGCGATCAGAGAGAACTTGCCGCTTGCTCTCCAGTCAAACTTACCGGCGTCGACAATCACGCCGCCGAGCGTCGTGCCGTGGCCGCCGATGAACTTCGTCGCCGAGTGGACAACGATGTCCGCGCCGTGCTCGATGGGGCGGATGAGATAGGGCGTGCCAAAGGTATTATCGACGATGACGGGAAGCGAATGCTTGTGCGCAATCTCTGCAATCGCGTCGATGTCGGGAATATCGCTGTTGGGGTTTCCGAGCGTCTCAAGGTAAATTGCCTTCGTGTTGGGCTGAATGGCCGCTTCGACCTCTTTGAGATCGTGCGCGTTCACAAACGTCGTCGTCACACCGAAGGCTTTGAGTGTATGGGCGAGCAGATTATACGTGCCGCCGTAGACGGTCTTCTGGCAGACGATGTGGTCACCCTGCTGGGCGAGCGCTTCAATTGTATACGTAATCGCCGCCGCGCCGGAGGCAACCGCGAGCGCCGCTACGCCGCCCTCGAGCGCCGCAATGCGCTTTTCAAAGACGTCCTGTGTGGAATTCGTGAGCCGGCCGTAGATGTTGCCCGCGTCGCGAAGGGCAAAGCGATCCGCCGCGTGCTGCGCGTTGTGGAATACATAGGAAGTCGTCGCGTAGATCGGGACGGCGCGGGAATCGGTGGCGGGGTCGGCCTGTTCCTGACCGACGTGGAGCTGCAAAGTTTCAAAATGATAGTTGGACATAATAATTCTCCTTCTTTGAATCGATGTTTTACATTCTGTTTTTGTAGACGGTTTTCGGTTCTCGTCACATTCGCCCGTTGCGGAAGTTCGCGCGGAGCAACGCTTCAAAGATGGATCTCATGTTCTTGTCCTCCAAGTTTTAGCCTATCTATCTACTATTCTAGTAGGTTGGTGATAGAATAGCACAGAGAACCGCCCTTGTCAAGCGGTCCTCCCAAAATTTTTGATATTCTTTTGGTAAAGATCACCGGATGGAAATTGTCTTCCAATGGTGACATCCGTTTTCGGGATTTCCGCAATCCTCCGGGAGGTTCGTAGGGGCGGACGCGGCTTGTCAAGGCCAGATTGTTTACAGGTTGACCGGGAGGATTGTTTACACATTCCGGATTCTGTAAATTTTTCTCGAATC
>CAKASQ030000029.1 GCA_916988195.3 Oscillospiraceae bacterium
GAAATTCCGCGCATCGCGGGCGCGTTCGGCTTGGACACCTCGACCAGAGCGAACCTATCGAGCGCAGTTTATACCGCACAAACGGCGATCAATATCACAAAAACCGTCGCAAAGGCGGCTGCGGCATGATGGAGGTGAAGATATGGATACGAGCTTTTTAGATGAAGATCTGGAGATGATCGAGGTGCTGGATCATCCGGCACTTTTCTCAAACGGCAGAATCCCGCGCGAAGCTGTGCCGGAGGGTCTTTATGCATATGACCTCTATGAAAGCTGCGATACAGGCAATTTCTGCTATATTGCGCCGCTCGTAGTGGTCAACCACGGCGGCACGGTGCTGACCAAGCAGCCTATTGACTTCGGCGGCGCGGACCGGATCGACCTGACGGAAGACACCTCACCCAACTTCCTCGGCGGAGCGATGCGTGTACATGATTTCATGGCAGCGTCTCTGGACGAACTGCGGCAGTACAGTGAAGAACCGCAGTTCGGAGGAATGTAAATGCCGGAGCTGACGATGGGCAGTCTGTTCGACGGCATCGGCGGCTTTCCGCTGGCTGCAGTGCGAAACGGGATCACACCCGTGTGGGCTTCGGAGATCGAGCCGTTCCCCATTGAAGTCACAAAAACACACTTCCCCGACATGGTTCATGTCGGAGATATTACAAAGCTCAATGGCGCGGACCTGCCGCCCGTGGGTATCATCTGCGGGGGCAGCCCGTGTCAGGACTGCTCGGTTGCGTCCGGGACACGCGCCGGATTGCAGGGCGCGCGTTCCGGACTGTTTTTTGAACAAATACGGATTACAAAGGAGCTGAGAGATGCAGACATACTTCGAGGGCGATCAGGTCAGTCTGTTCGACCAAGATACTTCTGCTGGGAAAACGTCATGGGCGTATTCAGCTCAGGCACGCCGCACGGGGAGGATTTCCGGATTGTCCTGGAGTCAATTGCTCGATTACATTGCCCCACCGTATCAATTCCTCGACCTTACCCCTGGGGCTGGAAACCTGCTGGGGCAATTCGAATGGGAGATGCGTTCAGCCTTGCATGGAGGGGCTTTTTTGCGGAATACTGGACCCTCGCCCAGAGACGCCACAGAATCCTGCTTGTCGCAGATCTTGGAGGATCATCCGCCGAAAAAATATTATTTGACTACTGCGGCTTGTCTGGGGATCTTGCGTCGGGCGAAGGAACGTGGCAAGCCGTTGCCGAAAGCGTTAGACACTGCTTTACGGATACAAGCTGGCTTGATTGGCTTGCCGGAAGGCAGAGAGAAAACGGTGCCGTTTGATGATTCTGCCGTCCTTGCACAGCCGGGAATGAAGCAGCAGACATTTGCCGCGTCTTTTTCCGCTGGCGCCAGCGCGACGGCTGGAACCATCGGCTACGCAGAGGAAGTCGCCCCAACACTCAAGGGCAGTCCAAGCGGCAACTGTATGCCGTCTGTTATGTGCCTGCACGATCAGGGTGGACAACGGATGGAGGTGTGTGAAAATATGACCGGTACGCTCCGCGCCGGCGAAAAGGGGCATCAGCCCTTAGTGTATGAAAACCATGGTGTTGATGCCCGTATCCGGGAATCCAGCGAGATCAGTCCAACAGTCACAGCCCGTTTTGGCACAGGCGGCGGCAATACGCCGTTGGTGCAGGAACCAAACGAGGTCTACTGCATCGTCGGCAACATCATCGACCGCCAGCCGGAAAACGGCGGCAACGGCTGTGGATATCAGGAAAATCTTGCATATATAATTACAACTTGCGACAGGCATGCAGTCTATGCGCGGCAGCGTGTGGACGAATTCCGCAATGACGATATTGCCAGCACGCAGAGTGCCAGACAAGCGAAAGATGCAACGGATCTGGTCGTAGAACCGGATCGGCAGTATGCGCAGTTCATTCGAAGGCTTACTCCATGGGAATGCGAACTTCTTCAGGGCTTCCCGCCGGGCTGGACAGATATCCCGTCCGCGTCGGACTCTGCCAGATACCGCGCCCTCGGCAACAGCGTTCCTGTGCCGTGTGTGGAGTTCATTATGAAAAGTCTGCGGGAAGTCACAGAGCTGGAAACTGAGCGAAGCCAAGTACAATAGGAGATCATCATGCAGAAGAATGAATTTGAAGTTATGGTCAAGGAGTTGCTGCCGGACGTGACAGCGCAGGCCATGGAGAAGTGGACGCAGTATGCACAGGAGCTGGAGCAGGACGGCACAGAAAAGCAAAGCGACCTTTATGATGCCGCCTATGTGGAATTGCAGCTTATCAAGGAGCATCAGGGAGAGCCGACCGCAGCGAGCCTGTTCAACTACGGGGAGCAGTTCGTGTTCAATTATTTTGAACTGCGCGGTGCGGCGGCAAAGCTCACCGAGGGCTGGACGATGGAGCAGATCCGCGATTATACCATTGAAAATGGATGTGACCCGACCGAAGAAGAATACCGGGAATCCGCACAGGCGCTGCAGGCGTTCCGCAGCCAGCAGGAGCATACATTTTCCGGCGAGATGTGCTTGTAATATGCTTCGTTTTGCGGCGATTCTTTGTTGCTTCTAGTGAATAGCTTTGTTCCGGCGCTTACAGTATGCTTGCTTTGCAAATCAAAAAGGAAAGGACGAAGCCCAATGGCAGACAAGAAAAACCTCTGCGCACAGATCGACACAGCCCTCCACGCGCGTGTGCGGCAGGAGCAGGAGCGATCCGGCATGACACTTAGCGAGTATGTGGAACAGTTAATTCAAAATTATTACAACATGAAGGAGACTACAAAAATGACAGGTGATATGAGAACGATGGCGATCCAGCTTCCGGAGGAACTCTTCGAGCGGCTGAAGGCATACCTCAAGAAAAACAACCTCAAACAGAAGCAGTTCATCATCGGGCTGATTGAGGACGCGCTGGAGCAGGACGAGGAAGACACTGCCGAGCAGCTGGAGGAAGAAGAACCCGACGAACCGGACATGGATGCCGAAGAAGAATAACCATCCAACCGGAAGCCGCGGGGATCGCCTGCGGCTTCCGCTTTTGCATTTGCAGGCGCGCTGTGGTATAGTTGAAATTGCAGATGGGAGGTGCGGCGCATGAATGAAAAAGAGCTGATCGGCAAGATCCATAGCTCCATGGACCATCAGCTGCAGGTACGCGGATATGCCGCGCCGGTGGATGTGCTCATCGACACGGGCATCCTGTCGAAGCAGAAATATGAGGATTGGCGGTTTGGACGTGTGCGCTATCTCGAAGCCGTGTGCAATGCCAATCTGAAACGGCTGTCCTTCGTGCTGCACCAGATGCGCGTGTATGCGCAGGCGCATGATCTGAAGCCATCCTTCTGCTATTACAAGCGCTGGGGCGTTCGCAAGAAGAACGGGACCGGTCACAAGCCGGTCATTCCGCTGCAATTCAGCAAAAGCGGCAGCCCGGAGATCGAGCGGAGCTATGCCACCCATTTTGTTGATCTGGCGCGAGTGCAGGAGCTCAAAGCGGCGCAGCCGCAAACAGAAGAATAACTGCCCAGCGCCGCCGCAGGAAGATTTCTGCGGCGGCGCTTTTTCGTTCATGGAGGTGATCGTATTTATATTTACCCTGATAACCTGAACGCCAAAGCCACGCTCTGGCTCTGGCAGCTTCGGGACTTGGCCGTCATCGGCATTGGGCTGCTCATCGCAGTCCTCGCGCTGACGCAGCTTGGATTGTTTCTGCCCATGGTGCTGGTGGCGGCGTATGCGTTTTTGTCCATCCATCTGGACGGACTGAGCGTGCTGGATTTTCTCTCGTTCGTCGTGAGCTTTTACATCACGGAACAGCAAATTTTCGAGTGGGAGGAAGCAGTATGAGGAAAAAGAAAGACAAACGCAGGCAGTCCACCCAGAATCTCTTAGGCGTCAAAAAGATCACAGACTACTGCATTTCCACAGATGCAGGTGATCTTGTTTTTTACATCATCAAGCCCACGAATATCAGCGTCCTCCCAGCTGGCGCAGTCAGCGCGAAGATCCGTGCGCTCCAAAATACACTCAGCGCGCAGGCCGGTGTCGAGCTGCTGGCAATGAACTCCCGCGAGAGCTTCAACGCGACGTGCCTTTTTTACCACGACCGGATGCAGGAGGAACAGAACCCCGCGATTCGGGAATTGCTCGAACAGGATCGTGCATTTCTGGATGAAAAGCAGGTGCAGATGACACTGGCGCGGGAGTTCTATCTCGCCGTGCGGCTCAAAAACGAAAAGCCCAACACGGCGTACACGCTCTTGTCTACCATTGAAACAAAATTCCGCGATAACGGTTTCACCACACGCCGCGCCGGAAAGGAAGACCTCAAACGCCTGCTTGCCATTTACTTCGAGCAGAACACGACAACGGAGCGCTTCGAGGACTACGACGGTCAGCGATTCATGGAGGCGACGGGATGAGTATTTTCAGAAGAAAAAAGCAGACCGACGCGGAAACAGAATCTCTGAAATCCTTCCTTGATATGATCGCGCCCAGCATCGTGAAATTTGAAACCGGCTATTACATCTGCGGAAATACGTTCCGCTGCATTTGGGCGCTGCGCGAGTATCCAACATCGACCGACGATCTTGCCATCCTGCGGCATTTGGGTGAAAAACACGGCGTGACGCTGCACATCTATACACGCATGGTCTCGCCGCTCGAAGAACGCAAAATCGTCCATAACGCCGAGATCCGTAACCGCATGAACCGCGGCAGCTCACAGGATTTGCAGCGGTCGGTGGAAGCAGAGAGCAATTTGCAGGACGTGGCGAACCTCATCGGCTCCCTGCACCGGAACAAAGAACCGCTGCTCCATTGCGCGGTCTACATCGAAATGATCGCGGGAGATATGCAGGAGCTGCAAATTTTGCAGACAAACGTGGAGGTCGAGCTCATGCGCTCGAAGCTGAACGTGGACAGGCTGAAGCTCCGGCAGCAGGCAGGCTTCTGCGCGGTCAGCCCGGTCGGATTCAACGCCTTTGGTACGGAGTACGAGCGCGTTCTGCCAGCCAGCTCGGTCGCAAATCTGTTCCCGTTCAACTACAGCGGCAAAACAGACCGTAAGGGCTTTTATATCGGCAAGGACAAATACGGCAGCAACATCGTAGTAGACTTCGATCAGCGCGACGAAGACAAAACCAGCGCCAATGTCCTCATTCTCGGCAACTCCGGTCAGGGAAAATCGTATCTGATGAAGCTGCTTCTGCTCAACTTTTTGGAAGCTGGGAAATCGGTCATTACGTTGGATGTGGAGCATGAGCAGTGGGAGCTCTGCCAGGCGCTCGGTGGGTGCTTTGCGGACATCATCGAGGGAACGTATAAGATCAATCTGCTGGAACCCCGCTGCTGGGACACCGATGCAGACCCATATGATGTGGACGCGCCCAAAGCGTTCCGGCAGTCCACCCGGCTGGCGCAGCACACATCCTTCCTCAAGGATGTTTTTCGTACCTATAAGGACTTTACGACAGCACAAATCGACACCATCGAGATCATGCTGACGAAGCTATACACGGAATGGGGCATTACAGAGGAAACGGACTTTTCGCAGATGCGGCCGGAGGACTACCCCATTCTCTCAGAATTGTATGATTTTATCGAGATAGAGTACGAGAATTTTGATGAAACGAAGCCGCAGCTCTACACCAGAGAAACGCTCCAGCAGATCCTGCTGGGGCTGCACTCCATGTGCCGCGGCGCGGACTCGAAATTCTTCAATGGGCACACGAACCTGACCTCGACACGCTTTCTGGTCTTCGGTGTAAAGGGTCTTCTATCCGTGGCGCAGAATGTGCGCAGCACGATCCTGCTGAATCTGCTGTCGTATATGTCAGACAAGCTGCTGACCGAGGGCAACACCGTCGCGGCGCTGGACGAACTCTACATCTGGCTCTCGAATCCTGTCGCTATCGAGTACATCCGCAACTCGCTCAAGCGCGTGCGCAAAAAGGAATCCGCGCTGGTGCTGGCAAGCCAGAACCTCGAAGATTTTGACCAGCCAGGTGTGCGCGAGATGACAAAACCGCTCTTCTCCATCCCGCCGCACCAGTTCTTGTTCAACGCCGGTTCCATTGACCGCCGCGCGTACATGGATATGCTCCAGCTGGAGGACAGCGAGTTTGATCTCATCAAGTTCCCGCAGCGTGGCGTTTGCCTCTATAAGTGCGGCAACGAACGCTACCTGTTGGAAGTCCACGCACCGCCGTACAAGGAAGCGTTGTTCGGAAAGGCTGGCGGACGCTGATGGCACTATCTCCGATGCTCATAAAGGTTGCTGCCGCACTGCTGACCAGCGAAAAGGGGCGCAAAGGTGTCGGCTTCCTGCTGGTCGCCATCTTCGCACCGGTCATCCTGATCGCAGCCATCCTCTGCTCAAACACGGCAGGTGGGGCCGACCACAACAACCTGGCGGTCGAAGCGTCGTTCTATGGAGTCAACTTTACGGATTCCGTGCCTGCTGAGTTTCAAACGCACATCACGGATATGCAGACGGCTTTTTCTCTTCTGGATTCGGCGGTGGCGGAAGCCAACGCGACTATGACCGACGGCAATCGCCTTGACCCGATACAGGTCAAGGCGATTTTTTATGCCCTCTGTTTTGGCGAGAATGCGCCAAGCCAGCGCGCGGCAGACCGGTTTGTGGACTGCTTTTTCATCACAGAGCAGAGAACGCGAACCGTACTCGTTGAACTGGAAGACGGGAGCGTCATAGAACAGGAGGAACCCTATACCGCCACTGTGCCGCTCTCGCTGGCGGCAGCGTATGAAAATCTTGCGGCAAAGCTCGGTCGGGCTGTCACCGACGAAGACAAGGAAAACGCCGCGCACATCTACACGATGATTGCAGGCAACGCCAACGGCAGCGACGGGACCGGCGCGTCGGGCAGCACAATTCAGATCGACTACGGCAGCGGAACCGGCAGCACGGAACTGGACACGTCCGGCTTCACGAACCCGGCTGGCAAGAACGCCGACGATCTGGTGCAGTACGCCATCCATGCCTATCAGGAGCATTGGGGCTATGTGTGGGGTACGTTCGGCCTTGTGCTGACGGAGGGCCTGTTTGAATCCAAGCTGGCGCAGTACCCGGATGCTCTTGCTGGCAACGCGGATTTTATCCGCCAGACGTGGGTCGGCGGCAGAACGACAGACTGCATCGGACTCATCAAGGGCTACGGCTGGTTAGATGCGGAGAGCGAGGAAATCATCTACAACACGAATGGCATGCCGGATATCACGGCAAATGAAATGTACCACGCCGCAAGTGTCTCCGGAACGATTGACACCATTCCGGAAACGCCGGGGCTTGCCGTCTGGCACGACGGGCATATCGGCGTGTATATCGGAAACGGCGAGGTGGTCGAAGCGATGGGCACGCGGTACGGCGTGGTCAAAACAAAGCTCGAGGGTGCCAGATGGACGCACTGGCTGAAAATTCCGTACATCAGCTATGACTGAGGAAAGGACAAACATGAATGTCTTAATGGTGGAGCCGGGAAAAGCTCCGTATGAAACGCAGATCGGGGATGATCTGCAAAGTATGCAGGCTCTCGTCGGCGGATATATCCAAGCCGTGTATCCCTATGAGGAACCGGTGGCACTGATTGCGAACGAGTCCGGAAAGCTGGACGGACTGCCGCTCAACCGTGCGCTGCGCGATGCAGATGGTGATATTTATGACATTGTCGCGGGAAGTTTCTTTATCGTCGGACTCGGCGAATCGGATTTCACCGACCTGCCGCACGAGCTTGCCGAGCGGTTTGCCGAGCAATTTCGGCAGCCGGAAATATTTATGCATGCGGATGACAAAATCGTTGCCGCGCCGATGCCGGATGAGCAGGCGCAGAGTGGAATGTCATACTGACGAAGGAGAATTATGAAACAGGCAAATATTCAAATCACATTCGAGGAAGAAAAGCTCCGTGCCCTCCGGCGATACATTGCCAAGCGCGATTCCACGCTGGAAGCGGAGCTGCAAAAGGCGGCGCAGCGACTCTACGAAAAGGTTGTTCCTGCCGCCGTGCAGGAGTACATCAGCGATTGCGAGCAGGATGAACCTGTGCGCAAGCCGCAGAAGAAAACGGAGGTGCCGCGATGAGCGGTCAGGATATTTTGCAGGAGCCGCGACAGGCGGTATTTCGAGTGACCGAAAATGGAGAGAGTATGTATTTTTCTGTGCCAGAATCCGTGGAGCTGTTGCAGGCGGCAGCCCACCTGCGGAACTATCTGTCCGACAAAAACGCGGGCACAAAATTTACAGCCATATTTCCACACGGTGAGAAGATCACGCAGGAGCAGTTCGATGCGGCAGCCGCAGAGCGCATGGAGAACACAGGGTGTATCGCCGGTGCGTATGAGCTGGACTTTGACGCGCGGACGCTTTCTGCGCTCAATATCATGGACGGCTGGAAGGTCTACGCGATGAAGGATGTGGCGGATGCGGCACGGCAGGCATATCAGGAAGCGGAGATGTCCGAGGATGACTGCTGGAGGATATTTCTCGACCGGCTGGATGGTCGGGAGCTGACCACACCGAGCAGACTCACCGCGCGGAATTTTTATTTCGAGGATAGCATCGAGGCGATGGATGACCGAACACTGAATTTTTACGTCGTTCCGTGCTTCAATGTAGACAAAGTGTTTGGAACATTCGTGGAGACCGATGAAAACGACCATGCGCTGAATATCTATGCCAACTACGATATGCAGCGCCAGCAGGTCTGCGACACGCTGGAGATCACGCTCTATGGCAGCGGAATCGATGATCAATCTCTTACCTATCACCTGAATGCGGCAGAGAAAGAGGTGCTGCGTGAAAAGATGGAAGCCTACTGTATGCAGCGGGAACATAAGCCGCTGAACCAGCTCTGCCAGGAGATTTTGCAGGAGCAGGATGTGCCCATACAGGAGATGCAGATGTGACCGACAGCGCGTTCCGCGCCCTCGCGCCCGTGTCAGCGGTTTGTGCGGCTTTCGCGGCACAGTCGAGCGCGTACCCACCGGAAGCCCCAAAACCGGATGTTGCGCCGGTGTGCGGGAGTGCTGCAAACACGAAAAAGGAGATCAAAATGTCTACGGAATTTTACTGTGAAGAATTTCCGACAGAGCAAAACGGAAAACCGGTGCAGACGCTCAAAGATCTGCTGGAAGCCTGCCCGGAAGATCGTTTTCATTTCATGACACCGTTCGGCTACGTTGACCTGAACGCCCAGGACGCCGAGCGGCTCCGGCAGGGCGCGGCGATGCCTGCGCATGCCGGAGAAAGCGGGTGGGAGATACCCATTTCAGCAGAAAAATTGCTGCAGCAGGAGCTGGTGTCCGCGAGAAAGGCTGAGAATGGTCAATGGTACGCGATTACCACCGATCCGCAGCCAAAAATGTCGGAATCGGAGCAGATGCAGGAGATGCAGCTGTGACCGGCAGCGCGTTCCGCGCCGTCGCGCCCGTGTCGGCGGTTTGTGCGGCTTTCCGGACACAGCCGAGCGCGTACCCGCCAGAAGCCGCAAAACCGGACGTTGCGCCACCGTGCGGGAGCATTGCTGAAGCGACAAACGCAGAAGGAAACCGCCTGTAGGCGGCTTTCGGCGGAGAAAAGAGCCGCAAGCGGCGAAGCAGGAGAAAGCCAAGGGGTCGTGCGCACCCCTTGGCAGTCACATCTGCCCGCAGTGCGGGCAGTTTGGGACTTTCGGACAGGGGTTGTTGAGAGGGCAAAAACAGCCCTGTTGGGGTCGGAAGCGCAGATAGTCCCGCTGTTTCAAGGAAAACAGCGGGGTTGCGCACAAAATTGGAGGAAAATTGGCATGGCAAACAAGAAAATCAAATTCCCGCTCTGGCTCATGCCGGACACCAAAGCGACGGTCGAATGTCTCTACCGGCAGGACGGATGTAACAGCCAGAGCGAGTTCATCGAAAAAGCGATTCTGTTCTACTGCGGCTATCTGCAAAGTGAGTACGCCGGAGACTTTCTGCCGAAAATCCTTGGCGAAACGTTGGAAGCCATCCTCAGTATGTTCGGGGATCGCATCGGCAAGCTGCTTCTGAAGCAGGCGGTCGAGCAAAACGTCTGCAATCATATTCTCGCTTCGGACACGGATATCGACGCGCAGACGTACCAGCAGATGCGCGGAAAAAGCTATCAGGAGGTGCTGCGGACGAACGGCCAGATCTCGTTCCCAGAGGTGCTTCGGCAGCAAAGTCGATGGTAACAGATGGCGCGGCTGATACAGAAAACCGGCTTCATCAGCCGTAAAAGCGCAGGCGGATACATGAAGTATATCGCCACGCGCGAGGGCGTCGAAGTCTTGACCGGCAAGGGACCAGCAACCGAAAAGCAGAAAGAGATGGTCGCAAAGCTGCTCAAGGACTTCCCAGATGTGCGGGATTCCTTCGAGTATGAGGACTACAAGCAAGCGCCGACGCTGCATACCGCGTCGGCGCTTATTTCTGCCGCGCTGGACTCGCATATGCAAAATCTTCAATCCGAAAACGGCTATCTGCGTTACATTGCCACGCGCCCCGGCGCGGAAAAGCATGGCGCACACGGTCTGTTTGGACGAGAAGAAAATACAGACCTGACTGCGGCGATGCACGACTTGACCGCGCACGACGGCAACGTCTGGACGATCATCTATTCCCTGCATCGTGAGGACGCGGAACGGCTTGGTTATAACAATGCAGCGGCATGGCGCAAGCTGCTCGTCAGCCAACAGAATAAGTTTGCGGAAGCGTTTCATATTCCAGCGTCGGCACTGCACTGGTACGCAGCTTACCACGATGCGGATACGCACCCGCATATTCACATGATGGTCTGGACAGATCAGGAGACGGTTTTGAAACGGGATGCTGTTGTGAAATTGCGCTCTGCAATGACCAACAGCATCTTTCAGGCAGAGTTGGAAAATCTCTATATTCGGAAGGATGCAGCTTATAAGGACGTAACCGAAGCGGCGCGGACAGCCATGCACGATCTGGTTGATTGTATGGAATCCGTCTCCGAACCGCCTGCATCCATCCAAGAAAAGCTGCTGGAGCTTTCGGTGGAACTGCGCACAGTCAGCGGAAAAAAGCAGTATGCCTATCTCAAAAAGTCGCTCAAGGACAAGGTTGATGAAATCGTGGACGAACTCGAAAAGCTACCGGAGGTGGCGGCGTACTATTCCGTCTGGAATGGTGTACGCGATACGCTGGAGGGCTACTACAAAAACCGGCCCCGTCAGCATAATCCGCTCTCGCAGCAGAAAGAATTCCGCGCGATCAAGAATGCCATTATTCAGGAAGCGGAGCGTCTGCGGCAGCAGATGGAGCAGACGCAGACAGCGTCTGAACAGAAATCTTCGCAAGATGAGGAACCGTCTGCGGAGAAAACTTCTACAGACGCTTCTACAAATCCGACGCTTGCAGATGAAAATACTTCATCCACAGCTTCTCACGATGTACAGCTTCCATCCGAGTATCTTCTGAATTCAACCGTCCGCCTGTTTCACCAGATGGGACAAATCTTCCGCGACAATGCCGCGCCGCCCAGCAATCCAATGGGCATCCGCATCGACTCCAAGCGCCGCAAAAAGCTCATGCAGAAGCGGCTGGCAATGGGGCATAAGCAGGATGACCACGAACAAAATTACGGTCAGACATTACAATAACAGGAGGTGCATTTTGGCACAGTACATAGAATTTACCCCAGAACAAAAAGAACGTGCCGCAACCATTGATCTCGAAGAATTTCTTCTCCGGCAAGGGGAAAAGTTCATCAAATCCGGGCGGGAAAAGCGGCTTGCCAGCGACCACAGCATTACGGTGCGCGGCTGCGAGTGGTTCGACCATGCCTCGAATGAGGGCGGCCGCGCGGTCAGTTTTGTACAAAAATATTACGGCAAAAGCTACGTCGAAGCCATGTCCATGCTGCTGGGCGAGAGCATGGAGCCGGTTTATCCGCAGGCAAAAAAGCAGGAACAGGTCGATCAAAAGCCCTTCGCACCGCCTGTTCCAAACGCAAATATGCACCGCGTGTTTGCGTATCTCCTAAAAACGCGCGGGCTGGATGCGGATGTGGTTTCATATTTCGCCCGCAGAAAATTGCTCTACGAGGACGCGGCGCATCACAACGCTGTGTTCATCGGCACGGACGAAGGCGGCTGTCCGCGCCATGCCCATCTGCGCAGCACGAACAGCTTCGGCAAAGCGTTTCGCCTGAACGTCGAGTCCAGCGATCCGCGTTACAGTTTTCATCATACCGGCACAGATGGAAGTCTTTATGTGTTTGAAGCGCCCATTGATATGCTCTCTTACATTTCCATGAATCCGCGCCAGTGGCAGGAACATAGCTATGTTGCCTGCTGCGGCACGTCGCCGATTCCGGTGGTGCAGATGCTGAAACCGGACACGCAGATTGTTTATCTGTGCCTTGACAACGACGATGCTGGACACAAAGCCAGTGAACGTATGGCAGACCTTCTGCATGAGCGCGGCGTTATGACAGAGCGGCTCGTGCCAGAACTGAAGGACTGGAACGACGATCTGCTCCATACCCAGAAGGAGGAACTTGTCCCATGCCTGAGTCTGTAGTACCGCTGATTGCGGTCGGCGTGGTGATCGTGCTGTTCATCGTTCTGCTCTCCGTCCTCACAAATAATTATTCGCTCAACGGCATCAAGTCCAAAACCGTTGGTGACGGTCAGTATGGAACAGCTCGCTGGGCGACGGATCAGGAGATCCGAAAAGCCTACGTCACGATTCCCTTTGACGTTGCAGCATGGCGTGCCGGAAAGAAGCGCCCGACCGTGCAGGGGCTGGTTCTTGGAAGTGTGCAGCGCGGCAAACGACTGGAGGCGTTGGTGGATCGCGACGATGTGCATTGCCTGATGATCGGTGCATCCGGTGTCGGCAAGACTGCGTTCTTCCTGTATCCCAACATCGAATTTGCCTGTGCCTGTGGTATGAGTTTCCTGATTTTGGATACGAAGGGTGACCTCGCGCGCAACTGCGGAAGGATCGCGCAGAAGTACTATGGCTATCGCGTATCAGTGGTCGACCTGCGCAACCCGATCCGCTCGGATGGAAACAATCTGATGACGCTGGTCAACCGTTACATGGACGTGGCCCGTGAGCATCCGAACAACCTGAAGGCGCGGGCAAATGCGGAAAAGTACGCAAAGGTGTTAGCTAAAACCATCATCAATCCGGGCGGCGACGAGCAGGATCGCGGGCAGAATTCGTACTTCTATGACGCAGCAGAGGGCGTGCTGGCAACCGTGATCATGACGCTGTCTGAGTTCATTCCGCCGGACAGCGCAGGCCATGACAAGCGGCATATCATGTCCGTATTCAAACTGGTAAAGGAACTGATGGCTCCCATGGGAAAGAAGAATGGATTTCAGGTTCTGATAGACAGCCTGCCGGATACGCATAAGGCAGGCTGGATGGCGACCGCAGCAACCAGTTCCTCCGAACAAGGCATGGCTTCCGTCATGTCCACGGTGCTTTCCCGCCTGAATTCATTCATAGATTCCGAGCAGGAACAGGTGCTTTGCTATGACAGTCCAATCGATGCGGAGCACTTCGCCTCCGAGAAGTGTGCGATCTTCCTGATCATTCCGGAAGAAGATCCGACAAAGCACTTCATGGCAGGGCTTATGATCCAGAACCTGTCGCGTGAGCTGTTTTCCATTGCGAACGCCAACGAAGGAAAGCTGAAAAAGCGCGTGGTATTTTACTGTGACGAATTTGGTACGATGCCGCCCTTTGACGTTCTGCCGCTCTTCTCCGCAGGCCGCAGCCGCAAGCTGACGCTCGTGCCGATCATCCAGAGCCTTGCGCAGCTCGAAAAGAATTACGGCAAGGAGGGCGCGGAGATCATAGCCGATAACTGTCAGGATACGATCTTCGGCGGCTTTGCGCCGAACAGCCAGACGGCAGAGACGCTCTCCAAAGCTCTCGGCAGCCGGACCGTTTTGACCGGCTCCATCAGTAAGGGAAAGGACAGCAACAGCCAGAGCTTGCAGATGGTGGAGCGTGCGCTGCTCTCACCGGACGAGCTGAAAAGTCTCCCGAAGGGAGAATTCGTCGTGATGAAAACCGGGACCCATCCCATGCGCACGAAGCTGCAATTATATTTCAAGTGGGGCATCTCATTTGAAGAACCATATCAAACATCGGAGCGCGCTCAACGCGAGGTTTACTACGCAGGAAAGGAGGAATTGCTGATGAATATCAAGAAAAGCCTGTATTCCCAGCCAAGGCCGGTCTCAATACCGAAAGCGGATGACTATATGAGCAGCTATGCCGAGAAATGAGCTTCTTCGGTGAAATTTACGCCGATCCTGATTTGCCGCACCGGGCGCGGACAGTCTATATGTACCTCCGTGACCGTGCAGGCGGCGGGAGCTGCTGGCCGGGCATCAAGACGATAGCCCGCGACCTGCACCTCTCGCCGCGCACGGTTCAGCGTGCCTTGAATGACTTAGAACGCGCCGGATACATCCAGCGCCAGCGCCGCCACCGAGAAAACGGAAGCTGCACGTCAAACTTATACATTATAAATGAGGACAAATAACAACGCGGACGCTCCCGCCAAGGGGAACGTCCGCGCTTTTGCTGTCACCAGCGCCGCGACACCACGGCGTAGCTTGAAGTGCCAACTCTAGCTGAGAACCAATACAGAAAGAAAAATCTGAATCTAAGAAAGGATGTTTCTATGCGAAAAATCAAGTTCATATCCATTCTGCTGGTGCTGTCGATGCTGCTGACGGTACCGGTTTTTGCTTTTTCCACAGGCTTTACGGACGTGTCGGAGAAAGCAACTTACGCGGAAGCCGTTTCATATCTTGCCGACGCTGGCATCCTGAGAGGAACGGCATCCGGCAGATTCTCACCGAACGAGAAGATCACGGTCAGCCAGTGGGCGACGATGCTCTGCCGCGCGTTTGACACCGAGCCGGAAGGCACATCTTGGCAAGAAGCATCTGCGAATGCCGTCCAGATCGCCGTTCGCAGCGGTTGGTTAGACCCGACTGTGGTTGGGGATGAAAACGGCTTTATCTGCCGCGGTGAACTCTATCGGACTGTATTCGCGGCAGCCGGAATCCCGCTCTATGACGCGACGCTCTACAGTCTTGACTGGCTTTCTCCCGGTGAAAACGCCCTGCGCGTCGGCAAGAAGATTGGGCTTTGTGCTGAGAACAAGACTGCAGCGGAACTCGTCACACGCGCTGAAGCCGCACAGCTTCTTCATGCCGTCCTGACGCAGAACCTGACCGTCACGCCGCCCGATACACCGGTCACAGTGGAAAATCTGATACAGTGGAATGTGAACGCATTCCTGCTGGAACTCCGCAAGGTTCCACAGCCGATCCTTGATGCTTTCAATGAAAACGGCTGGACGTTCGTGATCGGCACGGAGTACCTTGCAGATCTCAGCCGCAAGCTCGGCGTGAATTGCATCGGCGCGGCGGCATACACAGAGAAGCGGATTTATGTTTTCGAGGCCAGCGCGATTCTGCACGAATTCGGACACTTTCTTGATTGCACAATGGGTTTCCCGCAGGAGCATAATGGGACTCGTCAAAGCAAGACTCTATAAGACACAAAAACTACACTTAACTGTTTGGCCGTTATTGATATGTTGGCCAGCGACCAAGAGAAGACTGCTGCCGTTATGCATCGGCGTAAGCATATAGCAATTGTACTATGTGTATTTCTTATATGTTTCTATGTATTCACGGAACAGCTGTTCTGAAGATGGCATTGTATTTTCCAGCGGCCATTCTTCATCCTGTTCAGGTGAAAGGAAGTAGCTTGCCAAATCTGTCAAAGGCCCACAGAACTCTTTTGCCCACACGTTGGTTCCAGCACCATTCGGCACCAGTTCAAAGGACACGCAATGCAGCATATGTTGCAGAGTACGTGCCAGAATACCAGATTGAATTTGCTATACCGTATCAGAACAAAGGCGTCATGATTGGCAGTGAAAAACCGACTATGCACAGCGTGCAGGACTTATCTTTACGGAAGTCACTACGCACAAGTCGGTGGTATGGGGACTTGTCTGGTCTGTGGCTATTACGGAAATATGCCAGGATTGACCAGCACAGGTCATGAGACAGAATGATCGCGAGGTATGTTCTATGATAGGAGTCGTTACTCTGCAGCGAAAAAGTGTGATGTGTCTCCTGCTGCTTGTGATTGCGGTGTTGATGCTGAGCGGTTGCCATCAACAAAGTCGTAGTGCGCAGCTAGATATTGCTGTGCAGCAACCGCCAGGGGTGGAGCAGCCCACTGAGGCACAGCCTACGCCGCAAGCGCGCCCAGCCAAACCGGAACAGGCAGAAGATCCGTCATTTCTCCCTCCTGAAAGCGACGGGGACTACGATCTGGTAATCTTCTTTGCCACAGCGGACATCGGCGATTATGAATTTTCCATCGCCCCCGAGGGCAGCGACGATTGGCAGAAGCTCGACGAGGCGCACTGGCTGGGAACCTGCGGCCAGTCAGAGGAGCACAGCCGGGTGCATCAGCAGCCCTCGCATATTTCAAAGTTCGGATTCCGCTTCGCGGATGAAGCAGACGGACGCTATCAGCTCAGGACTACGACGGTCGGGGTGACGCCCGCTGAGGTGCAGGAGCTATGGTCGCTTGAGATCAAGGATCAGACAACGCTGCTCGTCGTGGGAAGCGACCCGAAGACGGGTAAGCAGCTGCCGGAGCTTCTGCCCATGCGGCGCTGCGCCGACTGCCCGCAAAGCTGGTTTTTCCAGGAGGGCGATCCCGCCGAAGCGGGGCCGGAGGTCATCGACTGCTGCTATGTTGCCCTGCCGAACGAGGAGGCGGCCAGCTATTTCCTTGCCCCGGAGGGCTGCGAGGATTGGATTGCTGTGAGCGCGGAGGCAAGCGATGGCCTGTGTGAAAACGAGAAAATCCACGGCGAAGGCTACCGTCTGCTTCGCGTTCCCCTTGACGCAGACGCGGAAGGTACGCGCTATCAGCTTCATCGGGAAGAAACCAACAAAGTCACGGCCACATGGCACGACATTTGCATCACGGACGATCACACCCTGCTTCGGGTGTACAGGCAGCCGGGATCAGCGGCGTGGCAGTCTGCCTGGTGCGCGGGGGAAGAACTGCTGCTGGTGGAAAGCTTCGCCCGCTGCGGCGAATGCCCGAAAAACTGGCCGGAGGGACGCCGTCAGAAATGCGGCACCACCGCCCTGAGCGCAAACGCAGACGCCCCTGTTGGAGAAAGCGTCTGCGGAGATCTGGAATTCTACTTTGGCGCGGACAACGTGGGCTGGTACGAGTTCTCCATTGCGCCGGAGGGAAGCGATGCGTGGGTCAAGCTGGATGACGTGTGTATAGATCGCGGCTGGAGCGCGGACGGTTACGTCTGTCCGTCTAAGTATGGCGTCCGATTTGAAGAAGGCAACGGGCTGTATCAGCTCCGCGCCACTGTCAAGGCCCCGCTGCCGTTTGCAATATCGAACATCTGGCACAACCTGCCGCTGCAGCCGGAGGGGGCGCTTCTGTATGTGGCCTGCCCGCCTGGAACCGAGCAGTGGCAGGAAGCGATTGCTGCGACACAGGCCGTGATCGTAACGCAAATGGAGCCGGAGGGATTGAGGGAATAAGCTATAAGAATTCCATCGCATAAAGCAGGAGGAAAAAATGAAAACAAAGCAACGATATTTTGTCTTTAGTTTTCCTGCTGTCGGCACTGTCACCTGCTGTGGCTGCATCAAATGGAAACGCAACTGACACGGAAGCGCAGATAGATCAAACGGAAAACGTATGAGATCACAGACCGCCGTCCCGGCGATCTTGCAGCCTGCTACGCAGATCCCGCCAGGAGCTTGGATGTGCTCGGCTGGAAGGCGGAACACAGTCTCGTCGATATGTGTCGCGACACATGGAACTGGCAGAAACAGAACCCCAATGGATACGATAAGTAAGGAGAATGAAAAATGCTGCATTTGAACATCATTTGCAAATGTCCTTGGAAGAAATGTCACTGCAAACTCAATATTATGAAGTAAAATACGGCGATTTTGACGTAAAAATACGTCACTGCTGATGTTTACAAAAAGGGAGAAATATGACAAACTAATGGTAACAGATGACGAAATACAAAGAAGAATACGTACACTCAGATCATTTGTTATATGTTCAGCTTGGAGAGAATGTCCGGAAGCTACGAAAGCGGTGCCACCTTACGCAGGATGAATTGGCAGCGCGTATTGGGGCCGATCAAAAACGAGTATCCAAGATTGAGCGCGGCGAGGCACGCCCGAACTTGACGCTTTGCCTTAGATTAGCAAATGCGTTCCATGTATCGGTAGATACGCTACTGGAGGGCGTTGTGGAATATGAAATGGTGCAAACCTTGCTGAACGCCACTTCCGAACAGCTTCTTGCACAAGAATTGTTACAAGTTGTAAAACGATATATCAGAGAAGCAGAGAAATAGCGGTGTTCCAGCGAACACCGCTATTTTTAGTCCCCGTGTTCTTCATCCTGAAGCATACGAATGAATCTAACGACCATTCGCTTTTGCTGCTCCGTGCAGGATGCGGCCAGATGCGTGATCTGCGTCAGCATCGGATCTTTTTCGGTCAGCTCCGGGTAAAATATCTGATCGGCAGAAAGGCCGAGACTGCGCAGAAGCAGTTCCAACGAGTTCATGCTCGGTCCCTTTTCGCCCAACTCGATCGCGGAGATCTGTCGGTCACTAACTGTACTTTTTTCAGAAAGCTGCTGCCGGGTCAGTCCCTGCGCTTCGCGGTTTTCCCGCAGGATTTTGCCGATTCGCTCGGAAACCGGCTCATGTAATTCTACCACCGATAGATCACCTCCGTCGACGATATTCTACATGAAATAACCCAACTAGAAAATGTTCTATAGGTGGCGAAATATGGCCACCAATAGAGTATATAAAGGATACTCCCGTTTCCGCCATATAAAAAAACGGCGGAGTTGGGAGTCTACCTGTATGACCCTAGGCACTCCATTTCCGCTGGGAATGGAGTGTTTTATGCGTTCTGTGGAGATATGGAAGCGGCAACGCCGCTTCTTGCGGTGATCAGCTAACCAGCATACTGTAGCATGGCTTTTGACCCAAAAAACTGCTGCAGGATGCGACAAGAACCCCATATATGTACGGCATACACTATCGGATGTAAAAACTAACGGCTATCAGTGCATATCTGCTGGAAAAGGCAGATGTACACCGATAGCTGTTTTTTGTATCCATCCCCGCGCGCCTCCGCTTTTGAAATTTTGGCTTTCTCAAAATTTCAAAAGATTGGAGGAATCCGTAATGGGATTCAACTGCGCACAGGAAAAAGCAAAATTTGACCATGAATGGCTGCGCCTTCGAAAAGAATATACAGATGCCGGTATGAGTGAAGCGGCAATACAGAAGATTTATGAATACGACTGGTACTGCTTCTGTCGTAACCGCGCTTATGAGCGCAGGGCGACACAAATGCCGCCACTGGAAATTGACAGTCCAGACGATGAACGCCGGTCTGCGCTGTTTCGGAAAAACGAGGCGCTTTCAGCTTCTTTTGATGAAAGTGCATTTCCAGGCCGTTATGCATGGATTGACACATTGGAGGATGCGCGATTACTTCGCGCCATTATGAAATTAAACAAAAAGGACTTGGAATTGCTTACCTATGTCACACTTGAGGGACATGGTCAAGAAGAGCTTGCGCGAAGATGGGGGTGTACCCAGGCAGCAGTTGCTATCCGTATGAAAAAAATTAAAAAAATTTTTCAAACGACCTTATAAAAAAGCCGTTCCCGTGGCCTATGCATTGAGGGGACATTTTCAGTCCGCCTCATGCAGCTTGAAAAGTACATATCCAGCGACTGAAATGACATCAAGCGGATGAGCCAGAAATGGAACAGCGATGCGGAGGATGCGCGAAGACCACCTGTACAGATTTTCTGTATAAAGACGGCCCAAGAAGGTGACGAGCGGTACCCATCCATCCAAAAGCAGCTTTGGCAAGCTGCCTCGCAATGATCTTGTCCGCGGACAATGGTACTCCTGCCCAGCCACAACGGAACGTAATGGGGGCAGCTCGGAGAGATCCTCGGAGGGGTGCAGACCCGTGAGCAGCGCCAGCTGCCGTTCAGTAGCTGCCTTGGCTCCGGGAAGAAGCGTCGAACAGGAGCGAGCATCAAAATTTCAAAAGCAGGGGCGGCTCTGCGCAAACAGAGCCGCCCCGTGGTAAAAGGAGAACATTATGAATCCCAATATTGATTTTTTAGGCATCTGTCAGCTCCTGAAGGCACTCCGAATGGTCGGATTTTCTGAGACTGAGATCAAAAAGATCGCACGGCGGATCGCGGTCGAGCTTGGTGCAAATTTCACACTTTACGCTTGATTTTTCTCCGTTTTGGTTATAGCTATTACGCCCTTGGTGTGGTAGTGTGTGTTGCTGCAGAGGGAGGTGAACAGCATGGCAAAGAAGCAGACCGACGGAAATCTTGCGCTGGAACAGCAGCGCGTCATAATCATCCCGGCGCACGATGAGCTCGTTGCACGAAAACTGCGCGTCGCAGCATATGCCCGCGTCAGCTCCTCCAGTGAGGATCAGCTCAATTCCTATCGCGTCCAGAATCAATATTATTCCGAGCTTATTTCCAATAACCCAGATTGGGAAATGGTTGACATTTATGCCGATGAGGGCATCACCGGCACGTCGGTTGAAAAGCGCGAAGATTTTCAGCGCATGATGCAGGACTGCCGGAAAGGAAAAATCGACCGCATTCTGGTCAAGAGCATCTCCAGGTTCGCCCGAAATACAAAGGACTGCCTTGCAGCCGTTCGGGAACTCAAAGAGCTTGGCGTCAGCGTCCAGTTCGAGGAACAGGGCATCGACACCAGTAAGGTATCCAGTGAGATGGTCACGGCAATCATGGCATCGCTGGCGCAGAAGGGTAGCGAGTCGATTTCAGGGAATGTCCAGTGGGGATATCAAAAAAGGATGCGAGATGGTACCTTCATTCCCCCATTCCTTCCCTACGGTTACAAAACTGTCGATAAAAAGATATACATTGACGAACAGCAAGCGGAAATTGTACGTCAGATTTTCATGTCATATCTAAGCGGGCAAAGTATGGACGCCATAAGCGAACAGCTAAATGCTTCTCGAATCCCGCTGCATACAAATGGGGCTGACCGTCCTTGGCGCAGATGGATCATTTCATATATACTTTCAAACGAGAAATACACCGGAGATTCTCTCTGGCAAAAAACTTATACAACGGCGACATTTCCAACCATCCAAAAGAAAAACAACGGCGAACGGATGCAGTACTACGTTGAAAATACACACCCTGCAATTATTTCTAAGGACATATTTAATGCCGCTCAGAAGTTGATGCGGGAGCGTAGTAAACGGAATGCATCGGATCTCAAATTAGACACTCCATTTCGCCAGCGGATGGTTTGTGGGAATTGCGGTTCGCCGTTCAGACTGCGGCGAGATAGAGATCGGACATATTGGTCCTGCAAACTGCACAGCGAATCGAGTGAAAAATGCAGCATTTCTCAAATCGACGAACAAGAGATCATGGCCACGTTCTGTCGCCTCTATTACAAGCTCAAACACCACGGTAACCCCATCTTCACACAAATGCTCTCAAACCTCCAGAAAATCCGCTATAGCCGAATGCTCTGGAGCGAGGATGTTATCTCTCTCAACAAAAAAATATCCGATATTCTCAGTCAGGTTCAATTCTTGACCCAGCTTCAACAGACGGGCGGCGTTGACCCTGACACTTTTATATCTTCCAACAACAAACTCAGCGAACAGCTCCGCAGGCTGAAACAGGAAAAGGCAAGGCTTCTCGACACCGACAGCGACGATCTGGCAGACCGCACCCGCGATCTTATGGACGCGCTGGAGGACGGGCCGGACTTCCTCGACAGCTTTGATGCGGAGCTGTTCGATGCGCTTGTGGAAAAGATCATCGTAGACAGCAACGAGTGCCTGCGCTTCCGCTTGAAAAATGGGCTGGAGCTGACGGAACAGATTGAAAGGACACGACGCTGATGGGAAATCGGAAGCTGCCGTTTGGCTACCAGATGCGCATGGGCGAGATCATCCGGAATGAGCCGGAAGCAAAGGCTGTGCAGGACATTTTCCTGCAATATACGCTTGGCGCATCGCTGAAGGAAATCGCAGAACAGATGAGCAAGACCGGCCCCGTCTATGACGAGGGCAAGAGCTGGAACAAGAACATGATCGCACGAATCTTGGAAAACACCAAGTACACTGGGGCAGACAGCTATCCGAGATTAGTTGACATAAAATTATTTGAAGCAGCCGCCGAGAAGCGGCAGACCAAACAGCGCCTGCCGGAGCGGACGCCTGCACAGAAAGCGCTCAAGCGGGTCTGCTCCAAACTGCCTACGCCGGAGATCGAGCAGCAGGTCGTACATCTGCTCGGCAGGCTGGCAGAGCAGCCGGAGCGCATCACACAGCCTGAAAAACAGTTTGCACCGAACAGCACCACGCAGGCTGAATTGGACGAGATCCTGAACACCCAACCGCTCGACGAGGACGCTGCCAAAAGCCTGATCTGTAAGCTGGCGCAGGAACAATACGATGCAATCGGTAACGAAGAATACGAAACAGAGCGCCTGCGGCGGCTGTTTACAGCGTTCGAATGCACGGCAGAACTCAATGCGGAGCTGCTGCAAAGCACAGTCTCCGCTGTGCTGGTGACACAACAGGCGGTGCGCTTGCAGCTTAAAAACGGGCAAATCATCGGAAAGGAAGACCTTGCATGACAGACGAAAAACCGCGCGTCATTATCATTCCACCCAAGCCAGAATTGCAGCAAACGGCTGCGGTCACCAAGCAGCTTCGCGTTGCGGCGTATTGCCGTGTTTCGACCAAGGAAGAAGAACAGGCCAGCAGCTATGAAGCGCAATGCGAATACTACACCGACAAAATCATGTCCAACAAGGAATGGACAATGGCTGGGATTTTTGCGGATGAGGGCATCACCGGCACATCCACGAAAAAGCGCACGGAGTTCCTGCGGATGATCCGTCAGTGCAAACAGAAAAAGATTGACCTCATCCTTACAAAGTCCATCCAACGATTTGCCCGCAACACGCTCGACTGCATCAATTACACGCGCATTCTCCGGCAGCTTGGGATTGGGGTTCTCTTCGAGAAGGAGAATATCAACTCGCTTCCAGCGGACAGTGAATTTATGATCACCATGTACGGCGCGATGGCGCAGTCTGAAAGTGAATCCATCTCCGGCAATATCCGGCGTGGGCGGCAGATGCACGCAAAGGTCGGAACGCTCAAGGTTCCCTGTTACCGGCTTTACGGATATGAAAAAGACGCAGATGGCAAATTTCGCGTCATACCAGAACAAGCAGAAATCGTGCGCGAACTCTACAAGCGATATGAGAGCGGCGCCAGCCTGCGAAATCTGCAAGACTGGCTGGAAGAAAATCAGATCAAAACGGTTCTTGGGGAATCCAAATGGACAACGACAGCCATCAAGGGCATCCTGACGAATGAGAAGTACTGCGGCGACGTTCTGCTCCAGAAAACATTCCGGACAGATGTCATCAGCAAGAAGGTTATCAAAAACGTTGGACAGATGGCGCAATACTATATGCCTGACCACCATGAAGCCATCGTCAGCCGGGAGCAGTACAATGCAGTGAAAGCAGAAATGGCGCGTCGGAGTGCCCTGCGCAGCCCGTCCAAAACGGCTGTGACAGGACGCTCCTGTTATACAAGCAAATACGCCTTATCAGACAGGCTCGTGTGCGGCGAATGCGGAACACTCTACAGGCGATGCACATGGACCTCGCTCGGGCGAAAATATCCCGTCTGGCGCTGCACCAGCCGCCTGAACTACGGCACAAAATACTGCCGCGATTCCCCGACAATCAAGGAAGAACCGCTGCAAAACGCGATTCTGGCAGCCATCAACTCTGTCATGAGCGACAAGCCTGCGCTACTTGACCGCATCAAGAATGCGGTATCTCTTGAACTCCTGCCGGTGCAGGGTCAGACAATGAGCCTTGCCGACATTGAACACCGCTTGGTGCAGCTCGACGAGCAATTCCAGCAGCTGTTGGCGGAAGCCGTTGACGCAGAAGATAAAGAAGCCTGCAATACGCAGTTCGCAGAAATTCTGGCCGAGCAGACCACGCTTAAAAAGCAGAAAGAAGCGATCCTGCAAAGCAGCATGGATGCTGACCGCGTTTGCACCCGCATGAAGCAGGCAGAAGAAACTATAGAGAACGCCGCGCCGACAATCACAGAATGGAACGAAAACGCCGTCCGTCAGATCGTAGAGCGCGTGACAGTCCTTTCCGCTGATGAGGTGCTGGTACGGATCAAGAGCGGCGCGGAAATCAAGCAAACGATAAATAGGTAAAAAGAGATTACTTGTTCGATTCCATGCTGCACCTCTTTGTGTGGGCAAGCAAAGTCTTTACCACAAAGTCCACTTCAAAAAAGAGTACTGGAAAGCCGCACCAGCTGAATGAAGCGGTCAACAAAAACATACAGCAAAGGCACGACCAAGCGTCGTGCCTTTTACGTTATCCACGATTACCGTGAGCCATTCAGAAGCGCTGTTGTCCTTGCATTGACACCCATAAGCTCCCGTTGCGTCTGTCGGTTTGCTTGGCACATGGGCATCAGAAAATTCACAGCCTTTCGGATCTGCTGTAGGTCAGAAGAAGTGAGGGCATTCTGATGCAGATGCTCCAAAACGCGGCTATAGGCATCTTTCAAGGATGCGGACACGGCAGGCTGAAAGAAATAGGTTGAAATCAGACCGCCGATCAGGGCGGCTTCGGCATCGGTGTACTGCATGATTGCTCCTCCCTCGTAAGAATCAAACGAACGGAGCAATCATACCACAAAATATTGTAGCAGGCTATTCGCAAAACGACGAAATATATGATGCGCAGCGGCGCGGAAAGGAGAAGCTATGAACGTCAGAAAACCTGTAGATTACGGCACGATGTGCCGGGAATTGACCGCAATTCTTGCGCAAAATCTTCCGCAGATGGACGAAATCCATGCCATCGGCAGGGCTATCAACCAGCGTCCGGAGAAAGGTGCAGCGGTCGCAGCCGCAGAGTTTTTACGGGCAAATTTCCCTGACCGCACAGGCTTTTCCCCGCGCAACGTGCGCCGGATGCGCGTTTTTTGCAAGACCTATGAAAATGACCAAACGCTCCTCCGGCTGGCGATGAAAATTGGCTGGACGCTGAACGTGGTGATCATGGAAGCAGAGTTGACAAGAGATATGCGCAAATGGTATCTGGACCAGGTGCGGAAACGGCAATGGTCGAAGAAAGAACTGTTGGGCATTCTCAGCAGCGGCTGTAAACCGGATACGGAAGCAGATCAGGAAAACTCTTCTTTGCGTTTTTCTGAGAGCTGTGGTATAATAAATCAAGAATTGAAGGAGCAGCCGCTATGCAGCCTTGCTATTACATCGTCGAAAGCCAAACAAGCGCAAAACTTCCCGCCTCTATTCGGGAAGCAACTGCCGCTGATTTTGAGCAGACAGCACAAGAGCATTGGCAAACCGACTGGCGCACGGATTTTATTCAGGATGCTGCGCTCGAAAAATATGCGCTGGAACTGGATGCGACCAGAGAGCTGGTCGGACTTGCCGCTTACCGGGATATGCCGGAGGGCGTGCTGGTTTATGTGGAGTATATGGAGAGCGCACCCAGCGGAAATCCGACACTGTCCAAGCCTAGAAAATACGCTGGGATCGGTGCAGCACTGCTGGCGTTCGGAATTCAGCTTTCCATCGATTACGGCTACGGCGGTGCAATTTATTTGAAAGCGAAAACGACGCAGCTTCGGGAACACTATATGCGAAATTACGGCGCGATCCCATTCAGCCGGTTTGACCCATTCCTGCTTCTGATCGACGGCGATGCTGCACGGGAATTATTCGGGCAATACTTGAAGGAGGTCTGACAGATGCAGAACAAAAAATATCTGGAACTGGACGCGCTTGCCGCGCCGAACGGCTATGTCGCGCCTCCGACGAAAGAGGATCTGGCCTACGTCGTCCACTTCCGCAAAACCTGTCAGCGGTATCAGATCGATTTTGCAAAGGCTGATTCGGACGAACGCGACTTCGTGATCCACATGGCAGAGAAAACATTTTTACAGAAGCGTGCTTGATTTTGTAGTTGATCGGAGTCACTCCGACAAGATGTGTGTTCATCTATAGTGTAGTGAAAACACAAAAAGAAACCATCCTCTCGGATGGTTTCTTTTTTGTTATCCGTATACCGAACCGACCTCATCGGGTTCGACCACAAGCATTTTGCCATCGTCAGATGGCCGCGATGCAAAGCATCGCAGCTTTTGGCATAGCCAAAAGAAAATGCGCAGGGGCACGGAGCCAGCTCCGCTGGCGGAGTATTCCCGTACAGTTTCCGGTCGATCCATAGTGTTCACATGACACAGTCTCTTGAAAGCCTTGAGCTTACAGGTTTTTCTTGTATTTTCAGTGCACCCAGCCGTTTTAGACGTTCCGCATTCTCGGAAGAAAAAACGCATTCCAGAAACGCAAAATGCCAATAAAAAATGCGCATGAATTTCCGGCCCTGCGGCCCTCCCACAAATTTTTCTTCCAACAGCCCAAACAACCATACCGCAAACGCAATTTATCTGCTATAATAGCTCGTGGAAGGTCCTCCCGTCTCCGGGAACCTTTTCCACCCGCGCACCGTCTCACCATTACCCGGCCTCCGCAGAGGGCACACAGCACGCGTTCTCCCCTGCGCCGCGGGCTCTGCGCGTCAGAGCTTCAGATTTCAGAAAAAGGAGTTACATTATGGGACTTATCAACGCAGCATTGGGCGCCGCCGGCGGCGTGATGGCCGACCAGTGGAAGGAGTATTTCTACTGTGAAGCCATTCCTGAAAACGTCATGGCCGTCAAGGGCCTGCACCGCGTTTCCGGGCGCAGCACCAACTACAAGGGCTCGGAAAACATCATCTCAAACGGTTCTGTCGTGGCGGTTGCCGACGGTCAGTGCATGATCATCGTCGACCAGGGCAAGGTTACGGAGCTTTGCGCCGAGCCCGGCGAATTCGTCTATGATTCCTCGACCGAGCCCTCCATTTTCTCCGGCTCTCTCGGCCAGAGCATTCTTGCCACCTTCAAAAACATCGGCAAGCGCTTTACCTTTGGCGGCGAGCCCCCGAAGGACCAGCGCATCTACTACTTCAATACCAAGGAGCTCATCGGCAACAAATACGGTACGCCTTCTCCCGTTCCCTTCCGCGTCGTCGACCAGCGCGCGGGCATCGACATCGACATTTCCCTTCGCTGCTTCGGCGAATACAGCTACCGCATCTGCGACCCGATTCTCTTCTACACGAACGTCTGCGGCAACGTCTCGGAGGAATTCACCCGCGACCGTCTGGACGGCCAGCTGAAAACCGAATTACTGACCGCCCTTCAGCCCGCGTTCGCAAAAATTTCCGACATGGGCATCCGCTACTCCTCTCTCCCCGGCCACACGATGGAGCTTGCCGACGCGCTCAACGAGGTCCTGTCCTCCAAGTGGCGCGACCTGCGCGGTCTTGAGATCGTGTCGTTCGGCGTTTCCAGTGTGAAAGCCAGCGAGGAAGACGAGAAGATGCTCAAGGAGATGCAGCGCAACGTCGCGTTTATGGACCCGACAAGAGCCGCAGCCCACCTGGTCGGTGCGCAGGCCTCCGCGATGCAGGCAGCTGCAAGCAATCAGGGCGCAGGCTCCGCGATGGCCTTCATGGGCATGAACATGGCAGGTCAGGCCGGCGGCATGAACGCGCAGAACCTCTATCAGATGGGTGCGCAGCAGCAAGCACAGCAGCCTGCTCCCGCAGCACCGGCAGCGCCCGCGAACGGTTGGACGTGCAGCTGCGGCAAGACCGGCAACACCGGCAAATTCTGCGCCGAGTGCGGAAGCCCCAAGCCCGTTTCCGACACGTGGACGTGCGCCTGCGGCGCGGTAAATAAAGGCAAGTTCTGCTCCGAATGCGGCAAGCCCAAGCCCACCGCACCCCGGCACTATAAGTGCAATAAATGCGGCTGGGAGCCTGCCGATCCCACCAATCCCCCCAAGTTCTGCCCCGAATGCGGCGATCCGTTCAACGACGCGGACCTGACCTGATCCACAGCCAAATCATCTGGAAAAGAGGGAAGATATGCCAACTCAGGTAACGAACTATCAATGCCCCGCCTGTACGGGCCCATTGCACTTTGACAGCGCGACCGGCAAGCTCACCTGCGACTACTGCGGCACGAGCTACGAGGTCGCCGAAATTGAGGCGCTCTTTGCCGAAAAGGAACAAAAGGCCGCCGAAGCCAAAAAAGACGCCGACCGGAAGTCCGCGCAGCAGAAGCAGCAGGCGCAGGCCGAGGGCTGGGACACCTCCGATCTTGGCGGCGACTGGGGACAGGACGCTGCCGGCATGAAGAGCTATTCCTGCCCGTCGTGCGGCGCGGAGCTCATCTGCGACGAATCGACCGCCGCGACCGCCTGCCCCTACTGTGGCAACCCCAGCATCGTCCCCGGCCAGTTCTCCGGCAGTCTCAAGCCCGACTATGTCCTGCCCTTCAAGCTCTCGAAGGACGACGCAGTTAAGGCCCTCAAGGCGCACTATAAGGGAAAGCCCTTCCTCCCGCGTCAGTTCACAAACGAGAACCACGTGCAGGAGATCAAAGGCGTCTATGTCCCGTTCTGGATGTTCGACGGCAAGGCCACGGGCTCTGCCCAGTACGAGGCCACGCGTAGCCGCTGCTACACCTCGGGCGACTATGAGGTCACAGAGACCGACCACTTCGATGTCTTCCGCGAGGGCTCCATTGCCTTCGAGAAAGTCCCCGTCGACGCATCGAGCAAAATGCCCGACGACTACATGGACTCCATCGAGCCCTTCGACTACAAGGAGCTCAAGCGCTTCTCGACCGCATATCTGCCCGGATTCCTCGCCGACAAATACGATGTATCCGTCGAAGACTGCCACGAACGCGCCGACACCCGCTGCGAGGGCTCTCTCGTTGCGGCGCTTGGTGATACGGTCACCGGCTACGATTCCTGCGTCCCCGTCTCCCACGATGTGAAGCTCCGCCGCGGCAAGGTGCATTACGCGCTGCTTCCCGTCTGGCTCCTCAGCACCAAGTGGCAGGGCAAGAACTATCTGTTCGCCATGAACGGCCAGACCGGCAAGCTCGTCGGCGACCTTCCCACCAGCGCAGGCAAGTTCTGGGGCACGTTTGCCGCCATCTCGGCCGTCCTCACCGCACTCATTTCGGCAGGCTATCTGCTGTTCGCGTAAGGAGGGACACGGCATGAAAAAACGGATCATCACAGTTCTTCTCGCGCTTACCCTTCTTCTTTGCCTGAGCGTCTCGGTCTTCGCCGAAAGCCAGCTCTGGAACATCACCGACGATGCCGGGCTCCTCTCGGACGAAGAATACACGCAGCTCGAAAGCTACGCGGAGTCCGTCTCCGAAACCTACGGTGTCGGTGTCTACGTCATCACGATCGATAACTACGAGGACTACTACGACTCACCTTATGAAACTGCATGGCAGTTCTACCACGAATATACCCTCGGCGAGGGTGAGGACCGTGACGGTATCATTTTGCTTCTCAGTATGGATAACCGCCAGTTCGCAAACTTCGTCTACGGCCCCAAAGCAGACTATGCCTTCGACGAACACGGCGTTCTCGAGCTCAACGACTGGTACCTCGACGATTTCCGCAATGACGACTGGGCAGGCGGCCTCAACCACTTTGTCGCCGGCTGCGAGGACTTCCTTGCAAAAGCAGCCGCCGGTGAGCCCGTCCGCCGCAGCACGACCGGCCCCATCCTTCTCATTACCCTCGGCTCGATGGTCTTCGCGCTGATTGTCTGTCTCATTCTCAAGGGCAAGATGAAATCCGTCCGCACCGGTACGCACGCAAACGCCTATGTCGTCGGCGCGCTCAACGTCACGGCCAGCCGCGACCAGTTCACCCACACCACCAAAACCCGGACGAAGATTGAAAAGGAATCATCCTCCAGCTCAGGCAGCTCCGAATCGGGCGGCGGCGGTCACGGGAGCAGCGGGAGCTTCTAGACTCAAATCCAAAGGCTTTGCCTTTGGATTTGAAAGAGATGCGCTCCGCACCGCGCGTCCTTGCAGGCAAAGCCTGCAAGGACACACTCTCTCCGCGATAGGTATTTTTCCGGTCGGCGGAGCCGCCGGATAAAATAGATTAAAATTTATTCGCGGCGTGCGCGCCGCGAACTCTGCGAGGCTTTTTTGAAAATCAGGCCTGCTCCTTTCTGGGGCGGGTCGGATTTTTTGGGTTTTTATATGAAAGATTCCTTGCATTTTGTCGTACGAGGTGCTATGATACGCATGCGCTGCATCATTTGCGGCCAAGGAGGGAACATTATGCAATCATCCATGCAAAAAAGCGGTTTCTCCGCAAACGAGCTTCTCCGCTGCCTCGGCATTCTGGGCGGAACACTTCTTTATTCACTCGGAATGAACCTGTTCGTTGTTCCGGCGGGACTCTATACCGGCGGCATCATGGGTCTTTCGCAGCTGCTGCGGACCTTCCTCCTGCAATGGGCCGGCTGGACGCCCAAAATCGACATTGCGGGCTTCATCAACTACGCCATCAACCTTCCGATGCTCCTGATCGCGTGGAAAAGACTCGACCACCGCATCGTTTTAAAGACCCTCCTTTCCGTTACCGGCACGACGCTCTTTCTCTCCCTCGTCCCGCGCACGGACATTCTCTCCGGTGACCAGCTGGCAAGATGCCTCATTGGCGGCATGCTCTGCGGCAGCGGCATCGGCCTTCTTCTGTGGATGGGCGGCACGTCGGGCGGCATGGACCTTCTTGGCATGATGCTCATCAAAAGCGGCTCGCACACCAGCATCGGCCACGTGAACCTCTGCTGGAACCTCGCGCTCTACACCATCTGCGCCGCTGCCTTCAGCCTTTCCACCGCGATCTACTCCATTCTCTTCTCCTTCGTCTCGACAACTGTTATGGATAAGCTCCACATGCAGAACATCAACGTCGAGGTCACCGTTGTGACGAAGGTCTTAAGCCCTGAAATGGAGCACGAGATCCTCGTCGACTTGCACCGCGGCATCACCCGCATCGATGGTATCGGCGAATATACCGGCGAGCCCGTCCACGTTTTCTACATCCTCGCCTCCAAATACGAAATCAGCCGCCTGCGCGCCATCATCTCCAAATACGACCCCCATGCCTTCATCGTCGCCAAGGACGGCGCAGTCATCTACGGCAATTACAAGAAGAAAATCTGACCCCCATGCGCTCACAGAAAGCAATTTCTGCGGGCGCATTTTCCTTTACAAACCGTCCTCGCCGCGTTACAATAGCCCCGTCCTTTGAAACTGCACACAAGGAGCCTTTTATGAACATCTACATCATCCGTCACGCGGAGCCGGATTATGCCCGCGATTCTCTGACCGAAAAGGGCTGGCACGAAGCAGAGCTCCTCAGCCGCCGCCTTTCAAAAATCCCTGACGCGTCGTATTACACCTCCCCCCTCGGAAGAGCGCGCGCCACCGCGAGCCTCACCATGCAGGCCGTCGGAAAGGAAGTCGAGGTCTGTCCGTGGCTGCGCGAGTTTGACGCAGGCTACAAGACGCATCCCGACTTCCATCCAACCGGCCACGGCTGGGACTTTCTCCCCGAACATTGGGCGCGCGAGCCCATGTACTATGACCCGGAAAACTGGATGCACGCCCCGGCCTACAAAAATTCCGGCATTGACGCGGTCTACCGCAGCGTCGTCCAGCAGTTTGACCTCCTGATCGCGAAGCACGGCTACGAGCGCCAGGACCATCTCTACGCCGCGCTCCGTCCGAACACGGAAAACATCCTTCTCTTCTGCCATTTCGGGATCGAGTGCGTCCTGCTCTCGCGCCTGTTCGACTGCTCACCCGTCGTCCTCTGGCACCACACGGTAGCCCTCCCCTCAAGCGTCACCATCGTCTCGACCGAAGAGCGTGAGCCCGGCAAGGCCATCTTCCGCATGTCCCGCTTCGGAGACCTCTCCCATCTGGACGCTGCCGGAGAAGCCCCGTCCTTCTCCGCCAGATTCTGCGAGCGCTACGGCGACGGCACCCGGGAAGATTACTAGTAGTCCGTTAATGTTAAAAGTATATTTTCTTGAATTTATGTGATATGATAGCACAAAAGTTCTAAAAGGATGTG
>CAKASQ030000030.1 GCA_916988195.3 Oscillospiraceae bacterium
TGTAGCACTTCTGCTGTCCTATATTTCGGACTTTTACATCTATTTTTCGTTCAGCTGCGTGAAGCCGATAAGCACATCAAGAAATTTTAGCTGGCCTGTGCCTGTGCGTTCGCAACGAGATCGTGGAGCGCACCGGTCGGGCAGACCTGTGCGCACGCGCCGCAGCCGACGCATTTTTCATAGTCGATGGAAGCGAGGTTTCCTTCGACATGCACCGCGTCGTGCTCGCAGGTCTTCACGCATTTCATGCAGCCGATGCAGCCCGCGCTGCAAGCCTTGCGGGTCACGGCGCCCTTGTCGTGGTTCGAGCAGAGCACCGCCGTCTTCGCACTTTGCGGAATGATCGCGATCACCTGCTGCGGGCAGGTCTTGGCGCAAAGGCCGCAGCCGACGCAGACAGACTGGTCGATAGCCGCAATGCCGTTGTTCCAAGAAATCGCGTCATGCGGACAGACCTTTGCGCAATCTCCGAAGCCGAGGCAGCCGTACGTGCACGTGCCCTTGCCGCCGAAGAACAGCTTTGCCGCCTGACACGAGGCAATGCCGCGGTAGTCTTCCTTGGGGCTCGTATGCTCGCAGTCGCCGCCGCAGCGGACAATTGCGACCTTGGGCTCGACAGCCTCCGCTTCCACACCGAGCACCTCCGCGAGCTTCTTTGCCGCCTCCGCGCCGCCGGGGACGCAAAGATTCGTCTTCGTGCCGGGGGTAAGCAGCGCTTTTGCGTAGCCGTCGCATCCGGTAAAGCCGCACGCGCCGCAGTTTGCGCCGGGGAGGCACTCGCGGATGGCCGGGAAGCGCTCGTCTTCTTTGACCGCCATCACGTGGGACGCAACCGCCAGACCCACGCCGCAGATGAGGCCGATAATCGTAACGGCCAGAATGGGAATCAGAATTTCATTCATTGCATTTCCCTCCTTAACCGCCGAACAGCCGGTCGAGCACGCCCGAGAAGCCGAAGAACGACAGCGACACGATCGAAGCCGAAACCAGCGTAATGGGCAGACCCTCGAAGCTCTTGGGCGGCTCCGCGTCCTCTACGCGGGAACGAACGCCCGAGAAAATCACCATCGCCATGAAAAAGCCCAGGCCGCAGCCAAGCGCCGTCAGAAGCGAGTCGCCGTAATTGAGGCCGTCGGAAATGTTGTTCATCGTCACGCCGAGCACACCACAGTTCGTTGTAATGAGCGGCAGATACACGCCGAGCGCCTTGTGAAGTGACGGGATATAGCGCTTAAGGACAATCTCAACCAGCTGCACCAGAGCGGCAATGACCAGAATAAACACGACCGTCTCCATATAGGTGAAGTCGACCTTGCCGGCCAGCAGCAGATGATAGATCGGCCACGTAACTGCCGTTGCCAGAACCTCGACGAAGATAACGGCGATGGACATGCCGGTCGCCTGATCGAGCTTCTTCGAAACGCCGAGGAACGGACAGATACCGAGGAACTTGACGAGCACATAGTTGTTCGTGATCGCAGCCGTCAGGATAACAAAGAGTACCGTTTTCATTTCGCCGCTTCCTCCTTCCCGCTGCAGGAGCCGACCTTACCGCAGCCCGGGCAGGCCGCGCAGCCGAACTCTTTTTTCGTAATGGCCTTGCCCTTGGTGATCTTATTGACCAGTGCGATCATGCAGCCGAACACGAAGAAGCCGCCGGGCGCCATCGTGAGAATGCCGATGGGGTTGTCGTTAAACCATGGGATGGGCATACCGCAGAACGTGCCTGCGCCCAAGATTTCGCGAATCGTCGCCATCGCGCACAGCGCCAGCGTAAAGCCAAGGCCCATGCCGAGGCCGTCGATTGCGGAGTCGACCACGCCGTGCTTGTTCGCGTACATCTCGGCTCTGCCGAGGATGATGCAGTTGACGACAATCAGCGCCAGATACACGCCGAGCGACTGATACAGCTCATACGTATACGCCTCCATCACGAGCTCAACGATCGTCACAAAGCCCGCGATGACCGTGATGTAGCACGGAATGCGAACCGTATCGGGGATGACTTTCCGCAGCGCGGAGATTGCCATGTTGGAAAGGATCAGAACCACGGTCGCCGCAATGCCCATGCCGAACGCCGCCGTGACGGACGTGGAGATGGCCAGCGTCGGGCACGTGCCGAGCACGAGCACCAGAACCGGGTTTTCCTTGATGAGGCCCTTGAGAAGATTCTGAAGCTTCGTCATTTTGCTGCCTCCTTTACTGTTTCATATGCCGCAAACGCCGTCTGCACGCAGCCCTTGTACGCTGTCGACGTGATCGTTGCGCCGGAGATTGCCTGCACGCCGGAAAGCGAGCTGTCCTGCCCCTCATACTGGCCATAGTAGCTCTCGTTTGCCGTCTGGCCGCCGAGCGTCTTCGTTTCGCTGGAAACGTCCAGCGTCTTGCAGCGAAGGATCGTCCCCTCCGGGGAGATGGCGACCATGACCTGAATCGTGCCGCCGAAGCCCTTGCCGGAGGTCGTGATGACATAGCCCGCGACGCTTCCGTCAGCCGCTTTTCCGACATACGCGCTCAGAACGTTTTCAGGAAGACCGTCCGTAACCTGCTCGAAGCTGCCCGCCTCCGGAATCAGCTCCTGCCGCGCAGCCGTTTCTCTTGCCTCGGCGTTTGCCGCGGATACCGGAGCCGTAAAGGAATTAACCACAGCCAGCGCGCCGGAAATGACAAGACAGATCACAACCAGAACGACAACCGCTTTGATGATACCCTGTTTTTCACTCATGCCGCTACACCTCCAAACGGTTTCGTCTCCGTCCACTTGGACAGATAAGGCGTGAGGATGTTCATAAAGAGGATGGCGAACGAAACGCCCTCGGCATACGCGCCGTAGAAGCGGATGAGTACCGTGAGAAGTCCCGCGCCGATACCGAAGAGGACTCTGCCCCAGTTGGTAGACGGTGTCGTGGAATAATCCGTCGCCATGAAGATCGCGCCCAGCATCAGGCCGCCGGAGAGAATCTGCCCCACCGCGTCCTGACCGAGGATCAGGCTCATAACAAACACCGTACCCACGAAGCAGACCGGCGTGTGCCACGAGATAACGCCCCGGATCAGAAGATACGCAAAGCCAATGAGAAGTGCCAGCGCGCTCGTCTCGCCAAGGCAGCCGCCGTGGTTCCCAAGCAGCAGCGTCAGGTAGTCAACCGACTCGCCGCTTGCCATCATCGCAAGAGGCGTCGCCGTCGAGACCGCGTCCGGGAAGACCCACGCCGTCATGGTCTTCGAGAACGCGAGGAACATGACGATACGGGCCGTAATGGCGGGGTTCGCGAAGTTTTTGCCGATGCCGCCGAACAACCCTTTGACCGCAACCATCGCGACCAGCGCACCGAACACGGCCTGCCATAATGGAATGGACACCGGCAGGTTCATCGCCAGCAGAACGCCCGTGACCGCCGCGGAAAGATCGGAAATCGAGCTCGGCGTGTGGCAGAGCTTTTCAAAGCCCCACTCAAAGAAGACACAGGCCGCCGTTGTGACCGCGACCACCAGCAGCGCACGCAGTCCGAAGACGACGCACCCGGCAATGACCGCCGGAGCCAGTGCAATGAGAACGTCCCGCATGATGACCGCTGTGGAGTTTTTCGTTGTGACATGCGGCGAAGCCGCTACAATCTGACTCATTTTGCCGCCTCCTTCTGCTTCTCCGCCTCAAGCTTTGCTTTTTCGGCTTCCGCCTTTGCCTTGAGCGCGTTCTTATACGCCATAACCTGCGCCTTGGCCAGCTTGTTGGTCTGCACCAGAGGCCGGTGCGCCGGGCAGATGAACGAGCAGCAGCCGCACTCCATGCAGAGGTTGACCTTGAGGTGCATGAGCCGTTCGATGTTGCCCTTCTTGTATGCCGTCTCCATCTCGCACGGCATCAGGCTCAAGGGACAGTGCGCGATGCACTTGCCGCACTTGATGCAGGCCGTGGGCTCAGGCGGCGTTGCCTCGGCTTCCCCGAATGCCAGAATCGCGTTCGTGTTCTTTAAAATCGGCTGCTCGAGATCGGGCACGGCGATACCCATCATCGGTCCGCCATAAAGAACCATCTTCGGCTCTTCTTTAAACCCGCCGGTCGCCTCAAACACGTCCTTCATCCGCATACCGATCGGAACGAGCACGTTCATGGGGTTCTTGACCGCCGAGCCGTCGACCGTCACGCACTTTTTGACGAGCGGCAGGCCGGTTCTGCAATATCTTGCGATCGAAGAGATCGTCGTACAGTTGAGAACGACCGCGCCCACATCCAACGGAAGCTTCCCTTCCGGAACCTTCTCGCCCGTCACATGGTAGATGAGGACTTTCTCGCCGCCCTGCGGGTACATTGCCTTGAGCGACATGACCTCCATGTTCTGCTCATGGCTTACCAGTTCGCGATAGCGCTCGATGCACTCGGGCTTGTTGTCCTCAATGCCGAAAACAATGCGCGGTACCTTCAAAAACTTCTGCAAAAGCCGGCAGCCCGCGATCACGTCGAACGAGTAGTCGATCATCGCGCGCGTATCGGAGGTGATATAGGGCTCGCACTCCGCGCCGTTGATGATGACGCACTTGATCTGGTCCAGGTTCTTAACCGTGAGCTTCACGACCGTCGGGAAGCCCGCGCCGCCAAGGCCCACAAGGCCGCTCGCGCGGACCGCGTCCAGAAAGTCCTGCATGGTCTCGAGCTTGGGCGGCTGAATGCCCTCCCAGCGCGCATCTAACCCGTCAGACTCAATTTCGACTGTCTGCATCATCCGGCCGTTGGAGCCCAGCATCTCGCCGATTTTCTTGACCGTGCCGGAAACGCTTGCGTAGATCGGTGCGGAGACGAAGCCGCCTGGCTCGCCGATCAGCTGCCCGGTCTTGACATAGTCTCCGACCTTGACCACCGGTTTGGCCGGCGCGCCAATATGCATGGCCATCGGAATGACCACCGAATCCGGCAGCGGCAGCTTGACCGCGCTCATCTGCGCCGTCGATTTGTGCCCCGCTACATGGATTCCATGTAAGTACCGCTTCAATCAAATTCCTCCCTCAAATGTTCATTTTGGAACATACATGTTACTTGCTGAGAAAACCTGCCCGCCGCGCGCGCCGGGAAACCAGCTGCGCGCAAAGGCCGGTAAATATCCCGGTCCCGATGGCGGAAACCATCAGAACCGGAAGATAATACAAAAGTGCCGCCGTGCGGGTGATAAACAGCGCCGCCGCCATCTGCCCGAGGTTGTGTCCCATCGCGCCGAACGCGCTGAGCACCCAGAGCTTCTCTTCTCCCAGCGGCTTTTTGAGCGCCCACATGATGAAAAACGCGAGAAGCCCGCCCGACAAGCTGTAGAAAAACGCCATCGTCTGCCCGGTAAGAAGACAACCGAGGCTCACCCGGACAAACATCGTTCCGAGCGCCCACGAAGGCCCCACCCAGAAAAGCGTCAGCATCGTAAACACATTGCTCAGGCCCGGCTTGATGCCCGGAATCACCGTCAAAGGCGGCAGCTGCGCCTCAATTACAAAAACCACCAGCCCCGCCGCCGTCAGAAGTGCAGCCAGCGTGAGCTTTCTGAGCTTTTTCATGGCAGGCTCCTTCCCCCGGTGACCGCGTCCGCACCATCGGGTCTCGCGTCCTCCTGAAAGCGTATCACCAGCCGGTTCGGCAGGCAAATGATTGGCTCCTTGCCGGATACCAGAAATCCATGCGCCACGCAGACCTGATCGGGGCAGTCCGCCGACACGACGCGCACGCCGTCTTTGGAAACTTCAATGGTATTACCGCCCGCAGTGCCGAAAACCTCAAACGTCTCCGTTTCTCCCGTGTGCGGCAAATAAATCGTCTTCACGAGCGCACCATCCTGATACACTCCAACTGCATTGCCGCCGCTTCCGGGAAGCAGCTTCCACAAAAGAAGCAGCGCCGCGATCAGTCCCGCGAACAAAATTGCCCAGCTCCGGCTCTTCATCGCGCGATCACCTCAAAGCTTCTCTCCGACCGGAAGCTGCCCTGCAGTCCCTGCGTCACATAAATCTCGCCGGAATCCAGCAGAAATACCGCCTCAAAATCGTCCGATGCCCGCCAGAACTCTATTGCCTTGTCAAGTCCCATCACAAAAAGCGCCGTCGATAAGCCATCGGCCAAGGTGTTGTCCGCGCTCACGATCGTCACCGAGCTGAGCCCGGTCTCGACGGGCCAGCCGGTCTTTGCATCTAAAATATGCCAGTACCGCCTGCCCTTTTCCTCAAAATACCGCTGATAGCCGCCCGAGGTCACGACGCTTACGTCCTTGCCGGAGACATAGCCGAAACAGCCGTCTCCCTCCGGGTTCTGCAAGCCGACCGTCCAGTCGGAACCATCTATCTTGCTTCCCACAAGCGTCACATTGCCGCCGAGGGACAAAACCGCCGAGCGGATGCCCTGCTCCTGCAAGCACGTTCGCAGCGTTTCGGCCGCGAAGCCCTTTCCGATTCCGCCGAGATCTACCGCCATACCGCTTGGCAGCGCATAGGGCGATGTCACGGCGGAAAGCTTTTCATAGCCGACCGCGCCGAGCGCATCTGAAATTTCCGTCTGCTGCGGCACATGCGCGCTTTCCGTTCCAAAGCCCCAAAGCTGCATCAAAGGATACACCGTCGGGTCATATGCGCCGTCCGTGCGTTCTGCAATTTCAAGCGCGCGCGCCAAAACGCGCAGCACCTCCTCGTTCTCGCATGCGCCGCCTGCGTTGAGCTTTGCGATCTCGCTCGACGTGCGCTGCGCCGAGAGCTCCGCATCCAGTCTCGCCAGTTCTCCCTCCGCAACACCCAGTGCCCGCTCCGCACCGGATCCGTAAGCCGTAAGCTGCATGACGGTATCCATGGCAAAAATTTCTGTGGTTGCCTGTTTCTGCACGCAGCCGCACAGCAGCAGCGTCAGCGCCAGAACCAGCGCCGCGCAGGCGATCGTTCCTGTTTTTGTCATGCCGCCGTCACGCTTTCTCACCATCCAGTTTTCTCCTTTTTAGTATTTTGCCGGAAAAAACTGTTTTTTCATTTGTTCCGCTTGTTTATAAGCATAAATCATTTTCACAAAAAAATCAAGTTTTCTTTTGTATATAACGAAAAAACTGTAAATAATACGTCAAAATATTAGTAATTTTTTATCGATATAATTTTCCTTATTGAATATATCGTTTTCCGCATAATCTCATATTTCTTATATGATATATTCTTTTTCATATGGCAATATTCCGCCTTCCGCTCTTCTGTTTTCTCGCGCGTCCTGATTTGCTTTGTTGCTTTGTCCGTAAAAAACAGGAAAATCCCCGGCCACGTGCGCGGATTATTTTCCGATCCTTCGGGGCTCCTCGGCTTGCCGGAGCACATCCGGCCGCGCAGGCCATATCACGCATCATATCGCTTTCAATCGAATTCTGCCGCGCAAACACAAAAATCCGGTGGCACGCCAGATACGTACCGCCGGAATGCTCTATTTGCTTTTCTGGTTGTTCTGCACAATCACGCGCTCGATCTCCTGCTGGGTCTGCATGACCTCGTCGTGGAAGCTCTTAGCTGAGACGCGCACCGCGCCGTGGCCGAGAATAATCAGCTGCTCCAAGTTATCGGATGTCGCCACGCGCACCTTTTTCCGCCCGCGCAGCTCATAGGTCACGCGCTCGATATACGAGTCCGCCGTCTCGGCCTCCTGCGTATACACAATAAATATATTGTGGTACTTCTCGACCGTTCCCAGATTCTGCGGCACCTTATACGCATCAAACACCAGAATCAGGTTGCAGCCCCGATAGCCCTGGTAATTGCAAAGAAGGTTCATCAGCACGTGCCGCGCCGCGTCCAGGCTGTCCCGTCCGATTCCCTTGAGCTCGTCCCACGCAAAAATGATGTTGTACCCGTCGACCAGCACAAACTCCTCCGCGGGCTCCATCTGCGCCAAAAGCTCCCGCTTATCCTGTGAGCGAAGCGCCATCATGGGAAGCACGTCCCGCCTCTTAATTTGCCCATACGTCCGCTCGAAAATCGCCAGCAGCTCCTTCTCGAGCTCCGGCGCGCCGCCCGGGGCAATCGAACGGACGATCCGCTTCGGCGCTTCCGCTTCCTCTTCCTTCTCCCGGAAATCCAGAAGCGGCAGATGTGCCATCCGGTCAACCTCATCCCACTTGACCTCAAAGCCCGCACCGTGCGAGCAGAAGACCGATCCCGTCGGATGCAGAAGATCGCGCTCCGGGTCGTAGCCGATTTGCTTTACAATCTCATCTTGCTCGGGGCATGGTTTATATCCGTCCGGCTGGTAGGAGATCCGCCCCTGCCCTCTCGTGTAGGCCGTGACCTCCGCCGTGTACCCTCGCAGAAGCCGCACAGGTCCCGCGCCCGAAACAACCGCCCTTGCTTCTTCCACCTCCGGCGCAGAAACGACTGCGTGCATCCGCTCCAAATCCGTCATCGCCCGGCCAACAAAATTTGCCGGAACCTCCAGCCGGAACGAATACCACGGCTCCAGCAGCACCGACTGCGCCTTCCGCAGTCCCTGCCGCACCGCGCGATAGGTCGCCTGCCGGAAATCGCCTCCCTCGGTGTGCTTGAGGTGCGCCTTGCCGGAGATGATCGTGATGCGAAGATCGGTCACGGGGCTTCCCGTCAGAACCCCCGGCTGCACGGCTTCCTGCAAATGCGTGAAAATAAGCCGCTGCCAGTTCCGCGCGAGCACATCCTCGCTGCACATGGTGTCCAGCACGATCCCGCTCCCCGGCTCTCCGGGCTCTAAAAGCAGATGCACCTCCGCATAGTGCCGCAAAGGCTCATAGTGCCCCACGCCCTCAACGGGAGCCACGATTGTCTCCTTGTAGACGATATTTCCCTCGTCGAAGCTGACGGACAGATCAAAGCGGTTTTGGATCAGCTTCTGCAAAATCTCCATCTGCACCGCGCCCATCAGCTGCACGCGGATTTCCCGCAGCTGATGGTCCCAGAGAAGATGCAGCTGCGGGTCTTCTTCCTCGAGTCTTCGAAGCTTTAAATACGCCCCCTGTACGTTGTCGGTATCCACATGCATCCGGTATTCGAGCACCGGCTCGAGAACCGGCGCGGCCACGCCCTTTCCGCTCCCCAGATGTTCGCCCGCCTGCGTTTTCGTCAAGCCCATCACCGCGCAGATCGTCCCGGCGGGCGCGGCTTGCAGGAGGGTAAATTTGCTTCCCGAATAGAGCCGGAGCTGATCGGCCTTTTCCTCCCAGTCCTCCCCGCGCAGAACCTGCTTGACCGCAAGCGTTCCGCCCGTGACCTTCAAAAACGTCAGCCGCTCGTCTTTTTCGCCCCGCGCAATTTTATAGACCTGCGCGGAAAACGCTTCCGGGTACTTCGGTTCCTTCGTATAGCGCTGCAAAGCAGAAAGCAGCTCGTCCACGCCCTCCATCCGAAGCGCCGCGCCAAAAAAGCACGGAAACACACGTCGGCCGGCAATCAGTTCCGCAATCTGCGCATTCTCCAGCTTTCCGGTCTCCAGAACCTGCTCCATGAGCCCTTCGTCAAGCAGCGCCAGTTCCTCATAAAGCGCCGAGGTATCTTCGTCAAAGGCCACGCAGCCCTCCGAGAGCTCCCGCCTTAGCTCCTCCATGATGCCGTCTTTCCCCTTGCCGGGCAGGTCCATCTTGTTAACAAACAAAAACGTCGGAATCCGGTACCGGCGCAGAAGCTGCCAGAGCGTTCTCGTGTGGCTCTGCACGCCGTCTGTCCCGCTCACAAGCAGCAGCGCAAAATCCAGCACCTGAAGCGTCCGCTCCATCTCGGCGGAAAAGTCCACATGTCCCGGCGTATCCAGAAACGTGATGCTTGCCTCCGGGAGCGCCAGCTCCGCCTGCTTGGAAAAAATCGTGATGCCGCGCGCGCGCTCCTGCTCGTCCGTGTCCAGAAACGCGTCCTGATGGTCGACCCGGCCAAGACGCCTTGTCGCGCCGCCTTTAAAAAGCATCGCCTCCAGAAGCGTCGTCTTTCCCGCGTCCACATGGGCCATCACGCCGATGCAAATATGCTTCATAAAAAAACCTCCCGCCGCCGAAACCTCGTAGAGTTTCGCCCCGCAGGGCGAAATAAAATGTGAATCCATGTTATCCGGCGGCTTTGCTGACCGGAAACATACCGCTCGCCTTGCAAGTGTGGAATTTTGCGCCTCTGGCGCAAAATTATGCACGCAGTCAAGGCGCAACCCTTTTGTCAAAAAAGCATCCTGCTTTTTTGACAAGGAAAGCGCCCGAAGCCGTCGATGGCTCCGGACGCCTTGTGTATTATTGTAAAGGTTTTGCTCAAATTATGCAAGCAGCTTTTCCAGCGCCGCAAGCTTCAGGCTCACGCAGAAGACCTCCATCGCCTTCTCCAGCTCTGCAACGGGTGGCAGCGACGGGGCAATACGGATGTTGGAGTCCTGCGGGTCGACACCGTACGGGAACGTTGCGCCCGCGCCGGTCATCACAACGCCCGCTTCCTTGCAGAGCGCAAGCGTCCGCTTGGCAAGGCCTGGCTCAGTGTTGACCGAGACAAAGTAGCCGCCCTTCGGCCGCTGCCAGGTTGCGATACCCAGAGGCGCAATTTCGCGGTCCAGCATCTCGAGGACGCAATGGAACTTCGGGGCAAGAACGGCCGCGTGCTTTTTCATGAGCGCGAGCGTCGTCTGCTTGTCCTTGAGATACAGCACGTGCCGCAGCTCATTGACCTTGTCGTAGGAGATCATCTGAATCCCCATGAGCTTCTGCATGTAGGCCTGATTTGCCTCCGAGCAGGCCATGACGGAAATGCCTGCACCCGGGAACGTGATCTTCGAGGTCGAAGCGAACTCAAAGACCATATCGGGATTGCCCGCCTCACGGCAGAGTGTCAGGATATCTTCAAACGGGACGAAATCGCCCTCAAATTCATGGACACAGTAGGCGTTGTCCCACATGAGCATAAAGTCCTTCGCCGCGGGCTTCATATTTGCGATGCGATGGATGGTCTCATCGGAGTAGATGATGCCGTCGGGATTCGAGTACTTCGGCACGCACCACATGCCCTTGACTGCCGGGTCCTTCACCAGCTCTTCGACCATGTCCATATCGGGTCCCGTCGGGGTCATGGGGATCGTGATCATCTCGAAGCCGAACGACTGCGTAATTTTGAAATGGCGGTCATAGCCCGGTGCGGGGCAGAGCCACTTCACGCTGTCGAGCTTGCACCACGGCTTTTCCGAATGCAGCATCCCGTGCGTCACGGCCTTGGATACCGCGTCATACATGAGCGTCAGCGACGCGCTGCCGCCAATAAAGCACTCCTCCGGCTTGCAGCCAAGAATCTCGGCAAACAGACGTTTTGCAGATGGAAGACCCGAAAGCTCGCCGTAGTTGCGAACGTCCATGCCGTCACACATGCACTGCTCCGGGCTATTTAAAATCGTCAGCAGATCGGACACCATGTCCAGCTGTTCCTTTCCGGGCTTGCCGCGCGCCATGTTGAGCTTGAGCTCCTGCGCCTTCAGCGCCTCATAGCCTGCCTGTGCACTGGCCAGCTCCTGTTTCAGTTCCTCCTGCGTGCGGTCTTTGTATGCAACGCTCATATCATCGTAACCTTTCTGTTTGAATTTGATCCGCAAGCCGCGCGACCCGCGCCGCTCATCCTATCCTACAGTATACCAGTTCTTTCCCGAAATGCAAGTCATGCCTTACAGAGTTCCGCCCCGATGGGGCAAAAATTATACGCGCAGTCGGGGCGCACCTTTTTCCCAAAATAATGCCTGCATTCCTTAAAAAATGCCCGCCGGAATTCGGCGGGCATTTTGGAAAGTGCTCTTACTTTGCGACCTTCTTCGCGGCAGCCTTGGATTCCCAATGGTTGACGCAGATTGCGCAAGACGCGTCGCCGACAACGTTCAGCGCGGTACGGCCCATATCGAACAGGCGGTCAATGCCATAGATGATGCCGATGTAGGTGGTCGGGATACCGACAGCCTCGAGGACCATCGCCAGCATGATCATGCCTGCGCCGGAGGTACCGGCCGTGCCGATGGAGGCAAGGGTCGCGGTGACAACAATGGTGACCATCTGCGCGAGGCCAAGCTCCATGCCGATGCACTTTGCAAGGAAGATGGCGGCCACGCACTGGTAGATTGCCGTGCCGTCCATGTTGATAGTCGCGCCGAGCGGCAGAACGAACGAGGAAATGTCCTTCTCAACGCCCATCTCATCGCAGCATTCCTTGGAAACGGGGAGCGAAGCCACAGAGGACGTGGACGTGAAGGCGAACACCGCCGCAGGAAGAATGCCCTTGAAGAACCGCAGGGGGCTCATGCCCGCGAAGACCTTGACAGACAGGCTGTAGACGAGAACGGTGTGGATGATGTAGCCGATGTAGGCGGCCAACAGAACGAGGCCGAGCGAGCCGAGAATCTTGGGGCCCTGCGCCGCGACGACCCAGCTCATCAGGCAGAACACGCCGATCGGGGAAACCTTCAGGATGAAGGACATGACAGTCTGCGTGACCTCGTTGAACGAGGAAACAAACGTTGCAAAGGGCTTTCCCTTCTCGCCTGCGACCAGAACGCCGCAGCCGAACAGCAGCGCAATGACGATGATCTGGAGCATCGACGCATCCAGCAGCGGCTGCACCGCGTTCGACGGGAAGATGTTCTTGATGGTCGTCATAAGGTCACTTTCCTTGGCCTCATAGGCTGCATCCTCTGCAAGCGACAGAACCGGGAAGCTGCCCTTGAAGAGGTTCGCGACCACGAGGCCGATGACGCAGGCAACAGCCGTCGTCGCCAGGAAGTACACAACGGTCTTCCAGCCGATCTTGCCGACCTTACCGATATCACCCATGGAGAACATGCCGTCCATAATGGAGAGCAGCACCAGCGGCACAACGATAAACTTCAGTAGGTTGACGAAAATGTCGCCGAAGGGCTTGAGATAGCTGGCTGTAAAGTTTGTCGCGTTCTCCGCGCCCATCGCTGCCCAGAGAATTGCGCCGACCACGATACCAGCCACGAGACCGATCATGATCCATACGCCGAGACTGAGCTTTTTCTTTTCTTTCATAGACTCTTTTCTCCTCACAAAAAACGTTTTCGCGGAAGCTTTCCCATCCTCCCGCATCCTGATTATACCATGGCACGTGAAGCGGCGCAAAGGATTTTTTGCATCATGTTAATTTTTCGTGAACTTCCCCAAACTTTCTGTTGTATTTTTGACAAAAGAGCCGATTCTTTGCGATTTTATTTTGTAATCTTTCCACAATTCCCCGTCGATGTTTTGCAAGTTATCCTTCAAAGGCAAGACATGCGCGCACCTGTGTTTTCCAGATGCGCGCATGTGTATTTGCATGATTTGCAGTCAATCCTGCGTCGTTTCATACCCGCAGAAGCGGATGGCCGCCTTGGCAAGCTCCGCCGTTGGGTCGATGAAGGGCCCTTCGACGGGTAAGCTGTCTGCCACAATCGGAAGCTCCGTGCAGCCGAGGATGAAGTAATCCGCGCCCTTTTTGCGAAGCCCCTCTAAAAGCTCTCTCCACGTTTCCTCCTCCGGCGCAAGCGGCTTCGACGCCTTCACCACATCGTAGATGAGGTGCATCAAGATGTCCTTTTCCCCGTCGTCCGGGATGACGAACGACACGCCCTCTTTCTCAAGCGCCTTCTCGTAAAGCCCCGTCGCGAGCGTCCCCTTTGTTGCGAGCACCGCCGCAGTCTTGCCGGGGTAGAACTTCGCGCAGGCCTTCGCCGTGGCCTCCAGCATGCTCAGAAACGGCAGCTTCGTCTCCGCCTGCAATTTGGGCAGGAAGTAGTGCGCCGTATTGCAGGGCATAATCACGCAGCTTGCCCCGCAGGCCTCGAGCGAATGCAGCGCCGCGCGCATCTCGGGCAGCGGGTCCTTCCCGCCGTTTAAAATCGCCGCCGTGCGGTCGGGAATCTGCGCGTTGGAGTCAATGTAGACGCGGATATGGTCGTTGTCGCAGCCTGCCTTTGTGAAAAGCGTGATCTTGCGGAACAGATCCGCCGTGGCCAGCGGCCCCATGCCGCCGAGGATTCCGATGGTCTTTTTCATAATGTTCCTCCTTATCCGGAAATCAGTCCCTGAAGGACCTTGATTGCAAGCAGAATCAGAACGATGATGACCGTGGGCTTGACGATCTTCGAGCCGTTTTTGATGGCAAGTCCGGAGCCGATATAATGCCCCAGCACACTCGTCACCGTACCGATGAGTCCCAGCGCGATGAACACCTTCCCGCTCATGAGGCTCGTAAAGAGCGCGCCCACATTGGACGCGAGATTCACAAGCTTCACATTGCCGCCCGCCGTGCGCACGTCCATCTTCGCAAGATTGCAGAAGATGAGAAGCAGGAATGTTCCCGTCCCCGGGCCATAGAACCCGTCGTATGCGCCCACGACCAGAGACGCCGCGCACACGATCGCCATCTGCGCTTTCGGCTCGATCTCACCCCGCTGCTCCGGAAGCTCCCGCTGCCGCAAGACGACAAACGCCACCACCGGCAGCACCACCAGAAGCAGATACTGAAGATATTTTTCTTCCATCATCAGCTGCAATTTTGTTCCAAAATGCGAACCGATGAGCGCCAGCACAATCGACGGCACGCCGAGCTTCCAATCGACGAAGCCATTTTTGATGAACCGCCCCGTGGACGCAATCGTGCCGAGTCCGGCAGAAAGCTTGTTCGTCCCCAGCGCATAGTGTGCCGGAAGTCCCGCAAGCAAATATGTCGGCACCGAGATAATCCCGCCGCCGCCCGCAATTGCGTCGGTAAAGGAAGCCAGAAAAACGCCAACGGCCACAATCAGCGCCATCCGGAGCGTCAGATCACCCATTCCCATTTAAATCTCTCCTCTTGCCGCGCGCCGGAGCATCCATGCAACGCCGTCTTCGCGGTTGCTCGGCGCAATCACGTCGGCCGCTTTTTTCGCCAGCTCGCTCCCGTTTCCCATCGCCGCGCCAACTCCGGCGTACCGGAGCATCGCGCAGTCGTTGCCGCTGTCTCCCATCGCAAGGACCTGCTCACGCGCGATTCCCAGCCGCTCGGCCAGCGCCTTGAGCGCCACACCCTTATCCGTGTCCCGGCTCATGACCTCCAGATCAATCGCCCAGCCGCCGTCCGTCAGGAAAACCGGCAGGTCCTTCACGGCGTTATACGCCTTGTCATACTCCTCTTTCCGCGGGAATGTCACATAGAGCTTATAGACCGGGTCGTGACTGTTTTCGACATACGCGTCCAGGTCGTCCTCGATGATATGCGTCTTTTCCATCAGCGGCCGCATTTTCTCTTCCATATAATCCGAAAAATGGTCCATGCACCAGCGCGAGTGCCGCACGGAAAGTCCCGTGTAAAAATGCACCATGCAGTCCGCCTGCGCGACCGCGCGATACGCCGCCTTTCCCAGTTCAGACGGCATGCTGCATTCATAGAGCATCTCCATCGTCCACACGTCGAGCGCGTACGCCCCCGTGCCGCAGCTCAAATACCGCACCTCGGGAAGCTGGCGCAGAATGTCCTGCACCTCGACGAACGAGCGCCCCGTGCACACCACGATCTCGAGCCCCGCGTCCTTGGCCTCACGGATGGCCTGCCTTGTCGCGGGCGTAATGGAATTGTCCGGCGCAAGGAGCGTCCCATCCACATCCAGCGCCGCCAAACGAATTGCCATAGCAAAACCTCACTTTTTGTTAAAAAACCGACTTTTTTCCTCGCGCCCTATTTTATCAGCATCCGGTCGGTAAATCAACACATGGAAATTCACAATTTCTTCTTTTTTTAGCCTGCCCGGTATGATATAATGCAGTTTCAGGAATTGATAAAATTACTTCGCGCCGTTTTGGGCGCAGGAAGGCAGATATACCTATGGGACTGTTTACAAAAATGTTCGGAACGCGCTCGGAGCGTGAGGTCAAAAAGCTCGCCCCCACGGTCGACAAGGTCATGGCGCTCGAAGAGCCGTATAAAAAGCTGTCGGATGACGAGCTGCGCGCCAAGACGCAGGAATTCAAAACGCGCTTAGCCGGCGGCGAAACGCTCGACGATCTTCTCCCCGAGGCTTTCGCAACCATCCGCGAGGCGGCAAGCCGGGTGCTCGGCATGCGCCCGTACCGCGTGCAGGTCGTAGGCGGCCTTGTGCTCCATCAGGGCAGAATCGCCGAAATGAAGACCGGCGAAGGCAAGACCCTTGTCGCCATTTTACCCGCGTACTTAAATGCCCTCACCGGCGAAGGCGTCCATATCGTCACCGTCAACGATTATCTTGCCAAGCGCGACTCGGAGTGGATGGGCAAAGTCTACCGCTTTTTAGGTCTCTCCGTTGGCCTGATCGTCCATGACCTGACCCCCGCCGAGCGAAGAGCGGCCTATGCCGCCGACATCACCTACGGCACCAACAACGAGCTCGGCTTCGACTACCTCCGCGACAACATGGCCATCTATAAAGAGGAAATGGTCCAGCGCGGCCATTCGTTTGCCATCGTCGACGAGGTCGACTCCATTTTGATCGATGAAGCCAGAACCCCGCTCATCATCTCCGGCAAGGGTGAGGAGTCGTCCAAGCTCTACGAGATGGCGGACTATTTTGTGGCGCGGCTTAAAAAGCAGGTCTTCTCCTCGACGGATGATAAGGAGCTGCAGGACCAGTACGACTGCGACTACGTGGTCGACGAAAAAGACCGCACGGTGTCTCTGACGCAGGCGGGCATCAAAAAGGCCGAAGATTTTTTCGGCGTCGAGAACTTAGCTGACGCGGAGAATGCCACGCTTTCTCACCACATCAATCAGGCCATGAAGGCGCGCGGCCTCATGAAAAAGGACATCGACTACGTGGTCAAAGACGGTCAGGTCATCATTGTCGACGAGTTTACCGGCAGATTGATGTACGGTCGGCGCTACAACGAGGGCCTCCATCAGGCGATTGAGGCCAAGGAGGGCGTTTCCGTCGCGAGCGAAAACAAGACCCTTGCCACCATCACATTCCAGAACTTCTTCCGTCTGTACGGCAAGCTCTCCGGCATGACTGGCACGGCGCTCACCGAGGAAGAGGAATTTGGCGGCATCTACAACCTCGATGTGGTCGAAATCCCGACGAACAAGCCTGTCATCCGTATCGATAACCCCGATATCGTCTATAAAACCGAAGCCGGCAAGTTCCGCGCCGTCATTGAGAAGATCAAGGCATGCCATGCCAAGGGGCAGCCTGTTCTGGTTGGCACAATTTCGATCGAAAAATCCGAACTTCTTTCTCAACTTTTAAAGCGCGAGGGAATTCCTCATAACGTCCTGAACGCCAAGCACCACGAAAAGGAAGCCGAAATCGTCGCGCAGGCCGGTCATCTCGGCGCGGTCACAATCGCGACCAACATGGCAGGCCGCGGCACGGATATCATGCTCGGCGGCAACGCGGAGTTCATGGCCAAGAGCGACCTCAAAAAGCAGGGCCTTTCCGACGAACTCATCGCCGAATCCAACTCCTTTGCCGAAACGGACAACCCCGAAATTCTCGCCGCAAGAGCTGCGTATAAGGAGGCCTACGCCAAATATAAGGTGGAGGTCGACAAGCAGGCAGAGCTCGTGCGAAACGCAGGCGGCCTTTTCATCATCGGCACCGAGCGCCACGAGTCGCGCCGGATCGATAACCAGCTGCGCGGCCGCGCCGGCCGTCAGGGAGACCCCGGCGAAACGCAGTTCTATCTTTCCTTGCAGGACGACGTCATGCGCCTGTTTGGCTCCGAGCGCGTTATGCGCATGATGGAGACGCTCGGCATCGACGAGGACACCCCGATCGACGCAAAGATTCTCTCCGGCGCAATCGAAAACGCCCAGAAGACGGTCGAAAGCCGCAACTATCAGGCGCGAAAGAGCGTCCTTGAATACGACGACGTGATGAACACCCAGCGTAAGATCATCTACGAGCAGCGCCGGCAGGTACTCGACGGAGAAGACCTTCAGAAGAGCATCGCCTCCATGATGCAGTATTACGTCGAAAGCTACGTCACAAACGCGTTCGCGGGTCAGCCGCATCTCGAGGACCGGCAGGCATTCTTCGCGCTCATGAGCCACTTTGAGAACATCTGCTTCCCCAAAGGCGCGTGGATCGCGACCGACGAAGAGCTCGCAAGCATGGACGCCGCGCAGATGACAGACCGCATTTCCGACATGCTCCGCAAGTCCTATGAGAAAAAGGAAGCGCAGTACGGCTCTCCCGTCATGCGGGAGCTCGAGCGCGTCATCACGCTCCGCGTCGTCGATGAGTACTGGATGGATCACATCGACGCAATGGACGATCTGCGGCAGGGCATCCGCTTGCGCGCCTATGCGCAGACCGACCCCGTCATCGAGTATAAGCGCGAGGGCTTCGACATGTTCGAGGCTATGACGAACGCTATCAAGGAAGAGATCGTCCGCCGGGTCTTCCTCGTCCGCCTGCGCACAAACGAAGAGGTCAAGCGTGAGCGCGTCGCGAAGATCACCGGCGAAGGCGGCGGCGGAGACAAAACCGTCAAGCGCCAGCCCGTTGTCAAGAAGATCAAGGTCGGCCCGAACGATCCCTGCCCCTGCGGCAGCGGCAAGAAGTACAAAAAATGCTGCCGCGACAAGGACCTGGCCGCCGAACAGGGCAAACAGGCATGACGCGCCGCGCAGAATTTCTGACCGCGCTACTGCTTTTGAGCTTGCTCTGCGCCTGCGCAAGGCAAAAACCTGCGGTTTCTCCGGAGCCGGAAGCCATCGAGCAGCCGGCTGAAAGCGCGCCGGTATCAGAAGCAGCGCCCACTTTTCCCGCAGAGTCAGAACCGGCGACCGTTTTGCCCGCGGAATTAGAACCGGAGCCGGATACCGCAGAAGCTGCGTCTGCGGCGGAAACAGCTTCCCCCGCGGAAGTCACGCTCCCAAACGAGCCGCTCCCGCTGACGGAGGAAGGCGCAATTGCCGTTGCGGAGGCAGTGTCCACGCTGCCGGTCTTTCCGCGCCGCACGGAGACTTCCGTTTATGCGGCGTCCGACACGGCGCTTTACGATCTGGACGAAGGTGCGACGCTCCCCGCGCCCGGCGGTCCGGCGTGGAACCAGATGAGTGAAGCGGGCGTGCAGGCGTTTACTTGGTACGATGGCGAATTCCGGGACGAGGACTTCGGTCACCTGACCTGCGATATGCGCATCTGGTGTGTGCATCTGCACGAGACGGAAGACCCCCTGAACAATCTGTATCTATATCTGAACGCGGACACCGGAGACCTGCTCGGCACACGCCGCGTCACCGATTGAGGATCATTATGTTTCATACCATCCAAAAAGGAAGTCTTGAATACTTAACTGCCGACGCATTGGAGGGCGCGATCCACTGCTTTTCCACCCGCTATGGCGGCGTGAGCGAGGGGCAGTTCTCCACGCTCAACCTCGGCACCAGCCGGGGCGACAGCCTTGAAAACGTGGTCAAAAACTACCGCATTTTAGGCGCTGCCGTCGGCTTTACCCCCGAAGAGGTCGTCCACACGTGGCAGGAGCACACGGATATCATCCTGCGCGTGGGAAAATCCGATTGCGGCAAGGGCTTGTTCCGCAACCAGCCCGACGTCTGCGATGGCCTCATTACGAACGAACCCGGTGTGGCGCTCGTGTGCTTTGCCGCCGACTGTACGCCGATTTTGTTCTACGACCCGGTGCAAAGGGTCGTCGCGGCTATCCACGCCGGCTGGCGCGGCACGGCAAACGGCATTGCCCGCAAGGCTGTCGAGAAAATGATTGCGGAATTCGGCTCCAGACCGGAAGACATCTGTGCGGCCATCGGCCCGTGCATCTCGCAGTGCTGCTTTGAAACGGACATGGATGTCCCGCAGGCGATGCTGCGAGCGTTTGGAGGCGAGGCAAACGCCTTTATCGAAAAGCGCGGAGAAAAGTACTTCGTCGACAACAAGGGCTTAAATAAGCTCTGGCTCACGCGCGCAGGACTCACAAAAATCGATGTGAGTCCGGCCTGCACCATGTGCCAGCCCGACCGGTTTTGGTCCCACCGCTATACCAAGGGCTATCGCGGCTCTCACACGGGCATCATCAAACTCCCTGAGGAGGCCGCGACATGAAAAAACGCGTTTCGGTTCTTCTCATCTTTGCGCTTTTTCTGAGCCTGCTCACCGGCTGCTCGGGCGGAAAGCTGGATTTTTCATGGTTCACGAGCAAGTTTACCGGCAAAACCGCCGACCAAACGCAGGCCGAGCAGGAGACCGCCGCCGCGGAGGAAGCCGCCGCCCCGGAGACAACCGCCGTCGTGACCGAGGTCTTCAACGACATCTCTGCCTTTGGCCTTGCCTATCAGAAAAGCTACGGCGTGCACCCGTATAACTGTGAGAGTCTCAATAACCGCTGCATCCTCTCGTTTCTCTATGAGCCCCTGTTTGTCGTCGGCAGCGAAACGTTCGAGGTCTCCCCGGTTCTGGCTGAAAGCTACGACGTATCCGGCGACGGCCTCACCACGACTGTCCATATAAGGCCCGAAGCCCGCTTCTCCGACGGAAGCCCCGTCACCGCGCAGGACGCAGCCTATTCGCTTCTTTCCTCGCGCGGTACGGTCTACTATGGCTCCCGCCTGCGCCATGTCCTGTCCATCGTCGCAGACGACGAGACGACCCTGACGCTCACCACCGACACGGCCTACGAGTGCCTGCCGCTTCTTCTCGACATTCCGATCATCAAGGACGGCTCTGTCGACGAAGCATCCCCTCTTGGCTCGGGGCCCTACGTCATGGAAAGCGACACCCGCCTTGTCCGGAACGCCAACTGGTGGCAGACAGCAGCTCCCATCGTGGACTTTGACGAAATTTCCCTGACGCTGGTCGAAAAGACCTCCGAGGTGCGAGACAACTTTGAGTACGAAAACGTGAACCTCGTCCTCACCGACCCCAATTCCGCCGCCTTCGCCGGCTTCCACAACGACTATGAGCTCTGGGACGCAAAAAGCCCCATCATGCAGTACGTCGGCTATAATATCAACAGCAAGGTCTTCTCGAACTACGGCCTTCGCAGCGCCATCACCTACGCTATAGACCGCGAACACATCGCGACCGATATCATGGGCGGCTTCGCGCAGGCGGCCGTTCTGCCCGCAAGTCCCGACGCCCCGTTCTACGATGTGAAGCTCGCCAACACCTACGGCTACAGCCTCACAAAGTTCCAGCAGCAGCTGGAGAGCGCGTCGGTAGAGGACATGGACCATGACGGGACGCTCGATCTGTACGTGTCATCGCTCGGCTACGCGGTCCCCGTCTCCGGCACGATGATCGTCTGCTCGTCGAGCTATCAGCGTGTCGAGGCGGCGACGGAGGTTGTGAACGCCCTCAACGCCCTCGGCTTCAAGCTGACGCTCAAGACGATGGAGCTGTCTGAATACCGGCAGGCGCTGCAAACCGGCAATTTTGACCTCTACTACGGAGAAATCCGCCTGTCCAGCAACTTTGATCTCTCGCCATTCTTCTCCGTCTACGGCTCCATGTGCTACGGCGGACTGGACGACAGCGTCATGCTGAACCTCTGCAATCAGGCGCTCGCCAACAACGGCAACAGCTACAACCTCTATAAGCGGCTCTGCGAGCGCGGCTACATTACCCCTGTGCTCTTCAAGCACCTCGCCGTCTACACCACGCGCGGCTCCATCGCGCACCCCACGGACTACATCGATTGGTTCCTGACCCCGCCGGAGCGCGCGGATACCGTATCGTAAGGAGGAGTTTTTGTGACCGTCGCAGAAGCCATGAAGAAGATGATCCTCTTCTCGAACGGAAACCAACACGACATCAACCACTTTCTGAAGGTCCACGCCTACGCCGCCGCCATCGGCGCGTGCGAAAGTCTGCCAGAAGATACGCTTCAAACGCTGGAGCTTGCCGCAATCGTCCACGATATTGCCTGTCCCCTGTGCCGCGAAAAATATGGAACTACCAACGGCAGCTATCAGGAGCTTGAAGGTGCGCCGCTCACACGGGATTTTTTTGCCGGTACCGACATTCCCGCCGAACAGCTCGAGCGCATTGTCTGGCTGGTCGCGCACCACCACACGCTTCGCCCGATTGAGGGCCCGGACCACCAGATCCTGATTGAAGCCGACTATCTCGTAAACGCCGAGGAAAGCAATCTTCCGGAAACCAATATCCGCCATATGAACGACGCAATTTTCAAAACCCAGACCGGCAAGCTGCTTCTGGAAAGCGTCTATCTTTCCCGCTGATATATAAAATCCCTGACCTATGCAAAATAGGTCAGGGATTTTTATACGAAGAAAACAGGCGCTAAAGGGTCCTTAACCGCCAAAATCCGCATTCAAGGCGTCACCGATCTCAACGGTCCAGTCCTGCACAGAATGGAACCATTCGATCATCTGGTCATACTGATCATCGCTGTACTCCTCGTCGCTCTGGAGAAAGCCCTGATACTGGTTCAGCAGCTCCGCCATGCTCTGGCAGTCGGTGATGATGTCATCGGGAATCTCGGAAGCGTTGGCGTTGACAAGATCTTTGACCTCGTTGAACGCGGCAGCGGTGGTGTTGAACTCGTCGATGGCTTCCTGCTTCTTCTCATTCTCGCCGCAGCCGGTCAGGCAGACAAGCAGTCCCAGCACCAGAATGATGGATACGATGGCTTTCAGGTTCTTTTTCATGATTTTTCTCTCTTTCTATATTTCTATTTTTTTAATAAACGATTTCAGAACACGGTGGTCATGATCTCACCGTTTGCGCAGTCAAACAGCACAACATCGGAAAGCGCGCTCGCGCCGGTCGCATCGTACATCTCAAAGAGCATCGCGTACTGCCCGTCGGGAAGCTGCATCTCGCCGAAGGCTGTGTTTTCGCTGATGACAACGGTATCGGCCGTATACGCCTCGGGGTCTGCATCGGTGGAGAGATCCGTCATGTACCACACCAGCGTCACCTCGTCGCCCGGCTGCAGAAGCCGCAGCTCCTTATCCGCCATGCCGGAGTCGTCAATGCCCTGACGCGCGCCCAGAATGCTCCACTGCTCACTCGAGAAGTCGTAGGCGATCTGGAGGTTATATCCCTCGCCGTTCAGCAGGATCGGCACGGAGTAGAGGTTGTAATCCTCGCCCTCATAGCTCAGCTCCATGTACGCGAGGCTGCCGTCCAGCGCGCCCCAGACGCCGCGGAAATTGTCGGAGAACACGCCGGTTTCCCAATCGGCGTTCATGTCGTTGTCCGTGCCGAGAAGGAGCATCAGGTCGTTCTCAGCATCGACGTAGTAAAGCGAGAAGCCGATCGAAGCCAGAACGTCCGCCGCGTCGGGACCGAGCGTCAGCACGGCGCTGCCGGTCTCATCGAGGTCCAGCGTCTTGCCGTCCCAGCCCATGGTGTCGAGCGTCTTGCGCTCGGGAAGCTCGGTAATGTCCATGCCGGCGATGTATTCCATGCCGCTCTCGTCGAGCTCGCCGGTCAGCTCATAGGAATAGAAATACTTGAACGCCGTGCTTGCACCAAGCGTGATGAAGCCGTTGAGATCGCCCACGTCGCCGTTATAGGAGTAGTAGCACGAAAGACCCGTCGCCTCGGTGCGGTATTGCCCGTTCACCTGATACAGCACGCAATCGTCCAGCGCGTCCAGTACTGCCTGCGCCGACGGCAGCGTATCGACCGTCAGCCGCGCCATGTGCCCGAGGTCTACCATGTTGGTGTATCCCTGCTCTTTGGTGTTGCCGCCGTAGTTTTCGCTGCGCTGCGCTGCGCGCGCAAACTGCGAGAAGAACGCCGGGTCGGTGCAAGCTGCGCTGAGCGCTTCCGCGCCAAAGGTCTCGTACGCAGAAAGAAGCGTTCCGACCTTGGAGAGGTCCGTCACCGAAAGCGTCGTGTTGTCCTGCGTGCCGACCGCTTCGCAGCCCGCCATGTACGCGTCGCAGATAATTTCGCCAAGCTGCGCGCCATCCATGCTCGGGTCCTGTGCCAGTGCGCCGACCCACTGCGAGTAGTACCAGCCGTTCGCGGGCTCGGTCTCTTCGGATGCGACCAGATATTTCGCAATGTCGGAGAACGTATACGCAACGTCTACCGTCGCCATGAGGCACGTGTCAAAACCAATGAGCTCGAGCGGCTGCTCATCTGCCGACGGCGTCCAGACGCTGGAAAATGCCGCGTACATCTCATCGAGCGTCAAAGAGTCCAGCTCATACAGTTCGTCAAATGCCGCGCCGGAGACCGAGCCGCCGCCGTGGTTCCAGAACAGCACTGCCGTGCGCTCGGCAGGATAATTCGTCTTGGCAAACTGCAAAAAGTCCGCCAGCGTCTGCGCCTGACCCATGCTGGCAGACGGCTGCTCGTCGATGAGCTGTAAGCCCTCGCTGTTATAGACCCAGCGCTGGAGCTTGGAGGCGTCCACCACGTCGTTCTGCCATACGGACGCGCCGCCGGTCTCGATGACCACGTTCACGTCTTCAGGAAGCTGCACCTCCAAGAGTTCACTCAAATCGCCCGTGGCAAAGCCGCCGCCGGACTCCAGATCGCTGCCGCACAGATACCAGTAGATGGACCAGCTTCCCGCCTCAGCGGAGAGGGTTTCGTCGGACGGCTCGGCCGCTTCTTCGGAGGGCTCGAGCGTTTCGTCCGCTGCGGCCGGCGTTTCATCCGGCTCCGCGGTATCGTCCGCACCGCCGCATGCCGCGAGCGACGCGATCATGCACAGTGCCAGTAAAAGTGCCAAAATACGTTTTTTCATGCTGTTTTTCCTTTCTTTTCGCTTCCACCGCACTCTGCCTCGGGTGGAATGGGGATATCCGCGGGCGCTTTCCGGAAGCCGAGCAGCCGCCCCGGCAAATACGCCCATGGCTTGCAGAGCGCAGTATTGTAGTGCTCCGCCGCCTGCCGGTAAATGCTCTCGCTGCGCCGCAGGACCTCCAGAAGCGCTGCATCCTGCTGAGATTGCGCGAGCCTTTTGCGGCAGGAAACGAGCTGACCGGCCGCGCATTGCACCATGCTCCGATAGTTCCGCAAAACCCGCCGGACCTCCCAGAACCAGAGAAAAACGAATCCCACAGTGCTGACGACCGCAAGGAGCCATCCGAACCATCCCGGCATCTACCGCGCCTCCTTCCCCATTAAGTGTCCAATTCCTTACCCTTTGAGTATAGCACCGCATCGCGGCGTTTTGGAGCCGGCGGCACGAAATGTAGGTTTTTGCGGTATGAAATGCAAAACGCCGCTGGAAAGCCGACGCGACTTATGATAGAATGTTGCTGAGAGAAAAATTCTGCCGGAAAAGGGGCGTGAGGCTGTGAACATTGCGGTATGCGACGACCAGCTCGAGGAACTGAAAGCCGTTGAGTCTCTTCTGCGCGCATGGCAGGAGCAGCAATGCGCGGCCATCCGTCTGCATCTGTTTCATAACGCCGGGGAGCTTCTGGAGGCGGCGCGGAAGGAGCGCTTCACACTCTACCTTCTCGATGTGATGATGCCCGGAACGAGCGGCATGGCGGCGGCGCGCGAAATCCGCACGTTTGACAGCGCGGCGGACATCGTGTTTCTTACCTCCTCTCCAGGCTTTGCGTATGAGAGCTACGGCGTGCAGGCGCTCGAGTACCTGCTCAAGCCCATCACGGCGAAAAAGCTCTTTCCGCTGCTCAGCCGCCTCTACCTACGCGAGCAGAAGCCGCAGGAGGCGCTGACGCTCAAGTCGAACGGCACGTTTATCCGCGTCCCGTTTTCAGAGCTTTCGTATGTGGAGGTCAGCGGCAAGCATCTTTATTTCAATATGATAAGCGGTCAGGTGCGCGAGGTTGTGGGCGTGCTGCGGGAATTTGAGCCGCTGCTGCTCTCGCGTTCCGAGTTTATGCGCATCCACCGGTCGTATATCGTCAATATGCTGCAGATCCGCGAGCTGTCTTCTGCCGGGGTGCAGACCTTTTCGGGGCAGAGCCTGCCGGTATCGCGGCTTTTGTACCCGCAGCTTCAGAAGGACTATATGGCGCTGCTGTTCGAGCAGCGGGAGGGCTGATCGATGGTGCTTCGGATTCTCAGCTCCGTAAACTATGGCTGCGTTCTTGTTTTCGGAACTCTTCTCAGCGCGGAAATCTCCGGCGGCTGTGAAACACCGCGCCAGAAGCGGCTGGTCGCGCTTATGTGCCCGGTATTTCTGGCGCTGCAGGTTTTGCTTCACGCCGTGTTTGGGCTGGAGACGGTAAAAAAGCTCTACCCCGTGATCGTACACCTGCCGCTGATGCTGCTGCTCGTGTTTGCGCTCAAACGGACGATCGGCGTGGCGCTCGTCAGCGTGTACACGGCGTATCTGTGCTGCGAGCTTCCAAACTGGGTGCGCATGGTCGTCGCGATGGCGGCGCGCTCCGAGCTTGCGGGACAAATCTGCTACACGGCGCTCATCGTCCCGCTGTTTTTCATTCTGCGGCGCTATTTTGCCCGCGCTGCGCATGAGGCGATGACGTGCTCCAGAGCGGCGCTGTGGCTGTTCGGTGCGCTTCCCGTGGCGTATTATTTTTTTGATTACGCCACTACCATCTACTCAAATGCGCTCTATTCCGGCGTCCGCGCCATCAACGAATCGCTCCCGGCGCTGCTCATTGCGTTTTACGTGGCGTTTCTCACTGCCTATCACGCGCAGGCAGAGCGCAGCTATCAGGCAGAGCTTCAAAGCTCCATGCTGGAGGTCAAATGGTCGCAGGCGCAGACGCAGATGAACACGCTGCGCCGCGTGCAGACGCAGACGGCCGTCTACCAGCACGACATGCGCCACCATCTGACCATGCTCGAAGGGCTCATCGCGGCGGGAAAGCCCGAGCAGGCAGCGGCGTATATCCGCAAGGTGCAGTCCGATATCGAGACCATCACGCCCCGGCGCTATTGCGAAAACGAGCTGGTGAATCTGCTGTGCTCGTCGTTTGCGGAAAAGGCGCAGCACGCGGGGGCGCGGCTCGATGTAGACGCAAAGCTTCCGCAGGCACTTGGCATTTCGGACGCCGAGCTGTGCGCCGTGCTGTCAAACGCGCTCGAAAACGCACTGCACGCCGTCGCCGCACTACCGGAAAACGAGCGCACAGTCTCGCTCTACTGTGCTGTCCGGCTCGGAAAGCTCCTCATTGAGGTCAAAAACCCCTACGCCGGGGAGCTCACCCTCTCGCCGGACGGCCGCCCCGTCACCGCGCGCAAGGGGCACGGCTACGGCTGCCAGAGCATCCAGACCATCGCCGCCCGCTCCGGCGGTCTGTGCGAGTTCAAAGCCAGCTGCGGCACATTCTGCCTCCAGATCGTCCTGCCGTTGAAAGCCGCCGTGCCGGTCTGAGCATAAAAAAGCCCTGACTCATACGAAAAAATGAGTCAGGGTATTTTTACATCTCTCTGCGGCCTTCCAATGCTCTAAGAAGCGTCACTTCATCCGCATACTCCAACTGGCTTCCTACAGGAATTCCGTAAGCCAACCGCGTCACCTTCACGCCGATGGGCCGAAGGAGCCTCGACAGATACATCGCCGTGGCCTCGCCCTCGGTGTCCGGGTTCGTCGCCATGATGACCTCCTGCACGCTGCCGTCCTGCAAGCGCGCCAGGAGCTCTCGAATCCGAATATCATCTGGCCCCACGTGGTTAAGGGGCGAAATGACCCCATGCAGCACATGGTACACGCCCGTATACTCCCGCGAGCGCTCCATCGCAATGACGTCCCGCGGCTCTGCCACCACGCAGATGGTCGAATGGTCGCGCGTCTCATCCGCGCAGATGGGGCACATCTCTTCGTCCGTCAGATTCTGGCACACTGGGCACGTGTGGATCGAGCGCTTTGCGTCCAGAATCGCATCGGCAAACTCCTGCGCCTGCTCCTGCGGCATGGACAGCACCTGAAACGCGAGCCTTTGCGCCGTCTTGCTGCCGATCCCGGGCAGGCGCGCAAACTGTTCGCTGAGCCGCTCCAAAGCGGCCGGAAATGTCCTCATCCGAACAGACCGCCCAGATTGAGACCGCCCGTGAGCTTGCTCATGTTCTGTGCGGAGTCTGCCTCCGCCTTGCGCATCGCCTCGTTGACCGCCGCGACGACCATATCCTGCAGCATTTCCACATCATCGGGGTCGACCGCCTCCGGGTCGATCGTCACGCGCACGAGCTCGCGCTTGCCGCTCACGACCGCCGTGATCACGCCGCCGCCCGCCGTGGCCTCATACTGCTTCTCTTCCATCTCCTGCTGCATTTTGAGAAGATCCTGCTGCATTTTCTGCGCCTGCTTCATCATCTGCATCTGGTTCATGCCGCCCATGGGCATACCGCCGCGAAATCCGCCTTTTGCCATGTCAAATTCTCCTTTATCGAAATCGTAAAAATTATTTGATCGTCATAATGTCGCTGTGCTCTTCTCCGAGCGCGAGCAGCGCATCCATCGGGTCCTTCCCCGACGCGTCCAGCTGCCCCGCCAGCGCGAACTGCACCTGCATGGACCGGCCAAAGAATGCGCTTACCTTCTCCGCCGCGATTTTCTGCACATTGGGACTCTTGATGATGTCCAATACAAACTGCGACGGCGCAGTCAGGATCAGGGTATCGCCCTTCACTCTTGGCCGCACAGGCCCTCCCGGCGCGAAGAAGCCGCGTTCGCGCACGCCGAGTCCTTCTCTGAGGCTTGCCGCCAGCTCCGGCCAGCGCCGGTCCAGCTCCTCCTGTGCCCCGTTGGAAGCAGGCTTCTCCTGCGGTCTTTCCGCCTCCCGCGCGTCCATCGGCGGTGCAAGCCCTGCCAGCGGGTCGTCCGCATCGTCCGGGAACGGCGGCCGGTCGTCGTCTTCATTGTCATCCTGCGCGTTTTCCGCCTTTGCAGTCTGCTTCGCCGGGGTGAAATTCCCCGTCGCCAGCCGCTCTTCGAGCTTCGAAACCCGCGCGCCGAGCGACTGCGCATCCAGCTTCAAACCGGGCTCGCACAGCTGCATCAGGCAGAGCTCTGCCGCAACCCGCGCGTCCGCGTTTTTGCCGACCGCGCCCTTGGCCGCCTGCACGAGCGTCAGATCCCGCAGCAGCTCTGCCGGAGTAAAAAGCTTCTCGAGCTCTGCGGCCTGCGACTCGTCCGCAATGCCGGATAACATCGAAACGCCGCTTTTAGGCGCAGCCTTCAACACCAGCAGATCCCGGCACAGCGCCGACAGCTCGTCAAAAAGCGCACCCAGATCTTTTCCTTCCGCGTATAGCGCCTCAAAGATCGAAAGCGCCTGCGCCGTATCCTGCTTCCCTGCCGCCATTAAGAGCTCTCCCGTGCGCTTCACACCGGCAAGCCCCAGCGTCTGGCACACGAGCTCTTCCGTGAGCTCTCCCTGACACGCAGACGCGCACTGGTCAAGTAGACTCACGCCGTCTCGCATCGCGCCGTCGGCAAGCCTTGCCAGCAGCCGCAGCGCCGCCGGTGCGATCTGGATGCCCTCCTGATAGGCGATGAAGTTGAGTCTTCCCGCAATGTCCTCCGGCCGCAGCCGGCGGAACGAAAAGCGCTGGCAGCGCGATAAAATCGTCGCCGGGACCTTGTTGAGCTCCGTCGTCGCCAGAATGAAAATGAGGTGCTCGGGCGGCTCTTCGATGATCTTTAAAAGCGCATTGAACGCCGCGATGGACAGCATGTGCACCTCGTCGATGATGTACACGCGCCGTTTGACCTCGCTTGGCGTGTAGATCGCGTCGTCGCGCAAAACGCGCACCGAGTCCACGCCGTTATTCGACGCTGCGTCGATTTCCAGCACGTCCATGCAGCTTCCGTCGTCGATGGCCCTGCAGGCCGCACAGCAGTTGCAGGGATTGCCGTCTTGCGGGTCGAGGCAGTTGACGGCCTTGGCGAGAATTTTTGCGCAGGAGGTCTTGCCCGTGCCCCGCGTGCCGGTAAACAGATACGCGTGGCTGAGCTTTCCCGTCTCGATCTGCGCGCGCAGCGTATCCGTCACGCCCTTCTGCCCCACCACGTCCGAAAACGTCTGCGGCCGGTATTTCCGATACAAAGCCTGATACACGCCAGTCACCCCACCTTCGTCATACAAAGTTTATTATACACAATTCCCAAGGAAAATGGAAGCACCAAAGTAGGGCTTGTTAAGCCAGACTCCTGTCCTAAACTATACCCCAAGAAGTGGACAAGGAAAAGACCCATAGCGGCGCGAAACATGGTATACTGAAGGCAGGAAGAAGGAGACGGCTATGGGAACAAGGAAAAAATTCAGCGCGGCGGAACAGGAGCTTCTGCGTGCAAATCCGTACACGGAGAAGGTCACGGAAAATCAGATTTCGTTCACGCTGGCGTTCAAGGAAGCCTTCTGGCGGCTGAGTGTGGAGGGAAGCACCGGGAACATGGCGCTGCGGAAGCTGGGCTACGATCCGGAGCTGCTCGGCTTTGAGCGCGTCCACAACATCACAAAGCGCATCCGCCGCGCGGGTAAATCACCGGAGGGCATTCAGCCTGCGCCAAAATCCCGGATGCGGATCAGCAGGGAGCAGTTCGGCGCGGCAGAGCTGGAAAAAATGTCCCGCCGGGAGAGTGAGCGTCGGATGCAGCAGGAAATCGTGTATCTTCAGCAGCAGATGGCGTTTTTAAAAAAACTTATGCGGCAGCCGGAAGAAACGGATTCGGATACCTGAGTATGGAAGATAGCAGCTTCAAATTCGGCATCATCCGGGACACGAGCATGGAAAAATCGAACATTCTCACAATATCCGAGCTGTGTGAGATCGCGGGTGTTTCTCGTTCCGGCTATTATGCGTGGCTTTCCTCCGAGCAGAAGCGAGCCGCGCGGGAGGCACAGGATGCGGCGGATTTCCAGCAGATTCTGGAGGCTTACCGGTTTCGTGGTTACGCCAAAGGCGTGCGCGGCATCCATATGCGGCTGCTGCATACCGGCGTCCGGATGAACGGAAAGAAGATCCGGCGGCTGATGAAGAAATTCGGTCTTGT
>CAKASQ030000031.1 GCA_916988195.3 Oscillospiraceae bacterium
CACCTTGACCTCTGATACGATAAAGAGCATTACAGGGCGTAGTTGGATAATCAATTGTTTTAATTAGACTTTAGTATAAGAGCCGCCTTTCGAATCCCACCCACAACAAAAAACAGCAAAAGAGCCCATCCGGTAGGATGGGCTCTTTTGCTGGCGGAGTGGGTGGGATTCGAACCCACGGTACCGTTGCCGGTACACCTGATTTCGAGTCAGGGCCGTTATAACCACTTCGATACCACTCCGTATGAACTTGCCTTGGTATTATACCAGCAAGCGCGCGCAAAATCAAGGGGTTTCTTGCGCAAGTCGGGGGAATGTTTTCTTGGGCACGGAAAATCGGGAAAAAGCTTCGTGTTTCTGCTGCAAAAGAGGTGTGCACAAACGGCGCACTTTTTGTGGAAACATGTTCGAAATTTCCGTTGCAAATTCCCATTTTCGGTGCTATAGTAGGCAGGCGTCGCGAGCTTACGCGGCGAGAATTTTAAAACTGGGGGCTTGATTGCCATGCGGTACGATCTGCGTGACATGACGCGCGGGAATCTCTGGAAGCAAATACTGGTCTTCAGCCTGCCGCTGATGGCTTCAAACTTATTGCAGGTACTGTTCAATATGTCAGACATCGCCGTCGTCGGGCAATTCGCTGGCTCGCATGCGCTGGGCTCGGTCGGCTCGACGGCAACGCTTGCCGCACTCTACTCCGGCTTTCTGATCGGCATGGGCGCGGGCGTCAATGTCCTCACGGCGCGGTTCATCGGCGCGCGCGAGGAGGAAAATACGCGCCAGACCGTCCATACGGCGGCAGTCGTCTGCCTCGGGCTGGGTCTTATTCTGATGGCGCTGTGCTTTTCCCTGGCAAGACCGCTTCTGACGCTGCTCGGAACGAAGGATGAGCTGATTGACGGCGCGATTTTATATCTTCGCATCTACGCCTTCGGCCTTCCGGCAATGGCGCTTTATAACTTCGGCAGCGCCGTACTCACCGCGACGGGCGACACAAAGCGGCCGCTCCTCTTCCTCTCGATCGCAGGCGGGCTTAATATCTGCCTGAATCTCTTTTTCGTCATCGTCTGCAAGATGGCAGCCGACGGCGTTGCGCTGGCGACGATCATCTCGCAATATACCTCGGCGGCGCTCGTGCTGCGGGTTCTGCTGCGGGCGCAGGAGAGCTACCGGCTGGAGCTTAAAAACTTTGTCTTCAGCGGCGAAAAGGCACAGCGGATTTTAGCGCTCGGCGTGGCTTCCGGCATGCAGCACGCGATTTTCGCGATTGCGAACCTCTTCATCCAGTCGGCAGTCAACTCGTTCAGTGCCGCCGTGGTCGAGGGAAACTCCGCCGCGGCAAACGCCGACTCTCTGGTCTACGAGGTCATGGCCGCACCCTATACGGCCTGCTCGACCTTCATCAGCCAGAACTACGGCGCGCGCAATAAAAAGCGCATCATGCAGGCCTACCGTGTGAGCCTGGTGTACTCGTTCGGCGTGGGCGCGGTTCTGGGGCTTGCGCTCATGTTCTTTGGCGGCGGCTTCCTGCGCATCTTTACGCCCGACCCCGAAGTTATCGCGGCCGGCATGGAAAAGCTTCAGATCATGGGCTGGAGCTACGCATTCTCGGCGTTCATGGACAATACGCTCGCTGCCTCGCGCGGTCTTGGAAAAAGCGCCGTGCCGATGGCGATCGTCATCCTCGGCTCGTGCGTGTTCCGCGTGATCTGGGTGTATACGATCTTCGCCATGTTCCACACGCTGACGGCGCTGTACCTTCTTTACATCTTCTCCTGGACGCTCACCGCCATCGGCCAGATGGTCTACTTCTTCCGCACCTACCAGAAACAGACCGATGGCTGGGAGGTTCCGCAGACAGCCTGACAGTTTTCACGCAAATTGCAAAAGCATGCGTAGGGGGCGATGCCCACATCGCCCCATTGGACACCGGCAAATTCGCATTGGTTTTCCGTAAAAACGGTTTGTTCCGCTGGGTCGATGTAGGCGTCGACCCCTACGAACGTATCGGCGAGACATATGCAAAGTCGTCTTCAAGATATCAATTGGAAAGATTTCCGTCAAAAGCATGCCAAAAGGCCGTGATCGATGGATCACGGCCTTTTCCGTATTTGCAAAACTTAAATCGTCGGCTGATTGGCAGACTCGATGATCTTGACGAACTTCTCGGGAACGAGGGAAGCGCCGCCGATGAGGCCGCCGTCGATGTCGGGCTGCGCCAGCAGATCATAGGCGTTCTTTTCGTTCATGGAGCCGCCGTAGAGGATGGAGATGGCTCTTGCGATCTTTGCGCCGTAGAGCTTGCGGATGACCGTGCGGATGCTCTCGCAGACCTCTTCCGCCTGTTCGGGGGTTGCGGTCTTGCCGGTGCCGATGGCCCAGATGGGCTCGTAGGCGATGATCATCTTGCGGATCCGGTCCTCACCGACGCCGTGCAGGCCGCTCTTGATCTGCATGGTGATCCACTCCTCGGTGATGCCCTGCTCGCGCTGCTCAAGGCTCTCGCCGACGCACATGATGGGAATCAGGCCGTTTTCGAGCGCGGCCAGGACCTTCGCGTTCACATCCTCGTTCGTCTCGCCCATGGCGCGGCGCTCGGAGTGACCGAGGATGACGTACTTACAGCCCGCGTCCACGAGCATGTTCGCGGCAATCTCGCCGGTATAAGCGCCGGAAGCGTTGGCGTTGCAGTTCTCCGCGCCAATGCCGACTCTCGTCTCGCGCATCGCGCGCACAGCGGCGGGGATGCACACGGCAGGCACGCACAGCGCCACATCGCACCAGCGGCCCTTGGGCATGATGGTCTTGAACTCAGTCATGAATTCCTTCGTCTCCGACGGCGTCTTGTTCATTTTCCAGTTGCCGGCGATCACGGTCTTGCGGTATTTCCGATTCATGGTATCAATCTCCTATATATCTCAATCTTTATAAATTTCAAATTCCGGGGGTATAAATTTGCCGCCGGGCGGACAGGGTCGTCCGCCCCTACGAAGCGATAATTTTTTAAATTTGCGTAGGGGTCGATGCCCATATCGACCCGGCAGAGGGGATTTCCGAAGCGCGAAACCCTTCGGCAAATTCGATGGTTGGGCGGTTCGAATTCGCTGCGGACTTCCGTCAAAACGGTGTGTTCCGCGCGGGGCGATGTGGGCATCGCCCCCTACGAACCTTGTCGGTAGTTCCATCGACAACGCCACCGGCAATTCATAGTTCTTTGTAGGGGCGGACGACTCTGTCCGCCCAGATGGAACGTTGCCGGATTATGATAGTCTTACTTGTCTTGCAGGCAAGCAATACCGGGCAGCTCCAGGCCCTCGAGGAATTCGAGAGACGCGCCGCCGCCGGTCGAGATGTGGGTAATCTTGTCGGCAAAGCCAAGCTGCTCGCAGGCTGCTGCGGAGTCGCCGCCGCCGACGATCGTGATGGCCTTGGAGTCGGCCAGCGCCTGCGCCACAGCGATGGTGCCCTTGGCGAGCGTCGGGTTCTCGAACACGCCCATGGGGCCGTTCCAGACAACGGTCTTCGCGCTCTTGACAGCGTCGGCGAAGAGCTCTCTGGTCTTCTCGCCGATATCCATGCCCTCCATGTCGGCCGGAATCTCGGAAACGTCGACGGTCTTAACTTCGATCGGCGCGTCGATTGGGTTCGGGAAGTCGGCTGCAACCACGGTATCGACCGGGAGCAGCAGCTTCACGCCCTTTTCCTCGGCCTTTTTCATCATGTCCTTGCAATAGTCGACCTTCTCTGCATCAAACAGGCTCTTGCCGATGCCGTAGCCCTTGGCAGCGAGGAACGTGTAGGCCATACCGCCGCCGATGATGAGCGTGTCGACCTTCTCGAGAAGATTGTTGATGACGTTCAGCTTGTCGGAGACCTTCGCGCCGCCGAGGATCGCCACGAACGGACGCTCGGGGTCAGCCAGCGCCTTGCCCATGATGGAAACTTCCTTCTGTACCAGGAAGCCACAGACGGCGGGCAGATAATCGGCGACGCCTGCCGTGGAGGCGTGGGCGCGATGGGCCGTGCCGAACGCGTCGTTGACAAAAATATCGGCAAGGGACGCGAGCTTCTTGGAAAGCTCGGGGTCGTTCTTTGTCTCGCCCTTTTCAAAGCGGGTGTTCTCGAGCAGCATGACCTCGCCGTCTTTCAGGGAAGCGGCCAGCGACTGCGCGCTCTCGCCCACAACGTCGGAAGCCATCTTTACGGGCTGGCCCAGAAGCTCCGACAGACGCTCTGCTACGACTTTCAAGGACAGCTCCGGCTTTACCTCACCCTTGGGCTTTCCCATATGCGAGCAGAGGATGACGCGCGCGCCGTGCTTGACGAGATACTCAATCGTCGGCAGCGCCGCGACAATGCGCTTATCGCTCGTGATCTTGCCGTCCTTTGTGGGGACGTTGAAGTCGCAGCGGCAAAGCACGCGCTTGCCTGCTACGTCGATGTCTTCTACAGATTTCTTGTTGTAATTCATCGAGATTCCTCCTTGTACACATTGTACACCAAACCATACCAATCAAACCCTCGGGCGTAAGCCCGCAGTTTACCAGTCGATCATCTTCCCCTGCGCCTTGAGGTGGGGGAAGCCCTGCTGCCGCAGCGCCTCAAATACGCCGATGGCCGCCGAATTTCCGAGATTCAGGCTTCTGGCCTCCGCGCGGATGGGGATGCGGACGCAGCTGTCGTAGTGCGCGGCGAGAAAGTCCTCCGGGAGGCCCTTCGTTTCCTTGCCGAAAAACAGATACGCGCCGTCTGGGTAGTCGGCCTCATCGTAGCTTCTGGGCGCTTTCGTCGAGAACAGGCGCATACACCGGACGTCGTTCTTCGAAAAGAAGTCGTCCAGATTTTCATAGTCCCGCACATCGACGAGGTGCCAGTAGTCGAGCCCCGCGCGCTTGACCGCCTTATCGGAAATGTCAAAGCCGAGCGGGCGGATCAGGTGCAGCACACTTCCCGTCGCCGCGCAGGTTCTTGCGATGTTGCCGGTATTGGCCGGGATCTCCGGCTCGACCAGAACCACATGCAGCACAAAACCACACTCCCTCCGCATAAAACCAACTTGAAGTATTTTATGACAAAACTTCGGAAATTTCAACTGGAAATCGGTATAAAAGTGATGGATTTCTGCGAAAAAATTTCTATCCTCCGAGGGCCGTATTTTGTGCATCTTCGGGAATTTTCCAATCAATCGCAGGAAAACCGCACGAAAGCAGAAACGCGTTCACCTGCGAGAACGGCCGGCTGCCGAAAAATCCGCGGTACGCGCTGAGAGGACTCGGGTGCGGGCTCTCGAGAATCAGGCGCGGATGCGGGCTTTGCCGGATGATCGCCGCCTTTTTCTGCGCCTGCGCGCCCCAGAGCACAAACGCGACCGGCTGCGGTAAACTTCCGAGCGCGGCAATCACCGCGTCAGTGAACGTTTGCCAGCCAAAGTCCTTGTGTGCGTTCGCCCTGTGCGCCTGCACGGAAAGGACGGTGTTAAGAAGAAACACGCCCTGCCTTGCCCAACTGGTCAGATCGCCGTTTTTTGCCGCCGGAACCGAGAGGTCCGCTTCCAGCTCCTTATAGATATTTTGCAGCGACGGCGGAAGCTTTATCCCAGGCCGGACGGAAAAAGCAAGGCCGTTTGCCTGCCCGGGCTCGTGATAGGGGTCCTGCCCGAGGATGACCACGCGAACTCGCTCCGGCGGCGTCAGCTCGAACGCGGAGAAAAGCTTGCTTCGCGGCGGGAACACCTCGCCCGCGTCATACGCCTCGTCCACGCGTTTTGAAAGCGCGCTCCAATATGGCTTTTCCGTTTCCTCCCGCAAAAGCGCCCTCCATGCGGGCGGAAGAACAAATTCCATCCGACAGGCCTCCTTCTTGCGCCATTTGTGCCTACTCTACCACAGAACGCGTGGGCAATCAAGACAGCGGGCGCTTCTTTTTCCTGTTGCAATTAAGGCGCGCGCCGACTATAATATATAGTACATTTTTATGCGTACGTGCAGATCGTGCGCAGATGCGGAAAAAGGGGGCGCAGGCATGGGCAGAATCATAGCGCTGGTCAACCAGAAGGGCGGCGTCGGAAAAACGACGACGGCGGTCAATCTGGCGGCCGGGCTTCACAAGGCGGGCAAGCGGACGCTGCTGTGCGATTTTGACCCGCAGGCCAACGCGACCTCCGGCCTCGGCGTGGACAAAAACGAGGCGGCGATCTCGACGTACGACATCGTCATCGACGGGAAAAATGCCGCGGACGCAGTCATCCACACGAAATTTTCAGACCTTCTCGCTTCCAGCGCGGCGCTCTCGGGCGCGGGCGTGGAGCTGGTGGGGCTCGAGCGGCGGGAATACTGCCTGCGCGATGCGTTGGAGCCGCTGCGGGCGCAGTACGACTATATCTTTATCGACTGCCCGCCGTCGTTGGAGCTTCTGACGCTCAACGCCCTGTGCGCGGCAGACGAGATTTTAATCCCTGTCCAGTGCGAATACTACGCGTTGGAGGGTTTATCGGATTTAATGATGACGATGCGCGCGGTCAAGCGGAAGCTCAACCCGACGCTTGGCATTTTCGGCGTGCTTCTTACGATGTACGACGGGCGGACGAACTTTTCCGCGCAGGTGGCCGAAGAGGTGCGCCGGCATTTTCCCGGCAAGGTCTTTGCCGCCGTCATCCCGCGCAACGTCCGGCTTTCGGAAGCGCCGAGCCACGGCCTTCCCATCTGCGCCTACGACCGGTTCAGCCGGGGCGCGAGCGCCTATGACGCGCTCACACAGGAAATTCTCACGAAAGGAGCCTGAACATGGCCGCAAATAAAGGTCTTGGGAAGGGACTTGGCGCGCTGCTCGGTGAGAGTGCGATGCAGCCCAGCACCCAGCAGAGCCCGCTTCTGCTCCCGCTTCAGAAAATCGAGCCGAACCGGCTCCAGCCGCGCAAGAGCTTCAACGAGGAAGAGCTGGCTTCTCTGGCGGACTCCATCCGGCAGCACGGTGTCATCCAGCCGCTGACCGTCCGGCTTCTGGACACCGGCTACTATCAGATCATCGCGGGCGAGCGAAGATGGCGCGCCGCGCGCATGGCGGGGCTCCGCGAGATCCCCGTCGTCATCATTGAAGCCGACGACAAAAAGGCGATGGAGCTGGCGCTCATTGAAAACTTGCAGCGCGCCGACCTCACGCCGATCGAAGAGGCCAGAGGCTATCAGCAGCTCATCGGAGAATATGGCCTGACGCAGGAGCAGGTGGCCGACCGGGTCAGCAAATCGCGCCCTGCGGTTGCAAACGCGATGCGGTTACTCAGCCTTCCGGACGAGCTTCTCTCGATGGTCGAATCGGGCAAGCTCACCGCCGGACACGCAAGAGCGCTTCTTTCCATCAAGGACGAGCGCCAGCAGCTGGCCGTGGCGCAGAAGGTCGTCAATTTGCAGCTTTCCGTCCGGCAGACGGAGGCCATGTGCAAAAAGCTCCTGAAAGCCGTGAAGGCGCCGGAGCCGAAGCCCGTCGAGGTCGACTACCTTGCCGAGTGCGAAAAGACGCTCACGCGCTGCCTTGGCCGCGGGGTCAAGATTGTCGCCGGCAAGCGCAAGGGCAAAATTGAATTGGAATATTACGGGCAGGAGGATCTGCAAAGGCTCTATGAGGCCTTGAGCGGGAGCCTCGGAAAGGAGCAGCCGTAGTGGACGAAGAAAAAAAGAATCAGAATCAGGAGCCCGCGCAGCCGCCCGCTCCCTTGAGCGACGCGAGAAAGGCGGCGCTGCTGCGGTACATGGCGATTTTGTTTGCCGTGGCGTTCTTGCTGGTGCTACTGTCACTCATCTTACAGACACACAGCTCCAAGAGCACGATCTCGGAGCTCAGCGCCGCATCGACAAGCGCGCTCGATAACGCCGTCAAGCTGCAGGAGCAGAACCGCACCTTGCAGGAGGAAAAGCGGCAGCTTCAGGACGAGCTCGATGAACTGCAAAAAAAGCTCGACGAAGAGACCGCACTCAATGAGCAGCTGCTCGCGGCCTCGCAGGACGAAGAGAAGGACGCAAAGCAGGAGCTGCGCGACAAGGAGCAGGAGCTCGAGCATACGCGCATGGCCTACGAAGCGCTGCTCACGGCCATGAACTGCGACACCCGTGAGGGAAACGTAACCTTCTCCCGGGCAATGGAGACGGTAGCGCGGTATGTAGATTGTCTGTCAGAAGAGGCTCTGGCGGAATACGAAAAGCTGCAGGAGCAGTAAGGAGAGAGAAAGCATGATTGACATTCGATTTTTACGGGAAAATCCCGAAGCAGTCAAGGAAAATATCCGCAAGAAATTTCAGGACGTGAAGCTTCCGCTGGTAGACGAGGTCGTTGACCTGGACCAGAAGCGCCGCGCCGCGATCGCGGAGGTCGAGAGCCTCAAGGCTGCGCGCAACAAGCTGTCGAAGGCCAACGGCCCGCTGTACGGCCAACTTAAAAAGTGCGAAGATGAAGCGAAAAAGGCAGAGCTCCAGGCGCAGATCGACCAGAATAACGCCGCCGTCAAAGCAGACGACGACAGAAGAGCAGCGCTCGATCAGTCGATCTCTCAGATGGACGCGCGCATCCGCGAGATCATGTATGTGATCCCGAACATCATTGACCCGTCCGTCCCCATCGGCCCGGACGACAGCTGCAACGTCGAGGTCGAGCGCTTCGGAGAGCCTGTCGTGCCCGATTTTGAAATCCCCCACCATGTGGACATCATGCAGAGCTTTGATGGCATCGACAAAGAATCCGCCGGACGCGTCGCGGGCATGGGCTTTTACTATCTGCTCGGCGATATCGCGCGGTTGCATGAGGCGGTGCTTGCCTACGCGCGCGATTTCATGATCGACGAAAAGGGCTTTACCTACGTCATTCCGCCCTTTATGATGCATGGCGACGTTGTCAAGGGCGTCATGTCCTTCCCCGAGATGGAAGCAATGATGTACAAGATCGAGGGTGAAGACCTCTACCTCATCGGCACGTCCGAGCACACGATGATCGGCCGGTTTATCGACCAGGTGCTCCCCGAGGGCCAGCTTCCGCTCACGCTCACGTCGTATTCCCCCTGCTTCCGCAAGGAAGTCGGCAGCCACGGACTTGAAGAGCGCGGCGTGTACCGCATCCACCAGTTCGAAAAGCAGGAGATGATCGTCGTCTGCAAGCCCGAAGAGTCGATGGACTGGTACAATAAGCTGTGGAAAAACTCTGTTGAGCTCTTCCGCAACATGGAAATTCCGGTCCGGCAGCTTGAGTGCTGCTCGGGCGATCTGGCCGACCTCAAGGTCAAGTCCTGCGACATTGAAGCGTGGAGCCCCCGTCAGCAGAAATATTTCGAGGTCTGCTCCTGCTCAAACCTCGGCGACGCGCAGTCGAGACGGCTTGGCATCCGCGTCAAGGGTGAAGACGGCAAGACGTATCTTCCGCATACGCTCAACAATACCTGCGTCGCGCCCCCCAGAATGCTCATCGCGTTCCTCGAGAACCACCTGCAAAAAGACGGCACCGTGACGATCCCGAAGGTCCTCCAGCCGTATATGGGCGGCAAGGAAGTGCTGGTACCGAAGAAGTAACCCAGCCGGATGAAAATCGTAGGGGCGGACGTCTCTGTCCGCCCGCAGAAAAATCCACCAAAACAGGAAATCTCCGGCGAATTCGATACTTCCCGTAGGGGCCGATGCCCACATCGGCCCGGCAAAACGCACCGTTTTTACGGAAATCTTCCGCAAATCCGTAATTGCCCAATGGGTCGATGTGGGCATCGACCCCTACAAATCTACCGGGGAGAATACGGAAATTCGGTAAAGGCGTTTTGGAAAAGAAGAAGAGAGGAGTCTCACCATGAAGAAATTCTTCGTGGAATTCAAGGAATTTATCTCCCGCGGCAACGTCATGGACATGGCCATCGGCGTGATCATCGCGACGGCCTTCGGCAAGATCACGACGAGCCTTGTCAACGACGTTTTTATGCCGCTCATCGGCTACATCATCGGGGGCGTCGACCTGTCGACGCTCAACATTACGCTTTCTCCCGCCGTTCTCGATGAGGCGGGCGAGGTCGTGAAGGAGGCCGTCGTCATCGGCATCGGTACGTTCCTCACGACTGTCATCGACTTCATCCTCGTGGCCTTTGTGGTCTTCCTCGTTGTGAAGGCCTTCAACGCGGCCAAGCAGAATCTTGAAAAGCCCGCCGAGCCCGAACCCGAGCCGGAAGAGCCCGAGCCCACGAAGGAAGAGCTCCTGCTCACCGAGATCCGTGACCTGCTTAAAACGAAGGGCTGAGCGGAAAATTCCATACAGTTTCAGTCAGTTCGACAAATCCGTAAAAAATTGGATTATAAATGTCGAAAAGCGTCCACAAAAACATGCTGAAAAGCGCTGTTTCGGACGTTTTTCGACATTCTTTTTTCTTGCATTTTTCGTCAAAATCCGATATGATGAATATACAGATATTACCGGATTAGTCACCTGATAAGAGGCAGATGCTACGCCAGAGCGTGCGGTAATTTTAAAAAATCAAGGGAGGCCTTCGGATGCAGAACGCACCGGATTTTAAGATTGAACTGTTTAACGCATTTTCTCAGCCTGTAATTTTCCTGCAGGATGGGAAGGTGGCCTACGCGAACCATGCGGCAGCGGCCTGTGGGGTCGACGCGTCGATGGAACTGGCGCAGGTTGTGCTGGAGGAGAACGGCAGCGTGAAGCTCCGGCTGGGAGACCTTCTCGCACCCGCGACCTGCTGCGGCTATCTGGACGGCACGCTCTATATTGCCGATGAAAACTGGGACGGCGCGCATATCTCGACCGATACGCTCCTGAACGTCGCGCAGGCCATGCGCACGCCGCTGACAGATGTGTTTTCCGTGTCGACCTCGCTTTTTTCCGTGCTCGAGGAGATGGAGGACTCCGGGATCAGCCGCTCCATGGCGCGGCTCAACAAGAGCTTTTATCAGCTGCTGCGGCTGATGTGCGATTTGACGGAGATGCCCGCCGCCATGGAGGGGAGCCTCTCGGTGCGGCTGGAGAAGATCGAGCTGCGCGCTTTTATGCAGGAGCTGTATACGATGGCCGAGTCCCTCTGTCAGACCTGCAATCATACGCTTACGCTGTCGCTTCCGGATAAAACCGTCCACGTCTGGGCGGACCGGGGAAGGCTCACGCGCGCAATCTACAATCTGATTGCAAACGCCGTGCGCCACACGACGGAGTCCTCGGTCATTTCTCTCCGTCTCATCCGTACCGCTACCGTTGCCATCATCGAGGTGCACGACCCGGCGGAGCCCGGCAGCCGGATCTGCGGCACGGCGCACGCGTCCGAGGAGGAGCGGTACCTGCAGATCATCGGCGCGGACGCAAGCTTCGGCTTTGCGATCGCCCGTGCGGTCGCTAGGGCCCATGGCGGCACGCTCATCGTCGGCGCAGGAGACGGCGGCGGCACAACGGCGGCCTTCTCCATCACGCTGCGTGCGCCCGACAAGAAGACGCAGGAGTTCCACCTGTCGAGAGCCAAATTTGACTATACCGGCGGCATCAGCCAAGAGCTGATTGAAATGTCGGACGTTCTACCCATTGCGGTCTTCGACTCCGTCAACGTCAACTAACTGCACAAAGAAGCGCAGCCCTGTGGGAAGCTTTCCTGCGGGGCTGCGTTTTGCGATATTTGAAATGATTCGATCACACGCTGTCCTGCAGATGCTTGCGGAAGAACGCGATCTGGAAGGGGATGCAGATGAAAAACGTGAGAAGGTCGGACGCGGGCTGCGTCGCCTGCACGCCTGCAAGGCCCAAATAGTGCGGCAGGATGAAGATGAGCGGCAGGAAGCAGATGCCCTGACGTAAAGATGCCAGCACCGTCGCCGGAAGCTTGAAGCCGAGGCACTGGTAGAGCTGGTTGACGAACGTCGAGTACGCCATGAACGGCATGACCGCGCAGGCATATAAAAGCGCGACGCGCCCAATGGCAACGACCTGCTCGTCGTTGCGGAACCAGGCGATGATGCTGCCTGCAAAGGCGGCAATGACCCCCGCGGCCAGAATGCAGATGCCGGTTCCGAGCTTCGTTGCAAAGAGAAAGGCCTCGCGGGTGCGCTTGCGGTCGCCTGCGCCGTAATTGTAGCCCGCGACGGGCTGGAAGCCCTGTCCGATGCCGATCATGACGTTGCGGACGAGGAGGTATATCTTGTTGGAGATCGTGAGCGCCGCGACGGCCGCGTCTCCGTAAATCGCGCCCTGAATGTTCATGAGCGCCGAGGCAAGGCTCGCCATGCCCTGACGGGCGATGGTCGGAAAGCCCACGGCGATGATCTGCCCATAGTCGCGCATATGGCAGCTGACGTACTTCGGGTGCAGATGCACAATGCTTCTGCCGCGTAAAAACGCGATGGACAGGATCGCAAAGCTCACGCACTGGCTCGCAACCGTTGCAATCGCCGCACCCGCCGTTCCCATCTCGAACGTGAAAATGAGCAGCGGGTCGAGTGCGATGTTGATCAGGCCACCCGAACAAAGGCCGATCATGGACACAACCGCCGCGCCCTCGGCTCTTAAAATGCAGTTTAAAACGAACGAGCAGCACATAATGGGCGCACCAATCAGGATGATCCGTCCGTACGCGCACGCGTGCGGGAGCATGGTCTCCGTCGCGCCGAGCGCGCGCATGAGGGGCTCCAGAAACAGAAGTCCGAAGATGAGCATCAGAAGGCCGCCCACAAGCTCTGCAAAAAAGCCGCTCGACGCGTAGCCGTTTGCCTTGTGATCCTTCTTTTCGCCGAGCCGCAGGCTGATTAAGCTGCTCGCGCCCATCGCCACGCCGAAGCCGTAGGCCTGAATGATCGACGAAAGCGAGAACACCACGCCGACGGCAGCCGACGCGCTGGTCGAGATCTGCGAGACGAAGTAGGTGTCGGCGGTGTTGTAGATAATGGAGATGAGCTGGCTCGCAACCGTCGGCGCAGCCAGAGATAAGACCAGCTTCGGAACCGGCGTTTGCAGCATTCTGCGGTGCTGCTCCTCGCTGGTGAGGGTTCGTGCGATGTGGTGCTCGTGCAAGACGTCAAGCCTCCGTTTCAAACGTTGATACGTCTCGGCCCGGCAAAATCCGACAGGCCGGGGCGCGCAAAAGCCGGAAACGGAGGATTTCCGTTCCCGGTCAGGGGGAATTTATACGCCGGTCAGGCGGTGAAGCACCGTCTGCTGGTCGCGCGCGATCTGCGCGGTGAGCTCCTGTAAAGACGAAAACTGCCGTTCGGGCCGCACCTGGAACAAAAGCTCCAGCCGCAAAAATCTCCCATAGAGATCGCCATCGAAGCCCAGAAGCGACGCTTCCGCGACCGGGTGCGGCAGCTCATGCACCGTCGGGTGTACGCCGAGGTTCACTGCCGCGGGAAACCGGCCAAGCTCGCCCGCGTCCGCCCAGCCGCCGTAGACCCCGAAGGCCGGGACGAGGAGGGAGGCATCTAACGCGAGGTTTGCCGTCGGAAGGCCCAGCGTATGCCCCCGGCTGTCTCCGTGCTGCACAATGCCGGATATGATGTGCCCGTGCCCCAGAAAGCGCACAGCCTCTTCCATCCGGCCCTCTTTCAAAAGCCTGCGAAGATAGGTTGAGCTCACGGTCACGCCGTCCAGCTTCACTTCCCCGATCACATCGCAGCCAAGGCCGAGCGCGCGGCACTTTTCTGTGAGCCGTTCGGCGTTTCCAAATCCGCGCGCGCCGAAATGATAGTCGTGCCCACAGACCAGGTGACACGCGTGAAGCTCCCGGATAAGGTAGTCCTCCACAAAGGCCTCCCAGTCCATGTTCATCATGGCTTTGTCAAAATGGCAGAAAATCACGTCCTCAATGCCGTAAAGCGACTGCATCAGCTGCTTTCGCTCGTCCATGGTGTTCAGAAGCTCCGTCGGCGTTCCGAACACGAGCGTGTCCGGGTGCGTGTCGAAGCTCATGGCCGCGGGAATTGCGCCGAGCTCGGCAGCCCGTTCGCAGGTTTTTTTCAGCAGCGCGCCATGGCCGATGTGGACCCCATCGAAAAAGCCCAGCGCAATAACACGTCGTTCGTTCAAGCTTTTGTTACCTCAAAAAAGCTCTTGATCGTGGTGAGAACTGTGTTCTCAACCTTGCCTAAGAGCAGAAATTCTCCTGTGATACTGTAGACCCGGTAGGTGCCGGGGGCAAAGTGCCAATCATTCACCTGCGCACCGTTGCGCAGCTTTTCCGCCTGTCCGAGCTCGACGATGAGCGGCGGAAATTCGGCAAAAAGCGCGTCGACGGGCATTAAAAGCGCCTGCGGGTCGTTTTCTTTTGCAAACTCCAGAAGCTGCTCGATGGTCATCGCCTGCTGCAGGGTAAACATCCCGGCCTTCGTCCGCCGAAGAGACGACATGCACGCGCCGCAGCCGAGCGCCCGGCCAATGTCATGGCAGAGCGTGCGGACATACGTGCCCTTCGAGCAGCGCACGCGGATCGTATAGTCGGAGTCTTCGCCGCCTAAGAGCTCCAGTTCCAAAATCGTGATCCGCCGGGGCGTTCGCGCGACCTCTTTTCCCTTGCGGGCAAGCTCATAGAGCTTCTGGCCGTTTATCTTGATGGCGGAATACATGGGCGGAAGCTGGTCAAGCTCTCCCGTAAAGCGCCGGAGCGCGGCCTCTACATCCTCGCGCGTGACCGCAACAGGTTTTTCTTCCAGAATCTCACCCGTTGTGTCCTGCGTGTTTGTGACGGTGCCGAGCCGGAGACCCGCGATGTATTCCTTTTCGGCGGACTCAAAAAATTCGACTCCGCGCGTGGCTCTGCCGATGAAAATCGGGAGAACGCCTGTCGCCATCGGGTCCAGCGTTCCGCCGTGCCCGACGCGCTTTTCGTGGAACACGCCGCGCAGCTTCGCAGCTACATCCTGACTCGTCCAGCCGTCGGGCTTGTCGACAATCAAAATTCCGTTTGCCATACTCAGCGCTCCCGGATGATCCCGCGCTGGGCAAGAACAGACAAGATCGCGTGTCTGGCGCCTGGAATGCCGCCCGGAACCGTCGCTCCCGCAGCCGCAGCATGACCGCCGCCGCCAAGGGCCTTACAAAGCTCGGAGGCGTTGTAGTTTTCGGACGTGCGGAGCGAAATTTTGCCGCCGCCATCTTCGACCTCGCGGATCATGATGCCGATCTCCACGCCCTCAATGGAGCGCGCAAAGCCCGAGATGGAGTCCACGTCGTCCTCGGAAATGCCCAGCTCCTGCAATAGCAATTTCGGCATCGTGCAAAGCCCCACAAGGCCGCCCGCGTAGAGCTCGATAGAGTGCGTCAGCTCTGCCTCCAGTCTGAGCCTTGCAAAGCTCTTCGTGTCGAAGAACGCCTTGTTGATGGGATACGTATCCGCGCCCGCATGGATGAGCTTTGCCGCCGCCTCGTGGGTGTGGGCGGTGGTATTGGAATACTTGAAGCAGCCGGTGTCGGTCGAGATGGCAAGATAGAGTGCGTTCGCCAGCTTCTCCGTGAGCGTTACGCCGAGAAGCTCCAAGAGCTCTAAAATGATCTCGCCGCAGGCCGCACGGTCTGCTTCCACGAGCTTGGGCGCATTTAAATCATTGCTCCCGTGATGGTCAATGGCGAGGGCGATCTGATCCCCCAGCGAAAGCTCCTCCGCGTCGAAGCTCAGAAGGCCCAGAGACGCGATGTCCACGGAAAGGACCGTCGCGTGTTCCGGGCACGTATCCGTGACGAGCCCCTCTGTAAACGGAGCGAGTTTCGGCGTAAGCTGCCGGTTTTTGAGCACCCACGCATTTTTTCCGAGCGCGCGCAGCCCGAGGCACAGCCCCGCCGCGCTGCCGAGCGTGTCGCCGTCCGGGCGGCGATGGGTCAGGATGATATAGTTGTCATGCGCGCGCAGCGCCTGCGCCATTTCAAGCCTCGTCATCGCCTGCTTCTCCTGCTTTTTCCTTCTGCTCGGCCTCTAATTTCGATAAGAGGTCAAACATGTGCGCGCCGTACTTGAGCGAGTCGTCAAGCTCGAAAACGAGCTCTGGCGTATAGCGCAGCTGCAGGCTGCTGCCAAGCTCCCGCCGGAGCCAGCCACCCGCAGATCTGAGCCCGCGCATCGCGTCTTTCTGCTTTTCCTCGTCCATGACGCTGATATAAATTTTACTGTAGCGAAGATCCGGCGTGGTGTCGACGCGGGTGATGGAAATGAGCGTCTGCACGCGCGGATCCTTGAGCGAGCGGATCAGATCCGACAGCTCGCGCTGGATCTCCTCATTGATCCGTCCAATTCGATTGGAAGCCATAGTACCTCCTTATGGATTGTCCGCTTCCCACACCACAAACAGCGTGGGAAGCGGTGGTTTTTAATCCTTGATCTGCTCCATCACGAAGCACTCGAAAATGTCGCCCTCTTTGATGTCGTTGTACTTTTCGATCGACATGCCGCATTCATAGCCGGCGGCAACCTCCTTGACGGAGTCCTTGAAGCGCTGCAAAGAGCCGAGCTTTCCTTCGTGGATGACAATGTTGTCGCGCAGGACACGAACGGATGCGTCGCGCGTGATTTTGCCGTCCTTGACATAGCAGCCCGCGATCGTGCCGATGGCGGAGACCTTGTAGGTCTGGCGGACCTCGGCGTGGCCGATGATGGCCTCGCGGAACTTGGGCGCAAGCATGCCCTTCATGGCGTCAGAAATTTCATTGATCGCGTCGTAGATGACGCGGTACATCCGGATATCGACCTTGTCGCGCTTGGCCGCGGCCTGCGCCTGATCGTTCGGGCGGACGTTGAAGCCGACGACGATCGCGTTGGACGTGGAAGCGAGCAGGATATCGGACTCGTTGATCGCGCCGACGCCCGCGTGGATGACCTTGACGCGGACCTCTTCGTTCGAGATCTTCTCCAAAGACGCCTTGACGGCCTCCGCCGAGCCCTGCACGTCTGCCTTGACGATGAGGTTCAGCTCCTTCATTTCGCCTTCCTGGAGCTTCGAGAACAGGCTCTCGAGCGTGACCTTCTGGTTGAGCTTGTTTGCATCGTCCTTGATCTTCTGCTTGCGCTGCTCGACGAGCTGGCGCGCCATGCGCTCATCGGCGACGGCGTTAAATTCATCGCCCGGCGCGGGCACCTCGGTAAGACCTGTGATCTCAACCGGAATGGACGGGCCTGCGTCCTTGACAGACAAGCCCTTGTCGTTCGTCATCACGCGCACGCGGCCAACGGCGGTGCCGGCGATGATGAGGTCTCCCTGATGGAGCGTACCGTTCTGGACAAGAAGCGTCGCGATGGGGCCTCTGGTCTTATCGAGTCTTGCTTCGAGCACGCAGCCCTTACCGGCTCTGTTCGGGTTGGCCTTGAGCTCGAGCATTTCGGCGGTCAGGAGCACCGTCTCGAGAAGATCGTCGATGCCGTCGCCGGTCTTCGCGGAGATTTTGCAGACCTCGGTCTCGCCGCCCCAATCGGCGGGGGTCAGGCCGTGCTCGGTCAGCTGGGTGAGGATGCGGTCAGGGTTCGCCCCGTGCTTATCCATCTTGTTGACGGCCACGATGATGGGAATGTTCGCGGCCTTGGCGTGGTTGATGGCCTCAATCGTCTGCGGCATGATGCCGTCGTCGGCCGCGACCACGAGAATTGCGATATCGGTGCACATTGCGCCGCGCGCGCGCATCTCGGTAAATGCCGCGTGGCCCGGGGTATCGAGGAAGGTGATGGGCTGGTCGTTTACCTTGACGGTATACGCGCCAATGTGCTGGGTAATGCCGCCGGCCTCGCCCGCCGCGACCTTCGCGTGACGGATGTAGTCGAGGAGGGACGTTTTGCCGTGGTCGACGTGACCCATGACGACGATGACCGGGGGACGGGAGACGAGCTCTTCTGCCGTGTCCTCATGATCGTCAAAGAGTTTTTCCTCAATTGTGACGACGACCTCGCGCTCTACCTTGCAGCCGAGCTCCACGGCGACGAATTCCGCCGTATCGTAGTCGATGGTCTGGTTGACAGACGCCATCACGCCGTTTTTAAGAAGGCACTTGATGACCTCTGCTGCCGTTTTCTTCATGCGAGACGCAAGCTCGCCGACAGTAATTTCGTCCGGAATCTTGACGACCAGCGGCGCTTTTTTCGCAATCTCCAGCTGAAGCCGGCGCATCTTCTCCTGCTCCTCGGAGCGGTTCTTGGTGCCGAATTTCTTCGCCTGCTGCTTTTTGTTCTTGTTGCCGATCTTCTGCTTGCCGCTCGTGTAGTTCTGCACGCGCTCGGAGACAAGAGAATCGACGCGGTCGTCGTAGCGGTCGGCGTTGACGGTAACCGCGCTGGTATCAATGACGCGGCGTTCGCGCTTGCGCTCGGGCTGCGACTGTTTGGGTTGCTGGGCAGTCTGCGGCTGGGCGTTCTGCTGCGGCGCGGCAGTTTGCTGGGACGCATTCTGCGGGCGCGGCTGATTCTGCTGTGCCTGCGGACGGGTATTTTGCTGCGGGCGCTGGTTGTTATTGTTCTGGCCCGGGCGGTTCGTGTTCGGGCGCAGCTGCTGGGCAGTCTGCAGCTTTGCGGCATTTGGCGCGCTCTGCGGCTGGGCCGGCTTTTCCGCGGCGGGTGCCGGCGCTTCGGCTTTTGGCTCTTCCTTCGGCTTGGCGGTCGCGAAGACCTCGGCGATGGAGCCGATCTGGTTCTGCGCGGTGATATAGTCGAAGATGACGTTCAGCTGATCTTCTGTCAGATTCTGCGAACTGCTCTTGGGCTTATCATAAAACTTTCCGACAATCTCAATGAGGCTTTTGGCGGGCATTCCAAAATCGTCGGCTACCTCTTTGATTTTCTGCTTGATCTCAATACTCATACAGCCACCTCCTGATTACTTCTTACCAAATCTCACGTTTTTCCGATGCGCCTTCTCCTCCTGGCGGCGCTTGTTGACACGCTCGGTCTGCCGGGTCAGCTCCTGCAAAATATCCTCGTGCTGTGCAGCGAGTTCCGGAAGATCTTCCAGAAATGCTTTCGCAAACGGCGCGTCCGTCAGCGCGCACAGCGCGCAGGCATTGCAGCCGAGGCCGTCTCCTAATTCATCCTTCGTAAACGGCACGCAGAGGTATGGGGGCTTTCCCGCGCGGCAATACGATCTTGCCCGGCGGAACGTGTGGTCCCCCGCGTCGTGCGCGATGAGAAGCAGCTTCGCCTTTCCGCTGCGGCAGGCAATTCCGCAGGGCTCCTCTCCGATTTCGAGCTTTCGCGCCTTCCGGGCAAGGCCCAGAAGCATCAGCGCCTTGTGCTGCGTCTCATTCATTCGCCTGTTCCTCCATCGTCTGCACCAGTGCGTCCAGAACCTCCGGCGGGATCTGTGTGCTGAAGGCCCGTTCGAGCGCTTTGGCGCGAATCGCCTTTTTCAGGCATTCTCTGTTCGGGCAGAGGTACGCGCCACGTCCGGGAGCTTTGCCCCGAAAATCCAGACTGATTGCGCCCTCCGGGCTTTTGACCACCCGCACCAGCTCCTTTTTCGGCCGCATCTCGCGGCAGCCGACACACTGGCGCATGGGAATTTTCTTTTGCATCCGGGCTTGTACCTCCTTGTGTATGAAAAACGCTTACTCTTCCGTCTCTTCTGCGGCTTCCGGTTCGGTCTCCGCTTCCATGGCGGGCTCTTCGGGAGCTTCCTGCTGCGCCTCAAACTCGGCGGCCTGCGAGGCGGGCTTGATGTCGATCTTGTAGCCGGTCAGCCGTGCGGCGAGGCGCGCGTTCTGGCCTTCCTTGCCGATGGCGAGCGAGAGCTGGTCGTCCGGGACGATCACGCGGCAGGCCTTCTGCGTGCCGGGGAGCACCGTGACGGAAACGACATCCGCCGGGCTCAGCGCTGCGGCCACAAATTTTGCCGGGTCCTCCGACCAGACGATGATGTCCATTTTCTCGCCGTGGAGCTCATCGACGACCGCGCCGACTCTCGCACCTCTTGTACCGACGCAGGCGCCGACGGGGTCGATGTTTTCCTCCGTCGCGCAGACGGCAATCTTCGTGCGCGAGCCTGCCTCGCGGGCAATGGACTTGACCTCGACGAGGCCCGACGCAATCTCGGGAACCTCGAGCTCAAAGAGCCGCTTGACAAGACCCGGGTGCGTTCTCGAGACGATGACCTGCGGGCCTCTGGTGGACCGGCGGACCTCTACGACGTAGACGCGGATGATATCGCCCTCGTGGTAGCTTTCGCCCTTGACCTGCTCGGAGGCGGCGAGCATCGCGTCGGTGCGGTCGTTGGTGTTGCCGCCGAGACGGATGGTCATGTCGCCGGAGTCGGGCGCGATGCGAAGCACCGTGCCGGTGAGAATCTCATGCTCTTTGGAAGAGAACGTGTCGAAGATCATGCCGCGCTCTGCCTCGCGGATGCCCTGAATGATGACCTGCTTGGCGGTCTGGGCGGCGATGCGGCCGAAGTTCTGCGTACGCACATCGACGTTCACAAGATCGCCGAGCTCGGCGTGCTTGTTGATCTTCCGGGCCGCGTCGAGCGAAATTTCGGTTGCGGGCGTGAGCACGTCGTCGACAACCTCTTTCTGTACGTACATCTTGAGATCGCCGTCTTCTACCTCGACGAACACGTTATCGGTATAGCCTTCCTTGTCCTTTTTATACGCCGCGACGAGTGCCTGCGTGATCTTGTCGATCATGTACTGCTGCGGAATGCCGCGCTCTTTTTCGAGCTGGGCCAGCGCCGCGAAAATTTCAGCGTTCATGTTTTCTGTATTCCTCCTTAAAACTCCACATACAGCCGCACCAGCGCGACCTCATTTTTTTCAAAGCGAACGGGGCTTCCGTTCACGGTGATCGTCACCGCGCCGTCTTCATATCCCGTCAGCGTTCCCACGATCTCTTTTCTGCCGTCCACTGGCTTATAGAGCCTGACGAGCACCATTGAGCCCAGAAACTGCTCGAAATCGCCAGGGCGCTTTAACACACGCTCGAGTCCTGCCGAGCAGACCTCAAAGCTGTAGCTGTCCGGGATGGGGTCCTTTTCGTCCAGAATCGGGTCGACCGCGCGGGAGATGGCCTCGCAGTCGTTGATGTCCACGCCGCCGGGCTTGTCGATGTACAGCCGCAAAAACCAGTCTGCGCCTTCGCGGACGTATTCCACATCCCACAGCGAGCATCCGTGCGCCTGCACCACAGGCTCCGCGAACTGCCGGACTGTTTCCGTGATCTTCATGCAAAACTCCCTTTCTCAGCAAGAAAGAGTGGGGAAGTATTCCCCACTCTCCAGTAAAACTACTATCAAGATATTTGAATTATACCATCCATGCGCGGGAAATGCAAGAGAAATCTAGCGTATTTTTGGAAAAATCCCGGCTTTTTTCGGCGCTTTTTCGCCCGGGCCTTGTCTCATGCGCGCTGTTTTCAAAAAATTCACACGTTTTTGTCTGTAAAACGTCCGCGCGGTGTGTTATACTATAATTAGATAATGGAGAGAAGGGTCGGTCGGTATGACGCGGAAAATCGGGTTTTCAAAGGTATCATGGCTCGGCGTTCTGGCGGGGCTTCTGGGATATTTCTTCCACGCGACGATGCGCTCGGGCGGAAGCGAGATCCCGCTTGTGGCGTTCAGCGTGCTGATGGCGCTTTTATTCTGGTTGTCGGCGGTGACGCTTGAAAAGAAGTCGCGGTACGACGAGGTGTTCCGCCCGATGCGAAGCGATTTTATCTGCAATACCATCGGTGCGATCGGCCTTGGTGCGGGCTGCGTCCTTTCGATGCAGGCAGGCGGGACATTCGTCCGGCTGATTGGGCTCCTGGGCCTTGTCAGCGCGCTGGCGCTTTTGCTCGGCGGCGTGTTCCGGATGAAACCGGGCGTGCCGTCTGCCATGTTCTATGTCCCGGCGATTTTGTACTATGTATGTAAGCTGTTTTACGACTTCCGCCGCTGGATGCACGACCCGGCGATTCTGGACTACTGCTTCTGCCTGTTCGCGCTCATCTGCTTCATGATCGCGACCTACCACGCGGCAAGCTTCTCGTTTGACCATGGCGGGCGCGGAAGGCTCTGCTTCTACAGCCTGTGTGGCGTGTTCTTTGGCGCGACGGCCATGGCGGGGCAGGACCTTTCCGGCCTTCTCATCTACGGCGCAAGCGCGTGCGTGTGTCTGGCCTATGCCATGCAGGCGCTCGGAAACGGCAAATAATCTATCTTTCAAAGTTCCGTGCTGTTCCGGGAGGCTCGTAGGGGCGGACGCGACTTTCCGTCCGGCAAATTACGCCGCCGAAACGCGAAAATCTTCGGCAAATCCGTTGGTTCCCTTGGGCGGACAGAGTCGTCCGCCCCTACGCATCAATTGCGGCTCCAACAACAGCCAACGCGTAGGGGGCGATGCCCACATCGCTCCGGCTGTACAAGCCGTTTTTTCGGAAATCTTCGGCGAATTCGATGGTTCCCAATGGGTCGATGTGGGCATCGACCCCTACGGACATCCAGGGAAATTTTCAAAATTTGCGGCTCTGCCGGTTTTTCGGCGGGGCTGCTCTTTTTTTCTGCAATGATTTACAAAGCTTCCGATTTTGGTTATACTAAAGTGTACCCGTAAACCACCTGTTAAAAATATGGGGTCTTCCGGAGGGCGCGCTATGAAAAATATCCACAGAGCTTGGGCGGTCTGCCTCGGCTGTACGCTGGCGCTGCTGGTCTGCGGCGGACTGTGCATCAACGCCTTTTCCGTCACGCAGACGTCCATGATCACAACCGCCTGCTCGGTGACGTTTCTGCTTTGCATGTTCGTTGTGAACACCTATTATGATAAGCTCGGCTACCGGGCGGGACTGACGCTCGCGGTGCTTCTCGGTGTGGGCTCGTTCGTTCTGTTTGCAGAGGCAAGGACGCTTCCGGGCTATTATCTGGCCGGCATGCTGGCGGGCGTGTCGCACGGTCTCGGCGCGATGCTTCCGGCAAGCATTCTGATGCTCCGCTGGTTCTCTTCCCGCCGGGGCACGGCCATCGGCATCTGCGCGGCGGGCACCGGCATTTCCGCCGTCGTCTTTTCCTCGATTTTAAGCGCGTTCATCGAGCGCTTCAGCCTGCGCGTGTGCTTCTACTTTGAGGCGCTCGTGTCGCTGCTGGCAGCGATAGCCGTGTTTCTTCTCATCCGGGAAAGCCCGGAGGCCTGCGGCTTTGCCCCGTATGGAACACGGGAGGAGGCTTCTTCGTCAGAAAAACAGAAGCTCTCCATCCACCCAAGCCGCCTTCGCTGGGCAATGCTGTATCTGGGCGTTATCTTAATCGGTTCGATCGCGTCGCCCGGGTTCGCGCACATGATGATTCTTTTTACATCCTCCGGCTTTTCCGGCGCGCAGGCGGCGTTTTCCTTCATGCCCGGCGCAATCGCCGATCTCACGGGAAGCTACGCGCCGGCCTACATTGTCTTCACCCTCTTCGCCATCTTTACGCTCGCGGTCGTCCAGTCGACCTACCGTCTGGAGCGCCGGAGCGCCGTCTGAGTGCTGTGTGTCTTCGTAGAAAGAGAGGTTTTCCATGAATACCTGTATCAAATGCGGCCGTGAAATCCCGGACGGCGAGCTTTTTTGCCGGGAGTGTGCGCTGAACCCCGGTGCAATTTCGGAGGACGGACACGCCATGCCCGCCCCGCGCGGGAAAATGCAAAAGCCCGTCGTTCAGCCGCCAAAGCCGAAGCCGATCCCCCAGCCGTCCGCGCCCGCCGCGCCAAAAAAGCGCCAGAGCGGCCACGGCGTAATCATCGCGATTCTCTGCGTCTTCACGGCGCTGAGCCTCGGCCTGAGCATTTACCTGATTGCCAACAGTGCCTCACAGCGGGTGTCGCTTCGCCTGCGGGAGTCGGATCTGGAAGAGCGCGAGGAAAGCCTTGCTACGCTCGAGCAGTCGCTCCTTGACGCGCAGCAGGAGCTGCAGTCGGCAAAGGACGAACTCTCGCAGCAGGCGCAGACGATTGAAGAGCTCCAGAAAAATTTCACGTCCGCCCAGAGCACGGTCAGCCAGACGCAGTATGACATGACGACCCAGCAGGCGGAGCTGGAGCGCGTGACGGCAGAAAAGGAAGCGCTGGAGACGGAGAACGCATCGCTCACACAGTCGATTGAGACGCTGACCTCCACCAACGAGGAACTCGCCTCGACGAACCGTCGCTATGTCACCAAGTCCAAATTCATGGACGCGTACGTCGTGTTTGTGGAGAACGACGGCACAGGCTATTACCACAAATACGGCTGCGACTACTTCGCCCAGACCAGCTTCTGGGCCTACAGCCGCAAGCTCGCCGAGGCCAACGGCTATACCCCCTGCCCGCATTGCTTCGGCTGATTCTCAGAGGGCTTTCTCTGCCGCGTCTGGCTGGGTACGGGCGCGGCAGCGGCATGAAAAGAGGTACATATGAACGTTCCGGCTCTGATCGAAAAAATGCTCGTTCTGTTCTTCGCGATGGCGGCGGGCTTTGTCTGCGGCAAGCGCGGCTGGCTCGACGACGCGGGGAACCGGACCATTTCAAAGCTTGTCGTTATGCTCACAAACCCCATGCTGGCGCTGAGCTCCGTCATGGGAAAAGAGCGTCTGATGTCGAACAAGCAGGTCTTGATGCTCACGGCCATCGGCTTTGCGCTGCTTTTTTGCTGCATGGGGCTGAGCCGCGTGGTGGTAAGGCTCCTGCACGTGCCGGAAGCGGACCGGGGGCTCATGCGCTTTTTGTTCAGCTACTGCAACATCAGCTACATCGGCTACCCCATCGTGCAGGCGCTGTTCGGCATGGACGCGTCGTTTTATGTGACGGTCATCGTTTTGTGCTCGCAGCTTTTGATGTGGAGCTACGGCGTGCATTTGGTGAGCGGGCACGGGAAATTCCACCTGAGCTGGAGCATTTTCAAAAATCACTGCCTGATTGCCTCTCTGACAGCCTACGCCATCTATCTAACCGGCCTGAAGGTGCCGGATCTCGTCGCGTCCATGTGCTCGTTTATCGGCCAGACGACCTCGCCGCTGATCATGCTCATCACGGGAAGCGCGCTTGCCCTGATGCCGCTGCGGAAGGTCTTTACAAACGCAAAGCTCTATATGATGTACGCCGTCAAGCTTGTCATTCTTCCGGTCTGCGCGTATTTTCTGCTGCGCGCGCTGGGTGTGGATTCGATACTTCTGGGTGTGATTGTCGTTGTGCTGTGTATCCCGTCGGCCACGAACGCGACGAACATCGCCTACCTCTACGGCGGGAACCACGAACTTGCGTCCTCCGGCGTCATGCTCTCGACGCTTCTTTCGATGGTGACTATGCCGCTTTTAATGCACGTACTGTTTGGCTGAGATTTGTTTTTCGGAGGTTTTTATGACGATTTTTGAGCAGCTGCAAGCCTTCACGCCTTTTAATGAGCAGGAGGCCTCCGACCGGCGACTGATGCTGCAGTACGCCGGTCTGTTTTCGGATCTTTTGACGCGGGACAACGAGATGGCGCATCTGACGGCCTCGTGCTGGATCGTAAATCCCGACAAGACGAAGGTCCTTCTCGCGTACCACAATATTTACGATTCCTGGGCCTGGCTCGGCGGGCACGCGGACGGCGAGGCGGATCTGCTTGCCGTGGCACTCAAAGAAGCGAACGAGGAATCGGGCGTGACGGCAAGGCCGGTTTTGCGGGACATTTTCTCTGTGGAGATTCTCGGCGTGCCCGGACATGTCAAGCGCGGGAAGTATGTTTCGAGCCACCTGCATCTGAACGTGACGTATTTACTCGAGGCCGACGAGGAGCAGACGCTTCACGAAAAGCCGGACGAAAACAGCGGCGTGCGCTGGTTCGCGCTTCGCGATGTGGTCCCCAGCACCAGAGAGCCGGAGATGCGCGTGGTCTATCAGAAGCTGATGGACAAGTGCGCTGGACTTCCGTAATTGCAGTGTTTGCACACCGCCCCTTGAGACGCGAAAACGCGCCCGGGAGACCCGGGCGCGTTGGTTTTTATGCGGTTGCTTGCTGGATTACTGGACGATGAAGTTGACGGACTCGTCGCCCTGCTTGTCTTCGCCGTAGACATAGTCCTTACCGGGCATGATGGCATTGAGGACGATACCGACGATGGAGCCAACTGCCAGACCCGACAGGCTGATGGGGCCGAGCGCCAGAGAGCCGGCGGAGGAGTAGCTGATGCCGATGGAGAGGACCAGGATCAGAGCCGCGACAAGGACGTTTCTGGACTTCGTGAAGTCGACCTTGTTTTCAACGACGTTCCGGACGCCGACCGCAGAGATCATACCGTAGAGGACCAGGCTGACGCCGCCGATGGTGCCGCCGGGCATGGAGGAGATGATGGCCGCGAACTTCGGGCTGAAGGAGAAGCACATGGCAAGGATGGCCGCGATGCGGATGACGCGCGGGTCGTAGATCTTGCTGAGCGCGAGAACGCCGGTGTTTTCGCCGTAGGTGGTGTTGGCGGGCGCGCCGAAGAGGGCTGCGAGGGTGGTTGCCAGACCGTCGCCCATCAGGGTTCTGTGCAGGCCCGGGTTTTCAATGTAGTTGCGGTTGCAGGTGGAGGAAATCGCGGAGATATCGCCGATGTGCTCAACCATGGTGGCAAGGGACAGGGGGACGATGGTGATGACGGCTGTGAGCAGCATATGGGTATCGACGTTGCCGTTCATAAACAGGCCGAAGACCGTCTCATCCTTGTAGATCGGAAGCGCGAACCACTTGGCGTTCGAGACGTTCTGCACGAGGGTCTCGCGGACGGAAGCGTCGCAGATAACCGCGACAACATAGGAGCCGATGACGCCGAGGAGAATCGGGATGATCTTGATCATGCCCTTGCCCCAGATGTTGGCGGCGATGATGATGACGATGGCGACCATTGCGATCCACCAGTTCTGCGCGCAGTTGTTGATGGCGGAGGACGAGAGGTTCAGGCCGATGGCGATGATGATGGGGCCGGTGACGATCGGCGGGAAGAAGCGCATGACCTTCTTGGCACCGAACGCTTTAAACAGCGCCGAGAGAATCACGTACACAAGACCCGCGCACGCAACGCCGAAGCATGCGTAGGGCAGCATTTCCTTATTGGGCTGGCCGTCGATCATGGGAGCGATCGTTGCGTAGCCGCCGAGGAACGCGAAGGATGAGCCGAGGAACGCCGGAACGATGCCGCCGGTGATCAGGTGGAACAGCAGCGTACCGAGGCCCGCGAACAGGAGCGTCGTCGACACGTCAAGGCCGGTCAGGATCGGGACCAGAACCGTCGCGCCGAACATCGCGAACATGTGCTGGAAGCCCAGGACGAACATTCTGCCCGCACCGAGCTCTCTTGCATCATAGATGCCTTCTTCGGGAATTTTCTTTTTACCCATTTTGTAATCTCCTTCCTCTTTTCCGTGCTTCAGATGGCCGCGCCTCAAGAGCCCAAAAAAAAGGAACTGTGAATGGAAACACCAATCACAATTCCTGTATCTTGGAAAAACACCAATCCGGCGTTTTGAAAACACTGCCGCCCGAAACAAAAACGGGAGCGCCAAGGATGATTTCCGGACAAATCGTCTGTTTCATCGCCATGCACTCCCTTCCTTACTTTTACCGTCAGCCATTATACCGGCTGGGGCTGAGAAAGGCAAGTGTGAGTTTTGTCATATTTTTGCCCGCGAATTTGGCTCTGTTGCACGTTTTTTACAAAAACACCGCATATAAAGAAAATGCCTCGCAGAGTTTCGCCCCGCAGAGCGAAATAAAGTGGAAATCTATTTTATCCGGCGGCTTTGCCGACCGGAAAAATTCCGCTCGCCTTGCAAGTGTGGAATTTTTGCCCCGACGGGGCAAAAATTATGCGCGCAGTCAAGGCGCACCTCTTAAATCGGGAAGGCCCTGTCTTCCCGATTTAAAGCTCATCCAGGGTCAGACGGAAGCTTTCTAAGAAGTGCTCCATGAAGTAATCGAGGCACGGCAATTTCATATCGACGAGCGCCTTATAGGTCTGCTTTTCCGCCTGCGCGAACTCCGTGTTCCCGGCCTTGAGCTCCTCGACGCATTTTAAATAAGCCGACAATTTGTCCGCCGCCTTGACGATCACGGCGACCGCTTCATCAGACTCGAGAAGAAGCGGCGCGTAGCTTGGCCGGAGCTCGGCCGGTAAAAGCGCGAGCAGCTTTTCGCAGCTCACGGCCTCCACCTGCTTGTACGCCTTTTTGATCTCGGGGTTATAATACTTGATGGGGGTCGGCAGGTCGCCGGTCAGAATTTCGGACGCATCGTGGAACAGCGCCGCCGTCGCGCAGCGGTCAGGGTCGGCCGAGCCGCCGAGAATGTCGCGCTCGATGAGCGCCAGCGCGTGCGCAAGGACGGCCACCATATGGCTGTGCTCCTGAATGTTCTCCTGAAACGTGTTGCGCATGAGGCCCCAGCGGGCAATGTAGCGCATGCGGGAGATGAGCGCGAAAAATTTATACTGCATGGAAACTCCTCCTCAGGAAACCAGGCTCTTTTCCTTCCACTTGCCGCGGAAGAAGTGGGCGTAGCAGGTAATGAGCGTCAGCGACCACGCCATCGCCTGGCTCCACCAGATGGCCGTATAGCCGAAAAACGCCGTCCTGTACAGGCTGTAGGCGAAGACGACGCGAAGTCCCAGCGCCATGAGCGCGTAGAATGTCGCGTGGAAGCCCTCGCCCACGCCCTGAAACATGCCGTTGGCCGGGAAGTAGATCGCAAAGATCGGCTCGGAAAGCACAGACGCGAACAGGTGCTGCCGGCAGATGGCCGCCGCGGCCGCGTCTAATTTAAATGCGCGGATGATCAGCTCCATCCCGAGAAGCTGGCACAAGCAAAGGGCCGCCGTCATGAGAAGCGACACCAGAACGCCCTGTCCCAGTCCCTTCGACACGCGCTCCGGCTGGCGCGCGCCCATGTTCTGCCCGGCGAAGGTCGCCATGGTGTTCTGAATGCCGATGATCGGGATCATCAGAATATTTTCCATCCGGGTGGCGACCGTATAGGACGCGATCATGCTCTCTCCAAAGAGGTTCACAAGCTTTTGCAGGAACAAAAAGCCGCACGAAACGATCGACTGCTGAATTGCCATCGGCGCGCCGATTTTTAAAACACGTCCGGCGGCTGTCCGGTCCAGACGCAGCTCGCGCACGGAAAAGCGCAGGAGCTCGTAGCGTCTGCGCATGTACCAGAAGCCCACGACGCAGGAGACGATCTGCGAAATAACCGTCGCAATCGCCGCGCCGGAAACGCCCATGCGGAACGCAGCCACGAACAGAAGGTCGAGCGCCACATTGAGCACCGACGAGACGAGCAGAAAATAGAGTGTCGCCTTGCTGTCTCCCAGCGCGCGCAGGATGGCGGCAGCAATGTTATAGCCGAACTGGAAGACAAGCCCCGCCGCGTAAATCGTAAAATACAGCGCTGCCTGCGGCAAAAGCGCCTGCGGCGTGCCCAAAAACCGGGCCAGCAAAAGCTCCGCGCTGCAAAAGCCGATGACGGACATCAGAAGCCCCAGAAGCAGCATGAGAACGATTGACGAGGCCGCATAGCGCCGCAGCTCTCCTAGCCGGTTCGCGCCAAAATACTGCGAGATCAGAACACCCGCGCCGATGGAAAAGCCAATGGCGAGCGCCGTAAAGAGCGCGGTCAATGATGCGCACGAGCCGACAGCAGAAAGCGCCTGCTGACCGTTGAAGTTGCCGACGATGATGGTGTCGGCAGTGTTGTAGAGCTGCTGCAGGAGGTTTCCTGCCATGATCGGCAGCGCAAACTGCACAATGAGCTTCCACGGTGTGCCTCGGGTCATATCCTTTGTCATTTTCGTCTTCCCACCACTTCAGATCAATTGGATTTATTCTATCACAGCGGAAAATAAAAGTAAATTCTCGGTTTCGACTTGATAAACCAATAAACTAGTAGTATAGTAGGTTAGAGGAGGACCGGATTATGATGATTTCCACCAAAGGGCGCTACGCGCTGCGCGTGATGCTCGATCTCGCGGGGCATCGGGAGAGCGGCTATATTCCGCTGGCCGAGATTGCCGCGCGGCAGAAAATTTCCGAAAAATATCTCGAGAGCATCCTCTCGGTTCTGAGCAAAGCCGGGATGCTCGACGCGCTGCGCGGAAAAGGCGGCGGCTACCGTCTGGCCAAGGCGCCGGAGGACTACTCGGTCTATGATATCCTCTGCCTGACCGAAGGGACGCTCGCGCCGGTCGCGTGCCTGGAGGCCGGGCAGAACTGCGAAAATGCGGGCGCTTGCAGCACGTATCCGCTCTGGCAAGGGCTGGACGAGACGGTGCGGAAGTACCTCTCCAAGTTTACGCTCGTGGATGTGCTGAATATGAAAAAGGGTTCGGAATAATACGACAACCGCCAAAATATTACGCCGCATTTTCAAAATACTTCGTAGGGGCGGACGCCTCTGTCCGCCCGCAGAAAATTCCGTTTTTACGAAAAGCTACGGTGAATTTGAAATTTCCTCAGGGCGGACAGGGTCGTCCGCCCCTACTAGCTCATTAATTCTAAAATTTTATTTCTGGATAGAGATGAGAAAGCTTAATTCGAGCGTCGTCAGTCGTAAAATGC
>CAKASQ030000032.1 GCA_916988195.3 Oscillospiraceae bacterium
GAACTTTTGTGCTATCATATCACATAAATTCAAGAAAATATACTTTTAACATTAACGGACTAGTAGGGGCGGACGACCCTGTCCGCCCTTGGGAAGTTGCGAATTCGCCGAAGTTTTTCGCGTTTCGGAGGCGCAGTTTGCGGGGCGACAGAGTCGTCGCCCCTTACGCGTGGATCGGAAGTCTTTGCATGAATAAAAAGCGTTTCACTCGTCCAGGTCGACCTGGATGCCGTTGACCTCTACGCCGTCGTCGGCGCAGATGAGAAGATACTTGACCCCGCCGATGACGCGGGTCTGGACAAGGTCGGTGCGCTCGGGGTTTACCTGAATGGTGACGTCCGGCGTTTTGAGCTGGAACCTCTTCGCGTCGATGAGATTCGCGGGACTGAGCGCAGCGTCGGCGCCAAAGTGCTGGTCAAACTCGACGTTGAATTTTGCCAGCTTCGCCTCCTCCACGCCGCAGGTGGAAAGCACGTCCGAGACCTCCTGCCGGCTGACGACGAGCGGCTCGTCGGATTTGAGCTCCTTGTGTGCTTCAATGTTCTGCCGCAGCTGCTCATGCACCTTCTGCACCAAGGGCAGGCTGCACGCGTCCTCTAAGGACTGGCTCAGAAGCTCTCCGAACGACTCCTTCTGCGCCTCGGCGGGCTCGGGCGGCTCTAATTTAAAGAGCGCCTGCACCAGCTCGGGATGATTGTTCGCAAGATTGTGGGAATAATACAGACAGTTATAAAGATTCGTCCGCCGCCCGTCAAACGCCGGGAAGAGGAAGCCAAGCTCGGGCGCGCCGACGGTGTAGGCCCCGCCCTGATTGTGAAATTCCTTTTCCTCCGCGTTATAGCGAAGGGCGGCCTTTCCGGGCTTGACCGGGCAGATGGCACAGAGCACGTAGGAGAAAACCTGACTGCCGTCTTCCAGCATCGCGCCGTCTTTCGCCTTGAATGGCACATCGTAGCGCTCGTGGGCAAGGAGAATCAGGTAGTGGTCCTCTGTGGTGAGCGCGCCTGTAACCGTTTGATAGAATGTTTCGAGCGCCTGTTCGTCGTCCAAGCCGGAGTCCCGCAGCGCCATGAGAAGCCTGTGCTCGTCGGAGTCTGCCACCTGACTTGTCTTGAAGCTCAGGTCGATGAGGTTTTTGTCCTGCGCGCCGGACAGGACGCGGCGGAAGATGGAAAGATAGCTCTCCTTGTCCTCCTGGCTCATGAGGGCGACAGACTCGCGGAAGGTGGATAGAATTTCGCCGCTGGCCGAAACGTAGCAGCCGCGCACGGCGGTCATATTGGTGCGGTCCGGGCGCATTCTGCGCCGCAGCTCGCCGATTTCTTTCGATGTCATAGAAGTAACTTCCTTTATTCAAGATTGCGTGGTGAAAGTATAGCACAAATTTTCCCGCATTGCCACTATCGGAAATTTTGCACATCTGGTACAATGGAACAAACAAGCGATATCATTCGTCGAATCCTCAAAACCGAAAGGAGAACGAGATGGAATACAACGAAAATTCCTACTTCCCCGGCCAGAACCCGGGGGATGGTCAGCCCAAGCGGAAAAAGCCGCAGAATCGCGGATTGTGGAAGCTTCTGTGGCTGGTTCCGGTCATCCTGATCATCGCGGGACTGGCGATGGACTCTTTTTATACGCTGACGGAGGACCAGTACGCGGTCATTACGACCTTCGGCAAGCCCACGACGGTCTCGGCTTCGGGCCTGCAAATGAAAATTCCGCTCGTGCAGCGCGTGAGCCTGGTGTCCAAGTCCATTCAGGGCTTCCCGCTCGGCTACCGGGCTGGGAGTGACGAGTCGGTGGACGATGAGTCACTGATGATCACTTACGACTACAATTTCGTAAACGTCGACTTTTATGTCGAGTACCGCGTGACGGACCCGGTCAAATACCTCTATAACTCGAGCGACCCCGTCGGAATTTTGAAGATGCTCTGCCAGAGCTATATCCGCGACACCATCGGCCTTTACGATGTCGACAGCGTCATCACGACCGGCAAGAGCGAAATTCAGTCCGAGATCAAGCAGAAGGTCATGAACCGGCTCGAGCAGGAGGACCTCGGCATTCAGCTGACAAACCTTACGATTCAGGACGCGGAGCCGCCCACGCTCGAGGTGCAGCAGGCGTTCACGGCTGTGGAAACTGCGAAGCAGTCGGCCGACACTGCGGTCAATAACGCAAAAAAGTACGCGAACGAGGTGACCCCCGCAGCCTCCGCCGACGCCGATCAGATCATCAAGCAGGCCGAGGCCTACCGCGAGAGCAAGATCAACGAGGCGGAAGGTCAGGCGGCCAGATTCACAGAGCTCTTCGCCGAGTATCAGAACTATCCGCTCATCACCAAGCAGCGGCTGTTCTATGAGGCGATGGAGGAAATTCTTCCCGATATGAAGCTCTACATTGTAGATGCAAATACGGGTGTGCAGACGGCGCTGCCACTCGAGTCCTTTGCAAACGTCAACATGGGCACCACGGAAGGAGGCGCGGCAAATTGAAAAAGGCAGTGAAAATCGCAGTTCCGGTCGTTCTCGCGCTGGCGCTCATCGTCATTTTAGCAGGGAGCCTCGTCGTAACGCAGCCGAACGAGTACACGATCATCAAGCAGTTCGGCGCGGTAGTGAACATCATCGACCAGCCGGGGCTAAGCCTCAAAACGCCCTTCGTCCAGTCGGCAAGCACGCTTCCCAAAACAGAGATGCTCTATGACCTTGCGGCGAGCGACGTCATTACGTCTGATAAAAAGTCGATGGTAGCCGACAGCTTTGTCCTCTGGAAGATCACGGACCCCCTAAAATTTATCCAGACGCTCTCCGGCAGCGTTGCGAATGCGGAAAGCCGCATCAACGCCGTCGTCTACAACAGCCTTAAAACCGTCATCAGCTCCATGAAGCAGGAGGCGGTCATCTCCGGCCGAGACGGCGAGCTTGCGGCAGCGATCATGGAAAACTTCGAGCAAAACTTTGACGATTATGGCCTCACCGTTCTTGCCATTGAGACCAAGCGCATCGACCTCCCCGATGAAAACAAGGCTGCCGTCTATGAGCGCATGATCTCCGAGCGTGGCAACATCGCGGCCTCCTATGCGGCCGAGGGCGACGCGCAGGCCAAGCAGATCCGCAGCGAGGCCGACAAGTCTGTGGAGATCACCGTCTCCGAAGCAAAGGCGCAGGCAGAGCGTATCAAAGCAGAGGGCGAGGCAGAATATATGCGCGTACTGTCTCAGGCATATGACACGCAGGAGGAAGCGGACTTTTACGAGTTCATGCGCGCGCTCGATATGGCGAGAAATGCGCTCACGGGCGACAATAAAACGCTTGTCGTCTCGTCTGATTCTCCGATCGCACAGATTTTTGCCGGGCAGTGGGGGCGCACGCAATGACGCTTTATTTACAGGAGCAGATTTTCTCGTTCGACCATTTTGACATCTGGGACGAAGACGGGAACGTCAAATATCAGGTCGACCGCGTGCTTTTCCAGTTTGGGCGCAAGCTCGTCGTGACGGATGTGCAGGGGCGGGAGATTTGCTTTGTGCAGCATATTCCGTTCTCCGTTCCGTGCTCGTATGAGCTGGCTGTTCCGAGCGGGAGCGTGCAGCTGGACCGGCACTTTTCGCTCTTTTCCCAACGCTACTCGATCGATTCGCTTGCGTGGGAGGTTGCGGGCAGCTTCATGAGCCTCGACTTTTCCATCACGCAGGGGGATAAACTGATCGCGCGCATCGAAAAGGCGTGGCCCGCGTTTCAGGACCGCTACCAGCTTGAAATCGCCGATGAAAAGGACGAGCTCACCGCGCTCTGCGTCGTCCTTGCCATCGACATTGAGGCCGAGCGGCACAGCAACTGATCCGTCTCGTTTTGCACGGATTTTCGATTTTCGCTTAGATTCCCGATTTTTTCCTGGATTCTCAATCTTCGTCCGGGTTCTCGATTTTTGTCCGGATTCCCAATCTTGCGTAGGGGGCGATGCCCACATCGCCCCGGCGGCACAATCTGATGATACGAAAATCCAATGCGAATTCGATGGTACCCAATGGGTCGATGTGGGCATCGACCCCTACGAACGCCCCAGAAAGTCCCCGAAAATTTCGACCATACGAACCTTCCGGAAAAATGCACAATATTCCATGTCAGGTACAGAAAAACCCGGCCACAGAAAACTTCCGTGACCGGGTTTTTGTTCGTGATTGAAAAGTTTACGGCATCAGCGCGACGTCGCAGATGATATCGGCGCACTTGTCGACGCCCAAGGTGCCGGAGTCGAGGCAGAGGTCGTAGTTTTCCGCTTCGCCCCAGTTGCAGTTGGTGTAATGCTTGTAGTAGACCTTGCGCTTGCTGTCTTTTTCCTGCAGACGCTTCTGCGGGGTCTGCTTCGTCTCGCCGTACAGGCGCACGATGCGCTCGGCGCGGTGCTCCATATCGGAGTGGATGAAGATGTGCAGCGTATCGGGACGGTCTTTGAGAATAAAGTCCGCGCAGCGGCCGACGATGACGCACGGGCCCTTGGCGGCCAGATCGCGGATAACGTTGGTCTGGCAGACGTAGAGCTTATCGGACACGGACATTGTGTCGATCAGACCCATCGGATGGGCGGAAACCGCGATATTGAACAGGAAGCTGCTGGTGACGGAGGCGTATTCGCCGATCTCCTCGATGAACTCGTGCGAGAAGCCGCTCTCCTTGGCCACCTGATCGACCAGCTCCTTGTCATAGTAGGGAATTCCGAGCTTCTCGGCGACCTTTTTGCCAATGGTTCTGCCGCCGCTGCCGAACTGACGGCTGATGGTAATCACTTTGTTTGTCATGGATGATTCCCCCTTGCTCTTTGGATGCTTCCATTATACACCACGGGGGAAAAAAGCACAACGAAAAAATTTTTGGCTGCGCGCTAAAAAATTGTGCAAATTACAGGTAAGCCTGCATGGACTTGCAGAGCGTCTGCTCAGAGTCGATGAGCTGGCCCGCGATCTGACGGGCGGTTTCGCTCGCGTTCGGGTAGCGGTTGCGGTAGCGGATGAGGGACTTGACGCCCATGTTGCAGCCGTCGGTGATAAGGTCTGCGACCGTTTCGTCGGCGGGAGAGACGGCGAGCTTCGTGCTCGTTTTGAGCCAGGACATTCCGCGCGCCATCGCGTTTGCGCCCTTTTCGGGGATGTGTTCGGCGTCTAAGAGCGCCTTTGTCTGCTGCCCAAGCGCCTTGTGCGCCTCGCGGCAGGAAAGAAGCGCCTGCTCGAGCTTTTTGTCCCGCGTCTGGCCGAGCACGTCGTCAATCGCGCCGACGGCCATCTGCACGCCCGCGCCGCACTCGAGCAAAAGAGCTTTCGTATCGTGGTCCATAGAAGATTCCTCCCGTGTTCTTTTGCAATAGGTTGTGCAAAACGAGCGAAAGTATGATATAGTAAGAAAAACAAAACGTCCTTTTCGGCGGGAAGGAGCAGCCATGATTTTTGAACGGACAGTCGCGGAAATCGCGGGAGACTATGCGGTGCTGGTATCGGAGCGCGGGACGCGCACGGAGGTGGCGCTGGCGCTGCTGCCGGACGGAATTCGCGAGGGAACGGTTCTGATCTGTGAGGATTTCGAGTACCGCATCAAAACGCTTTGAGATCCGGGCAGCACCGCAGACCAAAATTTACGAAGGGAGAAACTCCATGCCGCGTTATCTTCTCGCCCTCGATCAGGGCACGACCAGCAGCCGCGCGATTTTGTTTGACGAGATGCAGAACATCGTCTCGGTCGCGCAGAAGGAATTTACCCAGTATTACCCCCAGTCCGGCTGGGTGGAGCACAATCCGATGGAGATCTACTCCAGCATCTACGGAGTCATGATGGAGGTCATCTCGCAGTCGGACATCCACGCGCGGGATATTGCCGCCATCGGCATTACGAACCAGCGCGAGACGACCGTCGTCTGGGACAAAAAAACCGGCAAGCCCATCTATAACGCCATCGTCTGGCAGTGCAGGCGCACGGCCTCCATCTGCGACGAGCTGGAACGGCGCGGACTCAAGGACTATATCAAAAAGACGACGGGTCTGGTGCTGGACGCGTATTTTTCCGGCACGAAGATCAAATGGATTTTGGATCATGTCCCCGGCGCGCGGGAAAAGGCCGAGCGGGGAGAGCTCCTGTTCGGCACGGTCGATACCTGGCTCATCTGGAAGCTCACGGACGGGAAGGTACATATCACCGACTACACAAACGCCTCGCGCACGATGCTCTATGATATCCACAACCTCTGCTGGGACGAACGGCTTTTGCGGGAGCTCGGGATTCCAGCCTCGATGCTGCCTGCGGTGCGCAATTCTTCCGAGGTCTACGGCACGTGCAACATTCAGGGCGTGCAGGTGCCGATCGCGGGCATTGCGGGCGACCAGCAGGCAGCCTTATTCGGTCAGTGCTGCTTTACACCCGGCGATGCGAAAAACACCTACGGCACAGGCTGCTTTTTGCTCATGAACACGGGCGAAACGGCAATGGAAAGTGAGCACGGACTCGTTACCACGATTGCCGTCGGCTTAAACGGACGCGTGCAGTATGCGCTCGAGGGCTCGATTTTTGTCGGCGGCGCGGTCATCCAGTGGCTGCGCGACGAGCTGCGGTTCATCCGGGAAGCTCGGGACGCGGAATATTTTGCGTCCAAGGTACCGGACACGGGCGGCGTGTATCTCGTGCCTGCGTTCACGGGCCTCGGCGCGCCGCATTGGGACATGTACGCAAGAGGCGCGATGGTCGGCCTCACGCGCGGGACAAAGCCCGAGCATATTATAAGAGCCGCGCAGGAGTCGATTGCGTATCAGTCGTATGACCTGGTCGATGCGATGGAGAAGGACGCGGGCGTGACGCTCTCGCAGCTGAGAGTCGACGGCGGGGCGAGCCGCGACGGCTTTTTGATGCAGTTCCAGGCGGACATGCTTGCAAAGCCCGTGCGCAGACCCGTCATCCGCGAGACGACGGCGCTCGGCGCGGCATATCTTGCAGGACTTGCCGTCGGGGTCTGGAAAAGCTGCGAGGAGCTTCAGAGCCTCTGGCACTGCGATGTGACGTTCGAGCCGAAAATGGAGCCCGAAAAACGGGAAAAGCTCCTGCGCGGCTGGCACAAGGCCGTCGGCAGGAGCTTAGACTGGGAAGAGCACTGAAAAATTCGGTACATTGCAAAATTTCGTAACGCACTTCCTACGGAAAACCTCCCAACCAACGCGTAGGGGGCGATTGAGCACATCGCCCCGGCAGATGAGCCTGATTTTACGAAAATCTCCGGTGAATTTGCAACTTCCCAAGGGGCCGATGTGCTCAATCGGCCCCTACGCATAGCCGGATGATTTTCAAAAAACCGTAGGGTACGCCGCCTACGTCTCGTCGTCCTGTTTTGTCCATTCGCCGGTCTGCTCGGGCAGAACCCCGGGAATCTCGCCGCTGAGGAACTGGAGCCGGAACTCGGCAAGCGGCCTCTGCTGGACGGTCAGCTGCGCGGCGAGCTTTTCTACATCGGCACGGTTCGCAGAAAACGGCGCGGTCATGGCAACCGGCTCGCAGTCCAGACGCACAAGCAGCCCGTACTGCCCCGAGCGCGGCTCCGAGAAGCACCGGTAATCCAGTGACGGCTTCACATATTCCGCCAGCGTATACACAAGAGCCTTGGCTGTCGGCGCTTTTGTCAGCGTCCGGGCAAAAATTGCCATGAGCAGCTCCCGGTTCCCACGCTCCCAGATGTCCGTCGCCGCGCGGGTCAGGGCGCGGGAGATCGTCTCCGGGCTTTTTCCGGTCGCCTCCCGGACCGCGCTCCAGATTCTTTTCATCTGAAATTCCTCGCGCGGCAAGCCCCTTGCCGCCTCTACGGCAAGACAGAGCATGTTGTAACAGGTATTTCCCCAGCGGCCGCTGAGCTGCATGACGGTTGACCGGACGTCCTTCATAAAAAAAGGCCCTCTTTCTTCAAAATTTTCATCATGTGAAGCAGGCGCATAACCCGCTTGTGTCCACATTATATCACACCTGTTTGTGGAATACGAGCCATTATTTGGAACTTTCGACGTAAATTAACACAATTCGACATATCTTTGTCGCTTCGCACAATTCCAAAAAGAAATTTCTTACAGAAAATCCGCCCGGAATTGTACTTTTTAACGGTCTCTAAACGGCAGACAGACGTGAAAAATCAAAGCAGGGACAGACCCATTCGTCTGTCCCTGTTTTTGCTGCCTGATTTACGCGTCCATGGGCTCCATTGCGTCCAGAAGCGGCCGCCTTACCGCACCGGCAAAGAGGCTTCCGGCGTTGTCATGGACAATGTTGAGCGCGCCCGCGACCTGCCCGAGCGGCATTTTCCCGTCGAAAAACACGTCCAGGTCCAGCAGGAACACCTTCAGCTCCTCGACCTGCCGCGTACGGTTGTCGACCTTGCGAAGAAGGCCGGGGCCGCATTTGATGTTGGCCTTCGCACCGCCCGGCATGGTGGCGGTCACAGTCTGCTCGCACTTGATAAAGTTCTGCCGGGCGCTGTCGTCGTCTGCCATAAGCCCGAGATAGCCCGGGGCGATGAGCTCTCGCCAGGACGACTCTTCCAAGCCCACCGCGTCCTTGTTGAGCGCATTCATGTACCGCAGCCCCACGCGGGAAAAATACGACGGCTGATACGTCTCAATGAACGCCGCCAGCACCACATCCAGCCGCTTGGCAAAATCCTCCCAGCGGGTGTATCGCGTGGTGGAAAGGGCGATAAAGCCCTTCGTCAGGCTGACCTTCCACGCGCCGTCAGCGGAAATGAACTGATAATTGTTGACCGTCCCCTGCTCGACCATCTTCCCGCCCACATTCTTGGGCGGCAGCGGCTCAAGCTTTTTCCCGTACTGGGGATACGCCTGCCGGATGGCGTCCTGGAAGTCGGCAGGCTCGTGCGCCTCGATTTTCAGAATCTCCGGGAAACGCAGCTGGCAGATGACCTCGATGAGCTGGTTGCGCCTGTAAATTTTACGCGGCTGATTGGAAAACATCCTCATCTCTCGCTTTCGTTCTTTTTATACTTATTTTTAAGTATACCGTTTTTTAACGAAAATGCAAGCCGTGTCTTGTTTCCATCGCTTCGAATTTGTGCTATACTATGGCAAGAATCACAAAGGAGTTTTCTATGGAATTTTTAAGGCTTCTGGAATCCGTCCGCGTCCCGGCGCTTGACGCGTTTTTTTCCGCCGTCACGTATTTGGGCGACGAGCTGGCGTTCATGGCGCTGGCGCTGCTGTTATTCTGGTGCGTCGATAAGCGGACGGGCTACTATGTGTTCGTGGTAGGCCTGTTTGGAACGCTCGCCAACCAGTTTCTCAAAATTCTCTGCCGCGTTCCCCGGCCGTGGGTGCTCGACCCCGGCTTTACGATCGTCGAGTCCGCGCGCGCCGCGGCGACGGGGTACTCGTTTCCGTCCGGGCACACGCAGAACGCCGTCGGCACGTTTGGCGCCATCGGCCTTCTGGCAAAGCGCAGATGGGTCAAAATCGCGTGCCTCGCGCTGGTCCTTCTCGTGCCGTTTTCGCGGATGTATCTGGGGGTCCACACTCCTCTGGACGTCGGTGTGGCATTCCTGATGGCGGCAATTCTGCTCGCGGCGTTTTATCCCGTCTTCCGCTCGGCAGGAAAAATCGAAAAGACCATGCCGTATCTTCTCGCGGCGGGCATTGCGCTTGCCATCGTATTCGTCTTCTATGTCAGCGGCATCCGCGCAGACTTTGCCCCCGGCTCGGAGGATGCGAGCAATCTCGCGCACGCGGTCAAAAACGCGTGGACGCTTCTGGGTGCAATTGCGGGGCTTCTTACGGTCTTCCTTGTCGACCGGAAGACGCTGCGGTTTGAGACGCGCGCGCCGCTTCCGGGGCAGATTCTGAAATTTGTCCTCGGCCTTGCGCTCGTCGCTGGGATCAAGGCGGCGCTGAAGCCTCTGTTTTACGCTGTTCTCCCCTCGGGCCCTGCCGATTGCCTGCGCTACTATCTCGTCGTGCTGCTGGCGGGGATCGTCTGGCCGCGCACGTTCTCGTTCTGGGCAAAGCTCGGCGCAAAAAAGGAGGCGTAGGCAGTTGCTGATCTGGGTTATTTTCGTGCTGCTCGCCATATTTCTGGGTCTCGGCTATTATGTGATCCATCTCGCCGTCACGGGCAGGCGCTACACGCAGGAATCTCTTGCCGCGCAGCTGGATAAACCGGCCTATCGGGAAATCAGGGAAACCTCTCTCGCATCGACTGGCTGGGTGGCCTCGCATGCGCACGAAGAACTTCACGTCATGAGCTACGACGGAAAGCTGCTTCACGCAACGTTCCTCCCCAAGGAGCACGCAAAGGGCACAATTCTGCTGTTCCACGGCTACAAGTCCTGCTGGCAGATCGATTTCGGCCTCGTCCTCCCCTACTACTACGATACGCTTGGCTATTCGCTGCTGCTCGTCGACCAGCGGGCGCACGGACTGTCCCAGGGGAAATACCTCACCTTCGGCGTGCGCGAGCGCATGGACGTCATTTCCTGGGCGACCTATATGGGGCAAAAGCTCGGACAGGACGCGCCGCTCATTTTAGGTGGCCTCTCCATGGGCGCGACGACGGTCCTCATGGCAAGCTGCTTTGACTTCCCCGCAAATGTCCGCGCGATCATTGCCGACTGCGGCTTTACGAGCCCCTACGAAATCGCAAAAAGCGTTCTGCACCGCGACTACCCCAGACTGCCGGTCGGGCTGCTTCTTCCCATCTGCGGTCTTTTTACGCGCCTTTACGCGGGCTTTGGCCTGCACGATGCGTCGACGTTAGACGCGGTGCGCGAGAGCCGGTACCCGATTTTGTTCATCCACGGCACGGGCGATACATTTGTCCCCTGCGAGATGACGAAAGAGGCCTATGCCGCCTGCACGTCAGAAAAAGAGCTGATCTTAGTGGACAGCGCAGAGCATGGAAAGAGCTATCTGGTGGAAAAAGGCCGCGTGGAAGAGGCGCTTTGCCGCTTTCTTGCGACGCATACAGAGTAAAAGGAGGAATTCCCCATGACGCAGCATGAAATCACGAAGGCCGCGCCGCTGCTAGACGCGAGCGGCAATCTGACAGAGCCCGGCTGGGCGCGCTCCCTGCTCCCGGTCTACTGCCGCTCCCAGATCCGCGCGCCGAAAACGCGCATCAAGGAATGGGACTATTACTGCATCACAGACGGGCACATCGGGCTCGCGCTTACGATTGCGGACAACGGCTATATGGGGTTAGACTCTATTTCGTTTCTGAACTTCGACGAACGCTTCGAAATCACGAAAAGTCCCATGCGGCTGCTTCCGATGGGAAAGACGCATCTTCCCGAGAGCTCCCGGCTTGGCGCGAGCGAGATTGCCGCGTCCGGCTACGCTTTGGCCTTTTACCATGAGGACGGCGCGCGCCAGCTGTCCTTTCATATGGAGAGCTTCCGCGGAAAAGACGCGATCGAGGGCATCATCACGCTGACGGACGAGCCGGTTGAGAGCATCGTCATTGCCACGCCCTTCGACAAGCCCGGCCATTTTTACTACAACCAGAAAATCAACTGCCTGCGCGCGTCCGGCTGGGTCAAACTTGGCGGAGAAAAATTTGAGCTGACCCCTGACCGGTTCTTTGCCGTCCTGGATTGGGGCCGCGGCGTGTGGACCTACCACAACACGTGGTACTGGTCGAGCGCGTCGGGGGAACTGGACGGTGTGCCGTTCGGCTGGAACCTCGGCTATGGCTTCGGCGATACCGCCGCCGCGACGGAGAACGCGCTGTTCTATAATGGAACGCTTCACAAGCTGGAACATATCAATTTTGAGATACCCATCAAGGACGGAACCGAGGATTTTCTCGCCCCGTGGCGCTTTACAAGCTCCGACGGCCGGTTCGAGATGCAGTTTCAGCCGGTCCTCGACCGTGCGGCCTGCACAGACCTGAAGCTTTTAAAATCCGACCAGCACCAGGTCTTCGGAAAGTTCTCCGGAACAGCCGTTTTGGACGATGGAAGTGTGCTTTCGGTGCGCGATTTCTTCGGATTTGCGGAAAAAGTGGAAAACAAGTGGTAGCGCGGAACGGCTCTTTGCACCTGCTTGCTGCGGCCGTGGAACACTAGATGTTGTGTTCCACGGCCGCGTTTCGTTTTTTGAACACAAGATTTTGTTCCAAAACCAGTTTTTGCTCTTGACAAGCCATGTGTGATCTAGTATATTGTCTATGGCGCTTCCGGCGGGAGCATATTTCGTTGCTCGCCCAGGAAGCAACCACAAGATATTGTGTTCGTGTGTGCAGGGAGATATGCAGCCTTCGTATTTTCCTGCACAACGTCTGTCATAACAGCTTTGGAAAGAGGGAGCAGTATGAAGATTATCAAGCGCAACGGCTCGGAGGCCGTCTTCGATATCATGAAGATCATCTCCGCCGTCACAAGAGCCAATAATGTCGTGGAAGAAGCCGACCGGCTGACCCCGATGCAGATCCGCCGCATCGCCGAGAGCGTGGAGCTCAGCTGTCAGTCGATGAACCGAGCGCTCAGTGTCGAAGAGATTCAGGACCTCGTTGAGCACCAGATCATGGCGCACGGGGCATATGAGGTCGCAAAAAACTACATCACCTACCGCTACACGCGCACGCTGGTGCGCAAGTCGAACACGACGGACGACAAGATCCTGACCCTCATCGAGTCGAACAACGAAGAGGTCAAGCAGGAAAACGCCAACAAGAACCCCACCGTCAATGCCGTCCAGCGCGACTATATGGCGGGCGAGGTATCGAAGGACCTCACGCGCCGGATGCTGCTGCCGCAGGAGATCGTCGAGGCGCACGAGGCCGGTATCATCCACTTCCACGACGCGGACTATTTTGCCCAGCACATGCACAACTGCGACCTCGTGAACCTGGAGGATATGCTCCAGAACGGCACGGTCATCTCCGGCACGCTCATCGAAAAGCCGCACAGCTTCTCGACCGCCTGCAACATTGCGACCCAGATCATCGCCCAGATCGCCTCCAACCAGTATGGCGGCCAGTCCATTTCCCTTACGCATCTGGCGCCCTTTGTCGACGTGTCCCGGCAGAAGATCCGCAAGCAGGTTTTAGAGGAGCTCAAGGACTTCGGCACGGAAGCCTCTGATGAAGCCATCTCCAAGGTCGTTGAAAAGCGGCTGCGCGATGAGATCCGCCGCGGCGTGCAGACCATCCAGTATCAGGTTGTGACGCTCATGACGACGAACGGACAGGCGCCGTTTATCACGGTCTTCATGTACCTCGGCGAGGCTAGAAGCGAGCAGGAGCAGAAGGACCTTGCCATCATCATCGAAGAGACGCTCAACCAGCGCATTGAAGGCGTGAAGAACGAGAAGGGCGTGTGGATCACCCCCGCGTTCCCGAAGCTTATTTACGTGCTCGAGGAAAATAATATCACCGAGGGCTCAAAATTCTGGTACCTCACGAAGCTCGCCGCCCGCTGCACCGCCAAGCGCATGGTGCCGGACTACATCTCCGAGAAGAAAATGAAGGAGCTCAAGCTCTCCAAGGGCGAAACGCCGGGCCATGGCGACGTGTACACGTGCATGGGCTGCCGCAGCTTCCTCACGCCCGACCGCTCCGGCAACGGCTGGAACAATGTGGCGAACGCCGGAAACTACGATGCGAACAAGCCCAAGTATTACGGCCGGTTCAATCAGGGCGTGGTGACCATCAACCTCGTGGATGTGGCGCTCTCGTCCGGCGGCGCGCTCGATAAGTTCTGGAAGATTTTCGACGAACGGCTCGAGCTCTGCTACAAGGCCCTCATGTGCCGCCACAACCGCCTCAAGGGCACGCTCTCGGACGCCGCGCCGATCCTCTGGCAGTATGGCGCGCTCGCGCGGCTCAAAAAGGGCGAGCCGATCGACAAGCTTCTGTATGGCGGCTATTCGACGATCTCGCTCGGCTACGCAGGACTTTACGAGTGCGTCAAGTACATGACGGGAAAATCTCACACCGACCCGGCGGCCACGCCGTTTGCGCTCGAAATCATGCAGCACATGAACGACGCGTGCAAGCGCTGGAAGGAAGCGACCGACATCGACTTCTCGCTTTACGGAACGCCGCTGGAGTCCACGACGTATAAATTCGCCAAGTGCCTGCAAAAGCGCTTCGGCCTCGTCGAGGGCATCACGGACAAGAACTACATCACAAACTCCTATCACATCCACGTCACCGAGCATATCAACGCCTTCGATAAGCTCGCCTTCGAGTCGCAGTTCCAGGCGCTCTCCCCCGGCGGTGCAATCAGCTACGTCGAGGTGCCGAACATGCAGAACAACCTCGACGCGGTACTGGAGGTCATGAAGTTCATCTACGATCACATCATGTACGCCGAACTCAACACGAAGTCGGACTACTGCCAGGTCTGCGGCTTCGACGGCGAGATCGAAATCAAGGAGGATCCCGACGGCAAGCTCGTCTGGACCTGCCCGCAGTGCGGAAACACCGACCAGTCGAAGATGAACGTCGCCAGACGCACCTGCGGCTACATTGGGACCCAGTACTGGAACCAGGGCCGGACGCAGGAAATCCGCGACCGCGTTCTGCATTTGTAAAAAGGAATCAGCCTCGTCTATCCGCGCCGTTACAGCGTGATGGACGGGGCTGCTTTTCGTTTCAAACATTCAAAATTGCCTCTTGACACTGACACTGTGTCAGGCTTTAGAATACCTGTGAGCTCAAGAAATCAGAAATTTGCATGGAGGGTACCGCCTTGCTGAAAATCGGAGATTTTTCCAAGCTGTCAAGAATCAGCGTCCGCATGCTGCGGCATTACGACGAGATCGGGCTCCTGCGCCCCGTCTTTGTCGACCAGTTTACCGACTACCGCTATTACGCAGAAAACCAGCTTCCCATTGTCGGGCGCATCACCGCACTCAAGGACATGGGCTTCCGGCTGGCGGAGATCAGCAGTCTTCTTGCGCTGTACGACGACAAAGAGGCGCTGGATGCGCATCTGGCCGCGCAGCAGAAGACCTTGGAGGCGCTGGCGGAGGACACGGCGCAGCGGCTGCGGCTGATCGAGACGGCAAGGAGACGACTTAGAAAGGACGAACCTATGAACTACAATGTCACCCTCAGAACCCTTCCCGAACGCTACTGCGCAACCGTCCGCATGACCATCCCCCGCTATCAGGACGAGGGCATGGTGTGGGACGTTCTGTGCCGCGAGACAGCCGCGATGGCGCTCGTGCCGGACGACCCCTGCTGCTGCGCCGTGGAATTTTTGGACAACGAATTCAAGGAGACGAACGTCGAGATCATGGCCTCCAAGTCCGTAAAGGGCACGTATCCGGACACCGAGCACGTGAAGTTCCAAACACTTCCCGCCGTCACCTACGCAGGCTGCACCTTCAAGGGCGGCTACGAGCAGATCAACGACGTTGTCGCCGCCGTCAGCGCGTGGATTGACGCAAACGGCTACGATTACGCGGGCGCGATGTTCGACATCTATCACGTGAGCCCCCATGAAACAAAAAATCCCAACGAATTCGTCACAGAAGTGTGTTTCCCGATTCGTAAGAAGTAACCCGCGCAAAAATGCCCGTGGATGGAGCTGATCCGTCCACGGGCGTTTGGTTTTATAAGGTCTTTTCGAGCTCGTCCGGCAGAACCTCCGCGCAGAGCGCCCGGTAGCGTTTGTTTTCTTTTAAGAACGCGTCCGCACCGGGAAGATTTTTGAGCCGCGTCAGGAAAATCAGAAGCTCCTGCCCCGCGCCAAACGTCGCATGCACAAAGTCCATCGCGTTTTGGATTCGCTTCTCCAGTGCGTGCTCCGCCGCGTCCGTCTGCGCCGTCCCATCTTCCACCGCAGCTTGCAGCGGCGCGAGATTTTCCGCACCGTCCAGCAGCGCATGCACGCTTGCCGCAAATTCCCGCTCCCACGCTTCTTCCTCGGGGGCCAATACGCCGAGCTCCTTTCGAAGCGCCATCGCAGCTTCCCGCCGGGAAAGATTCTCCTTCGCCGCAGAAAGCGGATTGTTTGCCGATTGCACGCTGGACAGAAAGCTCACAAGGCTCCCCGTCAGCGCCTTTTTCTGCCGGAAGGTATTCAGCTCCCGCGAGACGGCGTGCAGCAAAAATTCCGTCGCCGCCAGACGCGCGTCAAAGCGCATAGCCCGCAGCTCCGGCGCGGCGGCTGTCTCCTGCCCCGACAGAATGTTCGCAAGGTTGATTCGCTCCCGACAGGCGGTAAATAGATGAAAGAAACTTGAAAACGCGGCGGCAATCTCCTCGTGCTGCAAAAACTCTCCAAACAGCGCGTCCTGTATCTCAAAGCCCAATCGCTCGTAGCTTGTGAGCAGCTGTGACAAATCCTCCCAACCGCGCGCGGTCACAAAGCTTCTGCCGTGCACGTGCCGCTCCACGCAGAAAAAGTGCTCCGGGTTCAGCTCTAAGTACGACAGCACTGCCGGATGCAGCCCCTTCTCGTGCGCGTAATCGCGCCAGACATGGTAGTCGGCCTCGATCTGCAAAAGGCGCACGCGGTCCATCGTGACAGTGTCGAATGTTCGGGCCGATTCGTTGTATGCCGGAGGATTTCCCGCCGCCGCGATGACCCAGCCCTCAGGAAGCCGGTGCGTTCCGAACTGCTTGCTTTGCAGCAGCTGGAGCATCGCGGGCATCAGCGTTTCCGAGACGCAGTTGATCTCATCCAGAAATAAAATGCCGGTCGGAACGCCGGTTTTTTCAATTCTTTCATAGACGCTGGCTAAAATCTCGCTCATCGTGTACTCGGTCGCGGTATACGTCTTCCCGCCGAACGTCTTTTCCCGGAGCACTGGAAGGCCCAGCGCGCTCTGACGCGTGTGGTGCGTCATCGTGTAGGAGACAAGATTCACGCCAAGCTCCTGCGCGAGCTGGTAAAAAATCGCCGTCTTGCCAACGCCCGGAGGCCCCATGAGAAGAAGCGGCCGCTGCCGCACCATCGGAATCCGGAGCGCGCCCAAAGCATCCCGCTCGGTATAGGCCAGCACCGTGCGCCGGATTTCCTCTTTCGCCTGTTTTATATCCATCCTTCGTCCCTCCCGGGCTTTTCCGCGTCCAAAACGAGCTTCCCTGCCCAGCGCGGAATGTTGATATCGTCGTACCGGTACTGAAGCATCACGAACGCGACGGGGTAATCGGGCGCGGTCTCCGGAAACACGCCGTAGCCATCCGTAAAATAGAGAACACCCCCGAGTCTTGCAAACTCGCCGCTCGCGACAAGCTCGTCGATGCGCCGGAAAGCCGGGCGAAAATCCGTTCCTCCTCCGCCGTAGAGCTCGAGATGATCGAGATACCACGCAAACTCGTCAAGATTTGTCACCAGCGCGTCCTGCTGCACCTCGCAGTCGCACTGCAGAATATGCAGCCGGAACCTATCAAAAAACAGCCGCTCTCGCAGCAGAATATCATGCACCGCGCGCAGAAACCAGCTTGTCATCCCCCGCGAGCAGGAAGCCGAGGTGTCGATCACGATCGCAAGCTCCCGGAGTTTCCGCTCTTCGGAGTGTTCTAACGGTTCCACAAGCGCCACGCCGTCGTAGTGCTCCATGCCGTAAGCGTACCACGAATAGGAAAAGTCCGCGTCGTTTACGTGCCGGTTCTCCCGCGTGACGGAAAACGCGCGTAAGAGGCTTGCAAAGCGGACGTTGTTTTCCGGGCTCTCGGGAAGCGTGAGCTTTGCGCCAGCCGTGCCGGAGCCGATTTTCGGCTTTTCTTCCTTCATATAGGGTGCGAGTTTGTCCCGTGTCCTGCGCCAGAGCGCCTGCATGCCCGCGCCGTCGCCGCTCCCCCCCGGAAGCCTTGCCCGATCAAACGCCTTTTTCCACAAGTCGTGGCAGTCACGCGTGAAAAACGCTTGCAGCTCCGCCTCCGGCAGCGGAAATGTATCGCTCAGCTGCGCGTAGATGGCAGGAGCTGAGAAAGCCGTTCCGGGCTCAAGCGCGTAAAACGCCTTTGCCGCATCATCCTGAAGCGTCAACCCCAGCATCCGGGAGGCCAGAAATTCCGCCGCTATATCGCAGGCAAGGCTCCATTTCCCTTCTGCCCGGTTCCCTTTTTCCCAAGGGTGTCCCAGCATCGCGTGTAATACGCTGTGCAGAAGCGTCCGCTCCGCTGCCTCGCGGTTTGCCGTCGACTGTTCCAAAAAGGGCAGGGGCGCATAGAAAAGCTGTCCGTCCGTTCCGGTTTTTTCCGCCTCGCGCCAGTCAAGGAGGCCGAGCGCCAGCGCCAGTACAGGAAGCCTTTCATAGAGCCTGCCGCGCAGAATCTGGTACCGCTTCTCCCCGTCCGTCACACGCCCGCCTCCTTTCCGCATTTCCTACAGTATAGCATGAATGGTTTCCGTACAAAAGAAAAAACTTCCGAATTTGCGCGAAAAACGGACGATGCAGCGCGCACCGTCCGTTTTGGATCAAATTTACGATAAAATGCCCGTCGACTGCAGGAACAGCACGAACATCATGACCGGCGCAATGTAGCGGATCATCACCGTGTACACGCCCTTGCGGCGGAAGTGTTCGCCGTTTCGCTCCATCTCGCCGATGACGTACTGCGGCTTTTTCACCCAGCCGATTAAGATCGTGGAGAGCAGCGCGATGAACGGCATCATGACGGAGTTGCTGATGTAGTCCATGCGGTCCAGCAGTTGGCCGACCGAGCCGTTTGGAAGCGGCAGTTCAAAATAGAACACGCCGTAGCCCAGCGCAATGACGGCGCTCGCCGCGAGATAAATGACAGAGAGTACGAGAACGGTCTTTTGCGCTCGGTGTGGAAAATTTCCACGCAGTTGGCCGCGATGGACTCAAGAATCGAGATGCACGACGTGAGCGTCGCGAAAATCGCCGTGATGAAAAAGCGTGCGCCGACGAACGTTCCGGCCTTGCCCAGATTCACGTCTTTTTTGACATAAGAGCCATAGGTAATCTTAATACCCATGGAGACGATCAAAGAAAAGAACAGCTGGCTCATCGCGTCCAGCAAAATCTGCAAGAACCGCTGGACGGTCAATCCCTCAAAATTTGGCGTAATGTAGTACAAAAAGCCCTGAAGACCCGTGCGCGTCACGCCGTCTGCTCCCGTATTTTTGAGCGTCAGCGAGTAACCGGCAATCACGACCACCAGCACCAGAAGCACCGACATCATAAAGCGCGACACCTTCTCGATGCCGTCTTCCACGCCGTTATACACGACAAGCGCCGTCACCGCCATGAAGAAAAGCGCAAAAACGACCGGGGAGACCGGAGACGTGATGAACGATGTAAAGTAATTATCCTGCGCGGCAGCGTTTGCCTGCCCCGTAAAATAGACGACGGCGTATTTCGTGATCCAGCCGCCGATGACCGCGTAATAGGTCATGATGAGAACCGGGACGAGGAACGTCAGAATGCCGAGGAACTTCCACTTCGGCTGCATTTCTTCGTAGGCCCCGATGGCGCTTTTCTGCGTCTTGCGGCCGATGGCGATATCAGAGGACAAGAGCGTAAAACCGAACGTCAGCACCAGCGCCAGATAGACGATCAGAAACAGTCCGCCGCCGTCTTTCGCCGCCAGATACGGAAAGCGCCAGAGATTGCCCACGCCGACCGCGCTTCCGGCTGCCGCCAGCACGAAGCCGATCTGCCCGGAAAATTGATTCTTTTTTCTCTTTCATACTGCCTTTTTCCTCTCTGTCCTCCCCGTTCAGACTGCCAGGAACAAGCAAGCTTTACGATACCACAAAGGAGGCCGGAAGTAACCCGATTTTTCCGTCGCCGCTTCTTTACGGGCGAGGCTTCCTGTGGTATAGTAGAAGCGATGTCAGCGGTTCGTCAGATGACGGATGATCTGCCGGATGACCGCCACGACGCAGATGCCGGCAGCAATGCCGACCGCCCACTGCCCCGCGAGCAGCGCGTTCTGCCGCATTGTGTCAAACTGGTTCTGCACAAGGCCCAGCATCGCATAATACACGAAGCCGCCCGGAATGAGCGGGATGAGTCCCGGGAGCAGAAACACCGTCGCGGGCGTTTTCGCGATCTTCGCGGCAACCTCGCTGTAAGCCGCCGTAAAGCTTGCCACCACGACGAGCAGATAGAACACACTCTCAATATGATCTTTCAACAAAAGGTAAAGTCCCCAGCTGAGCATGCCGTTGATAGAGGCCGGAACGATCTTGTTGCGCGGCACGTTCATCAGAAGGCAGTAGCCGACGGTGGAAAACAGCGCCGTGAGTAAATTCATAGCCATCTCTTACACCCCAAACAGATAAATTGCGCTGCCAAAGCCGATGGCCAGCATCAAGGCCAGCAGCAGAGATTCCACGATGCGCAGAAGGCCCGAGATCGTGTGCCCGACCAGCATATCGCGCACCGCGTTCGTCAGCGCGGCGCCCGGAATGACGAGCATGATCACGCCGATGGAAATTTCGTTGACGTGGAACACTGGGGCCACACGTCCCAGCGCCCAGATCACGCTCCCGGCGAGGAAGCCCACCAGCACCTGAAAGAACGCCGCGTTGCGGAACACATGCTGCACCCGCTGCTGCAAAAAGCAGATCATTGCGCCGACCAGCGCGGCAAGCAGGCTGTCGTACCAGGCGCCTCCAAAAAAGAGCGTGAAGCTCAGCGCCGTCACGACGCTTCCGAGATACAATGTCGCGGCTTTCGGCTTTTCCTGGTCGATTTTCTTGAGCTCCGCGCGAAATTCCGCCGCGCTCACGGGCTCGGCGCAGATTTTCCGGCTGAGGGCGTTGAGCTGCTCGAGCTTTACAAAATCAAACGACGAGGACTTCCGGATGCGGCGCGTCTGCGTCAGCTCCACGCCGTCTTCAAACAGGATCGTCAGTACAATATCGGACGTGATCGCGAAGATATCGACCTTCTTCGCGCCATAGGCTCTTCCGAGCCGCGTCATGGTGTCCTCCACGCGGTTAATTTCCGCGCCGCAAAGAAGCAGCATCTGCCCCATGTCCAATAAACCGTGCAAAATCTGATCGTGCGCTTCCATGCCGCACCTCCTTACAGATAGTATTTCCAAAGCAGACATTTTAACAGAACTACGATAAAAGTCAAGCTTACGCTAGCCACAATTGCGCCCCGTGCGCGGGAGGTTTTTTATGAATTATGCCAGTATCAAGTCCTGCGACATCGCAAACGGCCCCGGCGTGCGCGTGAGCCTGTTCGTTTCGGGCTGCACGCACCACTGCAAAGACTGCTTTAACGCCGAGGCCTGGGATTTTAATTACGGCGAGCCGTTTACAGACGAGGTCATGGACAAGCTTCTTCGGCTTCTCGCGCCGGATTATGTCCGGGGCATTACGTATCTCGGCGGAGAGCCGTTTGACCCGAGAAATCAGGAAGGGCTTTTGCTTCTCTCGCGCAAGATCCGTGAGCACCTTCCCGAAAAGTCCATCTGGGCGTTCACAGGCTACGTCTACGGCGGAAACCTTCCCATCGTGCCAGATGTGACGGACGAGCTTTTATCGGCGCTCGACGTTCTGGTGGACGGACCGTTCATCGCCGCGCAGAAAAATTTGAGTCTCCGCTTCCGGGGCTCGAGCAACCAGCGGCTCATCGATATGAAAAAAACGCGCGCGGCCGGAGAGGTCATTCTCTGGGACGAGGCGCAGTGATATCAGGAGAAACGCCATGCCGAAAATCAAAATCCACTATTTTTCAGACGATCTTCCAAGACTCCAGACAACGAAAATCGGCGACTGGATCGACCTTTACTGCGCGCAGGATATGACGCTGAAGGCCGGAGACTTCGCGCTCGTGCCGCTGGGCGTTTCGATGCAGCTGCCGGAAGGGTACGAGGCCAGAACCGCGCCCAGGTCGTCGACCTTCAAGCGTTGGGGCCTGCTTCAGGCCAACTCCGTCGGCATCATCGACAACAGCTACTGCGGAACGAACGACGAGTGGAAGCTCCCGGTCTACGCCACGCGCGATACTGTTTTGGAAAAGGGCGACCGCATCTGCCAGTTCCGGATTTTCGAGATCCAGCCCCCCATTGAATTTGAGGAGTGCCAGACGCTTTCCGATGTGGACCGCGGCGGCTTCGGCTCGACCGGACGAAAATAAAAGCATCCCGGCGCAGGATCAGACCGATCCTGCGCCGGGATTTTGTTATGGCTCCAAAAGCTTTGCCGTCATGACGACCGGGTTATGGTCGGAATACGCAAAGCCCGTGTCGAGCACTTCGCTTCCCGTCACCTCGACGTTCGGCGAGACAAGAAAGCCGTCGACCGTCAGAACAAGCTGCCCCTCGTGATATGCCCCATCGGCGTTTCGGACAGAGGGCACGGGCGCGTTTTTCCCCTCCGGCGCAATGAGGCGGATATCCGTCTCGTCGATCAGGTCAAAGCGTACCGGCTGCGCCCAATTATAATCCGCCGTAGATACGCCGAAATAGGCCTCGCTGCCGCCGGAAAGCAGGTCCTTGTTGAAGTCTCCGCCGCCAATGACGTAGTTTCCGGCTTCGAATTCTGCCTGCATGTCGGAAAGCAGAAGCTCCAGCTGCTCGTCGGCAATTTTTCCGTCCGAGGTGTAGGCGGATAAATGCAGGTTATACAGGCACAGCTCTTTTCCGTTCGCGACCGGGATCCTCGATACGCTGTAGCACCGGTCCAGATCGAGAATTTTCGTCACGCCCGTCTCGACAGGCAAGCTCCTTCGTACCGCACTGCGGATATCGAGCTTTGACATTGTGAGCAGCCCGGACTTCGACGCGCCGTGCGGCTGCGTGATGGGGTAAAAGAGGTAGGCCGAGTGATAGTTCACTGCAAAAACGCTGTCCGTCCACGCATCCAAATCCTCAAACGTGCGAAGCGCCAGGGCCTCGTCGACGTGATAGCTCCGGTCGGAGTCGAAGTCTACCTCCTGCAGGATGCTGATGTCCGGGTTTTCATCCGCAATCGTCCGCCCGATTTCCTCGATGTTCGCCGTCACGCGCTCCTTGGACCACGCGCGCGACTCGGTGCCGCCGTCCATGAAGAAGCCGAAATCATCTTCATATGCGCCGAAGCCGATGTTCCAGCAGAGCACCTTATATTCCGTATCCGCCTCGGCCGTCTGCACGCCGCCGCTTCCCTGCGTGACGGTAAGCTGCTGATTGTCCTCGATGCGCGAATACGTCCCGAACACATAGCCCACATACAAAAGCACGACGGCCAGCACCGCCAGCAGCGCGATTGCCGCAATTTTCAAGACCTTTTTCAAGCAAGTTCCCTCCTGATGGTTCTTCTGAAGCGTATCATACCCCAGTTCCCACAAAAATGCAATCCGCGTGAGAAGAACAAATTTTCGATTTTGAGAATTATTCTTAAAATAGTTCTGGCTTTTTTCCGCTCCTTGTGGTATGCTAAGGGCAGAAGAAACCGGCCTTCTGCGGGAGGCAGCTTATTTATAAGGAGGATTTTCTATGTACTGCGTCAAAAAAATGACCGATGATCTGTACTGGGTCGGCGCGAGCGACCGGAGGCTTGCGCTGTTTGAAAACGTCTACCCCATCTCGCGCGGCGTGAGCTACAACTCGTATCTGCTGCTCGATGAAAAGACAGTGCTGCTGGATACCGCCGACAGCTCGGTGAGCGGCATTTTCTTTGAAAACGTCGAGCACGTGCTCGCTGGCCGCCCGCTCGATTATCTGATCGTCAACCACATGGAGCCCGACCACTGCGCGCTGATGCAGGATCTCGTTCTGCGCTACCCCGATGTGAAGATCGTCTGCAATAAGAAAACGCTCGCAATGATCGAAAACTTCTTCACGTTCGACATCCAGTCCCGCGCCGTGATCGTTGGCGAGATGGACACGCTGTGTACCGGCCGGCACACGTTCGCGTTCGTCATGGCGCCCATGGTGCACTGGCCGGAGGCGATGGTGTCCTACGATGTGACGACGAAGACGCTCTACTCCGCCGACGCATTCGGCACCTTCGGTGCGCTGAACGGCAACCTGTACGCGGACGAAGTAAACTTCCAGACCGAATGGCTCGACGACGCAAGACGCTACTACACCAACATCGTCGGCAAATACGGCACGCAGGTACAGGCGCTTCTGAAAAAGGCCGCGACGATTGAAATCGAAACCATCTGCCCGCTCCATGGCCCCGTGTGGCGCAAGGACATCGGCTGGTTCATCGACAAATACGTCCACTGGGCAACCTACAAACCCGAAGAGCAGGCCGTCGTCATCGCCTACGCCTCCGTCTACGGAAACACCGAAAACGCTGCGAACATTCTGGCCTCTAAATTGGCCGATCTCGGCGTGCGGGACGTCAAGATGTACGACGTGTCCGCGACGCACCCGAGCTTCATCGTCTCCGAGTGCTTTCGGGCAAGCCACCTCGTCTTCCTTTCCACCACCTATAACGCGGGTATGTTCGTGAACATGGAGAACCTGGTCCACGACATCGTGAACCACAACCTCCAGAACCGGACCATCGCCCTGGTGGAAAACGGCTCGTGGGCCCCCACGGCGGGCGGGCTCATGCGCGCCGAGTTCCAGAAGCTCAAAGGCTGCACGATTCTGGACGAAACGCTCACCATCAAGTCCTCCTTCAAAGAGAGCCAGATGGACACGATGAACGCCTTAGCTCAGGCGATCTATGATAGCATGGATCATCCCGCGCCCGCCGTCCATGAGGAGGCCAAGCCTGTCGAGCAGAACGCGATGTTCTCGCTTTCGTACGGCCTTTACGTCCTCACCGCGCGCGACGGCGAGAAGGACAACGGCTGCATCATCAACACCGTCATGCAGCAGACCGATACCCCCAAGCGCATCAGCATCACGGTCAACAAGGCGAACTACACCTGCGATATGATCAAGAAAACCGGCGTCTTCAACGTCTCCGTTCTCTCGCAGGACGCGCCGTTTGCGATGTTCCAGCACTACGGCTTCCAGTCCGGTCGGGATGTCGACAAATTTGCCGACGCGAAGACCACTCCGCGCGCCATCAACGGCGTTTATTACGTTCCGTATTGCACGAAGGCGTTTTTGTCCGGCAAGGTTGTGCAGACGGTCGAGTTTGAGACGCATGTGCTCTTCATCGCCGATGTGACCGAGGCGCGCGAGCTCTCGAACGTCCCCGCCATGACCTACAGCTACTACTTTGAAAACGTCAAGCCGAAGCCTGCCGCCCTCGCCGAGCAGAAGGGCTGGGTCTGCAAGATCTGCGGCTATGTCTATGAGGGCGAGGACCTCCCTGCCGACTTCATCTGCCCGCTCTGCAAGCACGGCGCAGAGGACTTTGAGAAATTAGGCTAACGCCTCCCATATTTCCGCACGTTTACGAAATTTCTGAAATCTCTCAGAACACTCGTAGGGGGCGATGCCCACATCGACCCGTCGGAATGTACTGATTTTACGGAAATCCACGGCAAATTCGTAACTTCCCAATGGGGCGATGTGGGCATCGCCCCCTACGCACCTTTTTGGGCGTTCCCCACAATCGCATAAATCTTGATAATTCTCGGAAATCACATAAATTTGAAAGGATTGTATTGTCATGCGTGTATTAGACCAGCTTGAACCGAAACGCGTTTTCTCCTTCTTTGAAGATCTCTGCGCCATTCCGCACGGCTCCGGCAACACGAAGGCCATCAGCGACTACTGCGTGAAGTTCGCGCATGATCGCGGACTGGAAGTCCATCAGGACAGCCTGAATAACGTCGTCATCGTGAAGCCGGCGACCCCCGGCTATGAAGCCGCGCCCACAGTCATCGTGCAGGGCCACCTCGACATGGTCGCGGAAAAAACGCCCGAGAGCACGATCAACTTCCTGACCGACGGTCTGGAGCTTATGGTAGATGGCGACTTTGTCCGCGCCAAGGGCACGACGCTCGGAGGAGACGACGGCATTGCCGTTGCGATGGCTCTGGCCGTGCTCGATTCTGACGACCTTGCCCACCCGAGACTCGAGTGCCTCTTTACGGTTGACGAGGAGGCCGGCATGGGCGGCGCGGTCGGCTTCGACGCATCGATTCTCAAAGGCAAGCGGCTTCTCAACATCGACTCCGAGGAAGAGGGTATCCTCACCGTCAGCTGCGCGGGCGGCGCACATGCGGCAGCTCATATCGAGATGCACGCCAATGAATGTGCGCTCGATTCCGCCGAGATCAGAATTTCCGGCCTCAAGGGCGGCCACTCCGGCGCGGAGATCGACAAAGGCCGCGCGAACGCAACGATCACACTCGGCCGTGTCTTGCAGGCGCTCGTCGACGAGCTCGAGGTCCGCATTGTTTCCGCCGAGGGCGGCCTCAAGGATAACGCCATCCCGAACGCGGCCCGCGCCGTCATCGCGCTGGAAGACGGAAAGCTTCCGCGCGCGCAGGCGATCTGCGAGGAATTGCAGGAAACGCTCCGCAAGGAATACGCAGCCGCAGACCCCGACGTTACCATCACGTTTACCCCCGGCACGGTCGCAGGCAAGGCGCTCAGCCTGATGGACACCAAGAAGGTCTGCTGCTTCCTGAACCTCTACCCCAACGGCATTGAGTCGATGAGCATGGACATTCCGGGGCTCGTGCAGACCTCCTGCAACCTTGGCATTTTCAAGGTCGGCGAGACGGGTCTTGCGGGCTCGGGCTCGGTTCGAAGCTCGGTTGCCAGCCGCAAGCAGCTGCTCATCCGGAGAATCCGTTTACTTACCGAAAGCCTCGGCGGCACGCTCTGCGTCACGGGTGAATACCCCGCGTGGGAATACCGCCGGGAGTCTCATCTGCGCGATGTGATGTGTGAAGTTTATAAGAGCCAGTACGGCAAGGACATGAAGGTCGAAGCCATTCACGCGGGCCTCGAGTGCGGTCTGTTCTGCGGAAAAATTCCGGGACTCGACGCCGTGTCCTTCGGCCCCAACCTCTACGATATCCACACGACCGCCGAACGCATGTCCATTTCGTCCGTCCAGCGCGTCTACGCCTACCTCTGCGAGGTCCTCAAGGCACTGAAAGATTGACCAATCCTCAAAACCCCGCCCAAACGTGCGTTTGGGCGGGGTTCAGCGTGTCAAAAAGGCTTTTGACACGCTGAGCACTTTTTCAAACTTTAAAAGTTTGAAAAAGTGGTTGATTGAACGCGAAAGACACCCCTGATGGGTTTCTTTCACACGATCTTCCTTTCCGTAACCATTCGTCTGGAATCTTTTTCGATAAACTGCCCCGCCCAAACGTGCGTTTGGGCGGGATTTTCATCTTATTTTCTCGGATTGTTTTTAAATGATTCACAATTTTCATAAAATAAACGATATAATAAATGCTATGTAATAAGGTCAGGGGGGACGAGAGATGACAGGTGATCCGTATGAGGTGCTCGGCGTATCGCATGGCGCGAGCGAGGACGAGATCAAGCAGGCCTATCGCCGCCTTGCCAAGCAGTACCACCCCGACCTCCATCCCGGCGACGCTGCGTGCGCAAAGAAAATGAACGAGATCAACGAGGCCTACGACCTGCTCAAAAACCCGCAGGCGTATCAGGCCTATCGCCAACAGCAGCAGCAAAATGCCTATCAGCAGGCCTACCGTCAGCAGCAGTCGGCCTATCAGCAGCAGAACCAGCAGTATTATGACCCGTTCGGCTTCTGGTCGTCGCAAAATGGCAATCAGAACGGCCAGAACCAGAACTATTACCGCTATACCTACACCTATCAGCCGGGGCAGTCCAGCGACCAGTCCGACCCCAACACGCAGTACCAGTGGACGTATCGCCGCCCGCGGCACGGCGGGATTTTGCGCAAGATCATCAGCGCGTATCTCATCTTGCAGCTTCTCGGTTGGCTTCTGACCAGCTGCTCGTACAGCCTGTACTCCCCCTATTACTATGGCGACCCTTCCCAACAGAGCTCCGGCTATTCCGACTCGTATACCCAGCCGCAGTCCGGCTACAATTCGTACGGCTTCGGCGGCGGACGGCAGAGCTGAGAGGTGCGCCATGGGTCTTTTCACAAAAAAAGCTCCGCCTGCGCCCGACCTTCGTCTCGAAGCGCTGGAAGCGGAATTCAAAAACTATCGCCGCCGAACAGCAGACTCTTCCGAACGCGCGGCAAATGATGCCCGGCGCAAGGCTGTGCTCGCGTTTCTGCCGGTCTATGACGACTTAGAGCGCGCGCTCGCAGCCCCCTGTCAGGATACGGCCTACCGCAAGGGTATCGAGCTTATGATGCAGAACCTTCTGTCCATTCTCGCAGGGCTCAAAGTGCTTCCGATGCAAAGCCTGGGCAAGTGCTTTAATCCCACGTACCACGAGGCCGTCTCCCACGTGGAGGACAAAACCGTCGGCGAGGAGCGCATCGTGCAGGTCGTGCAGACCGGCTTTACGATGGACGAGGAGGTCCTCCGGCACGCGAAGGTCGTCGTCGCGAATTAGTCTGTATTTACATTTTCTCGCCCTGCGGGGCGAAGTTTGATTGAACTTTTGTAAGGAGCGTTTCATGTATGTCCAGAATCATCGGGATTGATCTTGGTACCACGAATTCCTGCGTGGCTGTGATGGAAGGCGGCGAGCCGGTCATCATTCCCAACGCAGAGGGCGGCAGAACCACGCCGTCGGTGGTCGCCTTCTCCAAGACCGGTGAGCGGATGGTCGGAAGCCTTGCCAAGCGGCAGGCCGTCACGAACCACGACCGGACCATTTCCTCCATCAAGCGCCAGATGGGCACAAACTACCGCGTGAACATCGACGGGCACAAATATACGCCGCAGGAAATCTCGGCGATGATTCTCCAGAAGCTCAAGCGGGACGCGGAAAGCTATCTCGGCGAGCCCGTCACTGAGGCCGTCATCACCGTCCCTGCGTATTTTACCGACGCGCAGCGGCAGGCCACGAAGGATGCAGGCAAAATCGCGGGGCTGAATGTTCAGCGCATCATCAACGAGCCCACGGCGGCAGCGCTTGCCTACGGCATTGACAAAGAGCAGAGCCAGAAGATCATGGTCTATGACCTCGGCGGCGGCACGTTCGACGTGTCGATTCTGGACATTTCCTCGGGCGTCATCGAGGTTCTCGCCACGGCGGGCAACAACCATCTCGGCGGCGACGATTTCGATCAGGCCATCATGGACTACCTTGTCTTGGAATTTAAGCGCGAGAATAAAATCGACCTCTCCCGCGACCCGGTCGCCATGCAGCGCGTGCGCGAGGCGGCGGAAAAGGCGAAGATCGAGCTTTCGTCCATGACGCAGACCTCGGTTGAGCTTCCGTATATCGCAGTTTCCAAATCCGGCCCTTTGCATATGGACATTCCGCTCACGCGGGCAAAATTCAACGATCTCACCTGCCAGCTCGTGCAGGCAACAAAAGCCCCGGTTAATCAGGCCATCAACGACTCCGGCATTACGATCTCTCAAATCAGCAAGGTCCTCATGGTGGGCGGCTCCAGCCGCATCCCCGCCGTGCAGGAGCTCGTCAGCCAGATCACGGGAACCACGCCTTTTAAGGGCATCAACCCCGACGAGTGCGTCGCCATGGGCGCATGCCTGCAAGGGGGCGTGCTCTCTGGAAGCGTCAAGGGCCTTCTCCTTCTGGACGTGACCCCGCTGTCTCTTGGCATTGAGACGCTTGGCGGCGTATGCACAAGGGTCATTGAGCGCAACACGACCCTTCCCATCCGCAAGAGCCAGATTTTCACGACCGCCTCCAACTTCCAGTCCTCCGTCGACGTGCATGTTTTGCAGGGTGAGCGCCCGATGGCGCGGCAGAATAAGGAGCTCGGGCGTTTCCAGCTCACCGGTATCCGCAGAGCGCCACGCGGCGTTCCGCAGATCGAGGTCACGTTCTCGATCGACGCGAATGGCATTGTAAACGTCTCGGCCAAGGATTTAGATACCGGCAAGGCGCAGGCCATTACGATCACTGCGACCTCCAACATGAGCCGCGAGGAGATTGACCGGGCCGTGCGCGACGCGCAGCAGTACGCTGCCGAAGATGAAAAGCTCAAGGCCGAGGCCGTCGCCAAGGACCGCTGTGAGCATCTTCTCTACAAGGCCGCAAATGCCAAACCGGCGGACAAGGAGCAGAAGGCAGCAATTGCCGAGGCGGCCAAAACTGTCAAGCGCGCCATAAAATCCCGCGACAGCGCGCAGATGGTCTCCGCCGCAGACCAATTGGAGTCGTTACTCCAGCAGGCGGGCGTGAACATGGACGACACGGACAGCTATCAGGGCTCCTATGAAAACCCCAACAATTCCTTCGAGGATGACGCCATGGACGCGGACTTTGAAGAGATGGACAAGTAAGTCCTTGCATAAAGCCTTCAATCAACGCGCAGCAGAAAATCCGATTATACGTTATTTTTCGGCGATTCGTAACTTCCCAATGGGGCGATGTGGACATCGCCCCCTACGAACCTCCCGGAAGATTTTCAAAATTCCGTAGGGTCAAGCAAAAAAACGACGCAGCATTTGCTGCCCCCTGACAGGGGTAACAACGGCGGGGGTACCCGGCTGGTGCTTCAGGCACCAGCCGGGTTTTCCATT
>CAKASQ030000033.1 GCA_916988195.3 Oscillospiraceae bacterium
CTCGAAACTGTAAACAATCTCCCCGTACATTCTGTAAACTATCTTACCGGTCTATACAGACTCTGTCCGCCCAAGGGAAGCTACGAATTCGCCGAAGTGCTGCGCGTTTCGGAGGCGTATTTTGCCGGGCGGGCAGAGTCGTCCGCCCCTACAAGTTTTAAAAGAGTCTGCCTAAATATGGGAAAGGACGGCTTAGCCGTCCTTTCCCGCGCGTTGCATGTATAGGCTGTTAGCAGCAGCCGTTGTCACACCCACAGCCGCAGCTGTTGCCGTTACCGTTCCAGAGTACGAAGATAATGACCAGAACAATGATCCACCACCAGCTGTTGCCGAAGGCGCAGATACCGGAAGAATTATTGCAAGACATAACGAAACCTCCTGAAATATAACGTAGCGTCTGTCGCTCGCTCATTCCATGTTATGCAGCGCCCCGCAATTGGTTCCATTACCCGGCGGTCTCGTAAAGCTCGTCGAGGCTCGCGAACCGGTAGCCCATGGCCTCCCATTTTGTAAGAAGCGCATCGAGAATTTCTGCGTTCGTACTGGACGTCGAGTGCAGCAGCACAATCGCGCCCGGATGGATGCGCGGCAGGAGCTTGGAGAAGGCCTGCTCTTTTGTCGGCTGATCATCCTGGTACCAGTCGACATACGCTAAACTCCAAAATACCGTCCGGTAGCCGAGGTCCTTTGCCATTTTGAGATTTTCCTCGCTGTAAATGCCCTGCGGCGGGCGGTAATATTTTTTCATGACCTCGCCCGTCGTTTGCTCGAAGAGCGTCTCCACGTCGGAAAGCTCTTTTCGGAAGCTCGCTGGGTCAGAGATCTTCGACATGTCGTAGTGGTGGTATGTGTGGTTGCCGACAATGTGTCCTTCATTTACCATCCGGCGCACAAGGTCGGGCGCGGTCTCGAGATAATTCCCGACGACAAAAAAGCACGCGGGCGCATTGTGCGCCTTTAAAGCGTCCAGAATGCTCGCTGTATAGCCGTTTTCATACCCCGCGTCAAAGGTCAGGTAGATGACCTTCTCGGTTCCGTCTCCCACGTATACCGCGTCATAGCCTTGCAGGGCCTGCTTGCTCGCGTTTCCGACAGGCTCTTTTCCCTCCGCGCGGAAGCTGAGGCCCCATGATCCCGTTTCGATTGCCTGCCCCGCCGCAAACAGCCCCGGCAGCGCCGCGCAGAACAGCACGATCACAAGCGCCGCCAGCAGCAGTCTTCCGTTGCGCCGTAAATATTCCCCCATAAAAACCGCCTCCCCTGTCCAAAGCCTATGCAGAGCAGGGGAGGCGCATGTTTATTTTTTGCAGGGCGCGTTTCCCTTCGTGCAGCCCGGGCAGCCGCAGCCGCATCCGCCGCCGTTCTTTTTCCGCTTTTTCACGGCAAACACAATCCAGAGAATCAAAAGCGCTAAAATCAGAACTCCCATGGCACGCTCCTACAGGCTCAGAATTGCGAACACCGCGAACGCTGCCAGATACGCCACGCAGCACTGCGACAGCGCGATGATTCCCGCGCGAACCGGCGAGCCGACCTCCCGGCGAATGGCTGCGATGGCCGCGACGCAGGGGGTATAAAGAAGTGTAAAGACAAGAAAGCTCACGGCGTTTTTTGTTGTGAAGAGCGCGGAAAGCGCACTCGTGCCGAGCAGAATTTCAAGTGTGCTTACGACCGATTCTTTCGCGATAAAGCCGGAAATGAGCGCCGTTGCGCACCGCCAGTCGGCAAACCCGAGGGGGGCAAAGATGGGCGCGAGAAGCTGGCCGACCATGGCAAGAAGACTGTCCGCGCTGCTGTCCACCACGTTCAGACGCGTATCAAAGCTCTGCAAGAACCAGATGACAATCGTGGCGAGGAAAATGACCGTAAACGCCCGCTCCAAAAAGTCCTTCGCTTTTTCCCAAAGAAGAAGGGCCACGCTCTTGACCGACGGCAGCCGGTAGTTGGGAAGCTCCATCACAAACGGCACGGGCCGGCCGCGGAACGCCGTTTTTTCCAACACCAGCGCAGCCAAAATTCCCATGAGAATACCGAACACATAGAGAGCAATCATCACGAGCGCCGCGTGCTGCGGGAAAAACGCTGCCGAGAAAAAGCCGTAGATCGGGATTTTTGCCGAGCAGCTCATAAAGGGCGTGAGAAGAATCGTCATTGTCCGGTCGCGCTCCGACGGGAGCGTCCGGGTTGCCATGACGGCGGGCACCGTACAGCCGAAGCCGATGAGCATCGGCACGATGGATTTTCCGGAAAGGCCGATGCGCCGCAGCAGCTTGTCCATCACAAACGCCACGCGTGCCATATAGCCGGTGTCTTCCAGAATAGACAGGAAGAAAAAGAGCGTCACGATCACGGGCAAGAAGCTCAGAACGCTTCCCACGCCTTCAAAAATGCCGTCGATGATCAGGCTCTGCACCACGGGGTTGAGCCCGTAGGCTGTGAGCGCCGCGTCGGTAAGCGCTGTGAGCTTGTCAATGCCGAGCGCCAAAAGATCACTCAAAAACGCGCCGATCACATGGAACGTCAAAAAGAAGATAAGAAACATCACGCCGATAAAAATCGGAATCGCCGTGAATTTGCCGGTCAGAATTTTATCCGCCTGCACGCTTCTTCGGTGCTGCCGACTCTCCCTGGGCTTTACGACGGCCTCGCGCACGAGTTTTTCAATGAAGCTGTAGCGCATGTCGGCAAGTGCTGCGTTCCGGTCCAAGCCCCGCTCCTGCTCCATCTGCAGAACAGAGTGCTCGATGAGCTCTTTTTCGTTCTGGTCGAGTTTGAGCGCATCTTCGATGCCGTTGTCTCCTTCAATAAGCCACGTCGCGGCAAAGCGCGTGTTGATGCCCGCCGCCTGCGCGTGGTCTTCGATCTGGTGGCAGACCGCATGGATGCACCGGTGCACGGGGCCCGGCTCGCAGAAGTCATAGACCTGCGGCAGAATTTTCCCCTCCGCCACGCGCACGGCTTCGTCAATGAGTTCCGACACGCCGTCGGCCGTCGCCGCGCAGATAGGAACGACCGGAACGCCGAGCGTCTGTGCCATTTTCTGCACGTCGATACTGCCGCCGTTTCCGGTCAGCTCGTCCATCATGTTGAGCGCCAGAACCGTCGGCACGCGCAGCGTCAGAAGCTGTAGGGTTAAATACAGATTGCGTTCCAGATTTGTCGCGTCGACGATGTTGATGATACCGTCCGGCTTCTGGTTGAGGATAAAGTCGCGCGTGACGATCTCCTCCGCCGTGTATGGCCGCAGTGAATAAATGCCGGGAAGGTCGACCACCGAGCAGCCCTTCTGCCCGCGCACCTGACCGATCTTCTGTTCGACCGTCACGCCCGGGAAATTGCCCACATGCTGGTTCGAGCCTGTGAGCTGGTTGAAAAGCGTCGTCTTTCCGCAGTTCTGGTTGCCGGCCAAAGCGAGAATCATTCCGGCACCTCCTCTACGGTGATGCTGCGCGCGTCCTCCTTGCGAAGCGTCAGACTGTACCCGCGCAGCAGAAGCTCCATCGGGTCGCCCATCGGCGCGACCTTCGTGACCGAAACGATCGTCTGTGGAATAAGACCCATGTCGAGAAGCCTGCACCGGAGAATCCCTTCTCCGCCGACCGCCGTAATGCGACCCTTTCTTCCAATATGCAGTTCATCCAATGTCATATGTACCTGATATCCCTCCATTCTGATCTCCGCGTTTAGCATAAACGAGGCGGGAAAAAAATGCAAGCGTCTTTTTGACAGAAATCTTTGAGCGGAATTCACAATTTTGTCACTTCTTATCCGCTTTGTTATGGTAAACTTGAAATACAGATTAACCAACACAAATCCGGCACGCCTGCCGTTATCTTCAAAGGAGACCAAAGCATGAATATCCTGTTTTTCCTGACACCGAAGGCGCTGTGCTCGTATATCGACGACGGCTGCACCCTGCGTCAGGCGATGGAACGTATGGAAAACTCCGGCTATACCGCCCTGCCGGTTCTCGATAAAGATGGCGGCTACTGCGGCGTTCTGACCGAGGGGGACCTACTCTGGGCGATCAAGCGTCTTTGCGTTATGGACCTCCGGCAGACCGAGGATCACTCGATTTCCGAAATCACCGCCCGCCGGGAGGTCCACCCCGTCCGCGTCGACACGCGCATTGAAGACCTGGTCCTCGTCGCCGCCGACCAGAACTTTGTCCCCGTCATCGATGATAAAAACGCCTTCATCGGCATTGTCACGCGCAGCTCGATTCTGAAATACTGTTTGGATCGCTATTTCTCGCGCGAGTACGAGCTGGTCGGCGCGCGATAATTTTTCTTTTTCAGGTATATGCTTCCAGAGCTCTGGTCATACTAGGCTCAGGAGGTGTAAACCATGCAAAACAACGAACATTCCGAATCTAACCGGTTCAGAAAATTCTTTCAGGAAAAGGGCTACTACATCGTTCTGCTTCTTTGCATTTTAGCAGTAGGAATCTCGGGCTATATTTTTGTGTCCGGCGCCGTTTCCGAAAAGAAGGCTCTGAACGAGCAGACCCTTTCCGTCGCCACCAGCGCGGAGATCCCCGAGGATAAACCGTCCTCGTCTTCCTCCGGCGGTAAAACACAGTCGGGTGGGAGCACACAGACGCAGAAGCCCGCAAGCGCTTCTTCCGGTCCTGCGGACGCCGCGGACGCATCCGCGCAGGAGCCGGCAAGCGAGACGCTTTCGGTTCGCGTCTGGCCGGTCTCAGGCGAGCGGATCGCGCCCTACAGCATGCAGGAGCTGTCTTTTAACCAGACCACACAGGACTGGCGCACGCACGACGGCATCGATCTTGCCGCGCTCGCGGGAGAGCCTGTCCGAGCGGCCTGCACGGGCACTGTGACGGCCGTCTATGACGACGAATTTTTCGGCACGACCGTCGTTCTCTCGCACCCGGAGGGCTATGAGACCATCTACGCGAACCTCGCGGCCATGCCGGCCGTCTCCGCCGGGATGCGCGTTACGGCGGGCGATACCATCGGCTCCGTCGGTGAAAGCGCGCTTTTGGAGTCCGCGTCGACCTCGCACCTGCACTTTGCCGTCCGGCAAAACGGCGAAAGCGTCGACCCCGTCCGCTTCATCGACTGAAGCGATCCATCAAACGAACAGCAAAGCGCCCCGGGCAGTTCAAACGAATTGTCCGGGGCGCTTTCTTTATGCGATGCTTTTACCATCGGGTCATATTTTTCTCAAATTTTTCGGTGTAGGCGCGCTTGAGCTCTTCCGCGCCGATCCCATAGCAGAGCAGAACGTCGTTGTAGTACATGAGGACGTCGGCCAGCTCCTCTACCAGCTGCACCCGCACGTCTTCGTTCGCTGCGGCATTTTCTCCGCCGTACTTTTTGACGATGTCGATCACTTCTCCAATCTCTCCGATCATCCAAAGAAGCTTATTTTTCCCCACTTCCGGGCAAATCGGCTCCCATTTGTGCCGGTATTTCTCCTGCAGGGCCTTCTGCATTTGCTGCATTTCGCCAATCGAAAAATCTTCCATGCTGCATGCCTCCATCCAAGCCTGATTTGCAGACGCGTTTGTATGATAAACTGCCCGCTGTGCAGAGTCTTTGGTCAATCCGCCGGACGCTTGTCCTCCTGCGCGCCGTTTTCCTTCTGGTAGGCGGAGCCCCAGACGACCATGGAATCGAGAATCGGCTTTAGGCTGTAGCCGGTCTCGGTCAGCGTGTATTCCACCCGCGGCGGCACCTCGGCGTAGACCTTGCGCGTGAGAAGCTTTTTCACCTCCATATCGCGCAGCTGCGCCGTGAGCACCTTCTGGGTCACGTGGCCGATGGACTTTTTAAGCTCGCCGAAGCGCTTCGTCCCGCCCATCAGATCGCGCAGAATCAGAACCTTCCACTTGTCTCCGATCAGCATCAGTGTCGTTTCTACCGGGCACGCAGGCAGTTCCATGTTGCAGTCCTCCATTTCTAATAGTATCCTTTTGGTAACTACAGCACAATATTGTGCTTACTTTACGAAAGGATCTTACTGCACTATTATACTTCCAGCGAGTGAAAAACGCAACAGCACGTCAAAAACTTCTTTGAAGTTTGAAAAAGTGGTTGATTGAACGCGAAAGACACCCCTAGCGAGAGCGCGGCGGAGATGAAGCAGAAGGTGGAGGACGCGTACCCCGGATACAGCGGCCTGAACTATCTCGACATGACAGTCGGCTTCTTCTTTCCCGGGAAATAATACAGAACAAAATGCGGCGGCCCAGAGAAAAAGCTCCGGGCTGCCGCGTATTTTATGTTCTGTTTTGACGGGCGCGTCAGAATAAATCCAGCGCGTTATCCAAATAAATTTCTTCCCGGACGCGGAGCTGGCAGTCCGGCTTCGTCAGGTAATAGAGCAGGAACTCCAGAATCAGGGCGCTTCCGAGCCCGCGGCCTTCGATTTTGAAATTGGAAAAGCCCATCGGCAGGTATGTATTTTGAATGTCCGCAATTCCAATGAAGCCGGGATTTTCCATGGCGCGGGAAAAGCGGTAGCCATATTTTGCGTCCGGCGCTTTGCAATGGTGCTCCGGGGCGGCTTCTCCGAGATTTTTCCGGCTGACAGCCTCATAGCAGACGCGTCTGTCTTTGCAGCCAAACGAGCAACATTCGTTGCAGAGAAATTCGACCTTGTCCTTCAGCGCCTGCGGCAGCGTATTTAATGATGCAAAAGCCTTGTTTAACCGGAAATCCGGCACAACGTATGAAAACTCCGGCCGCTCGAGCTCGCGGCGGAGCTGCGAAAAATCAGTCAGGACCTTCGTGGTCGAAGAGATAAAATAGAGCGGGGGATAGGCCACTTTCAGATGGTCCAGCAGCAGCTCCGAGTGGACGATCACGCCGTTTTGCACCGTGCCGCTTTCTGAAAACAGGCGGCAGAGCGCGTTGCAGGTTCTATCTTTTAAATGCTCCTCTCGCAGAAGGGAATTGCTGAACGTCAGGCGGGCGGAAATGCCGTATTTCTGCGTCAGGGCCAGAACGTCCCGGGCTGTACATGTGCCGGAGCTCACGCGTCCGCCGCCCCAGAGGCAGCCGAATGGCGCGCCGTAGATCGAGCCGATGTCGCACCAGTCGTAGAAATACTCCCTGTGCGCGCGGTAGAGTGGGAGAAACGCGGCGTAAAGCTCGTAAAATTCAAATAACCCGGGCAGATGGTACTGCGCAACTTTTTCGTTCAAATTCTGTCCTTCCAATCCTGCAATTTAAATAACTTTCTATCTGTAGTATAGACGATTCCCGCTTGGTGCGCAAGCGGCCGGACAGAAAAACGCCACAGCCGCCAACCCGAAGGTCAGCGGCTGCGGTGTCAGAAAAGAAGGGGAGGCTGGAAACTCAACGCGTTTGGGAGGCCTTGAGCTGCAATTGAATTTTATCGGCGAAAAGTGCGATGAATTCGGCGTTTGTTGGTTTGCCGCGGGCGTTCGAAATCGTGTAGCCGAAGAACTTGCGGAGCGTTTCCTCATCTCCGCGCTCCCACGCAAGCTCGATGGCGTGCCGGATGGCGCGCTCGACCCGGGATGAGGTCGAATGGAACTTCCGCGCAACCTGCGGGTAAAGGACCTTTGTGATGGCCCGCATCACGTCCTTGTCGTCAACGGCCATCATGATGGCTTCGCGAAGGTACTGATAGCCCTTCACATGCGCCGGAACGCCGACGTCGTGAATCATTGAGGTAACAAGCGCCTCCACGTTTGCGCTCAGGTATCTTGTGCCGCGCGTGACCCGTTCGGCAGTGATGATATCGCCCACGCGCTCGGCGATCATCTTGAGTTTACAGGGCTTACTGAGAAAATACCGCGCGCCGTATTTTTCCGCCGCCTGCGCCGCAAAGTCGGTCATTGCGTTGGTCAGGACAAGACCGATAGGCGGCTTGGGAAGTGCGCTGGCTTCTTTCAGGACGGAAAGGCCGTCTAATTTTGGCAGCAATAGGTCCAGAATCAGAACGTTTGGCTGCGTCGTGCGCAGAAGCCTGACAGCCCGTTCGCCGTCGTTGGCTGCGCCCACAACGTCAAAGGAAGAAGCGGTTTTCAGATAACACGCAAGATCGGAAGTAAAGCCCTCGTCCGCGTCGGCAATCAGAATTTTAATGCAGTTGTCCATGCTTGACTCCTCTCATTACAAATTACGCTGTTGCCCGGCCAGGCACGAAATTTCGCTGCGATGGATATAAATTAGCACATTCCAACAAAAAATTCAAGATTTTACAAGATGATTTTTGCCACTTTTTGTGGACAAAATTGGACAAAATTAGACAGACCTTATCCGAACCTGTCCGATTTTGTCGAATTTTCAAAAGCTGCAATTGTGTTGGAAGGAGGCTATGCGTCCTCCGTCATCAAAAATGCCAGCGGGTCAACCGTTTCGCCGTCTATGTACACGCCGAGGTGCAGGTGCGGCCCCGTGGTCCAGCCCGATGAGCCGGAAAGGCCGATGATCTGGCCCTGCTTCACTTCATCGCCGGGGGCTGCCAACAGCTCTTGTAAATGTGCGTAGAGGGTCTGTATGCCATCCTCGTGCTCGAGCTGGATGAAATAGCCATATGCCTCATGGTATTCCGCTTTGAGGACCGTCCCGTCTGCCACAGCCAGCACATTGCTTCCGCCCGGTGCATCCAAGTCAACACCTGCGTGGAAGGATACCGTCCTGGAGACCGGATGCTCCCGCCAGCCGAAGGAATCGTTCACAGCAGCATCTGCGTTTTCCAGCGGCCAGACGTACTTCGCTACGGTCATCTCCGGTGCTTTCTCCGGAAATTCCGCTTCGGCCAGTGCCTCCGGCGCTTCCGGCCCAATTGCCTCCGGCAGGGCGGAAGAGGCTTCAACAGCTTCAACCTGTAAGGGTTCGGGGACAACCGGTTCCTGCCCGGATGGAGCGGGGAGCGCTGCCTGGGTAGAAAAGACGCAGGCGGAAAGTGCAAATGCGATGGCTGCGCAGACGCCTGCCCATTTGGAAACGGGACGGAAACGCGCAATGGCGCGGATGCGGCGGCTCAGGCTGCTTCCGGAAAAGCTGGCAGTAAGCGGCGCGGGCGCCGGACTGCGCGCAGCCATGGATAAAAGCGTCAGGGCGTAGGCCTTCCGGCAGCCGGGGCCAAGCGCCCGCAGAACGGCCTCGTCACAGGCAAGCTCCATATCACGCCCCGCCAATATGACCATGCACCAGACGAGCGGGTTCCACCAGTAAAGGCACAGGCATACCGTAAACAGGAGCTTTCGCACACAGTCACGCCGTTTTACATGCGCCAGCTCATGCGCGAGCACCAGCCGGAACGGTTCGCTCTCTGCGGCCAGACCCTCCGGCAGCAAAATGACCGGTCGGAGTACGCCGAATGTCAAGGGCGCGCGGCGGCTGCTCGTGGCGCGGATGCGGGGCGATTTGCGAAAGCGAAACAGATCCAGCAGCGCGACCATAGATGGGCAGGGCGCGATCTGCGCGGACCGGAATCCTCGCACCATAAAGATACAGCCGGTGCTCACATATGCGGCCAGCAGCACCGTTCCCGCCAGCCAGACGATGAAAAGCGGGGAAACACGCGCTGGAGCTTGCAAGACCGCCTCCATTGCCGCGCCATCGGTCAGATCGGGGAAAGGCAGAAGCGCACGTGAAACCGCTCCCGCTGCCGAAGAAGCGGAAGTCCTCTCAAAAAGGTTCCAGACGCTCAGGCGCGTCGGGATGGATACCGGAAGCAAGAGGCGCACAGCCGCTGCGCACCAGAGCGCCGGGAAAAGCCTTCGGGGCAGATGCCGCTGCAGCCCGAGCCGCAGCGCGAGAACGAGCAGAATCAGCGCGCTTCCGCCCAAAATGGCCGCTTGCAAGCCTGTCATTCCTCCATCGCCTCCACAAGCGCTTTCAGCCGCGCAAGCTCGTCTTTTGATAACGACCGATCACTCAAAATCGATGCAAACAGCAGCTCCGCGGAACCGTCAAATACTTTTTCGACCAGCGTTTCAGCCTCCTCCTTCTGCGCCTGCTGCTTTGTAATCTGCGCGTGGCAGATGAAATTCGGCTCCCGGCGCTCGATCGCGCCCTTTTCGATGCACTTTTTGATGACCGTATAGGTCGTGTTTTTGTTCCAGCCGATGGTGTCCGCTAACCGCAGCGAGATTTCCTTCGCCGTCCGGTCGTTTTTCTGCCAGAGGACCTCCATGACCTTCCATTCCGAGTCAAACAGCTTCATACAAACCCTCCCAGTGTTGGTAAACTCAGACTATCACATTCGTCCAAAACTGTCAAGATGGCTTGACAAAATTGGACTACTGTGATAGTTTGAATGTAGACTATTGCAATAGTGCAAATGAGAAAGGAGGTTCCTGACAGAAAGCCACACAGACAACCAACCGGGGTGCGCCGTGCGCGCGGCGGCGCTCCTGTGACTTTGGAAGGAGGACGCGATGAAACAAACTTACCGGCGCTTTTGCGCTGTTTTGCTGATTTTATGTCTGCTGTGCGGCTGCGCGGCGGAAAAAGAGGTCACAGTTATCTCGCTTCCGGGCGAAGAAAAAACGGCTGCGGAAGAGAAAACCGCATCGCAAGCCGCACCGGCTGCGGCGCAGGGGAAAGCAGTGGAAGAAGCCTGCCATTTAGAGCTTCAAAGGCACGTGCCGGAGAGCCTCACCGGCATTACGGCGCTGACGGTTCTGGGCGATACGATCATCGCCGGCGGCTCCTCGGAAACCGGGCCGTCTCTTGTTCGTTTCCAAGTGACCGGCGGGGAAACGCAAACCTTGGATGTTCCGGACGGGGCGGACTATCTCTACGCGCTGTGCGAAAATCCGGGCGGTGGGTTCTATCTTTTGAGCGGGACGCTTCCGGCGGGGTATTGGGACGAACGCGGGAATTTTACGTTTCTGTCCGGCGAACCGGAAGGCAGGCTGGTGCTTTCGCGGTACGACGCGAGCTTTTCTTTGCAGGAGACAACGACGCTTGAGAAGCGATACACAGAGTCTGGCGCGCGGTTTTTCCAGATGACAAAGACAGACGAAGGGCTTGCCTTACTGAGTGCGTCGATGCTTGTTCTTCTGAGTGATAGCGGCGCGGAGACGGCACGCCAGGCGATCGACACAAACGATGGCTGGGCGTTTGCGGCGATGCAGGAGCGGGATGGGATACTTTTTGTTCTCACGCGAGATTTGTTTGGCGGCGAAGCGCCCGAATTACGCGCGTTTGACGCAAAAACGCTCACTCCACTCGAGGCGCAGACGCTGCCGTCTGGCACGGTGGGGCTCGGCCTTGGCGAAGACGGAACGTTTTTGCTGACGAACAGCGATGGGCTATCAAGCTACGACCTTGCGTCTGGAACGGTGCAGACGATCGCTTCTTGGCGGGAGCTCGGCGCGAAGCCGGACGCGGAGCAAATCTTCCAGACGGAAGACGGCTATGTGCTGTTTTCGCCGAACGGCGAGGCAGCCACAACACTTTTCCGGCAGGTGGGCGCGGGGAATGCGAAGACGGTCCTGACGCTGGCCGTCGCGGCCGATTGCCCCGTCTGGTACGAGTTTACGCAGCTGTTCGAGAATTTCAATCTCAGTCAGCAGGAGTATCAGATCGACTATACCATCTATTCGGACTCGCCGTACGGGGACGCAGAGCCGATGGACGTTCTGCGCACAGAAATCATGGCGGGCCAGTCGCCCGACCTCTTTGCCTTTTACTCCGACGGCAATCAGGCCCCGCCGCTTGCGCCCCGTGCGGTCTGTGCAGATTTAAGGGAACTTTTGCCGGACGTGACGGAGGACAGCCTCCTGCCCGGGCTATTTGACTTACTCACGCAGGACGGGGCGCTTTATGTGCTGCCGCTCACGGTGCGGGTCGATACGCTGATCATGCCGTCGAATTTGATTGACAGCCCCGGCGTGACGCTGGAAGATTTGGAAACCGCGCGGGAGAAAATGCCGGAGGACTGGGTGCCGGTCGATTCGTGGAACACGCCGGGAAATCTTTTCGGGCTGACCGCCGCCTTTTGCATCGGACGATTTGTAGATCGCGAAACCGGTACATGCAGGTTTGAAACGCAGGAATTCATAGATATTCTCGACTGGTGCAAGAACTGGGGCGGCGACGGTTCGATGCCGGAAGCACCCGAAAAAACGCTCATGAAGCTCGGCTGGATTTCGAGCCTCAGTTGGCTGGCCTCGCGCGAGGACATCGCAAAAGAGTGGTTTGACGGCGCTGGGTACACCTACGCGGGCTATCCGGTCGGCTCCGGCGGTAGCGCATATCTGGTGCTGACGAGTCTCGGCGTGAGCACATCGTGCCAGAACCTGGCGGGCGCAAAGGCGTTTCTGGCATACTGCTTTTCCGGCAAGCAGGAGAGCGGCCTGCCCGCAAATATGGAAGTGCTGCGGGAAGAACTTGCGCAGTATAAGCTCGGAAATCGCACCAACTGGTACGGCGAACCGGAGACGATCAGCGAGGCGGACGAAGAGAAATTTATGGAGCTTCTTGGGAGCGTCACCGTGCTTGAAGGGATGGACAAGTCGCTGGAGGATATTTTGAGCGAGGAGGCAAATGCGTATTTCGCGGGGGCGGCGACAGCGGAGCAGACAGCTAGAACCATCCAGTCCCGCGCAAGTCTCTATTTGCAGGAGCAGTATCCGGGCGCATGATGGTATCCTCCCGGTAACTACGCCACGAAATTGTGCGTACTTTACGAAAAAGCGCCCCTGCGCTATGATAGGCCCAACGAAGGGGCAGAGCCCTGAATCCAAACGATAGGGGAGAGCGCTATGAATCAGGCGGAACGAAGATTGTATCTCATCCATACGCTGCTGTCCGAGCGGCCGTCTTGCCGCAGGCAGGAGATTCCGAAGGACGCGGCACGGCAGAGAGTTCTGCTGCGCGGTCTGATGAATGTCCGCCCAGCGAAGCAGATCAGCCCAGAATTTCTCTCGGTGCAGGACGAATATCTGCGGCAGGAGCTTTCGGAGGCGGGCGTGACGCACGTGGAGGATTTGCAGCCGGTTTCCGGCGAGCTTTATCTCTGGCAGGGCGATATCACGAAGCTCTCGTGCGGTGCGATCGTGAACGCGGCAAACAGCGGCCTGACAGGCTGCTATGTCCCGAACCACGCCTGCATCGACAACTGCATCCACACCTACGCCGGCGTGCAGCTTCGGCTGGACTGCGCCGAAATCATGGAGAAACAGGGCCACGAGGAACCGACCGGACAGGCGAAGCTCACGCGTGCGTACAATCTGCCGTGCAGCTTCGTTCTGCACACGGTGGGACCGATCGTGACGGGAGAGCCCACAAAAGAGGATGAGCAGCTGCTCACCTCATGCTACCGCTCGTGCCTTTCTTTGGCGGAGGAGAACGGCGTGAAGAGCATCGCCTTCTGCTGCATCTCCACGGGCGTGTTCCATTTCCCGAACGAGCGGGCGGCAGAGATCGCAATCGATACGGTGCGGCAATATAAAAGCGAGACAGGAAGCGAAATGAAGGTAATTTTCAATGTATTCAAGGACCTGGACAAAGAAATCTACGAAAGACTGCTCCAAAGAGCTTGAGCGGCTGCAAAAGGCGCTCCGGGAGGCCGACGCGGTGGTCGTCGGAGCGGGCGCGGGCTTATCGGCAGCGGCTGGATTTTCCTATTCCGGCGCGCGGTTTGAAGCGTATTTCTCCGATTTCGCGGCGAAATACGGCTTTCATGATATGTATATGGGCGGCTTTTATCCCTATGAAACGCCGGAGGAATATTGGGCGTACTGGAGCCGGTATATCTTCATCAACCGCTACATGGACGCGCCGAAGCCGGTTTATGACGAGCTCTTGCAGCTCGTTTCCGGCAAGGACTATTTTGTCATCACAACAAACGTCGACCACTGCTTTCAGAAGGCGGGCTTCGACAAAAAGCGGCTATTTTACACGCAGGGCGATTACGGCCTTTTTCAGTGCAGCGAGCCGTGTTGTCAGGAGACGTTTGACAATGAAACCGTCGTGCGCGAAATGGTCGGGTGCCAGAAGAATATGAAAATTCCGACAGAACTCGTTCCCGTTTGTCCGCACTGCGGAAGGCCCATGACGATGAACCTCCGCTGCGACGATACGTTCGTGCAGGACGAGGGTTGGCGCAAAGCGGCAGAGCGCTATGAGAAGTTTCTCCGCACCAGAAAAGACCAGCGCATCATATTTCTGGAGCTCGGCGTGGGCTATAACACCCCGGTCATTATCAAATACCCCTTCTGGCGCATGACGGAGCGGAATCCCAAGGCCGTTTACGCGAGCATCAACCTCGGCGAGGCCATCACAATGCAGGAGATCGAGACGCAGTCAGTGCTTCTGGACATGGACATCGGCGAAGCATTGCGGCAGCTGACGCGATGAAAGCAGCTTGAAGCAAGCTGAAAATAGAGCCTGAGAGCACGCCACCGCCGCCGGTTTTTGAAACCGGCGGCGGTGGCGTCAGAAAAGAAAGGAAGGTTGGAAGCTCAACGCGTTTGGGAGGCCTTGAGCTGCAATTGAATTTTATCGGCGAAAAGTGCGATGAATTCGGCGTTCGTGGGTTTGCCGCGGGCGTTTGAGATCGTGTAGCCGAAGAACTTGCGGAGCGTTTCCTCATCTCCACGCTCCCACGCAAGCTCGATGGCGTGCCGGATGGCGCGCTCGACCCGGGAGGAGGTCGAATGGAACTTCCGCGCGATCTGCGGGTAGAGAACTTTTGTGATGGCCCGCATCACGTCCTTGTCGTCAACGGCCATCATGATGGCTTCGCGCAGATATTGATATCCCTTCACATGCGCAGGAACTCCCACATCGTGAATCATTGAGGTAACGAGCGCCTCTACATTTGCGCTCAGGTACCTTGTGCCGCGCGTGACCCGTTCGGCAGTGATGATATCGCCCACACGTTCGGCGATCATTTTGAGTTTACATGGTTTGCTGAGAAAATACCGCGCGCCGTATTTTTCCGCCGCCTGCGCCGCAAAGTCGGTCATTGCGTTGGTCAGGACAAGACCGATAGGCGGCTTGGGAAGCGCGCTGGCTTCTTTCAGGACGGAAAGGCCGTCTAATTTTGGCAGCAATAGGTCCAGAATCAGAACGTTTGGCTGCGTCGTGCGCAGAAGCCTGACAGCCTGTTCGCCATCATTGGCCGCGCCCACAACGTCAAAGGAAGAATTCGTTTTTAAATAACACGCAAGATCGGAAGTAAAGCCCTCGTCCGCATCGGCAATCAGAATTTTAATGCAGTTGTCCATTTTCGACTCCTCTCATTATATGTTTCAAATTTGCCTGGCCAGACATAAAAACTTGTTACGATGGATATAAATTAACACATTCCAACAAAAAATTCAAGTTTTTTCAAACTGCTTTTGCCACTTTTTGTGGACAAAATTTGACAAAATTGGACGGACCTTATCCGAAACTGTCCGTTTTTGTCGAATTTTAAGATGAACGGCGCCAGATCCTCGGCTGAAAACTTCCGGATTTCGTTCGGCAAGGCGCTTTTTTTCGGATACCGCGCCTGCCGGCGCAAAACGGAGCCGTTCGGGCAAGGCGAATGGCGGCGGCTAAAAAAATGTCAATGCACACAAAAAATGTTTTGAAATCTAGCGGTTTTTCGTGTATAGTAAAAGATGATATAAGGCGGCTGATATGACGCCGTCTTGCCGCGGCCGACGGGCGCGGGTTACTTCAGCGAAAAGGAGAGTGGGACGATTGGAAGAGCTGCTTCGCATGGAGCACATCAGCAAACGGTTCGGCAATTTCTATGCCAATCAGGACATCAATTTCTCGGTCGCAAAAGGTGAGGTACACACCCTCCTTGGAGAAAACGGCGCGGGCAAATCGACGCTCATGAACATTCTCATCGGCCTCTATCAGCCGACCGAGGGCAAGATTTTCCTCAATGGGCAGGAGGTCCGCATCGATTCTCCCAGTCAGGCGGTCAAGCTCGGCATCGGCATGGTGCATCAGCACTTCATGCTCGTCGAGGCAATGACGGTGTTCGACAATATCATCCTCGGCGACAAGCACGCGAAGGGCGTCTTCATCGACCGCGCCGCGCGCCGGAAGGAAATTGAGGCGCTGTCCGAAAAATACGGCCTCGACGTGCAGCTCGACAAGCTTATCACGGATATTTCCGTCGGCGAGCAGCAGAGAACCGAAATTCTCAAGGCGCTGTACCACGGGGCGGAGCTTCTGATTCTCGATGAGCCGTCGGCGGCGCTGACCGATATCGAGGTCGAGGGCCTGTTTGCAATCATGCACAAGCTGATTGGAGAAGGAAAATCCATCATCTTTATCAGCCACAAAATGCGCGAGGTGCTGCGCATTTCCGATCGTATCACGATCCTGCGCCTCGGCAAGGTCGTCGGAACGGTCAATCGCGCGGATACCGACGGGCAGAAGCTCGCAAACCTCATGATCGGCAAGGAGCTGACCGAGTCGCAGTATGAAAAAATCGACGCGAGCGGTGCAGAGGTCGTGGCCGAGCTCGATCATGTGGATTTCAACAAGGAAAGCAAGCACAGCGGTCTGAGCGATTTGTCCCTGAAAATCCATGCGGGTGAGATTGTCGGCGTGGCGGGCGTAGACGGAAACGGTCAGACGCAGCTTGCTCAGCTCATTACCGGCGTTCTCGCGCCGGACGCGGGCGAGGTCCATCTCAAGGGAAAGCGCGTCGCGGTCTTTGACCCGAACGGCTTTATTGAGCACGGCGTGTGCCATGTGCCGGAGGACCGGAATTTGCAGGGGCTGATCGGCGACATGTCCATCGCGGAAAATCTGGTCCTCAAGGATGCGGACGACGCGCGGTTCAGCAAGGGCCGCGGCCTGCTTCTGAAAAAGCGTGCCATCGGCGATTATGCCAGGCGGATGGCCGAAAAATACGACGTGCGCTGTACGTCTGTCGACCAGAGCGTGCGCTCGCTTTCCGGCGGCAACCAGCAGAAGGTCATTCTCGCGCGGGAGCTGGAGAACGATCCGGCGCTGCTTGTTATGGCGCACCCGACGAGAGGCTTGGATATCGGCGCGACGAGCTTTGTGCATGAGCAGATGATCGGCGCGCGCGAAAGAGGCGTCGGCATTTTGCTCATCAGCGCGGACTTCGACGAAATTCTCGAGATGTCCGACCGCATTGTCGTCTGCTTTGAAGGCGGGATTATGGGCGAATTCTCCGGCAAGAACCCGCCGGTGGAAGAAATCAGCCTTGCCATGACCGGCAAGTGAGAGGAGGCGCAGTATGGAAAAACTGAAAAAAGCATTTGGCGCATGCCTTGTGCCGCTGCTGTCGATCCTTTTGGCCTTCCTCATTGGCGGTATTATCATGGCGGCGCTCGGCGCGGACCCATTCGTTGCGGTCAAGTTCCTCTTCCAGGGCGCGTTCGGCACGAAGGCCGGTATCGGCACGACACTTACAAAAGCAACGCCCCTGATGTTCACGGCCCTTTGCGCGTGCTTCGCGTATAAATGCGGCGTGTTCAACCTCGGCGGCGAGGGCCAGTTCCTGATGGGCTCGATGGCGGCGTTTCTGACCTGCTACTTCACGGGGCTCACGGGCTTTGCCGGTATCGTTCTGGCGCTCCTTGCGGGCGCGCTCGCGGGCGGTATCTGGGGCATGATTCCGGGCGTTCTCAAAATTACGCGCGGGCAGAACGAGATGATCATCTCCATCATGCTCAACTACGTCGCGACGCTTCTTATGGGTGTCATCTATACCAGCTGGATTCGAGACGCGTCCGTTCCGCAGACGCCTGCCATCGACGAGGCGGTGCATCTTCCGCGCATCGTCTCCGGCATGCGCTTTACATGGGGCCTTGTAATTGCGATTGCGGTTGGTCTCATTCTCTACTATGTTCTTTTCTGGACAAACGCGGGCTTCCGGCTGCGCGCGGTTGGCTATAACATGACAGCCAGCCGCTTCAACGGCATTCCCGTCGGGCGGTACATGCTCGCAAGCTTCATTGTTTCCGGCGCGATTGCGGGTCTCGGCGGCAGCGCGGAGCTTCTCGGCACGCAGTTCCGACTCATCAACGGCTTCGGCGCGGGCTACGGCTTCGACGGCGTTGCGATGGCGCTCATTGGGCAGCTGCATCCGATCGCGACGATGCTTGTGGCGCTGTTCTTCGCGGTTTTGCGCGTGGGCTCGACGACCATGCAAGCGGCAACCGGCGTCCCGACGAGCGTGTCGGATATCATTCAGGCGCTTGTGATCGTCTTCTCGGTTGCCGGTATGGCGCTGACGAAGCTTCCGGAATTTGAGGCGTGGAAGAACCGCGTCTTCGGCAAGAGAAAGGAGGGCGCAGCGTAATGGATTGGGTATCGAGCTTACTTCTGGCAACCGTCCGTCTGGCAATTCCGGTGCTGCTCATCTCGCTCGCGGAGCTCTACGGGCAGAGAGCCGGTATGGTGAACATCGGCCTGGAGGGCCTGGCTGCCATCGGCGCGCTCGTCGGCTTCCTCGTGTGCTACATCACGGGCTCTAATTGGCTGGGCCTTCTGTGCGGCGCGCTTGCCGGTATCGCGGTCAATATGATCTACGCGTTTTCGACCATCACGCTCTGCGCGAACCACACGGTCTACGGCATGGCCATCAATATTTTCGCGCCCGCGCTCGCGTCGTTTATCTACCGCGTGTATTTTGGCACGGGCTCCGACCTCAAGCAGATCGTTACCATGTCCTCGGTTGCCATTCCCGGCCTTAAGGACATTCCCATCATCGGAGGCCTCCTTTTTGACCAGAGCCCGATGGTCTATCTGACGCTGCTGTTTGTCGTCTTCACGGCTGTCTTCTTCGGCCGGACGCGCGCGGGCCTGAGCTATAAGTCCGTCGGCGAGCATCCGCAGGCGGCCGCGACGCTCGGCATCAATGTCATCGGGGTCAAGTACCTCGCGTGCGTGATTTGCGGGGCTCTGTCCGGGATCGGCGGCGCTTACTTAACCACCTGTTATTCGAGCACCTACACCGACGGCATTGTCGCCGGACGCGGCTTCATTGCGCTGGCAGCTGTCATCTTTGGCCGTTGGAGCGCGGGCGGGATCCTGCTTGCCTGCCTGTTCTTCGGCTTCTGCGATGCGCTGCAAATCAAGCTGCAGGTCTCCGGCATCGCCATTCCGTATCAGTTCTTCCAGATGATCCCGTACCTCGCGACGGTGCTTGTGCTGAGCCTCATCGGCGCAAAGCAGGCAGGTCCGCGGGCAAACGGACAGCCCTATCGCCGCGAACAGCGGTAACCCGGTAACAGCGCCACCTCTGGCGTCGTTATAAAATTATTCTAACGGAGGGAAACACATGAAAAAGTTACTCGCCCTGCTCCTGGCAGCTGCCATGCTGCTGACGTTCGCCGCCTGCGCAAGCAAGCCCGCAGAAACGCAGACGCCCGCGGAGACGACGACCGAAGAGACCGCCGCTCCGGCTGCGGAGACCGAAACTAAGACTGAAGAAGCGCCTGCCGCTGAAACCACCGACGGCAAGACCTACAAGGTCGCCATGATCTGCGACTCCAGCATCAACGACGGCGGCTGGGGCGCGGCTTGCTACAACGCGATGATCGCCGCGGCCGAGCGCAAGGGCTGGCAGGCGGAGGTCACCGACTCCATCTCGCAGGACGCTTACTATGATTCCATCGTTGCCTACTGCATGCTGGGCTACGACATGATCTACGCCCCCGGCAACCAGTACACCGACGCTGTCCTGCAGGCGGCCGAGGAGTACCCCGACATCGCGTTCGCCCTTCTGAACGGCGCTGCTGACACGCCAGAAAAGGCTGTCAACAAAAACGTTTCCTCGCTTTTGCCAAACGCCCAGCAGATCGGCTGGATCGCAGGTGCACTGGCTGGTCTCATGACCGAATCCGGCAAGCTCGGCTTCATCGGCGGTATGGAGCTTGACACTACGAAGGGCAAGATCGCTGGCTACGAAGAAGCCGCAAAGTATGTCGGTGAAAAGGAAGGCAAGGAAGTCTCGCTTTTGAACGTCCCGTACGCCAACTCCTTCTCCGACGCTCCGAAGGGCAAGGAATTTGCCACCGAGCTCATCGCCCAGGGCGCTGACGTGTTCTTCGGCGATGCTTCTGCCGTTGACTCCGGCGCGCGCGAGGCCATCGACGCTGCCAACGCTGCCGCGGGCGAAATCAAGATCTTTGACATCGGCCAGCCTGCCGACATCCTTGGCCAGAACGAGTGCATCATCTGCTCGCAGGTCACCGATAACTCCGCGATGGTTGCAGCTTCCATGGAAGCTGTTGAGGCCGGTACCTTCGGCGGCGAAGTGCTCTACGGCACGCTCCAGAACGGCACTCTGTCCGCTGGCGCTCTGAGCGATCTCGTTCCCGCCGATGTGCAGGAGAAGTACCTCTCCTACATCGAGGAAATGAAGAACGATACGTTCATGAAGTAATTTCGTAATAAAAAATGGGATGCGCTCCGGCGCATCCCATTTTTCTATCTCTTTCTGTAAAACTACGCTTGCGTACAGCTCGCTTATGCGGGGCGCTCAGATAGCAGCAGGGCATTGAGCGCGTATGACATTTCGGGGAACTGATGGCGGCAGTTTTCCTGTACTGTCAGCGCTGCATCCAGCCCCGCCTGATTTGCCGCGGCGGAAAGCTCCTGCGCCAGCGGCAGGCAGTCTTCATCGTCCGCGCCGCAGAAGATCCGAAGCGCAATGTCCTTTTGCCGAAGCGCCTGCAAAATGGCCGCCTTGTGCTCCTGCAAGACCGGAATCCACGGGCTTTGCAGAATCAGAAGATCGCAGCGCGCCGGGGTAAACGTGATGGCGCGCAGCAGCATATCGCACCCGGCCGAAAAGCCGCCGCACGCGATTTTTTCGTAGCCCTCGCCCTGCATGGCATCCAAGGCGTTTGCGACCGGAAGGAAGGATGTGTCATCGTAGCTCCAGCGGAACGTTCCGTATCCGTCCGGCTCGGCGCTTTGGATGGTCTCCAGCTGCCAGTGGTTATCTCCTGCCAGAATCGGGGCCCAATCTGCACGCGCCGTTTGCGCATTCTGTGTATTGCCGTGGACGGCGAGGAACAGATAGTCGGCCGTTTTCCCGTTCCACGAAAAAACAGACTTCGCCGCCGAGACAGCTTCCCGATAGCGCGCATCAGAGCGTGCTTTCAGCGCGATAAATTCAGAATTGCCCTCCAGCTGCGCAAGGTCGTCGTCCACCAGAACCTCCGGACGGTACCACCAGCCGTTCTTCTCGATGGCCGTTCGGAGCCAGCCGAGCGCCGCATCCTGCATCCCTGCACCGCCCGCCAGACAGGCCAGAAAATAGAGTGTCTGCGGGCCAAAGTCTCCGGGCTCTTTTTCATAGGCGGCCAGCAGGAACCGGTATGCCTGCGCATAGTCCGTTTCGGCGAGGGACAGGGTTTCTTCCAACAGATCGTTTTCTTTTTTTACGTCCAAATATGGTTCTCCTTTTTCGTATAAATCTATAATGAACGATGTATAACGATTATACTACAAAGAGAACCGGTTGTCAATGCCACTGCCTGGGAAAATCAGGCTTCCGTGATCCGATCGATTGTTGCCTGCTCTTCGTCGGAAAACGCGGTGTTCTCCAGCGCCTGGATGTTGTCCAGAATCTGAGACGGCTTGGACGCGCCGATCAGAACGCTCGTTACGATTCCGTCGCGCAAAATCCAGCTGAGCGCCATTTCGGCGAGCGTCTGTTCTCGGCTGGCGGCAACCTCGTGGAGGGCTTCGATCTGCTGCAGGCGCTTTTCGGTCAAATCTTCCGCATGCAGGAAGCGGGGGTCTTTTTTGATGCGGCTGTCGGCCGGGATGCCGTGCAGATACCGGTCGGTCAGCATACCCTGCGCCAGCGGGCTGAACGCGATGATGCCCTTTTGCAGCTTCGCGGCGGTTTCCTTCAGACCGTTATGTTCGATCGTCCGGTCGAAGATGGAGTAGCGGTTCTGGTTGAGGATGAACGGGCAGTGCAGGTCGCTTAGAATTTTGCAGGCTTTTTCCAACGTCTGGCCGTCATAATTGGAAAGCCCGACGTAGAGCGCCTTGCCAGATTTGACCGCTTGCGCCAAAGCGCCCATGGTCTCCTCAAGCGGCGTGTTGGGGTCCATGCGGTGGTGGTAGAAGATATCGACATAGGGAAGGCTCATGCGCTGTAAGCTCTGGTCGAGGCTCGCGAGAAGGTACTTTCTGCTGCCCCAGTTGCCGTAAGGCCCGTCCCACATTTCGTAGCCGGCCTTTGTGCTGATGATGAGCTCGTCGCGGTAGTGGCCAAGCTCTTCGCGGAGAATGCGGCCGAGGTTCCGCTCGGCGCTTCCGGGGTTCGGGCCATAGTTGTTTGCAAGATCAAAGTGCGTGATCCCGTGGTCAAAGGCCGTGAAGCAAAGCTGTTTCATGTTTTCAAAAGGCGATGTGTCCCCGAAGTTGTGCCAGAAGCCGAGCGAAACGGCGGGAAGCAGGAGCCCGCTGTTTCCGCAGCGCGAATAGCGTATGGACCCGTAGCGTGCGGTTTGTGCCTGATACATATTGGTTCCTCCTAATGCAATGATTTTCTTTACATATCCTAGCGCTTCAAGTATACTTGAAGTCAAGAGGAAAATCGAAAAATTTCGGGAGGAACGGAAAAATGAAGGAATATACGATCCGGGAGCTGTCGGAGATGTTCGGTCTCCCTGCGTCGACCATCCGGTACTATGAGGACGAGGGGATTCTTACTAACGTCGGAAGAACGCCGTCCGGGCAGCGCATTTTCACGGACGGCCATGTCAACCGCCTCCGGACTATCTGCTGTTTTAAAAACACAGGGATGACGATTGCCGAGCTCCGGCAGTTTTTTTCGTATGAAGCGGACGAGCCTGCGCATCTGGATGACATTCTGATGCTTTTGCGGAAGCGGAAGACTTCCGTGACGGCGCAGCTTGCGCAGCTGCAGGAGGATTATGCCCACGTGCTGCGGAAGATCCATTACTACGAGGACATTCAGGAAAGCCTGCGTCAGAACCAGCCGCTGCCGCAGTGGAAGGATTACAAGCGGCGGACATATGATGAATAGAAGCGCGCTGGCAGAACGGAGCCGCGCCGGCCGAGAGCACAAAAAAGCCGCCCTTCTGAATGGCTAATTCAGAAGGGCGGCTTTGCTTGTTATTCTGAAAGGGTTCCCTTGCTGCGCCGATGGGAAGAAATTCACATCGATCCGGCACGGAAATTCAAATTAAATGGAAAAATGCGCAGCAATGTAAAGAAAATATTTACTATTTATTCCCACTCAAGTCTTGGGCTTTGATTTAGGGTTATAAAATGCACTCTCGATACGCTTTTCGTCCAAATAATCCACGTATTTCGGGCTGTACATAGGTTCCTTACGAATTTTGTAGCCGTTTTGTAGCCAGCCATTTTATGCGTACTAACCATTCGCAACGACTTATTTTGAATGATTTGCGACAGGTTTCGATATGATTCCCGCCAATAATCACCCGGAAATTGACCGTCTGATTCACCTCAAAAAACATCTTGGAGGTATGACCATGAGCAAACTTATATCCTGTCAATTCAACATAGACACAGCCTGCGTGGAATTGGTTTTTGACGATGGAAGCCAGATTTCCATTGACTGCACCGCCGTTGAAAACGAAGTCGCCGACAATCGCTTCCAGCGATCAGAGCTGGATTATCTGATCTACAACGACCCGCTTGCTTATGCAGACTTGGTTCTGAACGGCAATCCCGAAGCCTATTTGAAGGCTGTAACGGAATACAAACCTCTCGATAGCTGATGGAAAAAATATAGTTCATTTGACGGACAAGCACCGACCGTGCTTGTCCGTCAAGATTCAGTTAGCGGTTGCAGATATATCCTTCGGTATAAAATCTTGTTTTTCATATCTCACTGAGTTTCCCACCCATTCTATAACCTTGTGAACAGAGATTTTATATGATTTATGTGAGATAATATCTCGCCGCATTTCAAGAAATCCTCATCCGAAGCACTTTCGCCTATCAAAGACGAAATTTCGTTTCCAACCTCCGCAAACGGGTATTGCCTTATGTCGGCTTCTTCGGGTTTTCCAGAGGATGAGGCCATCATCATAAACTGCTTGACTGGTTTTCTTCAATTACTCTTTGTTTGCGCCTTTTTCCACATCATCACAAACCATTCTAACAACAAAATTGGCGTCATGTTTGCACTTGGAAATGATATAATCTTTTGTTCCGTCAGTAATTCCTTTCATGGTATACAAATGGCGCATAATCAAATTTTTGATATATACGCTATTAGAATCTATAAGATTCACTAGCTGATGGTTTACAATGCCATAATTCTCTGGATTGCGAGACATGGTTAGAAGAATGCGTGTAGCATTCCATCTTATATCTGTATATTCTGAATGTAGCCACTGCAAAACATTCTGAAGGATAATAGCCTCTACTCTGGATGGCAACATAACCTCATCTGAGTTTTCTAAATATCCAACGATCAAATGAGTTACTGCGATTGTTGTTGCAACATTTCCTTGAATATACGGCATTAATTCTAGTATGTCACCGTATACATTTTTCCCAATCGAGGCAAACAAAAATTGCAATCCAATTTTCAAAGAAATACTATCGATATTAGATGAAATAATCGAATTCTCGGCAACTTCAATGGTGCTCTGCTGCTCAAACAGTTTCTCAAATACGCTTTGATTTCTTATATAGTGTTCAGGATATTTTACTACAATGCAAATGAGAAGTGCTATCGCGTCAAGTTTTGTGGAGATTCCTTCTTTGGAAATCAAGAGGGTGTTTGCTACTACAGATATGAGCGCGTCCATAGTATCTGCATCATATACGAGTCCTTCTCCTAACAAAATGGCTCTAACTGTTGCAATCTCGCGTGTTCCACGTCCGAAATAAACGCCATCTTTTCCCTGCTTTTCATTGCTTGTTCGAATACGCCCTATATATTCTCGTATAAACCCAGGCATATCTTGGCTTTCGTTTTCTGAAGTTTCTAATTTATAGTCTCCACCGTAATAGTTTGGTAAGTATTCGGCTATTTTTTTGTCCATGCTCTCTGTGATAGCACGATTTTGCTTTCTGAGAACGCATAAGAAGAACGGAGAATAACTTATCTGCTCTCGTTCTGTTTCGTTGTCAAGCACACAATTAATATGTTCAACAAGTGCTTTTGCAGAATCATTACTCATCTTCCGAAGATCAATACGTGCAGCGATTAATTTAAACATATCCATATACCAGCGACTATAATGCCGGTCGATGAATTGGCAGCATATTTCACTGAGTATATCTTGCGGCATACGATAAGCTACTCCAGAGAGGCACCTGAATATGTCTTGCCCTATAGCCACAACAGAATTGTCACTATTTAACCACGATTTAATTTCACCAACAATAGATTTTTCGCAAGAATCATAGTATTTATCATCCAGAAAATATCCTACTGAACCAAATGCCAGCAGTTGACTACTTAATCTCTTATATTTTATCGGATGATTTAGGCAAAAATCCATAATAGACTCTGCTTCATCAGCAGTTAGTTTATTTAAAACCTCAGGGAAAGAGTCCTGTATTCCTTTAATTTCCTTTTCATTTCCTGCGAAAATTGCAAGTTTGTACAGGTTGAGTCTAAGATTCCAGTCATCATATTTACAACTCAGGTAGAACACAAAGTCCCTGATTTTTTCATAAATAAGTAATATATGAGTCAGTGAACCATTGTACATAGATACAATAAGTGAGCTTGCAAGCATTTCACCATATTGATCTAAGTTATTGCCTATGGTTACTGAATAGGGTGATCCTATTTTCTTTTTATACAAACCCTCTATGTATTTTTCATGTAGCGATTCATGGATACGGTCAAGAATTGGATAATAGAGTTCTTCGCTACTTTCCGTTAATTCTTTTTGTGCTGGTATAGCAGAATACTCATTTCTTATAATACAACGGTTCCAGTACTGGTTGCGCAGATCCACCAGAATATCTTTTATAACCCATGTAGGCTGATTAGTTTCTTTTGCGAGACTTAACGCTGTATCAAGATGTTCTACACACTTTTCGATATTTCCAGCAAAATACTCCTGAATTGCTTGCCAGCGAAGTTGAACAACTTGATAATGCCCATCATCTTGCTGCGCTTTTAATGCATCCAGATACATTGCCGTATTGAAGTGTTTGATAGATTTACCTTCGAATAATATAGGAAGAAACTGGATGCCCCAGTCATCAAATTCGTTTGTATTTTCCGTTTCATCCATGTATCTGCCTCGGGAATATCCAAGAACAAACTTCAAAAAGTAATCTCTACATTTATCCACATTTTTTAATGTGGATTTAGGAATTGTAGGAAGCTGATACTTTTCTGTACCAACAACGTCTACTGCTTGAATTTCATCATTTTCACCGGAATTCAAAACTATTTTTCCAATACAATAATAGTGATATACAGCAACGATGTCATCTATCAACGCCTGAGCTCCGTCTTGGCTTAATTCGCTAAAACTGTGAACGGTTTTACTTTTAGCAAAATTTGCTCCCATCAAGCTTTGTTCCAGTGCTGTTTTTTCTTTTTGTGTTTCATCACAAAAATAGTACAAAGCTTTAATATTATGCTTTTTGACAGCGTCGATTTCTGCTTGTACTCCTGGCTTTATTCCATCTGCATTATCTATTAAGAAAATACAAATGTCACTGTCCTCTAATGCCAATATGTAATGATCGCCCGCAGGCAACGTAGACGCCCCTTTACTCTCAAAAGTATAGACGTCTACTAATTGTGTGCGCTCAATAGCATTTTTTAATTCAGCTCGTACTTTATCATATTTTTCCACACCACAAATCGAGCTAATGAATACTTTAATTTTTTGTCCAGGGGATAACGGCAGAGGAGCGGAGTGCTCCTCTGCTTTGGTATATTCCCATGAAACTCCACCCACAGGTGTGCTTATACCCGTTAATCTTATGCCCATAATGCTCCTTCTAAACAAAAGTATAGCTTGCTCTCAGTCACTATTCTTGTGCGCCCTTTTTCAGATTGCAGTCGCGGCAAAGCATCTGGCAATTATCAGGTGTCGTTTTTCCACCCTTGCTCCACGGCGTAATATGATCAGCGTGCATCTGCTCAAACTCAAATTCTTCGCCGCAAATTGCGCATTTATGTTTTTGCTTTTCATACGCCGCAAGAGCATCACGGCGGTCAAAAGCACGAATAGACAGTTTCTTTTCTTCTCCTGTCAGCAGATATTCATAAATACCGGATTTCTTTGTGACGTCTTCATCACCCATAAGGCGCTGAATCTCTGCTTCCAGCTTTTTGGGGTCGAGGTCTGTTCGCTTGCCGTGTGTGTTGTAAAGCAATCCCCATGGCAGACCTTTCATCTCTTTACGCTTTCTGGGAAAGATAGCTTGTACCCAATCGATCACAGAGCGGAAATAGTTCCAAAGGAGAACGGCGCTTGGGTCGTTCTGGTGCTGACCCATGTATGCCTCAATCGTCTTTCCCTCGGCGCTCGCCGCCCACAAAATAGCAGTCTCCAGATACTCCTGACGGATAGAAGCGCCCTTTAAGTAATCACCTGCAAGGGTATCGGCCGCACAGCCGGTCTTTGAAAAATACCGTTTGGCATCTGAAACCCAAGAACCAGCGTAAACCGCATTTCGCAGCTCCTGCTCGGTAAGCTGTTCGCCTGCAATATTGATGATTCTAAACCAATCCAACTTCTCAGAATCAGTTCCATCGCACACGTAAACGAACAGAGGGTAGTCTAAAACTTGTTTCTGCTTGTCAGAAGGCAGATTATAAAAGTACTTATCATCAACGGAGAATGTGCCATCGACATATTCGCAAACTGAAATGGTTCGCTGCTGCCCATCTAAGACTTCAAAACCGTCAGAACTATCCTCTTTTTTGACCTTACACCAGTAAATCACATTTAGAGGCAAACCCTTCATCACGGTACGGATTACCTCGTCCCGCTGCTTGTCTTTATAAACAAACTCTCGCTGATACTTTGGACGAATATCAAGACGTTCATCGTAGCCAACAACGCCTTCTTCAGCGTCGTTGATATAGCCTTCGCAGACTTCGCCAATGGTAACTTTTAATTCAGTTATCTGCATATCACTGTGCCTCCCTTGGGACTTCTGGATGTTTATTGCGAATTACTAACCGCTCATAGACTTTTTTATACTTTGCTTCTCCAGCATCAAGATAGAACCTTCCGATTTGCGGATATGCTCCATTTTTTCGTACATCGTCAGACAGTGTACGAACTAATTCACGGCTAATTCCAACGATTTCAAACTGATCTGGATTATACTTGTCCATAAATGTAATAGGAACGCCCATCTCCCCGGCATAGTCACAGGGAATGTCAGATGTTTTCGCTACTTCAATGGCGTTATAATTCACATACTTTGGATATTCGTCTGGGATGTACCGACGAACGAGTATCATTTCCTCATGCCGTTGTTTGATATCAAGATTTGTAAACCAACGCACGCCTTTTACTCGAATGTATTTTCTGCCAGTTTCTTCGTCGATACCGCAGCCAGCCGCATCAAGAGGATAATCGTCAGGAACAAAGAACGCTCTATCACCTGAATGAATACTTGCACCTATCCACATCTTGTTGTTTTTCATTAAAGAAAAAGTTTCTTCATATGAAATAGCGTTTTGATTTCCGATAATGACAAAATTCTTTTGATGCTCTACAATCAGAGAAACAAATTCACGAAAAAGGCTAAAGGGTGGGTTAGTAACAACAATATCAGCTTCATCCAGCAAGTTTACACATTCTGGAGAACGAAAATCCCCATCACCATTCAGCTGAGTCAACGCATTATCTCCAGCCTTAAACAGCTCCGCTACATCGACCATATCTATGCCACCATCACCAGTTACATCATAGACTTTTGTAACAACAGCTTTGTATGGACGTTTGGAATCTGCGCTTTCACCGCACTTCTCGCCAAAACTGAAAGATAGCTGACCGTCACTTTGCTCATAATACTGTAGCTGTTTGCCTGCAATCGGTGAAGTAGCGTAGCAAGTTGCAATTAATTTTTGTGCTTATCGGCTTCACGCAGCTGAACGAAAAATAGATACAAAGTCCGAAATATAGGACAGCAGAAGTGCTA
>CAKASQ030000034.1 GCA_916988195.3 Oscillospiraceae bacterium
ATCAGATCTTCATGCGCCTGGCAAGAGCCGTCGCTGCATCTTGTGCCCAGCTGCATTAAGCCGATAAGCACATTTTATATTTCTATGAAGAACCAACGCAAAAGAATACTCGTTGAACGCCGGACGCAGGCGACCGGCGCAACGAGTATTTTTTGCGAGAATATATAAAAGGAGAAATAAAAATGGAGTACAAAACGTTAATCGACGATTATTTCAGAAAAGTTCCGGAATACTACCCGGAAATGTATCAGGACGGTTTTACACCGGAAGAAATTATGTATGCGTTCCGTAGATAGATGCGTCGGAAAGCAGAGGACGAACGTCCGGTGAAAATCAATTTCAGCAGCGAGGTGAAAATCAAACGATGAGAATTGACAATTCAGGCAACCGGCGCAGAAAAAAGGAAAAGCAGCGACGGGAACAATCTATCATGGAAAAGGAGATTTTCCGGTTTGTGGAATAGAGCCTACAAAAGACGATGGACGCTGCCTTTGATGAGATATTCAAGGGCTGGAACAAAAAATAACATCAGCGGTTTTAGTTCAGACATTTAACACTCATATATTATAAGGGGTATATTAAGTGTTAATTGTCTGGTCTAAAACCGCTTTTTGTCGTTTATAGCCGTCTTTCCGTTGCGCAAGAGCATTTCGTGGGAGCGTGCGCCAGCCCAAAACCTCAGCCGCATATGAAAAAGTTTTCTTCCCGAAATACACCGGACGGGTGTTCAAACAACCATTTGTTTTCATGGACAATCCAAAGCCATCCAAAAGAGCCGAAAACAGTGCTTCAAATGACCTGATTTCGTTCAGGAAAGCGAGAACACCTTTTCGCAGACAGCCCCCTATTTCGCGGCTTCTTCCCGGCTGAACGCGATCAAGTCTCCCGGCTGGCAGTCCAGCAGAGAGCAGACACGCGCAAGGTTTTCCATCGAAATATACTTCTGACCGCGCAGAGATTGAAGAACCCCCTCCGATAACAGCCTTTCTTTTCGGATGCGGTTCGTATTATAGCCTGCTTCTTTTAAGGCTGAAAGAATATCGGTTTTATAGACAATCGGCATTTGAAAAAATCGCCCCCTTTTCCATTGTCCTCATTATATCACGGAATTACACAGAAATCAATGTAGAATATTCACAACATATTACACTATTATTTGTGTAATATGCGAATTGAATTTACACGGATAATAGTGTATTATATAGACAGTTGATAGAAATACCCACCAAACAAATTACCATCCAAAAGGAGAAAGACAAAATGAGCAAGAACGAAATCGTGAGCATGATTGAAACCATGAACAACTATGATGAACTCGCCAGCAAAGCCAAGGCAAAAGCGGACGCCATCCGCGACGCGCTGAAAGAAGAAATGCTGCGGCTGGATACCGAAGAACTGAACGCGGGCGCTTACATCGTGCGTTATACCAGCGTCATTTCCAACCGCTTCGACAGCACGACATTCAAGAAACTCTATGCTGACCTCTACAAAGACTTTACAAAGGCGGTTAGTTCGCGCCGGTTCTCGGTTTCCTGCTGAGAGAAATACGCTCCACGGGCAAGCAGAAGCCCGTGGAGCAATCGGAGGGATGAAGATGAAAACAGGATATGCCAGATGCTCGACCAACGAGAGCAAACAGGATATCGAACGGCAGGTGCGGGAGCTGAAACAGGCAGGCGCGGAGCGCGTCTTTCTCGAATATGAGCATGGGGACGCAGTTGTAAAGGAACAGTTATCTTTGCTTCTGGAACAGGCGCAGGCAGGCGATACAATTATCACGCTGGAGGTTTCGCGCCTTGCCCGTTCGACCAAACAACTGTGTGAGATTATAGACACAATCAGTCAAAAGCGGCTGTGCCTTGTCATTGTCGGCAGTATCATGATGGATTGCCGCAACGGACACGCTGACCCGATGACAGAAGCCTTTTTACAGATGGCAGGCGTGTTCAGCCAACTCGAACTTTCGATGATACGCGCGCGCGTGCGTTCCGGAATGGCGAACGCCAGAGCCAAGGGCGCGAAGATCGGCAGACCGGAACTGACCGCAGACGATATACCGCCTGTTTTTCTTCGGCATTATCCCGCATTCAGAAATAAGAACCTTAATTTAAGTGAGTTGGCAAGGGTTTGTAATCTGAGCCGAACCACAGTTTATAAATATCTTTCTCTTTTGGAACAGTAAAAATGGAACGGACATTTAACAGTATATCTTTCTAAAAAGAACTGTTAAATGTCCGTTCTTGTTATTTTACAGTCCTAACAACTGCTTTTTCTTTGCGTCAAATTCTGCCTGAGAAATGACCCCGCTATCAAGTAAATCTTTATACTTTTTCAGTTCGTCGGCGTTGCTCTGCGGAATTTCCTGCGTGTATGGCCTATTCTTCTGTTCTTGTCTATCCACAAGCAGCTGACTGATGACCGTATAGATTTCATCCCGGTTGCCGATTGCTTTGAAATTGATTCTACCGGAAGATGTGCTGATGGCAATGCCTTTGAATGAGCCAACGCCAACAGCGGAAATACTGTCAAGCGGCAAATCAACTCGTTTTCTGAATGATGTTTCCCCATAAACTCGCTTATTGCTTACAATCAATCTTGTCTTGGAAACTGCTACTGCGAAGATGCAGAACGGTAACCATACAATCAAAAAAATCCCCAATACGACACCCATAATGGTTAGTCCAAGGTAATTATCTAACGCCATGCCAACACTGGCAAGTATCACCATGAAGAAAAGCATGCCGCCAAGCGCAATTCGTTCCAGAACCTTTCCGTACTTATTGTTGCTCCTGATTAGAATTTCTTCTCCGTCCGCGTTTCGCAGATTTCTGTTGCCCTGCGGCTGACTATCTATAAACGCATCGTCTGATTTTATGCCTTTTTTCTTCTTCAGCATTGCAAAGCCGAACGCCACAAGAAAAATGATCATATAGATGATCAGCATTGAATTGTCCATACCTTTTCTTTCCTCCATAAAACAAAAAAGTGTGTAGCCCCAAACGGAACTACACACCGAAAAACGCATAGCCCCATTTGTTGCTACACAAAATCTTTTCGCTACCAACAGGGAACGCAAAGCGGAGAATGCGTTTTTGCCAAAACAAAAGCACATTCCCTGACAGGTAGCAATTTATTAGATTTTGTGTAGCATAAACATAATATCATACCCTTTTCCGCATTTCAACACATTTCCAAAATAGCAATCGTCTTTCCGAACTTTTTGTGCTATGATAAAGAAAAACAGTCCGTGGAGTTGGGAAAATGTCAAACGCACGCTTCTTTTTTCTATACCGCTATCTTCTGGAAAACACCTGCGAGGGACACACCGCCAAGGGTGAGGACATCCGCGCGCAGTATGAGAACCATGAGTTCGGTTCTGACATCCGCTCTGTCTATCGGGACATCCATCAACTGAACGCGCCCGCGACGGGGCTTGAAGTTCTCTATGACGGACGCACAAAGGGCTACTGGCTGAAAACGCGCCTGTTTTCGCAAAGCGAACTCCAACTGATTATCGACGGTATTCAGTCCTCTAAATTCATCACGCAGGCCAAGGCACGCGATCTGACCCAACGGATACAGAAACTTACCGACGCGCACACGCGCGCCGTGCTGAACCGGCAGGCGGTTGTGGCAAATCGTATCCGCAATATGAACGAAAGCGTTCTGGACGAAACAGGCCGCCTTTACAGAGCCATCCGCGAGGACAAAAAGGTTTCATTCCGTTTCTTCCACTATGACCGCGAGAAGAAAAAGCAGTATTCCAAAAGCGGCGGGCGGTATATTGTGAGTCCCTACGCAATTCTCTGGAACGACGGAAATTGCTATCTCTACGCCTACGAAGAAGAAAAGGAGCGGTTCTCGCATTTCCGCATTGACCGCATGGAGGATATCCGGCTTTTAGCGCTTCCAAGAGTAGGGAAAGACGAATACAAGGAAAAAGACCTGACCGCGCGGCAGCCGAAAATTTTCAATATGTTTTCCGGAGAAGAATGTCTGGTAAAACTGCGCTGTATCAACCGCCTTGCGGATGTGATGCTTGACCGCTTCGGACGCGAAATTATCCTGACCCCGGACGATGAAGCGCACTTTCTTGTAAATGTCCCCGTAGAACTCAGCCCGCCGTTCTATGCGTGGATTGCTTCTTTTGGACGGCAGGTGAAAATATTGTCGCCTGAAAAAGTTGTCAATGGGATGCGTGATTTTCTCCAAAAGTCGATGGATATGTATAAAAATGATGGGAAGATGTAAAATCATCTTCCCATTTGTTCATTGTTGCTTCTGGATGATAAAAGACGCTAAAAGATGATAGAAGATGCTCTGTCAAAGTTGTTTCAGGTTTCTTTGAAGCACTTCAATTCCCGTTGCGGACAATGCGATATAATAGCGCTGTGTGATATGGATATTGCCGTGTCCCATCTGTGCGCAGAGCAGATGCGTCGGCGTATTCATTTCTGCCATCAGTGTTCCGAACGTATGCCGCAAGTAATGATATTTGAACGCAATTCCCAACTTGCTTTTAATTTCCCGCGTGGGATATTTGAATGAATTGAGCGTTTGAATTGTGCCGTTCGGAAGACAATTCACCAAATCCGTCGATGGTATTTTTGAGCCGTCCAAATCATCAATTATCCGCATTTTCTGCTTGCGAACGTCGGCGTATTTTATAGCATCTTCCGCACGCTGCCGCGCCTTTTCTTTCAGATGCTCCAACAGCGTCGGGCAAAGATAGATTGTCCTTTTGGAATTTCTCGTTTTCGGTGGGACAAGTTTGATAATGCCATTCTGATACTGCATTTGTCGGTCAATCGTAATTGCTCCCTTTTCCAAATCAACGTTTTCCCATTTCAAGCCGAATGTCTCATTGATACGCAGGCCGCAATAGCGACCAAGCAAATAAGCCGTTTCCGCGTTCGTGCCTTTGAAATAAGTGTCCAGAAGTGAAAGTTCTTCCCGGCTGAACGCTACAATGTCCGTATCGTCCTCTGTTTTCATCTTCGGCATTTTGATTTTTGTATCCTTGCCGACACACAAACGATTATAAGTATCGTGATCTAAGTAGTTGCGGGAATATGCCTGCCCAAAAATCAGATAAAACATTTTCAGAAAACTTTCCGTGTATTGATAGGAATATCCGCTATCATAATAAAGCGCCGATAGATAATCTATAATTTCAGCTGAACTGATTTCATCTACATACCGATTTCCGAATTTACCGCAGATGTGATTTTTCCATAGGCTGTCCTGTTTTAGTTTGGTCTGATACGCGCGGTCTTTTCGCCCGTTCTCGCAAAACTCTTGAAAAACCTCTTTGACCGTCCTGCGAATAATCGGCGCGGGCTTCCTCCCCTCCAAATCTGACTGAATGGCAATCTGCCGCGCGCCGACGGCTTCTCTCTTTGTTTTGAATGGATTGCCGTATAGGTCTTTTGCTCTGCGGACATCTCTTTTCTTGCCGTCCCTTGTTAGCGTATAGCGAAACGCCCAGTTCCCATTGTCGAGTTGATAAACACCAGCATCATTTGTCTTTGCCATAACAGCGCCCCCAAAAGTGGATAAAATGGTGGCACTTTTCAAAAAAGCAAAAATCCACGAACAGCAGCGCGCCGACGAAAAAGCCTTGAATTTCAACACCCTTTGTGCCGCAAAGCGGCACGCCCGCGCGGCGAGCGCCAAATGGCCAAGGACGAGGCAAGACACGGCCGCGCGCTCAAGGGCCTTCTGGAGCGCTACTTCAAGTAAGATGGAATACACGGAAAACACCGTGATCTGCAACTGCAAGCATGTGACCTTGGCGGACATTGACGACGCTCTACAGAGGAACACGCACTTCTCCGACGTGGAGAAGGAGTTCGCTGAGGTGCAGAAGCTGACCAGCTGCTCGACCGGCTGCGGCGGCTGCCACGATAAGATCATGGCAGTCCTCTCCGAGCGGCTCAGCGGCTGAGAATAAAGGAGAATTTGAACATGAAATATGTCTGTGACATCTGCGGCTATGTCTATGACCCCGAGCTCGGCGATCCCGATAACGGCGTCGCCCCCGGCACCCCATGGGAAGAAGTCCCCGAAGACTGGGTCTGCCCCCTCTGCTCGGTCGGCAAGGACCAGTTCAGCCCGGAAGAATAAGCCATAACGCAAGCAGGAGAGAAAGCGATTTCTCTCCTGCTTTTTTGCGCTTCTTCAAAAGAGAAGTGGATAAAAAGGTGGATATCCTGCCGCGCGCGCCCGCGCCAAACGTGGATTCTTGAAAAGTAGGTTTAAAATAGCGTAAACGGAGAAGGTTTTCCCTTCTCCGCTTTGTCGTTCTTTGAACAATTCACGCAAACGTTTCCGTCAGAAATTCCCGGATGACACGAACATAGTCCTGCGTTTTAAGCACAGTGGACAGGTGCCCGCCGGAGACGTAGGCGATCTTCGGGTCGTGCATGAGCGCGATCAGGTCCTTCTGCATTTTTTCTGAAAAGAAGTCCTGATTGGGAAGAATCAGAAGAATTCTCCCTGCGAGCGCCGCAAAATCTGCCGCCGTTCAAAAACACGAGCGTCCGCGCGCCCGCTTTTCCGCACAGCACATAGCGGTACCGCGCGCCGTCCACAGTTATCTCCTCGCAAGGATGCTGCTTTGCAAAAAGCTTCACCTTTTCCGAATATAGCATGTCTTTTTCCTCGATTCTTTGCGCTCTTAGATACGCCGCTCCTATTTCCCGCGGATCTTGAAGCAGAAATCGCAGCAGTCGCCGCCGCGGCCAAGGGTCTTCGTCCGGTGCCAGACGAGCTGCGGGTGTAAATTTTCATAGGACACGTCGTCACTGTCGCAGAAGCAGCGGCAGAGCTCGGAGCAGCCGTATTTTACGCACGTGTCGTGATATGGACACCGCGTCATGTCGATGCGCCACACGCCGCCGGAGGTCTGGTACTCCTTTGCCGCAAAGCCCGCCGACTGCCCAAAATGCTTTTTGGTCGCGCTGGCAAAAATGCCGGGCACGAGACGGTAGAGCCCCGGCAGGCGCAAAAGCTTCGTAAGCGTCCGCCGGAAATTCTGTGCGTGCTGCTCCACATAGCCATGTACCGTTTGCAGCGCCTGCTCCTTCGCCAGTACCGTTTGCAGCGTCTCATACGCCGCGATGCCGGGCAAAATCTGCCCCTCGAGATGGCGCTGCTTTTCCTTGGAAGCGTCCGCATTTTCCTGCCGCAGCGATTGCAGCCGCCCGTCAAACGCTTCGTTCAAAACCTGTGCCCGTCCCGCAAAATCCCGTTTTACCGTCTCGCGGAACGCGCTGATAATATAGTTTTCCTTCATGGAAGCCTCTCCCCTTTCGTCCTTTTGTATCCCATGGTTAGTTCCATCTAACCAATATGTGCGCAAAATTCCTCAGCATGTTCGTAGGGGTCGATGCCCACATCGACCCAGCGGGATGCACCCGTCTTTTTCGAAAATCTCTGGCGAATTTGTTGGTGCCCTTGGGGCGATGTAGGCATCGCCCCCTACGCATTGGTTTCGGAATTTCCGTGTGGGCCAATGCCCACATTGGCCCGGCGGAGCAATCCGATAATACGGTAATCCCCGGCGAATTCGTTCGTACCCAATGGGGCGATGTGCTCAATCGCCCCCTACGCAATTTTTAGCGCATTTCCGAAAATTGACGGCTTTATTGTAGCACCGTTTTTCTTCGTCTGCAAGATTTGTTCACGCCCTGCGGAGGGTGATGACGGGAATTTCTGGGCGGTTTCCGATGCGCACGGGAATGCGGCGGCTGCCGCCGAGACCGCGGCTGACCACGAGGCTGGTTCTCCCGAGCGTATAGAGCCCTGCCGTGTAGTCCGGGAAGAACTCATAGTGCGTGCCGAAAATCGCGCCGACGAAGGGCAGCCGCACCACGCCGCCGTGCGCGTGCCCGCTCAGAACGAGATCGGCACTTAAGCGCGCCATGCGCTCCAGCTGGTCGTTCCGGTGGCAGAGGACGACGGTATACGCATCTGGATGCTGCGCATGAATCTCCCCCAGAAGCTCCTCCGGCGTTTTCTGGTCCCTGGGGCCATTCGGGTCGTCCACACCCGCGAGCACAATCGTATCTTCCCCGCGCGAGAGCGTCACAAATTCGTTTTCCAGCCGCGTGATGCCGCACTGCTCTAAAAGCCGGAACCACTCCTTCCGGTTTTCCATGCGCCACTCGTGGTTTCCCGTCACATAATAGCACGGCGCGATGTTGGCCAGACGCGGAAGGAGCGCGGCCAATTCCTCCAAGTCAGACGTTTCGTCCGCGATGTCTCCCGCAAGCGCAATGAGGTCCGGTTTCGCCTGGCGGGTCTTTTCCACCAGCGCGTCGTTGTTCTTCCCAAACGTTCTTCCGTGCAGGTCCGTGATCAGCGCGATGCGAAAGCCGTCAAACCCGGCGGGAAGATTTTTAGACGGCGCGTCAATTTCCGTCAGTCCCAGCGTGAAGTTTCCCGCCCATAACAGTCCTGCCGTGAGCAGCGCCGCCGGAAGCGCCCAGCGCGCGCCATGCGATTTTTTCGCGGAGCTTCCCATTTCTGCGCCTCCTTCAAAAATTTTTTTCATTTTATCACAGCCATGCGGCAAAGAAAAGCGCTTTTGAGAACGCCGCTTTACAGATTTTCCACAAATTTTCTGGCTTTTGGATTTGTTCATCGAATTTTTATTGTGATATGCGTGGGAGGATGCTATAATGATATGCAGAAAAATAGTGCCCTTTGGATTTTGAGGGCGACAGATGGATGTGTATCGGATTTGAAGTACGGAAGTTGGACGATTTCGTCCTATGAACAGGAAGCAGCAACTACACTCGCGTCGGCGGGCTGGTCGCCGATAACGGCGGCGGTGCTTTGCAGCCGGGGCTATGACACACCGGAAAAGGCGCAGGCATTTTTATCCCCCGATGTGCCGCTTTCCTCCCCCTTTGACCTGCTCGATATGGATAAGGCCGCGGCGCGGGTCAAAAAGGCGCTCGAGCGGCGCGAGCATATCTGCGTCTTCGGAGACTACGACGTAGACGGCATTACAGCCACGTGTCTTCTGACGGACTTTCTCAGAAAGCGCGGCGGACATGTGACAAGCTACATTCCCGCAAGGCTCGAAGAGGGCTACGGGCTCAACGAAATTGCCGTGCGGGCGCTCCACGAGCAGGATGTGAAGCTGATCATCACCGTCGACTGCGGCATTACGGCAAACCAGGAGGCGGCTTTGTGCCGGGAGCTCGGCATGGAGCTCGTCATCACCGACCACCATGAATGCAAGCTCGAGCTTCCCGAGGCCGCCGCAGTCGTCGACCCGCACCGGAAGGAGCAGCCCGAGCCGATTCTGGAGATGGCGGGCGTCGGCGTGGCATTCAAGCTGGCCGCCGCGCTCCACGGCGATCAGGAGGCGCTGCTGGCGGAATACTGCGATCTGCTTTGTCTCGGAACCGTGGCGGACGTGATGCCACTGACAGGCGAGAACCGAAAAATGGTCTGGCAGGGGCTTCAGGCGCTTGCAAACCCCAAGCGGGTCGGCATTGCGGCGCTCATGGCCGAGTGCGGCGCGATGCGCCCTCCCATCACGGCAGGAACCATCGGCTATACGCTGGCCCCCAGAATCAACGCCGCCGGTCGGATGGGCCATGTGGAAATTGCGACAGAGCTGTTTCTCACGAACGATGCGGCGCGCGCCGTGTCCCTTGCCAGCCAGCTCTGCAAGCTCAACCGCAAGCGGCAGGATGTGGAGAGCGGCATTTACAAGCAGGCCGTTTCGATGCTGCCCGCCGGAAAAGCGCCGAAGGCCATCGTTCTGGCCGATGAGACATGGCACCAGGGCGTGGTCGGCATCGTCGCGTCACGGCTGGCCGAGGAATACAGCTGTCCGACATTTCTGATCTGTCTGGACGGCGACAAGGGGAAAGCCTCGTCCCGGTCCTACGGCGGATTTAACCTGTTTGCGTCTTTGGAGCAGCTGTCCGATTTGCTCGAGAGCTACGGCGGGCACGAGCTGGCTGCGGGCTTTACCATCCGGCGCGAGCAGATCGACCTCTTCCGCGAGCGGATCTTAGCGCTGACGGACGCGTTCTCCCGCTCGCCAGCGTGCAATCCATCTTTAAAAATCGACTGCGAAATTCCGCCGCAGCTGCTGACGGTTCCGAATGTCCAGCAGTTAGATGAGCTCGAGCCCTGTGGGGCGGGCTGTCCGCGGCCGGTGCTTTACATGCGCAATATGACCGTGACCGATCTTTCCGAGGTCGGCGGCGGCAAGCATCTGCGGCTGCGTCTGTCCGGGCATGGCTACCATTTTAACGGCATCTTTTTCTCCACAACCGCGCGGCTGGCCGCTGTGGCGCTGGGAGATGTGGTCGATATCGCCTATACGCCGCAGGTCAATGAGTATCGCGGCCTGCGGACGGTACAGTTGAATCTGCTCGATATCCGCCCCAACGAGCAGGTGCGCTCCCGGCTCAAGGAGGGAAAAGCCCTCTACCGGCGGCACACGCAGGGGCAGGCACTCAGTCAGGAGGACCTGGAGCGCTTGATTCCGTCGCGGCAGGATTTTGTCGCCGTCTGGAGGTACCTGGCTGCCAGCGCACAGAACGGCGTCGTCTGCGAGGAGTTTGGCTGCCTCGCACGCAAGATCACACGCTTCGCAGGATACGCCTGCGGCGGAAGCAAGATCCGCGTGTGTCTCGACGTTTTTCAGGAGCAGGGACTTTTGCAAATGGAGCAGCGCCCGAAGGTGCTTGTCATCCATCTGACCAGCGACGGCAAGAAGGTCGATCTCGAGCAAAGCCCCACGCTTCAGCATCTCAAGGAACGATTAAAGGCAGGAATCTGAATGGAAACCAGAGAAGAACATTATGCTTCGATGATGCAGGCCGTGCAGCGCTATGCGCCGTCGGCGGACCTCGAAGAAATTCAAAAAGCATACGAATACGCCGACCGGAAGCACCAGAATCAGCTGCGAAAGTCCGGCGAACCCTATATTATCCACCCGCTGGCCGTGGCAGAGATCGTGGCGGAGATCGGTCTGGACACGGACGCAATTGTTGCCGCGCTGCTTCACGACTGCCTGGAGGACACCGACGCGAGCTTCGATGAAATTTCCCACATGTTCGGTCAGACCGTGGCCGAGCTCGTCGAGGGCGTTACGAAATTAACGCGCGTACAGTACTCCACGACCGAAGAGCAGCAGATGGAGAACCTTCGCAAGATGTTCATGGCCATGAGCAAGGACATCCGCGTCATCCTGATCAAAATTGCCGACCGGCTCCATAATACCCGGACGCTTCAGTACCAGACCCCGGCCAAGCAGATCTCCAAGTCCATGGAGACGATGGAGATCTACGCGCCGCTCGCGCACCGGCTTGGCATGCAGAAGATCAAGTGGGAGCTCGAGGACGTGTCGCTTCAGTACCTCGACCCCGAGGGCTACCAGCAGATCATCGACTACCTGCATGAAAACGAGGCAAGCGCGCAGAACTTTATGAACGCCATCCAGTCGAAGATCACCGACCGGCTGGCCTCCGTCGGCATCCACGGCTCGATCTACGGCAGGGTCAAGCACACATACTCGATCTACCGCAAGATGCGCGCGCAGAATAAGACGATCGACGAGCTATACGACTTATATGCTTTCCGCGTCATCGTCGACAACATCGCGGACTGCTACAATGTATTAGGCCACATCCACGACCTCTTTAACCCCATTCCGGGCCGGTTTAAGGACTATATCTCGACCCCGAAGCCCAACATGTACCAGTCGCTCCACACGACCGTCATCGGCTCGCAGGGCATTCCGTTTGAGGTGCAGATCCGCACGTGGGAAATGCACCAGACGGCGGAATACGGCGTCGCGGCACACTGGAAATACAAGCAGAACGTCGGCGAGGGCTCGGAAAAGGAATTTGAGTGGGTCAGAAGGCTTCTTGAAAACCAGCAGGACACCGAGGCCGACGACTATATCCACTCTCTCAAGGTCGACATGTTCGACGACGAGGTCTTCGTCTTCACACCCAAGGGCAAGGTCATGAGCCTGCCGTCGGGCTCGACACCGATTGACTTCGCCTACGCGATTCACTCCGCCGTCGGCAACACCATGATCGGCGCGAAGGTCAATAACCGCATTGCAAGCTACGATCAGGTGCTCCGCAACGGCGACATCGTCGAGGTTCTGACCTCGAAATCTGCCAAGGGGCCCAGCCGCGACTGGCTCAATATCTGCCGGTCGAATCAGGCGCGCATTAAAATCAAGCAGTGGTTCAAGCGCGAAAAGCGGGATGAAAACATCATCCGTGGCAAGGCAAGCTTCGAATCCGAGCTGCGCCGCATCGGCATCAACCCCGAGATCATCCAGTCCGAAGAGGTGCTGCCGCTGGTATTAAAGCGGGTCAGTTTCGACTGTCTGGATGATATGTACGCCGCCATCGGTTTTGGCGGTCTCACCGCCGTCAAGGCTGTGGGCCGGATCCGGGATGAATTGACAAAAGCAGCCAAGGCAACAACGCCCAAAGAGCTTCTGAATCTCAACAAGCAGCAGCCCACCGTCGACGCGTCGGGCGTCATTGTCGAGGACATCGGCTCTTGCATGATCAAATTCAGCCGCTGCTGCACGCCGGTCCCGGGCGACGATATCATCGGCTTTATTACCAAGGGCTACGGCGTATCCGTCCACCGCAAGGACTGTCCGAACGCAAAGAGCGCGGCTGACCCCTCGCAGTCCGGCCGCTGGGTCAAGGTCACGTGGGCAGAGAGCCCCGAGGCAACATTTACGACCGCGCTGGAGGTCGATTCCAACGACCGCGACGGCCTGATGCTGGACGTGGCGACGATTTTAACGAGCCTGCGGCTTCGCATGAACGAGATGTCCGCCCGCTCGGTCGGAAGCGGAAGGGCGCTTGTGAGCCTTGTATTCCAGGTGCACAATCTCACGGAGCTTCAAAACGTCATGGCGCGCCTGCGCGGTATCTCGGGTGTGAGCGCGGTCCGGCGCGCGGAAGGATAAGGTGGTTTTATGAAGGCTGTTGTTACGCGGGTCAATTCCGCGTCTGTTTCGATTGACGGCGAGGTCCACGGCAAAATCGGGAGGGGCTTTTTGATTCTTCTCGGCGTTGCGCCGGAGGATACGCCGGAAAAATGCAAAAAGCTTGCTGAAAAGATTCTGGGGCTCCGCGTGTTCCGGGATGAAAACGACAAGATGAATCTGTCGCTCTCCGATGTCGGAGGAGAGGTTCTGGTTGTGAGCCAGTTTACGCTCTACGGCGATGTGAGCCACGGCAGGCGGCCGAGCTTCATCGGTGCCGGCAAGCCCGATATCGCCATCCCGCTCTATGAGCAGTTTCTCTCCGAGTGCGAGCGGCTGGGCTTTCCCCCGCAGCACGGCGAGTTCGGCGCGGATATGCTGGTCACGTCTGAAAACGCGGGACCGGTCACGCTGATTGTCGACACGAATGATTTAAAGTAGAGGCACACCGTATGAAAATGATTACGTTACCGCTCGGCGCTTTGGAAACCAACTGCTATGTGGTGTATGACGAAGCGTCCAAGGCCTGCGCGCTTGTTGACCCCGGCGCAATGCCGCAGACGATTCTCGATACGCTGGAGAAAAACGAGCTGGCGCTTCAGAAGATATTCCTGACGCACGCGCACTTTGACCACACAGGCGCGCTGCGCGCGCTGCACGAAAAATTCCCGGATGTCCCCATCTATGTCAATGCGCAGGACACCGACGAGACGCTCAACATGAGCCACGGGAATCTTGTTTATACCGACACGTTTTTAGATGGCGATGAAATTTCAATGCCGCCTCTCACCTTCCGCGTCCTGGCTACTCCCGGCCACACGCGGGGCTCCTCATGCCTCATTTGCAGCGATACGATTTTCTCGGGCGACACGCTTTTCGAGGGCTGCTGCGGCAGAACCGACCTTCCGGGCGGCGACGGCGCACAGATGCTGGCGTCTCTCAAGCGTCTGGCCGAGCTTCCGGGCGATTATCACGTGCTTCCCGGCCATGGCGAGGATACAACGCTCGATCGTGAGCGCCGGACGAACTACTACATGCGCGAGGCCATGCGCGTATGAAGCTGTTACTCATCGGTCACACCGAACGCTATCCCGTCGAGCAGCTGCAAATGCAGCTGTTCCCGGACGAGCCGTCGGAATTTGTGACGCATCGCTTTACGGGAGACGGCACGGTGTCGTCTCTTTCGCGCGGTAAGAAGTATCTGACCGCGACGGCCAAGGTGACGAAGGGCGGGAAAACAGGCTTTGCTTCCCGCAGAATTCCTCTGGAGAACGCCGACGTGCGCATGACGCGGCGGATCTTGCAGCAGAGCTATTATCTGGCTGCAACAAAGGTGCTCGGAACTGCTCCCCCGTGGGGCGCGCTTTCGGGCGTGCGGCCGACGAAGCTGTCCACGAAGTGCATGCTGGAGGGCGGCTCGGAAACGGACGCGGCAAAGCTTTTAGAGAAAACGTATTTTGTCACACCCGAGCGGAGCCGTCTCTGCGTTGACGCGTCGAAGCACACGCTGGAGGCCGCGAAACTTCTGGAGCCGGGTGACCTGTCGGTCTATATCGGCATTCCATTCTGCCCGACGAGGTGCTCATACTGCTCGTTTGTGAGCGAGTCGATCGAGCGCTTCGGCGCGTTCCTGCCGCCTTACTTAGAGGCGCTGCATCGGGAGATCGCGTATACGGGAAAGCTGCTGGCGGATTCCGGGTATCATATCCGCTCTTTATACATGGGCGGCGGCACACCGACGACGCTCTCGAGCCCTCAGATGAAGGAGCTGCTTCGCGCCATCAACGACAGCTTCGATCTCTCGCGCTGCCTCGAGTTCACCGTCGAGGGCGGGCGGCCGGACACACTGGACGAAGAAAAGCTGCGCGTGATTCACGACGGCGGCGCGACGCGCATTTCGATCAATCCCCAAACGATGGCGGACGACGTGCTGGCCGCTGTCGGGCGGAAGCATACGGCCGCACAGACAGTAGAGGCGTTCCGGCAGGCGCGCGCGGTAGGCTTCGAGGATATCAACATGGACTTAATTGCGGGGCTTCCCGAGGATACGCCCGAGAAGTTCGCCGACTCTTTATCGCAGGTGCTGGCCTTAAACCCCAGCAACGTCACGGTCCATACGCTGGCGCTCAAAAAGGGCGCGAATCTGTTCCAGAACCGGACGGTGCTTCCTACAAATGAGGATGTCTCTCAGATGCTCTCCGGCGCGGAAACATCGCTTCGGGCGCATAGTTTTGTACCATACTATCTCTACCGGCAGAAATACATGTCCGGCAGCTTTGAAAATACCGGCTGGTGCCGCCCGGGATTTACGGGCTGGTACAACATATACATGATGGAGGAGCTCCACACCATTTTGTCTCTTGGCGGCGGTGGCATGAACAAGATCAATCTCCCCGCTGGGCAGCTGGAGCGCTTCCACAATCCAAAATCCCCGCAGGACTACATTGCGCGCATCGATACGATTCTGCACCAGAAGGACGAAATTTTTGAAATTCTGCATAAGCTTGCGCAGCAGCCTGCACCCAACGAGGAGGAATGCGAATGAATACGCTGTTTTCCCATGTCTGCGTCGTCACAATGGACGACCGGATGTCCGTCTGGACGGACGCGTTTGTCGGCGTGACCGACGGCAAGATCAGCTATCTCAGCAAGCACGCGCCGGAGGAAAAGCCCGATCAAATCATCGACGCAACCGGTATGGTCTTAATGCCCGGCCTCATCAACTGCCACACGCACCTTCCGATGCAGCTGCTGCGCGGATACGCGGACGACTTGAAATTGCAGGAATGGCTCAACGACTACATTTTCCCGCGCGAGGACCGGCTGGACGGCAGATGCGTGCGCGCGGCGACGACGCTGGCCGTGGCCGAATGTTTGAAATTTGGCGTGACGAGCGTGTCCGACATGTACTATTTCTGCGACGATATCTGCGACGTCATTGCCAAGTCCGGCATGAAGGCAAATATCTCGCGCGGGACATCGATGTTTTTGGGCGACGATTTTGACTTTGAGAAATTCCCCGCCTGTCAGGAGCTGGTCGCGCTCAAAGAGAAATGGCACAATTACGACGGAGGCCGCATCAAAATTGAAGCCTCCATCCACGCCGAATACACCTCGACCTATCAGCTCTGGGACGCGCTTTCCGAGTTCTGCATCAACGAGGGGATCGGTATGCAGGTGCATGTGTCGGAGACGAAACTGGAGCACGACCAGTGCGTCGAGCGCTACGGGTTAACGCCCGCGCAGGTGCTCGACTGCCACCATGTTTTCGACGTTCCCACGACGGCGGCGCACTGCGTCCATTTAACGCAAGAGGACATGACGCTTCTTGCCAAGCGCCGCGTGAGCGCGGTGCACTGCCCGGTGAGCAACCTGAAGCTCGCTTCCGGCTGCGCCGACGTGATGGGCATGGTGAAGGCCGGCATGAACGTCTGCCTCGGCACGGACTCTGTCGCGTCCAACAACAATCTCGATCTTTTTGAGGAGATCAAGGCCTGCACGCTGATGGCCAAGGCGAAAACGGGCGACCCGACCGCGATTCCGGCGGAGGCCGCGCTCATGATGGCGACGGTCTGCGGCGCGAAGGCGCAGGGGCGCGAAAAGGAGTGCGGGCAAATTAAGCTCGGCATGGATGCGGATTTGATTTTGCTCGATTTCACGCAGCCGCATCTCATCCCGTGCCACAATGTGCTCTCGAACCTTGTCTATAGCGCGTCGGGCCACGATGTGGTGATGACGATGGTGCGCGGCCAGATTTTGTACAACGCCGGGAAGTTCCCGACGCTCGACCTTGCGGGCGCTTTAAAAGAGCTCCACGACTACGCCATTCCGAAGGTATTTTCCGATGATTCCGAGGAGGCCGCGCAATGAACGATCAGCCCATCAAAAAGCAGACGTTTTTACAGGGCACGGCAGTCCTCGCAATGGCGACGGTGCTGGTCAAGCTCATGGGCTTTCTCTTCAAGGTCCCGCTCAACAACATCATCGGCGAAGACGGCTTCGGCTACTTCAATACCGCCTACGACGTCTATAACGTCCTGCTCATGATCTCGACGACGGGTCTTCCCGTGGCTATGAGCCGCATGATCTCGCAGGCGCAGACGCTTGGGAACCACGCGCAGATTCGAAGAATCTATAAAACGTCTCTCTACGTGTTTTTGACCATCGGCGTGGTTGGAAGCCTCGGCATGCTGATTTTCTGCAAGCCCCTTTCCGTGATGGTCACGACAAACGAAAACTCGTGGGCAGCAATTGCAGCGCTCGCTCCGTGCGTGCTGCTCATCTGCCTTGTCTCCGCCTACCGCGGCTTCTTCCAAGGCCAGAGCAATATGACCCCCACGTCTGTCAGCCAGATTTTTGAGGCGGTGACGCGCCTTGTCGTCGGCCTTGGGCTTGCGTGGCTCGTGATGAAGCTGACGGGCGAAGCATATGTCCGCGCACAGGGAATTGCGCTTGCCCCGGGCGAAAGCGCGCGGGACTACGGTGACATCACGCTTGCCGCGGGCGGTGCGATCCTGGGCGTGACGCTCGGGAGCCTCATCTCCGCTGTATATCTGCACTGCAAGTTCCGCCAGTCGAGCGCGATTCTCTCTATAGGCGGCGGGGAGGCCAAGTCCACCAAGGGCACGATGAAGGAGCTCCTCTCCATCGCCGTTCCGATCACACTCGGCTCTGCCGGCCTTCAGATCATCAACCTGTTTGACACAATGATCTATATGCGCAGACTTACGGGCGCGCTTCAATGGACAGAAAAAATGGCGGACTCGGCGAAGGGCGTCTATAACTTCTGCCAGACCGTGTTCGCGCTCCCCTGTTCGTTCATCCCGACAATTACGATTGCCGTCATCCCGGCCATTACCGCATCACTGACAAAAAAGGACCTGCGCGAGGCCAAATCCACCTCCGAGTCTGCCGTCCGGACGATGGCGCTGATCGCCATGCCCTGCGCGGCGGGGCTTTTCGTGATGGCGGAGCCCGTCATCCGGCTGCTTTGCTCGTCGTACTCGGAAGACCGCATTCAGCTGGCCGCGCCCATGATGGCGATTCTGGGCCTGGCTGTCGTGTTCAACTCGCTCGTTCTTCTTCTCAACGCCATCATGCAGGCGCACGGCGATGTGACGACGCCCGTTATCAATATGCTGATTGGCGGCATTGTGAAGATCATCGTCAACTACATTCTCGTTGGTCAGCCGGCGCTCAACATCATCGGCGCGCCGATCGGAACGCTCGTCTGCTACATCGCAATTACCGCGCTCGACGTTGTCGCCATGCGGCGGCACATTTCCGCGCGCCCGGCGATCTTCAAAAACGTCGTCCGGCCGCTGATTGCCTCGGCTCTGATGGGCGGAGCAACGTTCCTCGTGTACCGGGTGCTCTCTTCCCGGCTTGGATCATGGAAGCTTTCCTGCCTTGTGAGCCTTGCGTTCGCGGTGGTTTTGTACGCGGTTCTGGTCGTTGCGCTGCAGTGCGTGACGTACGAAGACTGCATGCTGCTGCCCAAGGGCGAAAAAATCGCGAAACTCCTGAAAATTCAGAAAAAAAGTTGAACAAAAGCCTTGCGAAAGAGGGCGAATTATGATAAATTTTACTAGCAAAGATCGCTATGACTTTGCCGATCTTCAGCGGCTTGTCGAGGTTCTCCGCGCACCGGGCGGCTGCCCGTGGGACGGCGCGCAGACCCACCTTTCCATCCGGCGAAATTTCCTGGAAGAAGCTTACGAGGCCTGCGAGGGCTTCGATCTGGACGATCCGGCGCATATGCGCGAGGAACTCGGAGATGTGCTGCTTCAGGTTCTGTTCCACACCGATATTGAGCGCGAGGCAGGCCGCTTCACGCTGGACGACGTGTGCGACGCGGAGTGCAGGAAGCTGATTTTCCGCCATCCCGCGCTCTTCGGCGGCGAAGCCAAGAGCTGGGACGAGGTCAAGCAGCAGGAAAAGGGGCAGACAACCGTCACCGAAACATTAGATGGCGTGGCGCGTTCGCTGCCTGCAACGTGGCGCAGCGAAAAGATTCAGAAAAAAGCTGCGAAGTGCGGCTTCGCCTGGGAATCGGCTGCGGAATGTCTGGGTAAACTGGAAGAAGAGACGGCAGAGTTGCGGCATGCTATCGAAGAAGGGGTCGATCCTTCGGAGGAGCTGGGCGACATGCTGTTTGCCGCAGTCAATGTCGCCGCATTTTTGCAGAAAGACCCCGAGCAGGTTTTGCATGACGCCTGCGAAAAATTTATCCGCCGTTTTGGCGCAATGGAATCGGCCGCAAGGCAGGCTGGCCGCTCGCTGGATTCGCTCTCCCGCGAGGAACTGCTTTCGCTCTGGTCGCAGCAGAAGACTTTGGAGCAGGAAGGTGCTGCCAGATCTTAACAAAATACAGAAAAGAGGACGTATCATGAATAAAACGGAACTGATCGCAGAGGTCGCCAAGAAGTGCGCCATGAGCAAGAAGGATGCAGAGAAGGCTGTCAGCGCAACATTCGACACCATCGCGGAAGTGCTCTGCGCGGGCGACAAGGTGCAGCTCGTCGGCTTCGGCGGCTTTGAGACCAAGGCGCGCGAGGCTCGCATGGGCCGCAACCCCAAGACCAAGGAGCCCATCGAAATTCCCGCTACCACCGTTCCCGTCTTCAAGCCCGGCAAGGCACTCAAGGACCAGATCAGCAAGTAATACGGACAATCGGGAAGGCTTCCGGCTTTCCCGATTTTTGTTTTGACAGGAGTACACAATCATGCGTTTGGACAAATATCTGAAAGTTTCCCGGCTCATCAAGCGCCGGACAGTTGCAAACGAGGCATGCGACAACGCGCGCATTTCGGTAAACGGCAAGCCCGCGAAGGCAAGCTATGACGTGAAGGTCGGAGACCAGATCGAAATCGCTTTTGGCTCCAGGACGCTCAAGGTCGAGGTTCTGGCCGTGGCAGAGGCCGTGCGCAAGGACGACGCGTCCGCCATGTACAAGGAAATTTAAGTTCCAGCTCATATTGCGTTCTCCCCCGCCGTATACTGTATCATCCGGCAGGTGAAGGAGGGGCACTATGGGAACGGAAAACGCGCTGCAAGCGCCGCATCAGCTGCAATTGGACAGCCGTTCGCGGCTTCATATGACGGGGGTCATCGAAGTGGAGAGCTTCGACGAGGCAACCATCGTCCTCACCACCACGCGCGGAACGCTCATCGTGCGAGGCGAGAATCTTCATTTGCAGCTTCTGCGCCTGGATGGCGGCGAAGTGCTGGTCGACGGAACGGTCGACTCCCTCAGCTATGAGGACGCGGCGCCCGCCGGAGGCTTTTTCGGGCGGCTGTTCGGCTGATGGAGCTTCCGGTTCTTTTTCAGGCGGAGCAATTTGCGCAGGCAGTGCTTCTTGGCGGGCTGCTCGGCCTCGTCTATGATCTTCTGCGCGCGCCGCGAAGGTTCCTCCCAAAGCTCGGGACAATGCTGGACGCGCTGTTTCTGCTGCTGCTGTTTCTGTCCCTGCTCGGCTTTGCGCTCTATGCGGGGCAGGGACAGTTCCGGCTGTTTTTCTTTCCGGGGATTCTTCTTGGTGCGGCAGGATATTTTCTCGTGTTGAGCCCGGTTATTCTGCGGGCTCTGACCGGACTTCTCCGGTGTTTTAGGCAGTTTTTGCATACGATCTTGCAGCCGGTACGGTTTTGCGCAAAAAAATTTTCAGTTTTTTTGAAAAACCTCTTTGCAAGAAGCAAAAAATGGGGTACAATTATCGATAAGATATTTCTACGCCGCGCGGATTCGGAAAGGGGCAAGGCACAGCATGAAATTCGTCAAGTCTTCCCTTCTGGTGAAGCTCGTCATCCTGATTCTCGTGGTTTACGCGACGGTGACGCTGGTGTCGCTTCGGCAGCAGATCAACGAGAAAAACGAACAGGAAGCGATTCTCAACAGCTCGATTGCTTCCACCCGGCAGGAAAACAACCGCCTGCAGGACTCCATCGACGCACTGGGCACGGACGAGGGCGTGGCCGCCGTCGCGCGGGATAAGCTCGGCATGGTCGAAGAGGGCGATATCATCTTTTACGATGTGGGCGAATGATGGCATACCGTTCCGGAAGAAGCTGCTTCTTCCCGGGATAGAATAAGATGGGAGAACAAAACGAACATATGGAGCTTACAGTTGGAGCAGTTGTGGAAGGCAAGGTCAAGAGTCTGACAAAGTTCGGCGCGTTTGTTGCGCTGCCGGATGGGTCAACCGGCATGGTACACATCTCGGAAATCGCCCACGCCTACGTCAACGACATTCGCGAGCATCTGACCGAGGGTCAGGACGTGAAGGTCATGATCATCAGCCGGGAAAACGGAAAAACCAATCTTTCCATCAAGCGCACCCTTCCCGCGCCCAGCAAGCCGCAGTTTTCGCGCCCGCAAAGCCGCAGCTTCAACGGCGGCGCGCAAAGAAACCCCGGGCAGTCCGGCGAGCGTGCGTCCGCGCCGCGTCCGGCAAACAGCTCGGCTGCCCAGCCGCAGCAGAAGTCGTTCGACGATATGCTCAAGCAGTTTATGACGGAGTCGAGCAGCAAAATGTCCTCCATCAAGCAGTATTCCGAGCACAAGACAAAGACCAGAAGAAGATGAAACTTGCGCCCTTTTTTCGGGAATGTCCGGGAAAAGGGCGTTTGATTTGAGGTTTATATGAACATTTTGATCACCGGCGGGAGCCGGGGCATCGGCGCGGCGGCGGTAAAGCTGTTTGCTGCGCGGGGGGACCGGGTCTGGTTCCTGTATGAAAAGAGCTACGAGAAGGCGCGGGCGTTATCGTTCGATACGGGCGCGGTTGGTATTTGCTGCGATGTGGCGGATGAAGCGGCGGTGCAGGCGGCGTTCCGGGAGCTGCCGCCCTTGGACGGGCTCGTCTGCAACGCGGGGATTGCGCACTATGGGCTGATCTCTGAAATTACGCCTGACGCGTGGCGGCGGATTTTCGCGGTGAATGTCGATGGAATTTTCCACTGCGTGCGCGCGGCGCTGCCGGGGATGCTCCAGAAGCAGGCCGGCGCGATCGTGACGGTGTCTTCCATGTGGGGGCAGGTCGGCGCATCGTGCGAAGCGGCGTATTCGGCGACGAAGGGCGCGGTGCTGGCGCTGTCGAAGGCACTGGCGCAGGAGCTGGGGCCGAGCGGCATCCGCGTCAACGCAATTTGCCCGGGCGTGATCCAGACCGACATGTGCGCAAACGTTGCGCCGGAGGTGATGGAATCGCTCCGCGAACAGACCCCGATTGAAAAGCTGGGCCGGCCGGAAGATGTCGCGCAGGCGATGGCGTATCTCATTGACGCGCCGTTCGTGACGGGGCAGGTTCTTGGGGTCAACGGCGGATTTGTGATCACGTAGCACCGCCGTTGCCATTTTGCGTGCAACAAAGGTGCATATTTCTCCTGTAAGTGAAGGGGCTTCCCCAATTTTACTTACAGGAGGATTTTTTATGACCAGAACACAGAAGCTCGGCCTATGCACGTGGCTGCCGGAGGACCCAGTCTGCCTCGCGGAGGTCAACGACAACTTTTCACGGCTGGACACCAGCGGCGCGCGGGCGCTGCGTCAGGCGGAGGCGGGTCTCATCGCACTTGGCGGTGTGATGGCGGCGCAGGCGCATCAGGGCGGGCACGCGGCCTATTCCGACAGCATTCAGGCGGACGCGTTTTCGGACATGGAGCAGGTTGCAGACTACACGGGCGTGTATTTTCTGAACCAGTGCGGCGAGCTGCTGACGGAGGGTGTGTCTGACGGCACGGTCTTCGGCAACGCGGCGGACAATGCCTTCAACGCCAGCGGCATTTCGCGCGCAACGCAGGTAACGCAAACTTGGGTGAAGCTCTTCAGTTTCTACCCCGACGCATACGGCACGCTCTCTACCCTCAAGCTGCAATCGGTCGCCACGACCGGCTCGACGACCACGGCCGTCAAGCTCGCGATCTGGGATTCGGCGACGCGCGAGTCGCTGCTGGAAACTGAGCTCGCCACCATGACGCGCTCAGGCGGCACGGACGATCCCATCACCTTCAACACACCGTTCCTGCTCGACCCGAACCGCAGATACGACATGATGCTCTGGATCGAGTCGATGGCCGCGAGCACCTTTACGCTTAAATCCATCGTGTTCAGCGTCACGCCGGTCATCTATCAGGAGGGCAGCGTCTCGCTGAACGCGCGCGCCATTCCTTCCGGCTGCACGCACGCGGAAATTCTGCTCCACGCCTCGACCGAAACTGCGCAGGCGGCCCTTCGCTTTGATTCCGGCGAATTTACTGCGCTCACGCCCACCCAGACCGTCTCAGATAAGCTCCCCGGCGGCACACGCTGCACGCTGCTGCGTTTCCGCGTCGATATTCCGGAAAACGCGCAGACCGCGCAGCTCAAGCTCACGCTCCCGAGCCAAAGCTGCAAAATCTACGATACCGCGCTCGTGCTGCTGTAGCTTTTTGCCGCTGCGGGCCTTGACATTTTAGAAGAATCGGCTATACTGAAAGTAACAAGGGTGCTACCGGCAAACGAGCAGCTTCCCTAGCGATTAAAAAGAAGTAACCGCTGTCTTTGGGAAGAGTGGGCGGTTACTTCTTTTTGCTGTTACAGACCTTAATAACGAGGCTGATCACACTGACCATGAGAATACAAAACTGGAACAATTCCGAGAATGTAACCATAATCACTGGCCCCCCTTTCTATGTGTCGGAGGGCACAAAAAGACGTTTTACCCTCCGCAAATGCAGTGGGAAGCCGCCCGCTTGCCGTTTATCGGTAGCACCATCGTGAGCATACCATATTTTGTCGCAAAAAGCAACCCCGCCTCCAACCGGAAGCGGGGTTTTATTTGACAAATTCTGCTTTCTGCGCTACAATGATCTTGCCCTTGTTGGGCGGGAGAGACGATACGATACACGGTAGGCGGTTCGGCTGACACTTCCGAAAAGGAGGTGAAGCCTATGCGTATTACGTTACATATTGGGCCATACACGGTCACAATCATTGTAAAGAGACGCGAAAACCGCCACTCTGGCAAGTGACGGTTTTCTTGGAAATTTTCTAAGCAACCTTTAACGAGCCGAACCGCTTATCGGTATCGTCTCTCTTCTTTTATTATACCCGTCAGCTTGGATTTGTCAAGTGCGTTCGATTGACAAATTCTGCTTTTTGCGTTACAATGATCTCGCCCGTATGGGCGGGAGAGACGATACGATACACGGTAGGCGGTTCGGCTGACACTTCCGAAAAGGAGGTGAAGCTTATGCGTATTACGTTACATATTGGTGCTTTTACAGTTACCATTATCGTAAAGAGACGCGGAAACCGCCACTCGGCAAAGTGACGGTTTCTAGTTTTTAAACTGCAAACCAATTCTTGAGCCGAACCGCTTATCGGTATCGTCTCTCTTCTTTTATTATACGCAATCCAGCCGGTTTGTCAAGAGGCTGGAAAAATCCCCGGGGCTTGCGCCCCGGGGACTTTTTTAGGAGTGAACTAACTGAACTCTAAAAGGTTCGGATTAGTCGTTGACTGCCAGCTTGATGTAGATCGCGGTAGCCTCGTCCTTATCGTTGAGAGCAACGTAGACCTTGTGAGCGTTCTCGTTGTCGTCATTGGTATCGTCGAAGCTGTCGAAATCATCGTACAGGTCTTCGATCTCGGAAGCGGAGCTCTTTTCGACCTTCTTGCCGTTGATCGCGAACAGGCCGCAATCATCAGTCAGAGCGTAGGTCGTGCCATCGATCTTGATGACAGTGCCGTTGAAGTACTCAGCCTCAACCGGCTCGACCAGGTAGTTGTCATCATCGTCGGTAGAAGCGGTGTAGTTCTTGGTGACCTTCGCGGTCTTGACGCCGTCGATCTCGGTGTACTGCAGCTCATAGAAGCCAGCCACGAAGGAATCGGCCTTCTTGTCGAAGTATGCCTTCATATCGGCCTCGTCGACATAGACGTTGGTCTCTTCGCCGTTGACATAAGCAGTCAGGTTGTAGTACGTGTCGCCGTCCTCAACAACTTCGATGTTGCTGCGATCAGCGCCGTTGCCAACATAAGCGACAACCTTGCTATCGGTCGTGTAGACATCCTTGGTCAGATAGACAACCTCAGCAACCAGCTCGTTCACGTGGTCGGAATCGAAGACAACCTCAGCATAGTGGGCAATCAGGGACGGAACGTTCTTGTAGCCGGTGTATGCGGAGTAAGTGCCGTCCATGTTGTGGACGAGGAACTTGGTGTTGGAAGTCAGGGTAACTTCCTTGTAATCCGTATGATCAGCATCATTGATCTCGAGATACGGCTTGCCGTTGACAGTCTTGATGGTGTAAGCGGTGCTGTCCAAATCGCCATACGCGTTGACAACATCCTCACCGTCAGAGTTCTTAGCAACCTTCAGAGAGAAGACACCATCCTTGTCAGTGGAAACCTTGAACAGGTGATCGTAAATCGGGTCGAAGTCCTTGTAGCCTTCACCGTTGGTGAGGTTCTTCAGGTACACAGCCAGATCATAAGCGAAGTTCTTCGCGGAGGAGTCGTTGATGGATTCCTCAATAGCCTCAATGTAATCGGTGATATCCGTGAACTTCTTGACAGTGCTGGTGGTGGTCTTCGCATCATCGACGCTAACGACGTCAGCGTTCATGACAGCAGTGCCCTTGTTCTCGAAGGTGACCCAAGCGCGGTCGATGACAGCCCAGTTGGAGGAGTCAGCAGCGTCCTTCATGCCGATCACGTTGCCGTAAGCGTCATAGAAGAAGGTGTAGGTGCCGTACTGGTTGGTCTTGGACAGATCATAGCCCATGTGGAAGTGCTGGGAATCCTTGACGTATTCGCTGTCAATGCGGGTCTCGGAAGGATCGGAGCCAGCGGAGGTGCCGAACTTGTAGCCGGAGAGACGGCCGTTCTTACCTTCAGTGACATCGACAGTCTGGACGCACTCATAGTCGTCCGTCTTGTCGCCGTCATCATCGAGCGTACGGAAGGAGTAGGTGAACAGGACATAGTCGTCCTTCTTCAGACCGGTGGGATCATTGAAGGTCAGCTCAGTCACGCCATCATCGTTCGCATTCTCGAGGGCTGCGCAGTGACCGGTGTGGCCAGCTTCGTCCATCTTGCCGCAGTAGTCGTAGTTGTTCTCTTCGAGAGTCTGGAGGTTGTTGAAGTAAGCGTTCAGCTTGACAGCGCCGTCGCTCTTGACGTGGTTGTCGTGAGCAGTGGTCTTATTGGTGACCTTGGTGACCTTGCCGAGCCAAGTCTCGATGGAGGTGATGGTGTAGTGCTTGTTGCCATCAGCGTCCTTGCCGTTGTAGAAGACCTGGGTCAGAGTGCCCTGTGCGCCGTGCTTTGCACCGGTAGCATCCGGGCAGTTGCTGTTGCCGTGCTTCCAGTAAGCTTCGTCATCAGCGTTCTTGTAAGCGTCATCGTAGATATCGTAGTCGTCGAAATCAACGGTGTCGTCGCCATCGCAGTAGACTTTATCGATGAAGATCTTGGTCTTGGTGTCGGACTCCTTGACGCCCAGAGCGACAAGCAGTTCGCAAGCGGAGAACTTTTTGGTGAAGGTGACCTTCGGAGCCTTCATGATCTCAACAGAGACATGATCCTTGGTCCACTTGGTGTAGGGACGATAGAAAGCGTCGGTGGAGTCTTCCTTCTTGAGGTCGAAGTCCTTGTACAGAGCCTTGCCGGTCTTGACAGCGCCGGCAACAGTCAGGTACAGCTTGCCGCCGAAGGTGATAACGCCGTCCTTCTCGGTCGGCTTCCAGTTCGCGGACTTAGCTTCCTGTGCGTACTCGACAGTGTCAGCGTTCAGAGCGTTCAGAAGGATCTGAGCAGCCTCTTCACGGGTCAGGTCATGCTCGGGCTTCCAGCCGTCAGCCAGATCGTCGATCAGGCCGATCTTCTTAGCAAGAGCCAGAACGTTGACTGCCCAGGAAGTGCCAACAAAGCCTTCCTTCTCCTGATCGTAGCCCAGGGTGACCAGAGCCATCTTCAGGAACTGGGTGCCGGTGACGTTGGAGGTGGGAGCATAGGTGGTGGCGTTCATGCCGGCGATGATGCCTGCGCGATAGCCGTAGCCAACATAGGACTCGCCCCAACGACCCTTTTCATCGGTAAAGGGGTTGATGGAGGTGTAGTAGGTGCTGATGTCTGCATCCTTGTTGTCAAAGATGGCGATGACCTTAGCAGCCTCTTCACGAGTGATGGTTGCAGTGGGCTTGAAGTTCCCGTCGGGATAGCCCTGCATTGTTTCGATGAGATCAAGGACCTTGATCGCTTCGGTGTAATCCGCGTTGATCTTGTCGGCGTCCTTGTACTCAGTCGCCGCGCCGGCCATGGTTGCCAGACCCAGCAGGGATGCCAGAACCAGAACCAGCGCAAGAACCTTTTTGAAGTTCTTCATTGAGTTTTCCTCCTGTCTAAATTTGATTGCCGCAGGACAAAAGCCCCTTGGCCATCATCTGGCAGTATCATAATCCATCGCGCGCCAAAGGTCAAGAGCCCCGCGGGAGTTGTAATGTTCTTGTAACATAACGTGGGCTTTTGTTGCATACGCTTGTAACATTGCGCCCGCCGCCCATGTGTCCCGCGCTGCCTTTTTCGCGTTCGTGCCGTCTTTTCCCGGGTTCGTAGTAGCTCGTTAATTCTAAAATTTTATTTCTGGATAGAGATGAGAAAGCTTAATTCGAGCGTCGTCAGTCGTAAAATGC
>CAKASQ030000035.1 GCA_916988195.3 Oscillospiraceae bacterium
ACGACTGACGACGCTCGAATTAAGCTTTCTCATCTCTATCCAGAAATAAAATTTTAGAATTAATGAGCTAGTAGGGGTCGATGCCCCACATCGACCCCTGCGCATAGTCGGGTAGATTTCATAAATCCCGTGGGACATCAAAACCGCTCAGGCCTCAATGAACCGTACGATCTTGTCGAGGTCATATTCTCCGCCGTCCATGTTGACCGTCAGCGTGCGCTCGGGAGGAAGTGTGAGCCGCCAGTTATCATAGAGCGTTTTGAGCTCGTAGACGTACATAAGGTCGAGGTTATCCTCATAGTCCCGGCCCCTTGCTCGCATGTGCTCGAGGATCGTCTGAATGGAGCAGTCGAGGTAGATGTACTTGTCGATTTTCGGCATGAGCGAGCCGATACCCGTCGCGAGCTTTTCGAGCACGTCAAACTCCGCCTGCGTCAGATCGCCCTGATCGAGCCGGTAGCGCGCGATGACAAGGTTTTCAAGGAAGCAGCGGTCGAAGAAAAAGAGCTCTGTCTCGCCATTTCCGGGCTTCCACGCCGGGTCGTCAAAGTATAAAGACAAAAAGCTCACCTGCGCGTGGAACGTCCAGCGCTTCGAGTCCGCGTAATAGTCGCAGATGAAGGGATTGTCCTGCGGCCGCTCCTCGTGGAACGATGCGCGCGCGCCGAAATAATCAAGAAGTTTGCCCAGCATCGTGGTCTTGCCCGAGCCGACCGTACCGCAGATGGCGATGTATTTCATAAGCGCGCCTCCCTTCGCCGCGTTTCGCGGATTGTCAACAGCGCCTATCATACCGCAAAGGGCGCGGGTTTACAAGTCGGCAAAACGCTGAAACTTCGGGCGCTTCTTTAGAGTTTCCAATCAACCAAGACGCGAAAACCGTTCTGCCCCAGCGGTTTGCAGCCAGCGAAGAAGGAGCGTGTCTAAAAAGAGCAGCACCGCACCGAAGCCCAGCAAAAATGCCTCCGGGGATACAAGCTCTGCCAGCCACATCAGCCAAGCCGCGCCTGCCGCGAGCAAAACGCCCCAGCAAACGAGCATCGTCAGCATCACGGCCCAGCTCTGCTTTACGGCCTGCGCTTCGTTCGACCAGTCGAGCTTTGCGTGCACAATGCCCTCGCGAAGGCCAAGCACGTTTGCAAAGCGCGCAAACAGGACGCTGTCGAGCAGGATAAGCGGCGAGAGCTCCGTCACACACGCGCAGCAAACAGATGCAATGACGGCCGCAGGAAGCGTCAGGAGGTCTGCCATCCGGAGCTTTGCCCGCAGCACCTGCGCGCCGGAGACGGGCATGGACTGCAAAATCCAGAGGTTCCTTCCCTCCAGCGACACAGAGCTCGGCGTAAAGAGCGTCATGCCAAGCATCCCGCCGATGGCAAGCGCGAGGAACACCGGCAGGGAAGACGCCAGCTCCGGCATCTGCGCAAGCACATCCAGAATCACGTCCCGCTTGATCACGAGCACAACGGCCGCCGCCAGCAAAAACAGAACGCCAAGCCCCGAGTTAAGCAAATAGGTTGGATTCGCGCCGAGCCGCCGCAGCTCGCGACGCACAAGCGCCGTGTCTGCGCTCGCGGTCCTGAGCGCTTTTTCTTCATAGCGCACCTTGGGAAGGCCGCGCTTTGTCGTTACAATCCGGGTAAAGCTTCGGCTAAGAAGCCAGGAAACGAGCCCGAACGGTGCGAGCGTCGCAAGAAGCGACCATACAAGCGCCGGTGCGCTTTCTCCCGCCATCGCCCGGCCGAGCCAGACGAGGACTTTTGCGCCAGATAGCGCTGCGGCGATCTGCGCGCCGTTTTGCGCCAGCTGCGTGATATAGCTGTTCATCCGGAAGATGACGGCAAAATAGAGCCCCAGAAAGACGACCGAGCCGATGATTGTCGCAAGGGATTTGTTCCGCACCCGACTTCCAAGCAGGCTCAGCGCCCACGCGAGAAGACTTGTTACCGCGAGGCTAAAGCAGGCCAGCGCCGGAAGCAGCAGGATAAACGAGACGAAGCCGAGAGCCGGAAGCCTTGCCGCCTGCGTCCACGCGAGCAGCGCCGGAACGGCAACCATCAGCCCGAACAGCAGGTTCCACAGAAGCAGCGATACCATCCGGCTGGCCAGAATATCGCGCGGACGAACCGGGAGACTGAGCAGAAGCTCATTGTCCTTCGCCTCAAACAGCTGCGCCTTTGCCGTGAACACCGTGCCGAAGACCATCAGCGCAAACGCCGCCACGGCGTACATCGCAAAATAGAGCCAGCCGAGCGAAAGCTTTGCGTAAACACCTGCCAGCGCGGAAAAGCTCGTGTAAAACAGCATGCCGAACGCGGCAAAGCAGTAAAGCATCAGAAGGAGCATGCCGATTTTCTGTGCGCCCGAGCGCTTTTTCTGGCTGCGTGACGCGCCTGTAAAATAGGCGGCAAAGGCCGCGAGACGAACCCTGAGGAGCGTTTTCAGCATCACGACTCCGCCTCCAGTTCCAGAAATACCTCCTCAAGCGACTGGTTGCCCTTGACGTCTTCCATCGTGCCGGAGGCGATGAGCTTGCCCTTGCGTAAGATGGCGACCTTGTCGCAGAGCTTTTCCGCGACCTCGAGCACGTGCGTCGAGAAGAAAATCGCACCGCCGTTTCGGCAATGCTCGCGCATGAGCTCCTTGAGTAAATGCGAGGCCGTCGGGTCGAGACCGACAAAGGGCTCGTCCATGATGATGAGCTTCGGCTCGTGGAGGAGCGCGGAAATGATCGCGAGCTTCTGCTTCATGCCGTGCGAGTAGCTGGAGACCGGCTGGGCCAGATCGCTCGTCAGATCAAAAAGGTCCGCGTAGCGATGAATGCGGCTTTGCCGGTCTGCCTGCGAAACGCCGAAAATATCCGCCACGAAGTTCAGGTACTGAATGCCGGAGAGAAATTCGTAGAGGTCGGGGTTATCCGGAATGTAGGCAAGCTCTTTTTTGCAGGCGATGGGGTCATTTGCGACGGATTTCCCCGCGATGAAAATCTCACCGCTGTCCGGCTGCAAAATGCCGCAGCAGGCCTTGATGGTCGTCGTTTTGCCCGCGCCGTTGTGGCCGATGAAGGCGCAAATCTCGCCCGGGGCGATATGCAGCGACAGATCGCCCACCGCGAGCTTGTCGCCGAAGGCCTTTGTCAGATGGTTGATCACTAGCATGGTTCTGATTCCTCCCTTTCGTATCAGATTAGACGCAGCGGCAGGACATTTGTTCCCCGAATATAAATTTTAGCACTCTATTTATGCGAGTGCTAAAATTTACAGTCCGTTCATAAAAACACGCAGATTTGTTCATAATCCGGAAGTAAACTGAAGCCATAAAAAGAAAACAAGAGGGAACGAAATAAGTTCCCGTTCAGGAGGTAAATTATGATGTTAGTACCGTATAGCCGCAAGAATCATTCCGTATACAATCCGTTCCAGGACTTTGATGATCTGGAAAAGGCGTTCTTCTCCGACCGTTCGCTGGGCGAACTGAAGACCGATATCAAGGACCTTGGCGAGAGCTACGCGCTGGAGGCGGATCTCCCCGGCTTTAAGAAGGAAGACATTCACGTCGATGTGAAGGACAACACCCTGAGCATTACCGCCGAACGCCATTCCGAGTTTGAGCAGAAGGACAAGAAGAACAGCTACCTGCGCTGCGAGCGCTCCTTTGGCTCGTACAGCCGGAGCTTCGATGTCAGCGGCATCGACTGCGCGAATATCAAGGCCGCGTACAAAGACGGCGTTCTGACCCTGACCCTTCCGAAGCAGAAGAAGGAAGAGCCCACCGGTCGCCGCCTCGAGATCGAGTAAATGCAATCGCCGGAGCCCTTGATATTTTCTGAAAATCGGATATACTAAACATAGCGAGGGTGCTACCGGCAAACAGGCAGCTCCCCTGGAATTTGGTTAAGAAGTAACCGTCATCTGTGGGAAGATTGGGCGGTTACTTCTTTTTGTTATTAACCTGAATAAAGAGGCGAATAATGCCGACGATGAGGATACCAAGCTGAATCATATCAGAATATGTAACCATCTGCCGCAGCCCCCTTTCTATAAGTCAGGGGGCAACAAAAAGAGGGAAGTCCGCTGCTGATGTGCATAGGGATCCGCCCGCTTGCCGTTTATCGGTAGCACCGATATGACAATACCATAATTTGTCGTAAATTGCAACTGTGTTCCAGCACAAAAAATCCACCATTCTTGCTTGAATGGTGGATTTTTTATCAAAAGGCGCTGATCAGGCGCGGTGCAATTGCAATCAGACCCTGCAGGTCCAGCCGAAGGGATCGGGCTTTGTGCCCCACTGGATACCGGTCAGCTCGTCGTAGAGCTTCTGGGAAAGCGCGCCGATCTGGTTGTGGTTGACCTCGTACTTGTCGTCGTTCCATGCAAGCTCGCCGATGGGGGAGATGACGGCCGCCGTGCCGACGCACCAAGCCTCCTCAAGCGTGCCGTTCTTGGCTGCCTCGAAAAGCTCGTCGACACTGAGAAGCCGCTCCTCGACCGGAACGCCCCAGCTCTTGAGAAGCTCGATGCAGGACTTTCTCGTCACGCCGCGCAGGATCGAGCCCGTGAGCATCGGAGTGACGACGGTGCCATTGATCTTGAACATGACGTTCATGCCGCCGCCCTCTTCGACGTATTTGCGCTCCACACCATCGAGCCACAGCACCTGCGAATAGCCCTTTTCGATGGCCTTGTCGCCGGCGCGGTTGGCTGCCGCGTAGTTGCCGCCGCATTTTGCTTCGCCCGTGCCGCCGCGCACCGCGCGCACATCTTCGGTCTCGACCATGATGGGAACGGGCTTAAGGCCGTCTGCAAAGTAGCTGCCGGACGGGGAGAGGATAACGGCAAACGTCGCCTCATGCACGCCGTGCAGCGCGAGCGTCGGGTCGGTCGAATACAGGAACGGGCGGATGTAAAGGGATGTGCCGGGGTCGGACGGAACCCAGCCGGCGTCCATTTTCACAAGCGCCTTGATGGCCTCCAGACCGTCTTCCTCGTCGATGCGCGGAAGGCCGAGACGGTCACACGAGCGGTTCAGACGCGCGACGTTCTCCCACGGACGGAACAGCTGTACCTCGCCATCCGGGCGGCGATAGGCCTTGAGGCCTTCAAAGACCTCCGTGCCGTAGTGCAGAACGCTTGCCGCCGGGGACATGGAGATCGGGCCAAAGGGGACGATGCGGGCGTTGTGCCAGCCGTCTTTTTCCGTGTAATCCATGAGGAACATGTGGTCGGTGAAAACATTGCCGAAGCCAAGCTTGTCGGACGCGGGAAGCGTGCCGTGGTTCGGGTTGGGTGTGATGGTGATTTTCATATCAGAAACCTCCTTGGTAAAACTGCATTGAAACGTGTCAAAAACACGTCGGCTTTTTTGATTAAAGTTCCTTGAGATGCTCCATGTTCGTGCGGATGCCCTCGCAGCAGGCGTGGAACGTCGCCTTTTCGTCGCCTGTCAGCGGAAGCTCGACAACCTCTTCGACGCCGTTTGCGCCGATGACGCACGGAACGCCTGCGAAGAGACCGGTCTCACCATACTCGCCGCAGAGCTCGGCGCTTGCCGGCATGATGGCTTTCTCGTCATGGAGCACAATGTGCGCCATGCGCGCAGCTGTTGTCGCGATGCCGTATTCGGTGCAGAACTTGCCGGAGAACGTGACCCAGCCGCCGCCGATGGACTCTTTTTGGAGCGCGGCTCTGTCAAAGCGGAAGCGCGCGTCCTTCTCTGCCCACACGTCAAGCGGCATCCCGCGGAAGCTTACGCAGGACCACGGCGCAAACTGCTGGTTGCCGTGCTCGCCGAGCATGTAGCAGGTGATGGACTTATGGTCAACGCCGGTCTGCCGGGCAAGGGCGCTCAACAAGCGGGAGGTGTCAAGGCCCGTGCCTGTACCGAAGACTCTTCCTCTCGGAAGGCCGAGACCCAGAGCCAGCTCGCGCGTAACGATGTCGCAGGGGTTCGTGATGTTGATGAGCACGCCGTCAAAGCCGGATGCCTTGATTTTTGCCGCGTAACTGCGGACGGCGGGAACGGTGAAATCCATCTCGGTCAGCCGGTCGTGCGTCTCGCGCAGAAGCTCAATTTTGCCGACGCTGTTGACAATTACGTCGCACTCGCCAAGGTCTGCGAAATCGCCCGCGCGAACCGTCACCCGGTGCGGAAGATACGCCGCCGCGTCGCGGAGGTCCTGTACCTCACTTGCCAGCTTCTGCTCGTTTTTGTCGACCAGTACCAGCTCGTCCGCAATGCCCTGTACCGCGAGGGAGTAGGCGACGTGCGCGCCCACATGGCCTAGGCCGATGACACCAAGAACTCGTTTCTTACTCATATATAACGCATCCTTTCGTAAATCATTTCAAATGGAATCTGGCGCTCCGGCTTACATGCCGAAGTTCGGGAAGAGAACACAGGTGTAGAGCATCGCGAGCACCATATACATGCACAGGATGATCGCGAACGCCTTGAGGGTCTTTTTCATAACGTCGCTCTCGTTGCCGATCTGGTCGACCGTAGCGCAGGCGGCGACGGTGTTGTTCGGGCAGATGAGGTTGCCGAGCGAAGCGCCCGCGTTCTGCCCCGCGAAGATCGTGATGGGGTTCATGGAGAGGGCTTCGGCCGCCTGCAGGTGCATATCGGCGAACATGATGTTCGAGCCCAGGCCCGTGCCGGTGATGAACGCGCCGCTTGAGCCGATCAAAACCGCCGCTGCCGGATAGAACTTGCCGACGACAGAAGCAATATCGGAGGCCAGCAGGTTCATCATACCCGTGCTGGGCGACTGCATGATGTAGGCCACAACCAGCAGGCTTCCCATTGTGACCAAAACCGGCGCCACATGGCCGACTGTGCGCTTGCAGACTGCGCTGTAGGTCTTCCGGCTCACACCGAGCGTTGCCGCGCCGAGCATGCCGCAAACAAGAATCACGAGATCGACCCAAAAGATGTAGCCGAACGTGCACATGACCGCAAAGCCGTTGGGGACAACCGCCGGGAAGCCGTAGCGCACCAGCGGCAGCAGGACCAGCATGTAGATGTACGGAGACATTGCCTGAAAGGAGGAATACTTGCGCGCGCGCGCTTCTTCCTGGTTGCGGAACTCGTCCGGGGTCTTCACGCCGACGAGCTTCACGTACGCAACGGACAGCAGAATCGAGATGAGGCCCGTGCCCATTGAGGTGACCTCCGCGCCCACGAAGTTGGAGAGCACGAACATCACAAGACAGGTCGATACGCCCGCAAATGTCAGATACGGGAGGATTCCCTTGAAGCCCTTCTTGCCGTAGGCCATCCAGACCATGATAAAGGGGATGATGAGAACGCCGAACATGTGGAACCGGCCGACCATCGCGGAGTTGAGCGCCACAGTCGATACGCCCGCGTCTACCAGAGCCGCGCCGCCGTTGATGGTGGTCAGGCCCGCGCCGCCCCAGGAGGCCGGGGTCGCGTCACCAAGCAGCGCAATTGCGATGGAGGTGACCGGGTCAAAGCCAAGGGCTACGAGGAACGGAGCTGCGATCGCCGCCGGAGCGCCTGCGCCTGCTGCGCCCTCTAAGAAGATCGGGAGCATCATGCCGATGATGACAACCTGTACGCGGCGGTCATCGCTGATTCTCGCGATCGTGGACTTTACGTCCTCAATTGCACCCGTCTCGCGCAGAAGATTCAAAATGACAAAGGCGCCGAAGACCATCAGAACGATCTTGAGGCCTTCTTTTAAGCCCTTCCAGACCAGCGGGTCATACGTTGCGACGTTTTCCTTGAACGTTGCGCCTGTGACGTTAAAATACGTAAAAGCCAGAATCAGTGTCCAGACCAGCGCGACCGGTGCGACCTTTTTGGCGGACTGATGAAACGCCAGAATGCCGACCAGAACGACGACGATGGGGCTGAGCGCCATTACAAAGTTGATGAATTCCATGGGGTAGTCTCTCTTTCGTTGGAATTTTTTATCTTGCCCGCCTCCGATTGGCCGGACCGGAAGCGCAAAGATCACGAAAAAAGAGGCTCCGCCGAAACCGGCGAAGCCTCTTGGTGCTGCATCGTTTTCTGTGCGTATCAAACGCTCATGCGAACTGCGGCATGGATTGAAAGCTCGTCAGGTTTCGGGACTCCGCAAGGGGAAGTCGAATGGAAAGAAGGGAAATAAGCGCAAAAATGGACGCCAGTACGGCGTCCAGAATAATGATGATGGAATTGTTCTCAGAGCACGCGAAACGGGCGCAGGAGCTCTGCGCAAAACGAGCGGTATTCTGATGGTGCATTGCCGAATTATGCATCGCTCGTCATCCTTTCCATAGGTCTTTCTGAGATGGTGCAAGAATACCACCGGCGCGGCCATTTTTCAAGAGAAACTTTCGCAATCGCCAAAAGATTGTGCCATGCGACAAAATTTCGCCGCCCGGAAGCAAAAAAGCTTGTCAAATCTACGAGCCCGGCTTCCGCTTTTTCATGGTGTTTCCAGCATCTTCTTTTTGAAAGCGTCATTTGTTGGACACTTACGGGGCTGCTGCCCAATTTTGGGGCAATCGTCCGGCCTTTGCCCGTACCGGTTTCGCAGAAAACCACGTATACTGAACCTGCAAGCACGAAAACAACGGGTTTTACAACGAAAGGACGGCTTTTATGACGCTCGCCGATAAAATTTCTCACGCTGCCGAGCGCAAAACGTTTGAGACGCTGCTGGATAACCTCATCAAAAAGGGACAGACGCATGACGCGTCGCAGGTCGCCTCCGATCTGATCGCCATGGTGCAGCGGCTGCACGGAGACGTCTGGAGCGAAACGTCCTTCCAGACGCTTCGCATGATCGCAAATGACCCGAACGGCAAATGGGCGCACTATACCCAGCGGCTGCTGCGGGATAACGACCCCTACATTCTCAAAACCTTCCTCACGAACGCCGTCTACGAGGGCGGCATCCGGGGCTATCATGTCGCGCAGGAAACTGCGGCAAAATACGATATCAACGTCCCGTGGCTCATTCTGATGGACCCGACCTCCGCGTGCAACATGCACTGCACCGGCTGCTGGGCGGCGGAATACGGCCACAAACAGAGCCTCACGTTCGAGGAAATGGACAAGACGCTCACCGAGGCTAAGGCGCTCGGCACGCACGCGTGCCTGTTTACCGGCGGCGAGCCCCTGATGCGCAAAAAAGACATCATCCGGCTTTGCGAAAAGCACCGCGACATTGCCTTCCATGCCTTCACAAACGGCACGCTGATTGACGACGAGTTCTGCAAGGAGATGCTCCGCGTCGGAAACTTCTTCGTCTCCGTGAGCATCGAGGGCTTCGAGGAAGCAAACGACGGCCGCCGCGGAGACGGACACTTCCAACGGGCGCTTGCCGCCATGGACCTCATGCGCAGCTACCGCATTCCGTTCGGCGTTTCCATCTGCTACACGAGCAGGAACTACCAGGTCGTCACGAGCGACGAATTTTTGGATCTTCTCATCTCCAAGGGCTGCGTCTTCGCGTGGTATTTCCACTATATGCCCGTCGGGCAGAACGCAGACACCTCTCTGCTTTTGACCCCGGAGCAGCGGATTTATATGAAGAACCGCGTGCGCGAGATTCGCGGGGTCACGGGCGGAAAAGAGCTCTACTGCATCGATTTCCAGAACGACGGCGAGTTTGCCGGCGGCTGCGTGGCTGGCGGCAGGATCTACTGCCACATCAACGCCGCGGGCGACGTTGAGCCCTGCGTTTTCATTCACTATTCGAGCGCCAACATCAAGGAGCAGTCCTTCCTCGAGTGCCTCCAGCAGCCGCTGTTCAAGCTCTACCGCAAGGGGCAGCCGTTCAACGACAATCATCTGCGCCCGTGTCCGATGCTCGAAAATCCGGAGCTGCTGCCGAAAATGGTAGCCGAGTCCGGCGCGCACTCCACAGACCTGGAAGCCCCGGAGACTGCCGAGCACCTGTGCGAAAAGTGCAGGGACTACGCGGCATGCTGGAAGCCGACGGCAGAAGCACTCTGGCAGGCCGAGCACCCGGAACAGGCGTGATCCCTATTTACCAATACAAACCTCCTCATCATTTCTCTTCCTGACGGGAAACCGCGCAGCCGAGCCGATCTCGACTGCGCGGTTTTCTATCCATATTCCCGAATCCTTCGCGGGATGTCCAAAATTTCTAAACGATGCGTAGGGGTCGATGCCCACATCGACCCGGCAAATGGAACCGATTTTACGGGAATCTCCGGCGAATCCGTTGGTGCCCAATGGGCGATGTAGGCATCGCCCCCTACGCAAAATTTTAAGATTATGCAAAATTTGAAATATTACACCAAACAGGCGCATTCCGTAAAGGTCGAGGCTTACGCGGTAAAGCGGACGGCAGCCAGGACGGCGGGCTTGCCGTCTTGCTTTTTGATGGCGATGCGGACGGTATTGCCGTCCTGCTTCTGGTAGACCGAGAGTGTCTCGCCCTCCAGGCACGGTGAAGCGTAGTGCGCCTCGATGGAGGAAATTGTCCCGCTTGCGATTTGCTTTGCAGAGAAGCAGTCGAGCAGCACGCGGATGTACGCGACGTTATTCATGTGCCGGCCAAAGTCAATATCCGTCGGACGGACGGTGTAATTCCGGGCAAAATCCGCGTCCGTAAAATCGTCGCGGAATCTCGTAGGCGCATCAAGAATACCGGCTTCTCCTGTGAACGGGAAATCCTGCGGGAAGCCCGACTGGCCGAATGGCACGACCTTTTGCTCCGGCCCTAAAATCGCCCACTGCGTCCGGCCCATAGCGACGAGCGCGTCTCCGCATCTGAGGCTGTAGCTCCGGAAGCAGCGGATGGACTTTTCGCCGCAACTCTCCGGCCACGTTTTTGCCGTGAGCGTCTGCATGAGCTGCGCGCGGCTAAAAAAGTCGATGCGGCTGTGTACCGTCAGCCAGAACTCGCCGCGCTTTGCCATCGCCGCGCCGCCCACGCCGATTTTCTCTGCGTGCTCGGTCGCGATGGCCTGAAAGATCGTGAACGCCCCGAGAGGCGAGAGCCCCGCCCGCGCGTCGCAGTAGTCCGGCGTGAGCGTAAATTCCTTCTCAAAATATCCCTGCTGCATAGCTGCCTCCTGCTGGTCGTATTTTCTGTAGTATAGCACATTTCCGGAAGGATTGTAAGCCCGTCTGCATGGACGGAAAAAGCCCCGCCTCCAAATGGAGACGGGGCTGCACCTGATTTTAGAAGATTATTCGATGGCGATGGCTGTTGTGGACGGGAGCTGCTTTTGCTCCTGCTTCGGAAGGGCGATCTGCAAAATGCCGTTTTCAAACTTTGCATGCACATCCTCGGGCTTGACGGTGTCGCCGACATAGAAACTTCTGCTGCACGAGCCGCTCCAGCGCTCCTGCCGGATGTAGCGACCCTTGTCGTCCTTTTCGTCCTTGTCGAGCGCCTTATCGGCCGAGATCGTCAGGTAACCGTTCTTGAGCTCCAGATTCACATCTTCCTTTTTAAAGCCCGGAAGGTCAATGTCGAGCTCAAACTGATTTTCCGTCTCGCGGATATCGGTCTTCATCATGTTCTTCGCGTGCTTACCATAGAGGGGATTGCGTCCCTGCGGCATGGCCATCATTTCAAACGGATCTGCGAAGAAATCATCAAACAAACTTTCACCAAAAATGCTGGGCAACATAAAACATTCCTCCTAGTTCTGACTGCCTGTCGTGGGGGTTTTCAGCCTGCGCGGCGGTTGCTTTTGCTGCCAGATGATATATTCTTTTCGTTCCCCGGGAGCTTTCTTTCTCTCTCCCTTGGAACAGCTTCAGTATACACCTGAAACTAGCACTGTCAATAGGAGAGTGCTAAATGTTCATACAAATCGCACAATTCGTTCACGCTTTGTTCGTAAACTCCCGGATATCCTTTCGATTCTCTTAAATTTCCTGAAGATTCACCAATTTTCTGGATTTTATGATATGATATAACGATCAAAAGGAGATGACCCCATGAAACAGAAAAGAATCTTCCGCACCGCGCTGGCGCTCTTTTTGCTCCTCGCGCTTTGCATTCCGGCGTCTGCCGCCGGGTTTACCGGAAAGCTCATCGCCATCACATTTGACGACGGCCCCGGCGCGTATACAGCCATGCTTCTCGATGAGCTGGCTGCGCGCGACGTAAAGGCGACGTTCTTCGTCTCCGGCTACCGCGCAAAGGGCTACCCCGAAACGCTGGGGCGCATCGTCGCGGAGGGGCACCAGCTGGCAAGCCACACGCAGAACCACGAAAACCTCAATATGCTGTCGAGCAGCAAAATCGCAAGCGAGATCAGCCAGACGCAGGAGCTCATCACGGCAGCGGGCGGCGACAATCCCGCCTACATCCGCCCACCCTACGGAAACGCGAACCAGACCGTGCGAAACGCGGTGCAGGTTCCGCTCATCAACTGGTCGGTCGACCCGGAGGACTGGAAGTACCACAACGCCGATACCGTCTGCCGGAACATCGTCTCCGGAAGCTACGACGGCGCGATCATTCTGGTGCACGATATCTATAAAACAAGCGTCGACGGCGCGCTCGCGGCCATCGATCAGCTGCTCGCGCAGGGCTACGAATTTGTCACCGTCCGGGACCTTCTTCTGCGCCGGGGGATCCGCCCGGAGGCGGGCGTCATGTACTACGACGCAAAGAATACGGGTGTGAACTTAGACATTGACGAGGCGGGCAGCGGATATTTTGACGAAGGGAACCTCGCCTCGCACTGGGCGTATGACGCGCTGGAGTTCTGCCTGAACCACGGGTACTTATCGTATGAAGAAGACGGCCGCGTCCGGCCCAATAAGCCCATCACGCGGGGCGAATTTGTGACGAGTCTGGCGAAATTCTGCGGTGTGGACGAGAGCTACAAATACTACGAGCAGACCGGCTACCGGGATATTGCTGCGGATAGCCCCCTTGCGCCTTACGTCAAATGGGCGCGCGACGCGGGGCTTATGGACGGCTCGAACGGCGCGTTTTTGCCGGACGACAGGCTCACGCGCGAGCAGATGGCGACCGTCATCGCGCGGTACCTGACGGCACTCGGCCTTGCCTCCGTGGATACGAAGCAGACGGGCTATAAAGATGACGCGCGCATTTCCGCATGGGCGAAAGCCGGCGTGGCCCTTTGCACGCAGGAGGGCATCTTGCAAGGGGCGAACGGTTTATTTCTCCCCAAGGGCAAGCTCACCCGTGCCCAGACGGCAGCGATTTTGTACCGCCTGAGCGAGCAATAAAAACCAAACTCCCGGATGCGGCAATTCCGTGTCCGGGAATTTTTTCGTGAAAGCGGCCGATGGGACTTGACAAGACGCATCGGTTCGAGTGATATAACACTGTTACAGAAGACCGCTAGGGTGCATCTGAAAACTCTCAATGTGACCGGCAGCGAGGAATTTTTGCGCTGAGCAAGACATTTTTCCGCAGGAATACTGACGTATTTCAAGGAAAAATGGCGCGGCGCGGCGTGAAAAGACCCGCTGTCCGGGTGTGTTGGGAGTTGGAAGAATACACCCTAGGGCGCAGGATCCTGTTTCTTCCACATTAGACCGGATTCACGCCGCCGCAGAGGCCGAGTTTCTCGAAAAGGGCTATCAGAGCGCGTCCATCGCGCGGGCCATCCTCAAGGACGCGCCCATTATCATCCTCGATGAGGCGACCGCGAGCGTCGACCCCGAAAACGAGCACCTCATCCAGCAGGCCATTTCTGAGCTTACGCGCGGCAAGACGATCATCACGATTGCCCACCGCCTGGCCACCATCGAGCAGGCCGACCAGATTCTCGTTGTGGAAGATGGAAAAATTGCCGAGCGCGGCACGCATCAGGAGCTCATCCGGCAAAACGGCGTGTACAAGCGCTTCACCGAAATCCGCGAACGGGCCGAAGGATGGAATTTATCTCAAAAAAGCTGACACATCATAACGAAACCACCGGACGAAAGTCCGGTGGTTTTGCGGTCTGAAATTCGTTACATCGGGGTAAGCGCGAGATAGTCATCCAACGTGCCGTCATGCAGGCAGCACTCGATGATCTGCCGGCCCAGCGGGTCGAGATCGTCGGTGAGATACTGCTTGATCTGGTCTTTGAAGAAGTCGGTGAGAATCTTCGCGCCCGCATCGTAGCCATCGATGCCCAGCTTCGACTGCGTCTCGGGGCGAAGGAAGGTCTGACGGACATACTGGCCGTCGAGCTTCATGTCAACTAAGGCATAGCCGAACAGCGAGCATCTTGCGGGCGTTAAGTGCTTCGCCTTAATTTCGCCGTTGTGCCGCGCGAGATATTCTCTGGCGACCCACTCGCTCATGAAGCCAATCTTGTACGCGCCGATGTGCTGGTTCGGAATGAGGACGTTGAGCGTCTTCGGGCAGGCCATGATCTGCCGGAGAAGCAGATTTGCCTGCGTCACGCGAAGCCCCGTCGCGAACGGCCAGTAGGAGCCCACGCCCTCGCTCTTCATGCCGCCGCCACCGTCGACGATGCTGGGGTTCTTAAACCCGCGCGGGGACACCAATCGCCACAGCCATGCAAGAGACGGCGGAATGATGTGCAGAAGACCCATCACGCCGTAGTTCGGCTGCTCGGCCGTCGAAGGCGGCATACGAACGCCGAAGCTCCGCACGTCAACCGAAATCGGTTCACGAGGCACGATATGCTCGATCATGTCGCGCGGAATGATCACGCGGGGGTTCGGGCACGGCTGCCCGTTTGAGTCCTTCACATGCTCCCAGATGAGGCACGTCGCGCCCGGAACGCCGTCCATGTTGAAAAACAGCAGTGGCCGCGAGGGGTGAATCGACGCTTTTTCGTAGATGGGGTTGTTGCCGTAGGCGTGCAGGCTGTCCATGCGTAAGAACCAGCCCGCCTCCGCATCTACAATGCGGAGCTTACCCTCCTGCGGGTCCTGATAGGCCGAGTGGCACAGCGCCATATCGTCTGAGATCGGAAAAATGCTGCATGACTCGCGAAGATCTAAGAAATATTGCTCTCCCGTCACCACATGCTCGCCGAGAAGAAGCCTTCCGTCAGGCTCGCGCTTGAAATCCTCCAGCATCTCGCTCTTGCCGCCGCCGGACGCACCCTCGTGCATGAAGACGGTCTCGTTTTCATACGGCGTTTCAACTAACGCAGAAGATGCGTGGCAGCAGACCCAGCCCTCGTGCTCGCCGATGTCGAGAAGCACGGAGTAAACGCCCTTTTTGGCTGAGGGGCCCGGATAGAGATTGTACGCGAAGACCTCGTGCAGGCTCTCGCTGCGATTGTGGACAACGACCTGCTTGCCGTCAAAATGCGTGTGACGGAAGGGCGGCGCGACGTAGATAATGGCACGCGGGGTGTAGTTTTCGGGGATATCCTGAATGGCGACAAAGCCCTGCATGTTGGCAAGCGCCAAGGCAAAGAACGCTGCATTCGCCGGGCAAACGAGCAGGCTGTCATATCCGTGTGCCGGGTCGCCTGCCTTAAACGGAAGCATAATGACCCGCTGCTCGGAGAGCCAATCCATCGTCTCCTGACGGACCTTCGAGAAGGAATAGCCGAAGCGCTCCTGAAAACGCGGTTTGTCGGTCGGGAACTCGTCGCTGATGACCATCGAGTTGGGGTCACGCCGGCGCATGTAGTCTTCCATGAAGTTGACAGACGCGCCGTTTTTGCAGCGGATGACCTCCGCCTCCTTGACGGTGCCTTTGCCGACGATGTTATAGACCACGTCGTAGCGGGACGAGTGCGTCGGGCCGAAGACGAGCTCGTCGAGCTCCTCCTGCGTCTCAATGTACGCAATCGAGCGACACTTTAAAAGTGCTGCGTGCAGATCCTCCGGGAGAACAAAGCGTCCAAAGTATGCGTCAACCATAAACGTTTCCTCCGTTTAAACATGAATTTGGTGCACATGGGTTGTGCTTTGCCGAACTGATTTTGCATGTGGGACTATGCCTCCAAAAAAGCCGATTCCCCATATCATATATAATATACCGGTTCCCTTCGGAAAGCTACAGGAAACTTCCAAAAAGCAGCGCCGCGTTACATTTTCGTACAAAGTGTAATTTTGGATTCCTGTGAATTTGTGCATAATTACATGTTCTTGGGAAGAAGAATACAGGAAAAATGGTCATTAAACCACAAAGTTTTTTGATTTTTAGAAATGACTTCCAAACGCTTTCTGTACTTCCTGCCGTGGCCATACCTGGCCACGGCAGGAAGCAAGAATCATTTCGCTTGATTTGCCTCTCCGCGAAGCCGGATGATCTCGTCTCGCAGCACGGCTGCATATTCGTATTCCATCATCCTCGCTGCCTCGCGCATGCTCTTCTCCAGCTTCTCGATCTGCCGCTGGAGCTCCTGCTTCGTCATCTTCACGCCGCTTTTGCCCTTGTGCTCGGGGGTCGGCGTGGCGGAAATTTCAATGAGGTCGCGGACAGATTTGACGATGGTTTTCGGGACAATGCCATGCTCCTTGTTATACGCGTCCTGAATCTGGCGGCGGCGGGCGGTTTCGTCCATGGCCGCGCGCATGGCGGGGGTGATTTTGTCGGCGTAAAGAAGCACCCGGCCCTCGGCGTTTCGCGCGGCGCGGCCGATGGTCTGAATGAGGCTCGTCTCCGAGCGGAGGAAGCCTTCTTTATCTGCATCCAAAATCGCAATGAGCGACACCTCCGGAAGGTCAAGGCCCTCTCGCAGGAGGTTGATGCCAATGAGCACGTCGAACTTTGCCATGCGCAGGTCGCGGATGATCTCCATGCGCTCCATGGCTCCAATATCCGAGTGCATATAGCGCACGCGAATTCCGTTTTCGGTGAGGTATTTTGTCAGGTCCTCGGCCATTTTTTTGGTCAGCGTGGTAACTAAAGTCCGCTCACCCTTCGCAGTCGTGGCGTTGATTTCGCCGATCAGATCGTCGATCTGCCCTTCGATCGGGCGGATGAAGACCTCCGGGTCAAGAAGCCCCGTGGGGCGGATGAGCTGCTCGGCGATGTTTGCCGCGTGCTCACGCTCGTAGTCGCCGGGTGTTGCCGAGACGAAAATCGCCTGATGAATCTTGGCTTCGAACTCATCGAATTTGAGCGGTCGGTTATCGTACGCTGACGGCAGGCGGAAGCCGTAATCCACCAGCGACTGCTTGCGCGAGTGGTCGCCGTTGTACATCGCGCGCACCTGCGGGAGCGTTACGTGGCTCTCGTCGACGAAGAGCAGAAAATCGTCCGGGAAGTAGTCAATGAGCGTTGTCGGCGGCGTGCCGGGCGCTCTTCCTGCGATGACGCGGGAGTAGTTTTCGATGCCGGTGCAGAAGCCGATTTCAGATAGCATCTCGAGGTCATACTGCGTCCGCTGGCGGATGCGCTGGGCCTCAAGCAGCTTATCGTGCGATTCAAAGAACTTGACCTGCTGCCACATCTCTTCTTCAATGTCGTGCATCGCGCGCGCCATTTTTTCTTTGGACGCGACATAGTGCGACGCCGGGTAGATGGCCACATGCTGCACCACGCGCTCGGGCATGCCAGTAACGGCGTTGATTTCAGAAATGCGGTCGATTTCGTCCCCGAAAAACTCGACGCGGATGGCCCTTCCTGCCCAGTAGGCAGGGTAAATCTCCAAGGTATCCCCTCGGACGCGGAAGGTGTTTCGCGTGAAGTTCATGTCGTTGCGCTCGTAGCGGATATCCGTCAGGCGGCGCATGAGCTCGTCACGCTCGCGCGTCTGGCCGGTGCGCAGGCTGATGACCATGTTTTTATAGTCGATTGGGTCGCCCAGACCGTAGATGCACGAGACAGAGGAGACGACGATCACGTCCCGGCGCTCGGAAAGCGCGGAGGTCGCCGAGTGGCGCAGGCGCTCAATTTCGTCGTTGATGGCGGAGTCCTTTTCAATATACGTGTCCGTGTGCGCGATGTACGCCTCAGGCTGATAATAATCGTAGTAGGAGATAAAATATTCGACGGCGTTTTCCGGGAAAAACTCGCGGAACTCCGAACAGAGCTGCGCGGCAAGCGTTTTGTTGTGCGCGAGCACGAGCGTCGGGCGGTTCAGCTTTGCAATGACGTTTGCCATTGTGAACGTTTTGCCCGAGCCTGTCACGCCGAGCAGCACCTGATCGTCCAGTCCCATTTCCACGCCTTTGACCAGCGATTCGATCGCCTTCGGCTGGTCGCCGGTGGGTTTGTATTCCGAAACAAGCTTAAAGTCCATAGGAACCTCCGAGGTATCCGTCGTCCGCCAGCGAGACAAAATCGTCGTCGGCGACAATGATGTGGTCGGCCAGCACAATACCGACCGCCTGCAAAGCTGTTTGCAGCGTGCGCGTGGTATCCAAATCCTCGGGACTCGGCAGCGCGTAGCCGCTCGGGTGGTTGTGCGCCAGAACGACCGAGGCCGCGTTCTGGTTGAGCGCGGTCTGGACGATTTTTCGCACGCTGATGGAGGCCGCCGTGATGCTCCCGCGGTGCACCGGCACACAGCAGATGGCCTTGCACTTTGCGTCCAGACACAGAAGGTACACGACCTCCTCCTGCTCGCCGTGGAAGAACGGGACGAGATACTGCCCGCATTTACTCGTTGAATTGAGAATGCTGGCCTTGCCGCTTCTATCGATGAAGTGCCGCCGCTCCAGCTGCGGAATGAGAGAGATGAGCTGCGCCGCCGCGTCGCCCATACCCTCGATGTTCAAAAGCTCATCCGGCGCGGCCTCCAGAACGCCGGATAAAGAGCCGAAGCGCTCAAGCAGCCTGTGGGCGATCGGGTTCGTGTCCGCGCGGGGAATGGCGTAATACAGCAGAACCTCCAGCACCTGCACGTCGGACAGCGAGTCCATGCCGCTGGTTTTGAGCTGGCGGCGCATGCGCTGGCGGTGGCCTTCGTGAATGGACATGGGGCGCTCCTTTCTTTCGCGCGGGGCGAAAAAATTATTTCAGAAGCTTTTTGAGATACTGGCCGGTATAGCTTTCCTTGCAGGCGGCGACGTCCTCGGGCGTGCCCTGGCAGACGATCGTGCCGCCGCCGGAGCCTCCCTCGGGGCCGAGGTCAAGAACATAGTCCGCCGTCTTGATCACGTCCAGGTTATGCTCAATGACGAGCACAGTGTTTCCCGTGTCGACCAGCCGCTGCAAAACATCGATCAGCCGGTGTACATCCGCCATATGAAGTCCCGTCGTGGGCTCATCGAGGATATAAATCGTTCTGCCGGTTGCGCGGCGGGAGAGCTCCGTTGCAAGCTTCACGCGCTGCGCCTCGCCGCCGGAGAGTGTCGTCGAGCTCTGGCCGAGCTTCACGTAACCAAGACCGACATCAACGAGCGTCTGCACCTTCTGGCGGATTTTCGGAAGATTTTCAAAGAACGAGAGAGCTTCCTCGGCGGTCATGTCGAGAACCTCCGAGATATTTTTGCCCTTGTAGCGCACCTCGAGCGTTTCACGGTTATAGCGGCTGCCATGGCAGACCTCGCAGGGAACGTAAATGTCGGCCAAAAAGTGCATTTCGATCTTGACCAGACCGTCTCCGCAGCAGGCCTCACAGCGGCCGCCCTTGGTATTGAAGGAGAAGCGCCCGGGGCCGTAGCCGCGCGTTCTCGCGTCCTGCGTGGAGGCAAACAGATCGCGGATGTCGCCGAACAGTCCCGTATAGGTCGCGGGGTTCGAGCGGGGGCTGCGTCCGATCGGGCTCTGGTCGATGCCGACGACCTTGTCAAGATGCTCGAGGCCCTCAATGCGGTCGAATTTGCCGGGTCTCGTGCGCGCGCGGTTTAAGCTCGATGCGAGTTTTTTGTAGAGAATTTCGTTAATTAAGCTCGACTTGCCGGAGCCGGACACACCGGTCACGCAGATGAACGTTCCGAGCGGGAACGACACATCCAGGTGCTGCAAATTGTTTTCCGCCGCGCCATAAATTTTGAGTTCCTTGCCATTTCCCTTGCGCCGCTCAGTCGGGACAGGGATTTTCTTTGCGCCGGAGAGGTACTGGCCAGTAATGGAGCGCGGCGCGGCAATGATGTCGTCCACGGAGCCTGCCGCGACGATCTCGCCGCCGTGGATGCCCGCGCCGGGGCCGACGTCGACGATGAAATCCGCCGCGCGCATGGTGTCCTCGTCGTGTTCGACGACAAGAACCGAGTTTCCCAAATCGCGCAGACGGCGCAGCGTATCGAGGAGCTTGTCGTTATCGCGCTGGTGAAGGCCGATGGAGGGCTCGTCGAGAATGTAGAGAACGCCCATGAGGCTAGAGCCAATCTGCGTTGCAAGCCGGATCCTCTGGCTCTCGCCGCCAGATAACGTCCCTGCCGCGCGCGAAAGCGTCAGATACGATAAGCCGACCGCCTGCAAAAAGCGAAGCCGGGAGCGAATTTCCCGCAAAATCTGCTCGGCGATGACGGCCATGGAGCCCGTGAGCTCTAAATGCTCCATAAAGTCCAGCGCCTGATGGACAGGAAGACGGCAGAAGTCCATGATGCTCAGGCCGCCGACCGTCACGGCAAGGCTGATATCGGACAGGCGGTTCCCGTGGCACTTCGGACACGGCCGCTCGGACATGCATTCCTCGAGCTCTTTTCGCATCGCGTCGGACTGGGTTTCCGTTAAGCGGCGCGAGACGTTGTTGAGAACGCCCTCAAAGGGCCGCTCGAGCGTGCCGCGTCCGTTTGCGCGCTCATAATAGATCGTGAGATTTTCCTTGCCCGTGCCATACAGAACGGCGTGCAGCGCGTCCTTGGGGAGAGCCTTCATGGGCGTTGTGAGCGAGAACTTATATTTTTTTGCGAGCGCCTCAAAATACATCCGGGCGATCGAGTCGTCCTTGACGTTATTGAAGCCGCTGGCCTGGATCGCGCCGTCTAAAATCGACTTGTCCCAGTCGGGGATGACAAGGTCGGGGTCTGCGACCAGCTGCGTGCCGAGACCCGAGCAGACCGGGCACGCGCCGTAGGGATTGTTAAAGGAAAACATGCGCGGCGAGAGCTCCGGCAGGCTGATGCCGCAGTCCTCGCAGGCGTAGTTCTGGGAGAAGATCGTGTCGCGGTCGTCCGCCACTTCGTTCAAAATCACAAGGCCGCCCGAAAGCGACAGCGCGGTCTCGACCGAATCCGTCAAACGTCTTGTCAGATCGGGCTTCATGACGAGCCGGTCGACCACGACCTCAATGTGGTGCTTCTTATTCTTATCGAGCGAAATTTCTTCCGTTAAATCGTAGACGCTTCCGTCGACCCGCACGCGCGCGTAGCCGCCTTTTCTTGCGTCCTCAAAGACCTTCGCGTGTTCGCCCTTTTTCCCGCGCACAACAGGGGAGAGTATCTGAAAGCGCGTCTTTTCGGGAAGGCGCATGATTTGATCGACAATCTGGTCGACGGTCTGCCGCTGGATCTCTTTGCCGCATTTCGGGCAGTGCGGCACGCCGCAGCGCGCCCATAAAAGACGCAGATAGTCGTAAATTTCCGTCACCGTGCCGACCGTGGAGCGGGGGTTTTTGCTGGTCGTCTTCTGGTCGATGGAAATGGCGGGCGACAAACCGTCGATCGCGTCGACGTCGGGCTTGTCCATCTGGCCGAGGAACATTCTGGCGTAGGAGGACAAAGACTCCACGTACCGGCGTTGGCCCTCGGCGTAGATTGTGTCGAACGCGAGCGACGATTTGCCGGAGCCGGAGAGGCCCGTGAGCACGACGAGCTTGTCGCGCGGGATTTCGACGGTGATATTTTTAAGGTTGTTGACGCGGGCGCCCTGCACCCGGATGGTATCCTGCATGGTAAATTCTCCTGATTGCGCCCGGAAAAGCTCCGAAGCGGCGGTATTTGTAGTGTTCTATTATAGCATAGAGCGTATCTCAGCACAAGAAGTATTTTCAAACAAAAGTTCTCTATCTTGTAAGAACCCCGCAGACGTGCTATACTGACAAAAAAGAAGAAGCGCGGGTTTAACAGAAGGAGCGTGAAGCTGTGCGGAACTTGCCAAAGCTGCTGTTCCAGCGGGTCGTTGTGGTGTCGCTGGCTATTTTGCTGCAAATTTTATTCGTGATTGCGGGCATGGATTGGCTGCGCGAATACTGGCACTGGATGAAGACCGCAATGGACGTGGTCAAGTGGGTCGCGGTGCTGACGATCATGACCGGAAGAAGCAATCCGTCGTATAAAATGGCGTGGATCATCCTGATTCTCGCCTTCCCTGTCGCGGGCATTACGATCTATCTGCTCTTCGGCGGCAACCGTATCTCAAACCGCGAGAACCGCCGCATGAACCGCGTGGAGGTCATGGTTGCGCAGCACCTGCGGCAGGATCAGACCGTCATGCAGGCGCTCGAGCGGGAGAACATTCCGGCATGGAACCACGCGCGATACCTTCTTTCGAGCTCGCGCTACCCGGTCTATGATAACTCTGCGGCCGTCTATTTCCCGAGCGGCGAGAGCTGCTACGCGCGGATGCTCGAAGAGCTCGAAAAGGCCGAGCACTATATTTTCCTCGAATTTTTTATCATCAATAACGGCAAGATGTGGGACTCCATTCTGGAGGTTCTGCACCGCAAGGCGATGCAGGGTGTAGACGTTCGCGTTCTGTACGACGATTTCGGCTGCATCACGCGCCTTCCGATGCGCTACTGCAGGAAGCTGCGCGAGATGGGCATTGAGGCGCACGTCTTTAACCCGTTCATCCCCGTCCTTTCCGGCCGGCTCAATAACCGCGACCACCGCAAGCTCATGCTCATCGACGGAAAGGTGGGATTTACGGGCGGCGTGAACCTCGCGGATGAATACATCAACGAAATCGAGCGCTTCGGCCATTGGAAGGACTGCGGCATTTTGGTCCGCGGCGAGGCCGTCTGGTCGATGGTGATGATGTTCCTCAGCATCTGGGACTATGTCGCGGGGCTGGAGGAGGATGTGGCCGCGTTCCGCCCGGATTATCCGGAGGATGCAAAGGGCGAGGGCTATTTGCAGCCGTTTGCAGACAGCCCGCTGGACCACGAGGACGTGGGCGCAACAATTTTCCAGAGTCTCATCCAGTCCGCCTGCCGCAGGCTCTGGATCATGACGCCGTATCTGATTCTGGACGACAAGATGATCTCGGCTTTGTGCGTGGCGGCAAAAACGGGCGTTGACGTGCGTATCATCACGCCGGGGATTCCGGACAAATGGTACGTCCACGCTGTGACGCGGGCAAACTACGAGCCGCTGACGGAGGCAGGCGTGCGTATTTTTGAGTTCAAGCCCGGCTTCATCCATTCGAAGGTCTGCCTGGCAGACGACCAGTACGCCGTCGTCGGAACAGTCAATATGGACTTCCGGAGCTTGTACCTTCACTTTGAAGACGCGGTCTATCTCTATGACAGCCCGGCCGTTTCGCAGGTGGCGCAGGATTTTGAGGAGACCTTCCCCGTCTGCCGCGAGATGACCTACGCAAGATGCCGCCACGTGCATTTCTACCAGAGAATCCTCCGCGCGCTCTTGCAAGTGTTCTCGCCGCTGCTGTAAGCGACAGAACTTCCCGAAAGTCCGTAGGGGTCGATGCCCACATCGCCCCCTACGCACAGTCGGGAAGATTTCAGAAATCCTGTAGGGGCGGACGACTCTGTCCGCCCGCAGAAAGTCCGGTTTTTACGGAAACTTTCGGCGAATTCGCAACTTCCCTTGGGCGGACAGAGGCTGTATAGACCGGTAAGATAGTTTACAGAATGTACGGGGAGATTGTTTACAGTTTC
>CAKASQ030000036.1 GCA_916988195.3 Oscillospiraceae bacterium
ACGCGGTTTGTTCCTGACTATGAAATACCGATATTCGCAAAAGTCCTCGGCGTATCTGTTTTGTGGCTTTTGGGCATAGAGTAACCCCGACGGGATTCTTCCCCGTCGGGGTAAATTTTTTTACATTTTTTCAAAAAGCTATTGACATACACGTACGTGTATAGTATAATAAGAATCAGAAAGGGGGGACAAAAACATTGAGCAAGAAACCGCATAAGAAAAGCGGCAATAAGAAAGACCAGCAGGCAAGCACAATCAATCTTATTACCGCAATCGTCAATCTTGTCATTGCAATTCTGCTTTTGATAGAAAAGCTGACAAGGTAACGGGCAGGGGGAGAAATCCCCCTCGCCCATAGAATAACATGAACGCGGCTCAATGTCAAATCACTATGGATACGGTCATTTATATTTTATGCGGAATTAGCATCATCCTGTCAGTGTGTGCAATTATTATATCGCTGAAACGGAGGCGGTAACATGGAAGAAAAGAGCAAGTACGCCGCACAGCAGCGGTACAATCGCAAAAACTACGTGCGTTTCCCGCTGGATTTGAAGCCGGATGTTTTAGAAGAATTCCGGCGGGTCTGCGCGGAGAATGGGACAAATCCCACAGCGGAAATCAAAAAATTCATTGCTGGATACTGCGAAAGCGGCGGCAAACAATGACAGCGGCAAGGGGCGGGAAACCGCCCCTTTTTGCTATATATGGAGGGTATGACATGGGCGAACAATACAAGCAGTTGCAGTTTCGGGACAGACTGAAAATTGAAGCGCGTCTGAATATCGGATACAAGCCGAAGCAGATAGCCGCAGACCTCGGCGTACACGTCAGCACGATCTATCGGGAAGTGAAGCGCGGGACGTACACGCACATGAATTCAGACCTGACAACGGATATTCGGTACAGCCCTGAAATTGCCGAGGCACGTTATCAAGAAAGCCTGTCAGCAAAGGGCGCGCCGCTGAAAATCGGCAAGAATCATGCCGTCGCCACATTCATCGAAGATAAAATAATAAACGACGATTATTCCCCGGCGGCGGTCTGCGCGCTTCTGCATCGGGAAGAATTTGCACATTTCGGTATGACGTTCTGCCGCGCCACGCTTTACAAGTATATCGACGAGGGCGTATTTCTGGAACTGACCAACGCCGATCTCCCGGAAAAGGGCGAACGGAAAAAGGAATACAAGAAAGTCCGCCCGCGTCAGAAGCGGGAAAGCCGGGGAACGCCGATTGACGAACGCCCGGAGATCATCAACGAACGCAAAGAACCGGGGCATTGGGAAATGGATACCGTTGTAGGAAAGAAAAAGACAAAGGCACGCTTGCTTGTGCTGTCTGAGCGGGTGACACGCCGCGAGATCATCATACGCATAAAAGACGGCAGAGCGGAAACCGTCGTGCAGGCGCTTGACCGGCTGGAACGGATTTACGGCGCGGCGTTCTATACGGTATTCAAGTCGATCACGGTTGACAACGGTTCGGAATTTGCGGATGCGGACGGAATCGCACGCAGCGCGATCAACGCCAAAGAAAAACGCACGGCGTTGTATTATTGTCATGCGTACTGCTCTTGCGAACGCGGAACGAACGAAAACATAAACCGCATGATTCGGCGGCGCTTCCCGAAAGGCACGGACTTTGAAACCGTCACGGACGCAGATGTTGCCCGTGTGGAAGATTGGATAAACAACTACCCACGCGAAATACTCGGCTTCCAGTCATCCGCGCAGATGTTCAGCGCCGCGTTCGCCGCCGCTGCATAGCCCCTGAAATGCACCTTGACAACGCCTTTTTGCCGAGGTAAAAAGGTATCATAAAAATATTTCTACTTTTTTCGCATTAAATACTTGACATTTGCGCTCATACCCGGAAAAATGTTTGAGCGCCACGCGGAAGCTTCCTGAAATGTGCGCAGGAAATCTGCATCCGGACCGGACCCTTCCGGGACTCCGCCCAGCCGCCGGACAAATCAGCGGGTTTGCCTGGAATGTCGGAAGTTTCTTTTTCATACGCTGAACCGAGGTGATCAACATGGAACATGCGCAGCGAGAGCTTTTGACTGTTTTATTGGAAGCGGTCTGTACACTGGGCCTGATCTCTAAAACGACCTATTTGGGCGCAGCTGATTTGGTACATTCGTCGATAGACCTTCCCAGCTTCTTTCGGGATCCTGTGTGCCCCGCAGGAGGGCTCGATCATGAACATTGTAAAAATCCGCAATGAAATGCGAAACGGGCGAACGATCTTCGATCTGCCGCTGCGCGTGACATTTTACGCGCGTGTTTCCACAGACAGAGACGAACAGCTGAACAGTCTGGAAAATCAGGTGCAGTATTACACGGAGCTGATTCAGTCCAAGCGAAGCTGGAGCTATGTACCGGGTTACATCGACGAGGGCATCAGCGGTACCAGTACAAAGAAGCGGGATAGTTTCCTTCGGATGATACAGGACGCCAAAGACGGGCGCTTTGATTTTATCATCACGAAGGAGATATCCCGCTTTTCGCGTTCTACGCTGGACAGCATCCAGTACACACAGGAGCTTCTGGAACATGATGTCGGCGTCCTGTTTCAGAACGACAACATCAACACGCTTGATCCGGACAGCGAATTCCGGCTGGTCGTCATGGCAGGCGTGGCACAGGATGAAGTACGAAAACTCTCAGAGCGTCTGAAATTCGGTTTCCGGCAGGCAATCAAAAATGGTCATGTGCTGGGAAACGACCGGCTCTGGGGCTACGACAAAAGCGGCTGCGTGCTGACAGTCAACGAAACGGAAGCGCAGGCGGTCCGGCGTATCTTTGACCTGTATGCCAATCAGCAGCTTGGCATCCGGCGCATTTCAAGAATTCTCTCCGACGAGGGCTTTACAAGCAGGCAAGGAAACGTCTTTAATGTGCTGACCATTCGCCACATCCTCTGCAATCCCAAATACAAGGGCTGGTACTGCGGCAGCAAGAGCCAGACCGTCGATTACCGAAGCAAGCGAAAGGTATTTCTCGATGAAAGCGAGTGGGTCATGTACCCGGACCCGTCCGTACCGGCGATTGTCTCAGAAGAACTCTGGGACAGGGCGAACGCCCTCTACAAAGCACGAAGCAAACAGATGCAGGCACACGCCAGCGGCGCGGATTTTCACAACCGCTATCCATACAGCGGTAAAATCATCTGCGAGGAACACGGCAAGGGCTATCACCGGCAGCTCTATAAAACGCAGTCCGGCAGTCAGGAGGTCTGGCAGTGCAGGGTCTACCGCGACCGCGGCCGCGCAGGCTGCTCCTCGCCACAGCTCTGGACGACGGATCTGAACCAGATCATGGCGCGGATTTTTGAAGGGCTTGTACAGGATAAAGAAGCAGTCATAAATGCGGTCATGAAGGTGATCGAGGCTGTGCCGAATGATCGCGACTTCCGACGCGAAAGTGTCCGCGTCGAAGAAGAACTGCAATCGCTAGAACAGAAAAAAGACCGGCTGCTTGAAATGAGCATTGCCGGTGCGATCAATATGGCGGAGTTCAAAAAACGAAATGACGGCTTCAACGACCAGATGCAGCGGTTGGAATTGCAGCTTGCCGAGATCCGGCAGGAAGAAGAAAAGAGCAAAGCCACGGAAGCACAGATGCAGGCGGTTCGGACTGCACTAGAACAGAAGCTGTCCTTTGAAAACGGCGTGGATGCGGCACTTGTCACAACGATCTTAGATCATATCGTAGTGAAAAAGGGAAGCACGAGCGAACGTGTCGAGCTTGAAATTTTCCTGAAATTCGGGGGCCCCCAGCGGGTCATTTTTTCGCACCGGAAACCTTCCGATTGCTTCAGCCCTTGTTCATGATGTGCGCCACGAGGCGCAGGTTGCGCTCGATGAGGACATTTCTTGCGTCCAGATCGCCCGCCGCGCTTTTCTCCAGATAGTAGCGTTCTTCTTCCAGCGTCAAAGGCTTGGGAAAGGAACTGCCGGACGAGAGCCTGAGTGAATAGAGCATACTGCTGAGCATCAGCCACACGCTGGCGCATAGCATATGCATCACCTCCATAGGCTACTGTATTCGCCTCCGGCTCGTCCAAATCCCTGAAAAATCGCACGCGGCAGGCACCGCACAGAAAACTGGCGATACCTGCCGCAGAGGATTTTCGGTTGGAAGGAGGAAAACAGCCTCAAAGCGTTTTGGAGAGCACCACAGCAAGCGCGAGCGGCAGGAAAAGTTCCGGCCGTCCGCGCCTTCAGATTCATTTTTTCCAGTGCTTCAACCCCGGCACGACGGCCTGCATATGCGCGCGCACCTGCGCCTCCGGCCAGGCCTTGCTTGCCATGTGCGAAGTGCAGAAATCGATCAGCTCTTCCATGCTCGTATACTTGAATGCGCCGTCCGTGTAACACCATTTGCAGTAGTCCTCGTTGAATGCGCCGTCCGGCTCATGGCTGGTGGTCGCGTCCTCGAGCGGCATGCCGCAGCACTGGCAGACGAGCTGCCGGGGCGCGCCGAGCAGGGTGTTGATCGAAACATCGTAGAGTTTGGACAGAAGCTTCAATGTTTCCGTATTTGGCGTCGTTTCTCCGGTTTCCCAGCGGGAGACGGCCTGCCGGGTCACGAAAACCTGCTCGGCCAACTGCTCCTGTGAAAGGCCCTTCTTCGTTCTGAGCTGCAATAAAATATCCTTGGTGTTCATACAATCATCTCCTCGGCGTAATTCTAACAGGAACCGGCGCTTTCGGCAAGCAACGCGCAGTTGCGGAGCTCGATAAGCGCACGGTCAAATCTGCGGCGCCTCCGGAAGGCAAATTTTTTCGACCAGCGCGCACCAGTCGTCCGGATACAGGCCCAGCAGCTCCTCGTGCCCGGAAAGAGCATCAGAACAGGATTTTTCCGATCTCCAAATTCATGTACCGTCATGTTTATTCACCCGAAAAGCTCTTGCAGTAGGGCGCGAGGCAGCAGCGCTCACACTGTGGCCGGCGCGCGACGCACACGGCTCTTCCGTGCAGCACCAACCGGTGACAGAAGTCAGAAGATTCCTCCGGCGGCAGAATGGCGCGCAGCTGCGTCTCCACCTTTGCCGGGTCTTTTCCCTCAGCAAGCCCCAGAAGATTTGTGATGCGGATGCAGTGCGTGTCGCAGACGACGGAGCCGGGGACCTTATAAATATCGCCAAGTAAGAGATTTGCCGTCTTGCGCCCTACGCCGGGAAGGGACAAAAGTTCTTCCATTGTGCCGGGCACCTTGCCGCCGAACTTTTCGCGCAGCGCCTGACAGGCGAGGACAATGTCGCGCGCCTTATGCTTATAAAACCCGCAGGAGCGGACGTATTCCTCAACCTCCGAGACATCCGCGTCGGCAAATGCGTCCAGCGTCGGGAAGCGGGCGAATAGGGCAGGGGTGATTTTGTTGACGCGCTCGTCGGTACACTGCGCGGAAAGGCGCACGGCGATCATCAGCTCGTAGTCTTTTTTGTAGTGCAGCGCGCAGAAGGGGTCCGGGTACGCGTCTTTCAGAGCGGCGATGATGCCGCGCACGCGCTCTTGCTGTTCCATGGGATTTCCTCCAAAATTCATTTTCTACAGTATAGCACGTTTTTCGCGCTGGGGAAAGGGAAAATCCTGCGGTTGTAATTTCCGGCAAGGTTTGCTATAATTCAAACAAACGATCAAATTACAAATCAGAAGGAGGCGCTGCCATGTATCAGCCACTGGCAGACGCGCTTCGGCCGCAAACACTGGATGATGTATGCGGCCAGTCGCACATTCTGGGAGAAAACGGCCTTTTGCGCCGGATCATCGACTCCGGAACCATTCCAAATATGATTTTCTACGGCCCATCGGGCACGGGCAAGACGACGGTTGCGAACATCATCGCCAACCGCACGCACCGAAAGCTCTGCAAGCTCAACGCCACGACGGCCTCCTCCGGCGATATCAAGGAGATTTATGCGCAGCTCGACACGTTCCTCGCGCCGCACGGTGTGCTTCTGTATCTCGACGAGATTCAGTACTTCAACAAAAAGCAGCAGCAGACGCTTCTCGAGTACATCGAAAACGGCAAGATCACCCTCATCGCGTCCACGACGGAAAACCCGTATTTCTATGTGTACAACGCGATTTTATCCCGGTCGACGGTCTTTGAGTTCAAGCCGGTTCCGGCCGGCGATGCGGAAAAAGCGATTGCGCGTGCGGTGCGCGCGTTAGAGAAGCAGAACGGTGTGACGGCAAGCGTGGAAGACGGCGTGCTGTCTTACATTGCGCAGGCCTGCGGCGGCGATATCCGCAAGGCGATGAATGCGGTGGAGCTGCTGTTTTCTGCGAGCCCCCGAAAAGACGGCGCGGTTACGCTCACGCTCTCGGACGCGAAGCAAATCACCCAGCGCTCTGCCATGCGCTACGACCGGGCAGGGGACGAGCACTACGACGATCTTTCCGCGCTTATGAAGTCCATCCGCGGCTCGGACCCCGACGCGGCGATTCACTATTTGGCGCGGTTTCTGGAGGCCGGAGATCTGCCCAGCGCCTGCCGGAGGATTCTGTGCTCGGCGTGCGAGGATATCGGCCTCGCTTATCCGCAGGCGATCGCGATCGTAAAGGCGTGCGTTGACAGCGCTTTGCAGCTTGGGCTTCCGGAGGCGCGGCTTCCGTTGGCGGACGCAGTGATTCTGCTCGCGACGGCACCAAAGTCTAACTCGGGCTGTATTGCCATCGACCGGGCGATTCACGACGTGAAGACCGGAAAAACCGGCAACATCCCGCGCCAGCTGCAAAACGTCCACGCCGACGGCACGGGCTTTGAGCGCGAGCAGGGATATCTGTACCCGCACAATTTCCCGCACGCGTGGGTGCGCCAGCAGTATCTGCCGGACGAGATCAAGGACCGGCGGTACTATGAATACGGCGACAACAAGACCGAGCAGGCGGCCAAGCGCTATTGGGATGAGATTAAGAAATAGGGGAGACGTACTATGGATGTACAATTGGGCGACATTCTGGTCATGAAAAAGGAGCACCCCTGCGGCGAGAAGCGCTGGCTGGTGCTGCGCACGGGGATGGATTTTCGCCTGCGCTGCATGGGCTGCGGACATGAGGTCATGCTGCCGCGGCAGAAGGCGGAAAAGAACATCCGCCAGATTGTGCGCGAATCCGCGCCGAGGGATGTGTAATCAAAAATACAAGCAAAAATGGACGAACGAGCGGCCGTAATTCCTGTTGGAATTGCGACCGCTTTTTCGCGGCCCGGGCGCTATACTTTGTCCATGACAACCGGAAAGGGGAGGAGCGGATGAAGCTTTGCGGGGAGACTCTGCTTTTTTTGAACGCGGCCATCGATACGGGACTTCTTGTGTGCAGCGCGCGGCTTTGCGGCGAACAGCTTCGTTGGCGGCGGATGATTCTGGCAGGGGTTCTTGGCGGAGCGTACGCTGTGGCGGCGGTTTTGCCGGGGGGTGACTTTTTGCGGCACGGGCTCGTAAAAGCGTCCATGGCAGCGGCCATTTGCCTCGTGGCGTTTGGCGCAAGCGCGCGGTATTTTCGGCTGACGGCGGTTTACTGCGCGATGGGGTGCCTGTTTGCGGGACTTGTCTTGGCGTTTACGCAGCTGACGGGAACAGGGCTTTTGCAGCTTCCGGGCGGCGGGTTTTACCCGGTCAGCGCAATGGCGCTTTTGTCCATCGGAGCACTCTGTCTGGCTATCGTGCGGCTGATGTTTGCGGGGAGCATTCAACATACCGCGCGCTCATATGAGACGCTGGAGCTGCGGCTGGGAGAAAACATGGTTTCGCTTCGCGCGCTCATTGACACCGGAAACACACTCAAGGACCCTATGACGAACGAGCCTGTGCTCGTGCTCGACTGGAGCGCGGCGACAAGACTTCTGCCGGAGTCCCATTTGCAGGAGCAGGACTTTCTTTACCCGGCAGCGCTCATGCGAAGGCTCATGCGCGAGTACCCTGACCTGCGGGCGCGGCTGGTTCCCTATCGCGCAGTGGGCGTCTCGCAGGGGCTTCTGCTTGCCGTGCGCTGTGAGCGGAAGGGGAAAAACGGAAAAATCGCGCCGGCGCTCGCCGCGTTTTCACCCACGCCGGTATCAGGCGACGGCGCATATGAAGCTTTGACAGGAGGAGCGGCATGAAATTGGAACTTCGAAAGCTATTACAAATGCTCGGCGTTTTGCAGCCGGAAAAAATTCTTTACATCGGAGGAAGCGACGTTCTGCCCCAGCCACTGGCCCCAGCGCAGGAGCAGACGCTTTTAAAAGAGCTCGCGGCGGGAAGCGAGCGGGCCAAGCAGACGCTCATTGAACGAAATCTGCGTTTGGTCGTGTATCTGGCCCGGCGTTTTGAAAACACGGGAATCGGCATGGAGGATCTTATTTCCATCGGAACAATTGGCCTCATTAAGGCGGTATCCACCTTTCGCGTCGACCGGAACATCAAGCTCGCGACCTATGCTTCACGCTGCATCGAAAACGAGATCCTGATGTATATCCGAAAGATTTCGGGGCAGAAGGCGGAGGTCTCGCTCGACGAGCCGATCAACACCGACTGGGACGGCAACGAGCTGCTGCTCTCGGACGTTCTGGGCACAGACTCCGATACCGTCATGCGCCCAATGGAGGACGACGTCGACCATGAGCTCTTGCGGCAGGCGCTTTCAAAGCTCTCTGAGCGGGAAATGCAGATCGTACAGATGCGCTTTGGCCTCGGCGGGAGGCCGGAGAAGACGCAAAAGGAGGTCGCCGAGCTGATGGGCATTTCACAGTCGTATATTTCGCGGCTGGAAAAGCGGATTATGCTGCGATTGCGACGAGAAATTTCGCGTCAGCTGTGCGGATAATCTGGGCAATATTTCCGGTTGCCTGAAAATACAAGTTGTGCTATGATATTAGCGATTCTTTTATCGATAACTTTTATCGATATGCAGCGGGCGAAATGGCATGCACAACAGGAGTGACACACAGCACATGGAAAAAGAAATTTCAAAAGCGACGCTCAAGCGCCTCCCGACGTATCTGTCCTATCTCAAGGCGCTCCCGGAGGACGCTTCGGCAAACATTTCGGCAACGGCGCTGGCCGCGGGCCTGCACATGGGAGAGGTGCAGGTGCGAAAGGACCTCGCGCTTGTTTCAGACGGTGGCCGCCCGAAAATCGGCTACAACCGCGAGCATTTGATTGCGGACATCGAGAACTTCCTCGGCTACGGCAACAGCAACGACGCCGTGCTCATTGGCGCCGGCAAGCTCGGAAGGGCGCTGCTCGGATACAGCGGCTTTGCCGAATATGGGCTTAACATTGTCGCCGCGTTCGACGCGAACGATACGCTCATTGGCACAACGAAGGGCGGCAAGCCCATCATGCAGCTCTCGCGGCTCGGAGAGGTCTGCCAGCGCTGCAAGATCAAAATCGGCATCATCACCGTTCCGGCAGAGTACGCGCAGGGAGTGTGTGATCTGCTGATTGAAAACGGAATTCTTGCGATCTGGAACTTCGCGCCCAAGCATCTGAACGTGCCGGACGGCATTCTGGTACAGAATGAGAACATGGCTGCGTCTCTCGCGCTTCTTTGTAAGCACCTCAACGAACGCATGCAGGGGCAGGAAGGCTGATTTTTGCAAATCGGGCTTGAATTTTGCCATGGGGTATAGTATAATAGTCCGGTAACGCCGGTGTGATGGAATTGGTAGACGTAGTGGACTCAAAATCCACCGCCAGCGATGGCGTGCCGGTTCGAGTCCGGCCACCGGCACCAGCTCGTCGCGAACTGCGCAGGTTCGCGACGACTTTTTATGCATTGCATTAAAAAGTTATCGCGCACTAGCTCCGTTGCTCCTCGCGTCAAACCCGGGACCACTTCGCTGGGGCAAGGGTTTGAGCTCCAAATTTGGTGGTTGATCTATAGAATAACACAAAAACCTCCTGGCTCCGTGTGGGGCTGGGAGATTTTTTCGTAGGGGGTCGAACACCGACGGGACGGCGATCCGCAGGGCCTGTCTCACGACCATGTGCCTTTATGGCAGAGTGAAGGGAACAGACTGCCGTCTTCCACAGTACGTAGGAGCAGTATCCGGATGACTCCGTGCCCGCCGGTACTTTTACAAAGCCCAAGCTTGACAAGGGCGCGTTTGCAGCTTATATTAAATAAATAAGTTTGTTTATTTTGAGAGGAGGGGCAGCCTTGATTGAACCGTCTGATTTTGGCCGATTCCTGAAAGAAAGGCGAAAGTCCGCACATCTGACGCAAGATGAACTGGCCGCAGCAATCAACAAGTCGGGACAGTATATCAGCAACATCGAAAAAGGAAAGAACAACGCGCCTCCCAACCCTTCGGACATAGAAGCTCTGATCAAAAAGCTCGGGCTGTCTAATGACGAAGCGAACCTTTTCAAAGCAAAGGCTTCCGCGGATCGAGGCCGCCTGCCAAATGCCCAAATGGAGTATTTAATGAAGCATCGAAAGCTGCTCGAGCTCATCAATTACGGGCTGGAAAATAATATCAATGACAGACGCTGGGCAGAGCTGTTGAGCGCAGTTTCAGGAGGAAAACCAAATGACCTTGCATGAAGTATTAAAGAATACGGGCTATGATCTGTAGCTCTTTTCTGAGGAAGCGAGACGGTTCGTTGAGAATGGGATTTTTGTAAAAACGGTTCGCGGCAAGGATAAGCCGTTTATTACATGCCTAAAACGCAATAAGGAGATCGCCTTAAAGCCGGAGGAGACCGTGCGTCAGCTCTATCTCTACAAGCTGATTCACGAATACGGCTATCCCGCAAGCCAAATTGAAGTTGAATTCCCGATTCATTTTGGCCGGGAGGTCAAACGGGCCGATATTGCCATCATGGATAAGGACCGTCCGATGGTGCCCTACATCATCGTGGAGCTCAAGAAGCCCAGGCTCCGCGATGGGAAGGAACAGTTGAAATCTTACTGCAACGCCACCGGCGCGCCGATCGGTGTATGGACGAATGGCGAACAGATTTCCTACTACAACAGAAAAGACCCAAATTATTTTGAACCGATCACGAACATCCCGAGCGCTTCCGAAAAGCTCACCGATATTATCAATGAGAAATTTACATATGACGACCTGAAACAGATTGACAGAATCAGCTGTCAGAAGCAATCGCTTCGCGCTTTGATTCAGGAAATGGAGGATGAGGTGCTTGCCAGCGCCGGCGTGGATTCTTTTGAAGAGATTTTCAAACTGATCTTCGCCAAGCTATATGACGAGCTGATCTGCGAACGTGACCCCAGCGCGTACTTAAAGTTCCGGAATTCCGGCGAAACAGATTATGAACTGAAAGAGAAAATTCAAGGCCTGTTTGATGATGCCAAGCGGAAATGGGAGGGTATTTTTACGGAGGAAAGCAAGATTTTGCTCTCGCCTTCGCATCTTGCCGTCTGTGTTGCCACGCTTCAGGATATCAAGCTGTTCAATAATAACCTGGATGTGGTTGACGATGCCTTTGAATACCTGATGAGCAAGGCACAAAAGGGCGAAAAGGGCCAGTATTTTACGCCGCGTTATGTGATTGATATGTGCGTGAAGATGATGAATCCGACCGTGGGCGACAAAATCATCGACACAGCCTGCGGCAGCTCCGGCTTTACCGTCCACAGCATCTTCAAAGTATGGAAAGACATTCGCCGTGAAAGAGGGCTCCCGGAGGGCGAAGGGTTCACGGCGGCGCAGCGCGTACCGGAAGAGACCAATTTTGTGCGGGACAATGTGTTTGCCATCGATTTCGATGAAAAAACGGTTCGCGTAGCTCGCACGCTGAACCTGATTGCCGGAGATGGGCAGACAAACGTCCTGCATCTGAATACGTTGGACTATTCCCGTTGGAATGAGATCACCAAACAGGATGACTGGAACGATACCTATAACGAGGGCTTCAAGAAATTAAAGAAGCTGCAGCCGAAGAGCAGCAGCGATTATAGCCGGTTCCAGTTCGATCTCGTTATGGCCAATCCTCCGTTTGCCGGAGACATCAAGGAGAATACAATTATTTCCCGATACGAGCTGGGCAGGAGCCCAATCGGAAAATGGCAGAACAAGGTCAGCAGGGATATCCTCTTTATTGAGCGCAACCTGAACTTCCTGAAGCCGGGCGGACGCATGGCTGTCGTTCTGCCGCAGGGCCGATTCAATAACAGCACCGATCGGGCGCTCCGGGAATATATTGCAGAGCGCTGCTGCATTCTCGCTGTCGTCGGCTTGCATGGAAATGTTTTCAAGCCGCATACAGGAACGAAAACCTCCGTCCTGTTTGTTCAGAAGTGGGACGATAAGCTGTGCCCGAAAAAAGAGGACTATCCGATTTTCTTCGCTACGATGCAGAAGCCCAGCAAGGACTCTTCCGGCGATAAGCTCTATTTGGCAGATCCCGAGACCGGACTGCCTGCCTTGGACCGGCACAATCATCTGATCGTCGACCACGATCTGTACCAACTCTCCTATGTGAAGCAGGACGGGACGGAGGTAACGCTCGCGCCGGGGATCGCGGAAGCCTTTATAGAATTTGCAAAAAGAGAAGGCTTTAGTTTTTTTCGGTAAGCCCATCCGTTGAACCTTTCAATGAAGCCAGATACAAGGCGTTGATGGATGGGCTGGACGCGGAAGAGATACAGCTTGCGAACCTTGAAAACGCATTCACACTGGGGGCGGAGTATTACGGAAAGGTCTATGTCCGTACCGCTGAAACGATAAAGAAATTAAACCATGTGACGCTGCAAGGTATGTCGAAGCTGATAACCGACGGAGACCACGGCTCACCCGATTATCAGGAGTCCGGAATTCTTTATTTGCTGAGCGAAAGCGTTCAGGATGGCTATATCGACACTTCAAAATGCCGTTTTATTACGCCGGAAAAGAATGCCGAGCTGAGGCGCTCCGAATTGCATCCGGGAGATATTGTCGTCACCAAAACCGGCGTATACTTCGGAAAGAGCGCAGTCATTCCCGAAAGCATTCGGAAAGCCAATATGATTGCGCACGTTGGAAAAATCAAGCTGAAAAGCGGGTATAATCCATATTATGTTTCGACCTTTCTCAACAGCAAATATGGATATTACCAGCTGAGACGGCGCGGGATCAAAGCCACCCGGCCGGAGATAAAGCTGGTGGAATTCCCAGAAATTATGGTGCCGGTTTTTTCGGATCGGTTGGACGAGAAAATCGAAGCAATCCTTGGCGACGCAAACAGGATATTGTCTTCATCCGTGGATGTGATGAAGGAATGTGAATCGGCGCTTTTAAAGGCAGTTGGGTTTCAAGCTGCCGTGTCTTCGGATTCAGGCTGTGCCATTCGGTCGTTTGCGGATTCCTATTGCCGTTCCGGCCGTCTTGACGCGGAATACTATCAGCCGAAATATGAAGCGATTGCGCGGAGCCTGAACACGAGCGAAACCGTGCGGTCCCTGTGCAGGCTGCATGATGAGCCCTTTCTCCCAAAGAATCATGTAAAATATCCGTACATCGAGCTTGCCGATGTCGGTCAATCGGGCGATATATCCGGTGTGGATGTTCAATACGGCGCGGAGCTCCCCACAAGGGCCCGCCGCGTTGTAAAATCCGGGCAGATCATTGTGGCGTCTGTTGAAGGCTCGCTGCAAAGCTGCGCGCTGATTACGGATGAATATGACGGCGCGCTATGCTCAACCGGATTCTATGTGCTCGATTCCGATAAAATGAACGCCGAAACCTTGCTGGTGCTTTTTAAATCGGAACCGATCCAGACGCTGATGAAGCAGCGCTGCTCCGGAACCATTCTTACTGCCATCAGCAAAGACGAGCTTTTGTCGATGCCGCTTCCCCTGGTCGATGCGCGCATTCAGGAGGGGATTGCAGCCAAGGTTCAGGAGGCCTTTGCGCTTCGCAAGCAAGCCAAACAGATGCTGGAATATGCAAAGCAAGGCGTCGAAATGGCAATTGAGCAAGGGGAAGATGCGGCGCTGGGGTGGCTGCACGATCAGGTCGGCTAAAGGTACAGAAAACAGGAAGCGAGGAATAGATGTGAATATTACGGTTTATCTTGGCGCAAAGGAAGGAACTGACCCGGAGCTTAAAAAAGCGGTGCAGAAATTGGGAGAGTGGATCGGAGCTAGCGGGAACGCGCTTGTCTATGGCGGCTCAAAATCCGGCCTGATGGGCGCGATTGCCGACAGTGTTCTGGAGGCCCACGGAGAGGTGATCGGTGTGGAGCCGGAGTTTTTTATCAAAGACGAATTTCAGCACGAGGGGCTGACGAAGCTGATCGTGACAAAGGACATGTTTGAACGCAAAAGCAAAATGATCGAACTGGGCGACGTTTTTATTGCCTTCCCCGGCGGCACGGGGACGCTGGAGGAGATCACGGAGGTCATGTCCAAGGTGTCCTTGAAGCACCTGAACGCGCCCTGCATTCTCTATAATCTGAACGGCTACTACAATAGCCTGAAAGCGCTTCTGGCGCACATGATCGAAGCCGGCCTTTCCTCCAAGGAGCGGCAGGAGGGAATCTATTTTGCCGAGAGTCTGGATGAGATCAAGAGGATTCTGCACCTTGCGTAATGCCGCGCACGGCTCAATGCGGTCGTTCCGGGCACATCGCCACCTCACTGGCGTTGCACGAATCAACGGCTAGCTGAAGCTGTAAACGGAAGATGGAATCAAAGCAAATGTTTTGCTGCAATTCTGTTTGCAGCGTTCAGGGCATAAAAAAACAGGCGGCACAAGCCGCCTGTTTTTTTATGCTTAATCGAATAAATAGTGCCGAACCAGCTCCTGAAGCAGCTCATCGCGGTCTACCTTGCAGATGAGGCTCCGGGCGTTGTTGTAGTTCGTGATATACGTCGGGTCTTCGGAAAGCAGGTAACCGACGATCTGATTGATGGGGTTATACCCTTTTTCACTCAGCGCGCTGTATACGGTTGTGAGCAGTGCTTTCATCTCTTGATCGGCTTCATCGGGAACTACAAATTTGATCGTATTGTCGTTCATATCGGTTAACCCTCCTTCGTCGGTTTCTTGGATGGCGGCGTCAGCTGACAAGGGCGTACACGCTTGTGGGTCGGCCTGAGCCGCCATCTGCTGCGTTATCGTCCTTGACTTACGCCAGTAAGCCTGCGTCCTCTGCCTTGCATATGTCGCACCAGACCGACCGGCAAGTCCTTCGGAGTTTTTCACGGAGGATAAACGGCGGCTGGGTAGGCAGACGAGGCAGGTGGGCTGGCGCCCACCAACGAGGATAACGACGCCAGGCGTTGTTTTGCCCCGTGAAAAACCGTGTCTGCCCTTGTCAGCTGACGCTAGTATCATAGTATATTTGTGCGGCAAAGTAAATATCCTGAACATTTCATTTATGTTACAAGATTTTGCGCCGGATGACATAATGCCACACAAGATATATTATCGGCAACTACCGGGAAGCTGGGAGGGAAACCGAGGGACGATTTACCGCAGCGTGACGTTCTTTTCTTCCTTGAGCGTGGCGAGAACCTTTTCCACAACGCCGGTGGAGTCCTCATCCGTAAGCGTGCGGTCGTCCGCGCGAAGCTCGAGGGAGAACGCAACGCTCTTCTTGCCGGGGGCAATGCCGGGGCCGCGGTAGATGTCGAAGAGGTTGATCTTGCGAAGTAACTTACCGGCGGCGTTCGAGATGCACCGCTCGAGCTCGCCCACGGTGAGCGTTTCATCGCAAACCAGAGCCAGATCGCGCGTGACGGCGGGGAAGCGGGGCAGGCTGTGGAAGACACGCTCTTCGGCAAGGGACGCTTCAATGGTTGTAAAGTCGAGGTCCGCGACATAGACCTCGCCGCCAATGCCGTAGGTTTCGGCGACCAGCGGGTGAATCTGGCCAATAGTGCCTGCAAGCTTGCCGTCAATGAGAATGTCGGCGCAGCGGCCGGGATGGTAGCTCGGGTTCTCGCGGTTCGCGACATATTCGGCGGGCTTGACGTTCAGAAGCGCAAGCAGCGCGTCAACCTCACCCTTCATCGTGAAGAAGGTCTTGTGCTCGCCGTAGGTGCCGAAAATCAGGTGGCGCGGCTCTTCCGGAAGGTCCTGTCCGTCGACGGGAAGATAGACTCTTCCGAGCTCATAGAGCTTCACGCCCTTGTTTTTCATCGCGTAATTGCGGGCGAGAATGTCCAGCATGCTGGGAAGAATAATCGTGCGCATGATGGAGGTGTCTTCGCCAAGCGGATTGACGAGCTTTAAGGTCTTGCGCAGGGGAGAATCCTTCGGGATGCGCACCGCGTCAAACGAAGCGGGGGAGACGAAGGAATAGGTGATAATCTCGCTGTAGCCGAGGCTTCTGGCCGCGGCACCCGCCTGATTCTCCAACATCGCGGTCTCGGAGTAGCCGCCGCGCGTCGTCGTGCCGCGCATGAGCGTGGTTTCGATCTTATTGTATCCATAATACCGCGCGACTTCCTCGGCGATATCTGCCATGCAGCGAAGGTCGGGCCGCCACGACGGGACCTGAATCTGGCCGTCCACAACGGGTACTTCCTCGCGGTGCAGATACTCGATCATGTCTGCCTCGGGAATGTCCGTTCCGAGCAGGGCGTTGATCTTTTCGGGTTCGAGCGGAAGGGTAACGGGCGCGGGAACGTAGTTGATGATGTCGATCATGCCGTCCATGACCTCGCCCGCACCAAGAAGCTCTACCAGCTCGCACGCACGGTTGACAGCCGGAACGGTCAGCATCGGGTCAATGTCCTTTTCAAATTTCGCAGACGCGTCCGTGCGCATGCCAAGCGCCAGCGCAGTCTTACGAATCGAGCTTCCAAGGAAGTTTGCAGACTCGAAGACCACGTCCACGGTGTCGGAGACGATCTCGCTGTTCTCGCCGCCCATGATACCAGCCAGGCCGACGGGCTTTGTCTCATCGGCAATGACGAGCATATCGGGCTGGAGATTGCGCACATTTCCGTCAAGCGTTGTGAGCGTCTTATCTTCGCCCGCGCGTCTTACGATGATTTTGCCGCCGGAGACATAGCGGTAATCAAACGCATGCATCGGCTGGCCATACTCGATCATGACGTAGTTCGTGATGTCGACGATGTTGTTGATCGGGCGGACGCCTGCCGAGCGAAGACGCTGCCGCATCCACTTGGGACTGGGCGCAATTTTGACGTTTTTCACCATGCGGGCCGTGTACCGCAGGCAAAGATCGTCTGCCGGGACCTCGACATCGAGAAGGTCAGTCAGGCAGCCTTCCGCGCCGCCCTTCACAACGGGCTCGTGGTGGCGCATCGGGACATTGAAGGCTGCCGCAGTCTCGCGGGCAAGGCCCAGTAAGCTATAGCAGTCCGGGCGGTTGTTCGTGATCTCGAATTCTACGATGGAGTCGTCGTTGCCGATGACTTTGTTCATGTCCTCGCCGATCTCTACGCCCTCGTCATTGAGGATCCAGATACCGTCTTCATAGGCCGTCGGGCAGTCGTTGACGGTGAGGCCGAGCTCTTTGAAAGAGCACAGCATGCCGTTCGACTCCACGCCGCGAAGCTTTCCTTTCGTGATGTGGACGCCGCCGGGAAGATAGGAATTGTGCTTGGCAACGGGGACAAGGTCTCCTTCGTTTACATTCTGCGCGCCGGTGACGATCTGAAGGGGCTCGCCGTCTCCGACGTCGACCTGGCAGACCCACATATGATCGGAGTTTTCGTGCTTCGCCATCGAAAGAACCTTGCCGACGACGACGTTTTTGATGTCTTCGTCCATGCGCGTGGTCGTCTCGACCTTCTGACCGGCGATGGTCATGATCTCGTCGTATTCCTTATCGGTTGCGGTGATATCGACAAACTCTTTGAGCCATTTTCTCGAAATATTCATTGTTTCATCCTCCTTCTTAGAACTGCGACAGGAAGCGGATGTCGTTTTCAAAAATCATGCGCATGTCGCTGATCTTGAACCGGCGCATGGCCATACGCTCGAGGCCGATGCCGAACGCGAAGCCGGAATAGATCTCGGGGTCAATGTCGCAGTTCTCGAGCACCTTCGGGTGCACCATGCCTGCGCCGAGCAGCTCGATCCAGCCCTCGCCCTTGCAAGTCGGGCAGCCCGCGCCGCGGCACTTAAAGCACTGCACGTCGACCTCGCAGCTCGGCTCGGTGAACGGGAAGTGGTGCGGGCGGAAGCGGATGACGGAGTCCTCGCCGTACATGGCCTTAATTAACGTCTCGAGCGTGCCCTTGAGGTCTGCCATCGTCACGCCCTTGTCGATGACAAGGCCCTCGATCTGATGGAACATCGGAGAGTGCGTCGCGTCGACCTCGTCTTTGCGGTAAACCCGGCCGGGGGCAAGAATGCGGATGGGGGGCTTTTTGATCTCGTCCATCGCGCGGATCTGCATGGGGCTCGTCTGCGTGCGAAGAAGGACCTTCTCGTCGTCCGTGATGTAGAACGTGTCGCTGCGGTCTCTCGAGGGATGGTTCTCTGCGATGTTCAGACGGGTGAAGTTATAGTCGGCAAGCTCGACTTCGGGGCCGTCCAGAACACGGAAGCCCATGGAAATGAAGAGATCCTTCGCCTCGTCGAGCGCCTTGTTCATCGGGTGCCGGTGGCCAAGCTGGACGGGGTCTCCGGGAATGGTCACGTCGATGGCTTCGGCCTCCAACTTGGCCTCCAGCGCCTTGGCCTTGAGCGCGGTCTTCGCTTCCTCAAGCTTTTCTTCGATGGCCGCGCGGACATTGTTGGCCGCCTGGCCCATGACGGGGCGCTCTTCTGCCGAGAGCTTGCCCATGGACTTTAAAACGCCGGTCAGCTCGCCCTTCTTGCCAAGAAAGCGCACGCGCAGCGCGTCCAGCTCATTGGTATCCGAAGCTTTGGAGAGCGCGTCCAGCGCTTCCTGCCGGATTTTTTCCAGTTGCTCTTTCATAAACAAAAACTCCTTCTTGTGATGATACATAGTCTGGCGCCGAAGGGCGTAAAAAATAGCCTTCCGCCCACAAAAGGGGACGAAAGACTTCTCTTCCGCGGTACCACCCGCATTCGCCTGACAGCGCACTCAACGCCCATAACGGAGCGACCCGGAGAGCCCTACTGATTCCTTCAGGCCTCAGCTCGCGGGAGAACGCCCAAACGCCCTGCAGCAGACGGCTTCCAGCGCCCCGTCCTCTCTGTCGCTGCATCCAAGCGCTGGACAACCCGGTCTCAGCTTTTTTCAATCTGTCACATATCCTAGCATAAAGTTCGGAATTTCGCAACTTAAAAATTGACTGTTTTTTCTCGATGCGGTATAATATTTACAAAAAAGGGGGATTCAGCCATGGCAAGACCTGTCTGGACGGCGGAGCGCACGACACGAGCGCTTGTAAGGCGGCTTCTTCCCGTGCGTTCGCGCTGGGCACACAAGGGAGATTTCGGAAAAGTCCTGCTTCTTTGCGGCTCAAAGGGACTGGCTGGTGCTGCGATGCTGGCGGCAAAAGCGACGCTCCGGACGGGAAGCGGCCTTGTCTATCTCGGCGTGCCGGAAGCGATTTATCCGATCGCGGCAGGCGCTTGCGCGAGCGCGGTCGTGTTCCCGCTGGCTTGCGATGAGGATGGGAAGTTTTCTCTTTCCTCGTTCCGGGAGCTTGAAAAGCGGCTTTCGGGCATGGACGCGGTGCTTTTTGGCTGCGGCGTGGGGCAGTCGGAGGAGCTTTGGCTGCTTTTAAAATGGCTGCTTCTCAATTGCCGCGTGCCGCTGGTTCTGGACGCGGACGGCATAAATCTTCTGGCGCAGCATATGGATGTACTGCGCGGAAGCAAATGCCCTGTGATCCTGACGCCGCACGACGGAGAATTTCGCAGGCTTGGCGGCGACCCCAAGGCAAACGACCGGGTAGGCGAGGCCATGCGCTTCGCCCTGGACACCGGGACCATCCTTCTTTTAAAGGGTCACCGCACGATCATCACCGATGGACAGAACGTCTACCGCAACACGACCGGAAACCCCGGCATGGCGACGGGCGGGAGCGGAGATGTGCTCTCGGGCGTGATCGTCTCGCTCCTCGGCCAGCATGTGATGCCGCTCGAGGCAGCGGCAGCGGGTGCGTGGCTCCACGGGGCGGCGGGTGATCTTGCTGCACGGGAGATCGGCGAGTACGGCATGATCCCGGAGGATATCATTGAGCGCCTTCCGCGACTTCTGAGATGAACAGGTGAGTCGCTTGCAAAAAAAACTGGCAGTCCTTGCGCTGATACTCGGCGCGATGCTTTGCGCCTGCAATGGGCAGGAAAACACAGACCCGGCGCAGCAGGCGCTGGCGTTCCGGCAGGACGTGATGCTGAATACATGCAGCTTTGAGGCAGAAATATCGGCAGATTTCGGAGACACCATGTGCCTGTTCACGCTCTCATGTATCCACACGCCGGGAAATGGTACACAGATGACCATCACTGCGCCCGAGACGCTTGCGGGTTTGACAGCAAGGGCTTCCGGCGAAGGGGCAAAGCTGGTGTTTGACGGAGTCGAGGCCGCGTTCGGGACGCTCGAGGGCCTCGGACTTTCGCCCATGACCGCGCCGGAGCTTCTGACGGAAGCTTGGGAGACGGGCTATATCCAGTACACGGGGCTGGAGGACGGGCTTTTACACGTGACGTATCTTTGCGGCTATGACGAGGATGAATACCGCGCCGATACATGGTTCCAGAATGGCGCGCCGGTGCGCGCGGAGCTTTCCTGCGACGGTCAGATGGCCGTGCAAATAGATGTTACAGATTTTAATTTACGAAAGGCAGAGACAAACAATGAAAGTACTCAAACGAACATGGGCTGATATCTCGCTGGACAATCTGGAGCATAACTACAAGACGCTGCGTGAGCACGTCGGAAAAGGGCCGAGATTCCTCGGCGTTGTGAAGGCCGATTCCTATGGACACGGCGCCGTACAGGTCAGCCGGACGCTCGAGGAGCTGGGCGCGGAGTATCTGGCCGTTTCCAATCTCGAGGAGGCTGTGCAGCTGCGGCGCGGCGGCGTGAACCTGCCGGTTCTGATTCTCGGCTATACGCCCCCTGAGTTCGCGCCCGACGAGGCGGAAATGGCTATCACGCAGGAGGTGCACGGCCTGCAATACGCAAAGGACCTTAACAAAGCGCTCGAGGGCACGGGGAAAAAGCTGACTGTCCATCTGAAGATCGATACCGGCATGACGCGCCTCGGCTTCTTTGCCGACCAGCCGGAAGCTACGCTTGCCGCGCTCGTCGAAGTCTCACAGCTGCCGAATCTCTATATTGAGGGCGTTTTTATGCACTTCTGCGTTTCGGACTCCAAAAAGCCGGAGGACGTGGCGTTTACGAAGCTCCAGCATGAGCGCTTTGTGAACATGCTGGACCTTATGAAGTCCAAGGGCATCGAGCCCGAGATCCGTCACTGCTGCAACTCCGGCGCGACGATTTTGCGCCCCGAGTACGCCATGGATATGATCCGTCCGGGCGTTGCGACTTACGGCTTCCACCCCTCGCCCGACACCGTGGGCGAAATCGATCTGCGGCCGATGATGAGCCTGCATACGTCTATCGCGCAGATCCGCACGATTGCCGCCGGCAAGTCCATCAGCTACGGCAGAACCTACACGACGCCGGAAGACAAGCTCGTCGCCGTTCTCCCCATCGGCTACGCGGACGGCTTGAGCCGCCTTCTTTCGAACCGTGTGTCGTTCCGCATCTGCGGCAAGCAAGCACCCGTCGTCGGCAGAATCTGCATGGATATGTGCATGGTCGACATTTCCGAGATCCCGGAGGCCAAGGTCGGCACGACCGCGACGCTCTTCGGCTACGACGAGGACGGAACGCTCCTGCCCTGCGAGCGTATTGCGGATATGCTGGGCACGATCAACTACGAAATCGTCTGCGACGTCAATAAGCGTGTGCCGCGGTTCTATTATAAGGACGGCAAGCAGGTCGGTATTTTGCAGTACATCGTCTGAGCACGGCGGCGCAAGCTGCATAGAATGGAAGGAGAGCTCTGCGAGCCGTATAATTTGCGCTTTCGCGTGGGAGAATAACAGCAGTCAGGCAATGTGACTTTTATTTTTCCGCGGAGTGTGAAGCGAATGGATACGAACGTAAAACGAGGCGATATTTTCTATGCGGATCTGAGCCCGGTTGTGGGAAGCGAGCAGGGCGGGACGCGGCCTGTGCTGATTGTGCAGAACGACACCGGAAACCGCCATTCTCCGACCGTGATTGCCGCGGCCATCACCAGCCAGACCGGAAAGGCGCGTCTTCCGACGCACATCAGCCTCTCCGGCCATGACGTGGGGCTGAGCCGGGATTCGATCGTGCTGTTAGAGCAAATCCGGACCATCGATAAGCGCCGCCTGCGTGAGCATATGGGACACGCGGACGAGAGCGTCATGAATCAGGTCGACTCGGCTATCGCGGTCAGCTTCGGACTTCCCAACACGACCACGTAACAGAAAAGCTCCATCCGGGAAACCGGATGGAGCTTTTTCAACAATCTGAGGTAAGACACATGTTTAAACTTCGAAGAAAGCGTAGTAGCCCGTTAATGTTAAAAGTATATTTTCTTGAATTTATGTGATATGATAGCACAAAAGTTCTAAAAGGAT
>CAKASQ030000037.1 GCA_916988195.3 Oscillospiraceae bacterium
TGTAGCACTTCTGCTGTCCTATATTTCGGACTTTTACATCTATTTTTCGTTCAGCTGCGTGAAGCCGATAAGCACATTTCAAAATAAAAGATTTTTTATTCAATGAAAAATTTTACTGTAATTATCGGCTGAAATTGTGCAATATTCACATAATGCGAGAAAATAATTCCACACAGACTAAAAAGAAATAACGTCTCCATATTGACAATTAAAACATAACAATTGTATATTATAATAAAATAGCGAGAAAAGCAAGCGGGCAGATTGAGGAAAGTTACAAATCCATCCAGTACCTTGTCGAATGACAAAATGAATGCCGGTACGGCGTGAATGGAAGGTGCAAAACCGCTGTTTGATGGCCTGTACGATCTCGCTGTTTCATGAGCGGTAGTTTATTTAACAAGGAGGTAATGTGGTTTGGTTTGCGATTTTTTGTTAGAGTATTGCAATAGACCGTTTGTTTCAGGGTTTGAGCAAATGACTCCGGATTTGCTTCCCAAGTATTTTATGCCGTTCTCGGATACGTACGAGAATGACAGACGCGGCAGTTATATTTTCTCCAAAAAGGGAGAAACGTCACGCAGCGTTATGCTTGAGGCGCATGTCGATGAGTTGGGCTTCATGATCACGGAAGTGATGGCAGATGGATTTTTGCGATTCTCTCCTGTCGGATACTATAACACGCTGTGTCTGGAATGCCAAGATGTCGTCATTTACGGTAAGAAAGAAGTCCCCGGCGTCATTTGTGCACGCCCGGACAAGCCGCAGGATGCAAAGAATATCATCAACCTGCGCACGGACTGGCTTTATATCGATACCGGTCTTTCTCTCGACGAGGTAAAGAAACTTATTCAGCCGGGTGATGTTGCGCTGATACGCCGCAAGCCCTTTATGCTGGACGGCGATATCATGTGTGCCAGAGGAATGGACGATAAGGCGGGCGTTGCAGTTATGCTGGCGGCAGCGCAGGAGCTGGAAAAGCTTCCGCACAGCAGCACGATCTATTATTCCGCTGCCGTACAGGAAGAAGGTCCCGGCCTCGGCGGACAGGTTGCAACCTACAAGATCCACCCGGACATTGCATTCGCGTTTGACGTGGGCCATGGATGGGCGGAAGACCTCCCCGAAGATGAGATGCTCAAGCTGGGCGGCGGTCCAGCGCTCGCCATCGGCGGACGCTTTCATCCCGGCATGGTGAAGAAGTTCATTTCGATTTGTGAACGCTACGGCATCCGGTATCAGCTGGAACCAACGCCCGCAGCCAGCGGCACGGACGCGGAGAGCATTCAGACGAATCGGGACGGCGTACCGGTTCTGCTCATTTCCATCCCGCTTCGCTATATGCATACCGGCGTAGAGACCGGATGTGTGACCGATATTGAAAACATCGGCAAGGCTGTGGCACATATGATTTCTGAGATCGATCAGGAGAATTGGGAGGGACTGCTATGTTACTGAAAGCATTATGCGAATGCAGCGGCGCTCCCGGTGGGGAGAAAGAAGTTCGCCAGTATATCGCAGCGGAACTTGAGCGCATTGGATGCCCATATGAAATCGACAATCTGGGCAACGTGATCGCGCACCATCCCGGCAAGTCCGGAGAGCAGAAAGTCCTTTTTGCAGCGCACATGGATGAGCCTGCTCTGATGATCTGTGATGTGACGGAGAGAGGCTTCCTGAGATTTAAGGCAGTTGGCACCCGCGTAACGCCCCGCCAGCTTTCCAGCCGTACCGTTCGGGTCGGGGAAAACGTCATGGGTGTCGTTGGTTTTGCACCCTACCACATGATGAGAATCACCGATGAGCAGAAAAGAAGATCTGCCGAAAACCAGCACATTGACATTGCCGCAGAAAGCAAAGAACGCGCGCTCGAGCGAATTCAGATTGGCGACTACGCGGTGGTGGACAGCCCGTTTATAGAGATGGGAGAAAACTGCAAAGGGCGTGCAATGGACAGCCGCCTGGGCTGCTGCGCAGTGCTGGAGCTGCTCCGCGAAGCACCGGACAAGGCCTTTGATGTTGTATTTACTACCATGTATGAGGTGGGACAGCGAGGCATGGAGGTCGCTGCGTATACTCAGCAGCCGGATCTGGTCGTCTCCATCGGCGCTGTACCGGCGACGGATATCCCGGGCAGCCTGAATAAGGAAGACCGCGTGGAGCTTGGACAGGGCGTTTGCATGGCGCTTACAGACGCGGGCTTTGCATACCCGAGAAATACAGTCGAAGCATGGAGCAAGGCTGCCAAGGAAGCCGGGATCAAGAGCAGAGTCGTGCAGTACGCACCCGATGCGGCGCAGGCAGGATATGCGGCGCTGTGCCGCAACGGCGCGCTGGCGCTGTCGCTGCTGATCCCATGCCGGACACCTGCTGCGCCGGCTGGCATTATGAAAAAAAGCGACTTGAACGAAGCGGTAGCGATGCTGAAACTCATCGCGGAAAAGTGCTGAGGAGGGGTCAAAGTGAATTTACATAATTTCGTAGAGCTGTGTATGTGCCCGGCACCCCTCGGCAACGAGCATACTGCGAAGCAGTTGATCCGCAGCATGCTGCCGAACGGACTGGAGATCTCGGAAGATGTTGCGGGCAGCGCCATCGTTCGCAAGCCTGGCGAGAAACCGGGTCTTACGTTCTTTGCAAGCCTGTCTCAGCCTGTAGTACTCGTCACGGGCAAAAAGTCGGACGGTGCATGGGAACTGCAGCCGCTGGGCACGGGAAAGACGCTCGAACCCATGAACGGCTGGAAAGTTATGGACAGCGGCGGCGCGCAGGCCAAGCTGGGGGTCAAGGACGGCGCGCTGAGACTGACGGAAGACAGAGGCGTTCAGATCGGTTCCCTTCTTACCCGTCAGCCGGATTGGACGCAGGATGTGCTGAGCGTAAGCTGTGCGGGTATTGAAGATCGTGTTGGCTGCTGGCTTCTGACGGAGCTGCTGCGCGAGATGCCGGATGTCAAGGCAGAAATCACGTGCATCTTCCTGGCACAGGAACAGCACTGCACGAAGGTCGCCGAACTGGCGATGAATGAGACAGATGCCGCGGTTGCGATCCGTCTGGCCTCTGCAAAGGTCAATGACATCAACCTGACCGGCGCGCCTGTCAACGCGGGAGGCGGTCCGGTTCTGAAGCTCCGCGAGCGCTATGTGTCTACAGACGGACGTCTGATGGATCTGGAGAGAATGGCCTGCCGGGAAGCCGGTGTGCCGTTCCAGTATGAGGTTCTGGAGTTGGATGTGACCGGTCTCTGTACCGCCCAGTATGGGCACTGCGGCGTCGTGGTCGGCGGAATCGATGTTCCGGCGGAAGAAGGACGGATACTGCTGACAGACCTGCGCAATACGCGGGCACTGGTCATGCAGCTGGCGGCAAACGCCGATCAGATTCAGCAAGCGCTGTGTTCGCTTCCTGCGGTGCAGCACTTGGCTCAGACAACGAAAGAAGAGAGGTGATTTTCATGGGAAAAACAGCTGCTGCATGGGGACCGCTTCCCAGAACGCGCATTCGTACATACTTTAAGAAAATGTATGCCCGCCCGATCTACCGCTTGCTGCTCATCCTTTTGGGGCTTCCCACCACACTCATGGTGCTGGTGAAGCATTTGGTATTTTCAAACTCTGCCAGCTATGACAAGCTGCGGGCTGACCTCGAGGCTGAGTTTAAGACGAGCGGGCTGTTGGAAAAGCTCAAGGCACAAGCATTGGAGTCCGAACGAAACAAGAGCAAGTTCCTGAAACGCTCTGTGTCGGACGAGCAGCTGAAGGTCAGAGCCGACAAGGTCGCAAAGAAAAAGTACGATCAGGCGCTTCAGGAGGAACTGACGAACCGGATGCGCCGTGAGAAGATCCATTCTCCGGATATGCTGAGCACATATCTGGAATGGCTGGACAATCCCGCGTTCTTCTGGGTCTCTGTCATTACCTCGCTTCCGATGTATTTGCTTGTCTGGATTTACTCAAAGCCGTATGCAAAGTATATCAGCGAACGCCTTTTCATGATGATCTTCGTTATGATCGGCGTCATCGTGCTGGTCTTTACCATTTTGTATCTGACCCCGATGGATCCGGCCAGAAACATTCTCGGTGCAAACGCAACGGTGGAAAAGGTCGCGGAATTCAAGCGCCTGTACGGTCTGGATCAGCCCTATCTGGTTCAGCTTGGCAACACGATCAAGAAATTCTTCACACTGGATCTTGGCATCTCCTATGTCGGCAACGAAGACATTGCGTCGGCGCTTATGCGCCGGTTCCCGATCACGGTGCAGCTTTCTCTGGCGTCGATGCTGGTTTCCATCCTGATCGCGATCCCCTCGGGTATCATTTCGTCCATCAAGCAGTATTCGGCATTTGACTATATCTTTATGCTGGTTGCGCTGCTGGGTCTTTCGATCCCAAATTTCTGGCTGGGACTGATCCTGATCCTGAATTTCTCCATCCGCCTCGGCTGGCTGCCTGCCATGTACGATGCGACAAAACTGGTTACGCTGATCATGCCTGCCATCGTTATGGGCACGGGCCTCTCGGCCTCCGTAGCGCGAATGACGCGCTCGTCCATGTTGGAAGTGAAAAATCAGGACTATATCCTCACCGCCAGAGCAAAGGGCCTGAGCGAGAGACGCGTGATCTTCAAGCACATTCTGGGCAACGCCATGATCCCGATCGTCACGGTCATCGGTCTTCAGTTCGGTGGCATTCTGGGCGGCTCGGCTACAACCGAAAAGGTGTTCAACGTCAATGGTCTCGGCAAGTATATCGTGGACAAGCAGTTTATCCCTGATATCCCGGTCGTCATGGCTGGCGTTGTTTACATCGCCATTGTGATCAGCATTGTCAACCTTCTGGTGGACATCTTGTACGCATTCCTTGATCCCAGAATCAAGTCTTCTCTGAAAAACTATTAAGAGGTATGAGACGTGGATGATAACAAAAGAAAAAAAGAATATCTAAGGAAGCTGGAGAGCAAGAAGCTGAAAAAGTCTCCGGAGTACAAAGAACTGAGCTTCTCTGCCGGTGTGACCTGGGTGTTCGCGCTTCTGTTTGCCTTATCCGGATACAGCTTCATCACGGGTAAGGTGACCGTAACGCCTTTGATCCTGGCGGCGGCGTTCGCGGTGGAGGGGGTAGTCCAACTCATCCTTCTGCATCGGATGCGGGCGGCGCTTCTCAAGTCGAAGCCGATCTCGCGGGCAATGCGTCTGAGCGGCATCCTTCTTTTGGCATTTGTCGTTACCGGCAATATTTTCGCGGCGGTGGCCGGTTTTACGCTGATCAAAAAACAGCGCACGCTGGAATACACCATGACCGTCTATGCGGCGATCACGACCCTTGGGGTCATTATGGTCAGCGGTCTGAATCTCTTCAAAGAGTATGTGGCAAACAACTTTATGTTGGGAATGGGACTGTTGGTGGCGTTCTTGGTGTTCTATTTGCTGACGCTCCTGTTCATCCATCTTTGGGAGCGGGACGGCAAGGTGGATAAGAAACTGCTGCCGGTAGGTGTGCTGCTGATTATCTCCGCCATCAGCGGCAACGTTTTTGCGCTGATTGCCGGTATGCTGATCATTTCGCACTATCGCCATCAGGGCGAAGATCGTGCCATTGAGTGGCGTGATATCTGGGAGCGCCTGTTCCGCAACAAAATGGCGGTCATGGGTATGCTGGTCGTGGTTTTCCTGCTGTCGCTGTCGCTCGCCAGCGCCCTGACGTTTGATTACGGCGTTGCGATCGACAACAACTACGACGCGATCCTGCGCCCCGTCTCCATGGAATATCCGTTCGGCACGGATAACTATGGACGCTGCGTATTCACGCGCATCGTGTTTGGCGCCCGTATTTCCCTCATCGTCGGCGTGTGCGTTACGGTGCTGCCTATGATCGTGGGTGGTATCCTCGGCGCGGCTGCAGGCTTTTTCGGAAAGCGTGCAGACAACATCATTATGCGCCTTCTGGACGTGCAGTATGCCGTTCCGGATATGCTGCTCGCCATTGCCATCATTGCGGCGTTCGGCGCCAATACAGTCAACCTGATTCTGGCGTTGAGTATCGGCATGGTGGCGGTTTACGCAAGAACCGTCCGCGCCACGGTTCTCGGCCTTGCGAATGCGGAATTTGTTGAGGCGGCTCGCTCCTGCGGCGCCAGAGACTGGAACATCATTTTCCGCCATATCATTCCGAACTCCCTAGCGCCGATCATTGTCCGTTCGACGATGGGCATCGGTACTGCGGTTTTGTCTACTAGCAGCCTCAGCTATCTGGGTCTGGGCGTCGAGCCGCATATCCCGGAATGGGGCAACATCCTGAAGATCGGCAGCCAGTATCTGGAGACCAACCCCTATCTGGCAATCTTCCCGGGCCTTGCCATCATTCTGCTGGTGCTGGCATTCAACTTTTTCGGAGACGGTTTGCGGGATGCACTTGACCCGAAGCTGAAATGAGGTGAGACACGACATGGAACAGAATCTATTAGAAATCAAAAATCTGCGCGTCCATTATGTCACGGACACGGAAGACGTGCAGGCCGTCAATGGCGTGGATCTCCACCTGAAGAAGGGCGAGGTTCTGGGTCTTGTGGGCGAGACCGGTGCAGGAAAGACCACTGTGGCACTCTCCGTGATGCAGCTGGTTCCGGATCCTCCCGGAATCATTCTGGATGGCGAAATCCTCTTTAAGGGGAGAAACCTGATCTATAACTCGGACAGAGAAAATCAGGAAATGCGCGGCAACGGCATCTCTATGATTTTCCAGGATCCCATGACTGCGCTGAACCCAATCATGACCATCGGTCAGCAGCTGGCGGAGGTCGTGATCAAGCACAAGAAGTTGAGCAAGAAAGCGGCTATGGAAGTGGCAGCTGAAATGCTGGAGCGAGTCGGCGTGACAAGAGACCGCATTAACGACTACCCACACCAGTTCTCCGGTGGTATGAAGCAGCGCGCCATCATCGCCATGGCTCTGCTCTGCAATCCTGAGATCCTGATCGCGGACGAGCCCACCACGGCTCTTGACGTGACCATTCAGGCACAGGTGCTGGAGATCATCCGCAGCCTGATCCGCGAAAATGAGATGTCCATGATTCTCATAACGCACGATCTGGGTGTTGTTGCAGAAACCTGTGATCAGGTTGCCATCATGTATGCAGGCGAGGTGGTCGAATACGGTTCCGTTTGGGATGTTTATACGAATCCCAAGCACCCCTACACGCGCGGTCTCTTTGATTCGATCCCGAAAATGGATGTCGATGACGAGCGGCTGTCTCCGATTCCGGGTCTGGCACCGAACTCCACCGCACTTCCCAGCGGCTGCTACTTCCATCCCAGATGCAAGTACTGCCAGGAACGCTGTCGTGAACAGAGCCCCGCAATGAAGGGCGATACCCACCAGTACAAGTGCTGGCTGGACTTTGAGTAATAGGAGGGAAAGACGTTGGATAATTTGCTCACAGTGACCCACTTGAAAAAATATTTTGACGTTCCCGCCGGCCACCTTCATGCAGTGGATGATGTGTCGTTTTCCATCAAACGGGGCGAGACGCTCGGCGTAGTCGGCGAGAGCGGATGCGGAAAATCTACCCTTGGTCGCGTTCTGCTCGGACTGCATCCGGCGACCTCCGGCGACATCATCTTTGAGGGAATGGATCTGAGCACGTTCAGCAAGAATGAGATGATCCCCATTCGTCGGGAGATGCAGATCATTTTCCAGGACCCCTACGCATCCTTGAACCCGCGTTTCACCGTTGCACAGATCATTGAGGAGCCGCTTCGGCTGCACAAGGTCTGCAAGAATGCGGAGGAGCGGAGAAAGCGCGTTGAGGAACTGATGGAGATGGTCGGTCTGCCGCGGCGTGCGTACAATCTCTACCCGCACGAGTTTGACGGCGGTCGCCGCCAGAGAATCGTGATTGCAAGAGCGCTTGCGATCAATCCTCAGTTTGTGGTCTGCGATGAGCCGGTCTCCGCGCTGGATGTTTCTGTTCAGGCGCAGATCCTGAACCTGATGATCGATCTGCAAAAGCAGCTCGGTTTGACCTATTTGTTCATTTCGCACGATCTGTCTGTTGTCAAGCATATCTCCGACAATGTGGTGGTTATGTACCTGGGGCAGGTGATCGAGAAAGCTCCGAAGCAGGCGCTTTTCCAGACCCCGATGCATCCTTACACCATTGCGCTTCTGAGCGCGATCCCTTCTGTCAATGTCCGCGAAAAGCGTCAGCGGATCATCCTGAAGGGTGAGCTCTCCTCTCCCATCAACCCCGGCGATGGCTGCCGCTTTGCAAAGCGCTGCCCGTTTGCGCAGCCTGAGTGCTTTACCCGGACTCCGGAATACCGCGAAATGGAGCCAGAGCACTTTGTGGCATGCCATCGTGCCGAGGAAGTTCGGGAGGGAAAGCTGAAATACCAGACGATCTAACCCGCTTATAAGTGTCAGAAAGGCATTTATAATAAATTTACTTGGAGGTACTACAAATGAAAAAACTCACAGCAATGCTCCTTTGCCTTGCTATGGTCTTGGTCATGCTCTCCGGCTGCAATGTCAAGACAAAAGACGACGTAAAGGGACCCGACACCTCATCCAACGACAATTCTGCGTCCACCGCAGCGGATACCAATCGTGATCCCATTCCCATCACGCTCCTTTCTCTCAGCTCTCTGGAGACGGAGACCAACGTCGTCCGTGACCAGCTGAAGAAGGCCGGCTTTGACGTTACGCTGAGCATTCAGCCTGACTACGGCAGTCTGTTTACGCAGGTTGAAGCACGTAATTACGACATTTATATGTGCACGATGAAAGTTCTGACCGGCAACCCAGACTACGGCTGCCGCTCCATGTTCTACTCCACCGGCATTGACAACGACAGCAAGGTCGAAGATCCCGAGGTCGACCGTCTGATCGATCTTGGCGCTTCCCAGCTTCCGCAGGATTATCAGGAGACCTATGCAGAGCTCGAGCGTCTGGTCGTTGAGGGCAAGGCATACTTTGCTCCGATCTGCCGCACCATGAGCTGCTACGGCTTTAACAAGAACGTCATCAAAGAGGACACCGTTACGATTGGTCAGTCGAAGTATCTCTACTGGAGCCAGCTCGACTACGTGGACGAGAGCCTGCGTGATACCCGCCCCCTGATCGTTGCAAACGAACGCGTCCTCGGTCAGTTTGACCCCGCCACGGTAGACGGCACGCACAGAGTTCTTGCAAACACCAACATCAAGCTCCTTGAGCTCGACGAGCAGGACAATATCGTGACCGACCGCGCGCTTGCTTACAATTACAGCATTGCCGAAGGCAACTCTGTTTTCTACTTTGTCCTGCGTGACAACGTTGGCTTCTACACCGCCAAGAACGGCGAACTCGTTGACACCGGTGAGAAGGTCGGCGCGGAAGACGTCATCTTCACCTACGACCGTCTGCGCACACCGGACTCTGTCCCCGGCAACCAGGTTTACGACAACTTCGCATGCCTCAAGGAGCTTGGAACCGTTACCGATCTTTCCGAGCTTGAAAATGCCAAGGACGCTGTCTCCGGCAAGAGCGTAAAGGAAGCTCTGGAAGCCGGTCTGCCTGCTCCCATCTCCGAGCTCGTGGACGATAAGAATGCGACCGACAATGCCGGCGGCAAGTACGAGGTCCTCAAGATCACGACGGATACTCCTTTCCCGCAGATCCTGAACTTCCTGTGCGACTACTGCTCCGGTATCCTCAGCAAGAAGCAGGTTTCCACCATCAACACGCCCGAGCTGCTGGCCAACTATGACCCGACGACGGATTTCCGTTACGGCGATGCACAGTTCCTGAGAAAGGACAGCGGCAAGGAAAACACCCTGTGGTGCAGCGGCCCCTACGTCATCAAGAGCGTTGATGACTATGAGGCAGTCTGCGAGCGCAACCCCGCATTCATGCCGGATACCGACATGGCCGCGCCCATCAAGTACGTCACGCTGAAGTACATCGCTGATAAGGATGCGACGATCTCCGCTCTGCGCAGCGGCGAAGTCGATCTGACGGATAATGTTCCTGCAAACCAGGTCGATGTCGTCAAGAACGACCAGAACCTTTGCCTGGTTTCTGAACTGATCAACGGCTGCATCCAGATGAAGTACAACCTGGACGAGGATCACGTCACCAGCAATGAGGACATCCGTAAGGCCATCCTTTACGCCATCAACCAGGACGAAGTCGTTGCTGTTAAGAACGGACTCGGCGGCAAGGCATATACCGCTATGACCATGCTGAAGAACGACAACGACCTGATTCCTGATCCCAGCAAGGTTCAGGAGCATCTGAACAACTACTACGCCTCGCTGGGCAAGTAATCATACGCCATCATAGAACCATTTCCTGAATTGGTGGGGGAGGGGAGGCTCTCCCTCCCCCCATAAAATTTTACATTGACTAAGGAGATCTTGATATGGAATTCAACAGCAAGCTGACAAAAGAGATTTGTGAAGTATACGGGCCGACCGGCCGTGAATCCAAGGTTGCAGAGTACATTCAGAATCAGATCCGGGATCATGTGGACGAAATGTGGGTAGACTGCCTCGGCAACCTCATTGCGCACAAGAAGGGAAACGGAAAGCGCGTTGTTCTGTCCGCACACATGGATCAGCTCGGTCTTATGATCAAAACGATCGACGAAAAGGGCTTTGCGCGCATCGGAAAGCTCGGTAGCATCAAGCCCTACAACCTGATCGATGCCCGCATCCAGACGGAAAGCGGCGTTCAGGGCGTCATGATCTGCGAGAAGAAAGAGGACATGGGCAAGATCACGCACAACGACCTCTACATCGACTTTGCAACGCTGTCTCCTGAGAAGGTCAGAGAAAAGGTTCGCGTCGGCGAGGTTGCCATCACGCGTTCGGAGTACTATGAGAACGAAGAGTGTGTCATGATGCAGTGCCTGGACGACCGCATTGGTTGCATGATCATCATCGACAGCATTCTGCGCGATGTCAAGAACACCAACGATATGTATTATGTGTTCTCGGTTCAGGAAGAGATCGGCTGCTTTGGCGCTCAGACCTCGACGTTTGACCTGCAGCCCGACCTCTTTGTCACCTTTGACGTGGCCTGCACCGGAGACGAGCTGCGCGGCATCCGCACGGATGTGAAGCTGGGCGGCGGCGCCGGCATCAAGGCGATGGACTACTTTATGATCGTCAACCAGTATGTGGTGGACGCACTGGTCGATGTTGCAGAGAAGAACGGCATCAAGTACCAGATCGAAGTCAGCGAAAACGGCGGCACCGACGCACACACGGCACAGCTCGTTCGCGGCGGCATGAAGGCTGGCGCCATCACCATCCCGACCCGCAATATCCACTCGAGAGATGAGATCATCTGCAAGGAAGACATCCTCGACTGCATCCGCATGGCAATGGCTCTGGAGACTGTGGAGCTGGACGAACATTTTGGCGCATAAAAGCCAAAGGAGGGATATGTTTTGACCAGCGCTGAATTGCGTGAAATGCTTTCTCAATTTCCGAAGGCGCCGTTGGCGCTCAATCCGACTCCGCTGCATCCGCTCGATCGCATGCAGGCGGAGCTGGACTGTGGCCCGCTGTTTATCAAGCGTGATGACCTCAACGGAATGGGAATCGGCGGCAACAAGGTCCGTAATCTGGAATACCTGCTGGGTCATGCGATTGCAGAGGGTAAGAACACCATCCTGGTCTCCGGTCAGACGCAGTCAAACCTGTGCTCCCTCTGCGCGGCCTCGTGCCGCCGGTTGGGACTGCGGTGCGTGATCGTCCACAACAGCCCGAGACCGGAACTGCTCGAAGGAAATGCGCTGCTCAACCACATCCTCGGTGCAGAAGAACACTATCTGGGCGGCGTAAGCGAAGAAGAAAGAGCCGCGGCGGTGGAGCAGATCGCGCAGGCCTTGAGCCGTGAGGGAAGTGCGCCGTACATCATCTATAACGGTGCGTCCTCCGCAAGAGGCGCGCTTGGCTATGTGGAGGCTGCGGCGGAGATCTGGGAGCAGATTTCCTCCAATGCGGAGAGCGCAGCCATACGCAATGTGTGCATCCCGGGAGGAAACGGCGGTCTTGCCGCCGGCTTTATCTACGGCACCGCACTCCTGGGAAATCCGTTCCATGTGGAGCTCATCTCGGTCGAGCATGAGGTAGAGCCGCTCCGTGAGATCATCAACGGCTTCCTGAAAGATCTGGAGGAGCTCTGCGGCGTACCGATGCCGTGCCTACTGGAGGAGACCGCCACGCTGCACGGTGCATACCGCTTTGGCGGTTGGGGCATTATAACGCCCGAGGTTGAGGAGTTCTGCATCCGCTTTGCCCGAACGGAAGGCATCTTCATAGAAAAGGTATATACATGCAAGACGCTGTATGGTATGTGTGACCTTGCGGAGAAGGGCTATTTCCATGACGGAGCCTGCTATCTGCACTCCGGCGGCATCGGCGCGCTGTTCTGCCAATACCATATCCCGGGAGGCGGCGTATGAAAGCAATTCGAGACGGCACTGTATATACCATGGCAGGTCCTCCCATCGAAAACGGAACGGTCCTGATTTCAAACGGAAAAATCACGGCGGTGGGAGGTCCGGAACTGCCTGTTCCGGCAGAGGCACAGTGCATCGATGCGGCGGGATGCTGGGTCACGCCCGGCTTCATCGATGCCCACAGCCACCTGGCGCTCTGGGGCGAGCCGGAAATGAAGGCAACATCGGATGAAAATGAAATGACAGATCCGATCACGCCGCATGTCCGTGCTCGTGACGGCATCAATCCCAATGACATTGCAATTCCCAAGGTTCGGGCCGCCGGATTCACGGCGGTCTACACCGGACCCGGTTCGGGCAATGTGATCGGCGGTTTGGGCGCCTGCATCAAGCTCAGGGGGGTAACGGCAGATGAAATGATCATTCCCGGGACAGAGCAGATGAAAATGGCGCTTGGAGAAAACCCAAAGCGTGTATATGGCGAAAAAAACAAATTTCCAATGACGAGGATGGGCACGGCGGCAATTCTGCGCCAGACACTGAGTCGTGCGCGGCGTTACGCTGAGAAATTGGCGGACGCAGAAAAAGACCCTGCCAAGGCGCCCGAGCCGGATTTTCTGCTGGAGAGTCTGGTACCGGTCGTCAGAGGTGAGACCAGAGCGCGCATCCACTGCCACCGTGCGGACGACATTGCGACTGCGATCCGCATCTGTGAAGAATTTGGACTGACCTACTCTCTGGAGCATGTGACGGAGGGATGGAAGGTCGCAGGCCTTCTGGCGGAAAAACAGGTGGAATGCGTGCTCGGCCCGCTGCTGCTGGGACCGGTCAAGCAGGAGGTATGGGACTGCCGGCTGGAGAATGCCGCCATATTGCAAAAGGAAGGCGTTCGCTTCTCCCTCATGGCCGACAGGGCGGGGGATACCGCGTGGCTGCCGATGGAGATCGGCGTGCTGCTGCGGCATGGTCTTACGCTCGATACCGCACTGGAGGCCGTCACGGTCAATCCGGCGCGCCTTGTGGGCGCCATCGACCGCATCGGTACCATTGAGCCCGGAAAGGACGCGGATATTGCGATCTTTGACGGAATGCCCTTCAGCAATCAGACGCTCTGCCGCTTCACCATGATTGACGGCGTCATTTGGAACGATACCCTTCCGCAGAATGAAAAAACGGAAGAAACAAACGGAAAGAGATTATAAGGAGGAACCCCTGTTCTATGAAAGAGATTATTGCAACAAAATCAGCCCCCGCAGCCATCGGTCCGTATTCACAGGGAATCAGCGCTGGTAATCTGGTCATCACATCCGGGCAGCTGCCCGTAGACCCCGCGACTGGTAGCTTCGCTCCTGGCGGTGTTGCAGAGCAGACCCATCAGTCCCTGACCAATGTCCAGGCTGTTTTGGCGCAAGCGGGACTTACGATGGAAAATGTCATCAAGACCACCGTTTTTCTCAGCGATATGAACAACTTCTCGGTCATGAACGAGGTGTACGCCACTTTCTTTCCTCAGAATCCTCCGGCGCGCAGCGCTGTTGAGGTCGCGAGATTGCCGAAGAACGCTCTTGTGGAGATTGAGGCAATCGCCTGCAGATAGGAGGTCCTGCTCATGAAACAGATCACACAATTCCCTCGCATTCCCTTCGCTGTGCTGCCTACGCCGCTTTACAAGCTCGAGGCTATTAGCCGGGAGTATGGAAAGAACATTTACATCAAGCGAGACGACATGATCGGTGTGGCGCTCGGTGGAAACAAGGTGCGCAAGCTGGAATTCCTGCTGGCGGATGCACATGCGAACGGCGCCGATGTGGTGCTCACCGCAGGAGGTCCGCAGTCGAACCATGCCATGCTCACTGCCGCGTGTGCCGCGAAGCTCGGTATGAAAGCAATCCTCGTCCTGAAAAAACGGGGCGAACTGGCTGGAGGTAACCAGATTCTTGACCGCATCTATGGCGCAGATGTCCGCTTTGTGGACACCGACACCTATGACGATGTGTACGCCGAGATGGAGCGAATCATGGACGAGCTGCGCAAGGCCGGGCATACGCCCTATTTCATCCCCGTGGGCGGATCGGTGCCGCTGGGCTCGCTCGGTTATGTCAACTGCGCAAAGGAAATTGCCGAGCAGGCACAGGCGTTGGGCGTCAAGTTTGACAGCATTGTCAGCGCCACCGGTTCCGGCGGAACCTATGCCGGCCTGACCTACGGCGCAAAGCTGTTCATGCCGGGAACGCGCTCTGTCGGCGTGGGCGTTTGCGACGATCCGTTTGCTGACATTGCGTATGACCTGATGGGAGGGCTGAAGGAACTGCTCGAGAGCGATGTTCCGGTGCAGCGTGAGGACATTCACATCAAATTCCACATCGGTCCCGGTTATGCCATTGCAAGTCCGGAGGGCTCTGCTGCCGTCCGCAAGCTGGCGCGCAAGGAAGGCATTCTGGTTGATCCTGTCTACACCGGAAAGGCGCTGGCGGGCTTCTTCCAGCTGATCGAGGACGGCTACTTTGACGGCGAGGAGAATCTTCTCTTTGTTCACACCGGCGGAGCCGGCGCGCTGTTTGCTGTTGACATGCTGCCGGAATAAGCACACGGCTGCCTGAACGCGTTTATCTCAGAATATCAGAAAATGCCCCTCCGGCGATGAAACACTGCCGGAGGGGTTGCTATACGCGTCCCTTTGCTTTGAAAGCGCTCGAGAAAAATCATACTATTTCTTAATCAAATAGCAAAACACCCATTTACTTCCAGCGATACTTGAAATGATTTCATTACTGAGAAATCTTGAGGTTGAGCAGCGATCCCAAGAATGGGCAGCGGAGCATTGCTTTAAGCTCAACATGGATGACCCGAGAAAAATGCTGGAGCTTCATCATAAACAACAGCATAAGGATGGTGGCGAGAATACCGTAGAGAATTTGATCACACTGTGTAATGTATGTCATGATGCTATCCATCGGCAGAAGGGATAAATTTATTGGTCCTTGAGTTTATATCACCCTTAAAGCATTGTATTGAAGCTACAAGGAATGTTGTAGTTAACCTGGGAGAGCAAGTCACAAGTAAAGCGACCTGCAATCGTAATGCGGTATCCAAAAAGTTAATATCCCGGGAATCCAGCAAAATCAAGGGCTTTCGGTTCCAAGGGGGATCACTGGGCAAATCTGCATAATCCAAATAACAAGGCATATCGAGCTGACGCCGACAATCGTGCCAATCAGATGAACTTGGATCGCAGATCTCACCAGAGAATTCACACTGCAAACCGTAGAAACAAAGCATATTGGATGCCCAAGTGGGCGCCTGACTAGTCTTGGATAAAATCATTGGTCCGTAATGATTTCGAAATCATCAAGTTATGCTGATGTTTTTTCGGTGAGTGCGGCGAGTTGCAATCAATAGCATCATGCCCCTGAAAAACTCAAATAAGCGAAACTTGTTATGCGGATACCGTGTCGTGCGCAAGCAGGAAGTGATCCGGCGCGGCGTTGCGCTCACGAATCTTGTGATGGAAAAGCGGTCAGAACGGACAAGATGATGAATATTCCGAACCCAAACGAGGTCTTTCCGAATGAATACAAAACCTCCTGCTTCATCAAGAACGTCGTCACCGCGCCGAATATCTCGGTCGGCGACTACACCTATTATGACGACGCGGTCGATCCGACCGGGTTCGAGCGGAACAATGTGCTGTTCAACTACCAGGAGTTCGGTGATCATCTTGTGATCGGCAAGTTCTGTCAGATCGCGTCCGGCACGAAGTTCATCATGAGCCCGGCGAACCACCGCATCAGCAGCGCCACGACGTACCCCTTTAACGTCTTCGGCGGCGCTTGGACAGAAAACACGCCGCCGCATATGGTGCAGCTTCCGCGCAAGGGCGACACGATCATCGGCAGCGACGTGTGGATCGGGCGCGAGAGCATCATCATGCCCGGTGTGAAGATCGGCGACGGCGCGATCATCGCCGCCTATTCTGTGGTGGTGAAGGACGTCCCGGCGTACACCGTTTACGGCTGGAACCCGGCAAGGTTCATCAAGGAGCGATTTGACGCGGAACTGAAAGACCTGCTGCTGCGCTATCAGTGGTGGAATCTGGAGCCGGAAAAGCTGGTGGAAATTCTGCCGCTGCTCTGCGATCCGGATTTGGAAAAACTCCGTCACTTTCTTCGGGAGCAGTACAGATTGACAAAACGGAGGACGGCTGACCGTCCTCCGTCAATTTCTCTGCGCCTGCCGCGTCCAGAGCATCTGAATTTCCGCTTCGCTCGTGTCCTCGTCAATGCCTTCCGACTGCACAGTGAACTGCTCACGCCGGTAAAACGCAAGCGCCCGCTGATTTTTCTGGTAGACACTCAGCGTCAAGCACGGTTTGCGCGACTTCGCATACTCTAGCAGTGCTTTTCCAATGCCCTTGGAACGCGCAGCTTTTGCAACGAAAATCCCCTCGATGTGGTTCTCCGTCAGGCCAATGAAGCCGTCGATTTGCCGGGGGGCCTCGTTTTCGTGGACATAGAGCTCCGCCTGCGGGAGCATATCGCGCACCATCTCAAAATGCGCTTCCCAAAAGTTCGCCGGGATAAACGCATGGGCGTCCAGATTGCCGTGCAGCCAGATCTGCATGACGGTGTCCAAATCTAGATTTTCAAATTTTCGTATCATCTGGTTCTTTCCTATTTACTGGTTTCCTGCGAGGTTTCGGCTTGGTCAGCTCATAGCTCACATCCAGCAAAAGCTCGATCGTTTCTGCCGGCACGCTGCCGTCCAGCGCGACCGTGATCCAACTGGCTTTGTTCATATGGTACGCCGGAAAAATGCCAGTCTCGCCGCGCAGGGACGAAATCAAAATCGGGTCGCACTTAAAATTGACGATATCGAGCTTCTCCGTTCCCGCAAGTCCCAGCTTGTCCCGCGGCACTTCCATGACCAGCGCAAACCACTTCCGGTTGCCCGCATGACGGAATACGGCGGCGCGCGGTGTGTCCGCCCAAGGATAATCCGGTTCTGTGCTGTAGTGGTTCAGAATGTAGGCTTCTAATTCTTCACGATTCATTGCAGACCTCACAGCGCCTCAAAGTGATACCTCGGCTGGCCAACGCTCTTTTTTCCGTACTCAATTGCGCTGACCGGACAGTAGCAGATGCACGCCATGCAGTGCGTGCAGACTTTGCCCCAAACCGGCTTGCCGTCTTTGAGTGTGACGTTGTTCATCGGACAGCGCTTTGCGCACTGACCACAGCTGATACAGGCGCTTGACGCGGTAAAGGCGTTCGCTTTGACGAAGCATTTGTAGAAAATCGGATTGACCGGGCCGCTCATAAAGCGGTCGTAGAGATTGTTCCGTGTCGGTGCGAACGGCTGATTGCTCTGAATCGCCGCAATTGCTCGGTCGATGCTGGGTTCGGCCTTGGCAACGATTTGCCGTGCTTCGTCTGCATGCGGCGCGGAGAACATCGCAATGTAGTTCTCCGGCATAACGATCTGCGCCGTCCCCATGCAGGCAAGACCCTTTTCTGCGCAGAGTTCACGGTTATACTGGTCGGCGTTGCCGATCTCGCCGCCGCAGGTCATAACGAACCAAGCCTGCCTTGCGCCGCGCAGTTCCGTTTTCCGAAGCCAGTCGCACACGACGCGCGGAATGCGCCAGGCGTAAGTCGGCGTGACGACGATCAGCCGTTCGTCGGTTTCGATAGGCGAAGTGTCGGAAGCCTTGATGCGGTCATTCAAATTTAAAATCTCATCGCCCAGCGCGTCTGCGATTCGCTTGGCGACATATTTGCTGTTTCCAGTCCCGGAAAAATACAAAATCATATCAAAATTCCCTCGCAATGGTCAATTTCGTGCTGAATGATCTGCGCCGTCCAGCCGGTGAATGTCCGGATGCGCGTCTGGAACTGCTCGTTCTGCCACTGCACCTTGATGGTTTGAAACCGCTTCGTTTTCCGCGTGCCAATCAGCGACAGACAGCCCTCCTCTGCGTCATACGGCGCGGATTTTTTGGCGATCACGGGGTTGAACATGACCATGTACACACCAATGTTGTCGAACGCGATGATGCGCTTGTTGACGCCTATCATATTCGCCGCCATGCCCACACAGCCGTCCTTGTGCGCAGCCAGCGTGTCCAGCAAGTCCTGCGCGATTTCCAAATCATCTGCCGTCGCAGGCTCCGCCTTCTGGGACAGGAAAAATTCGTCTTTGCAGATATCACGGATCATAGGAAAACCTCCGCTGTGTTTTACCCTATTGTAGCAGAGAAATGGGAAATGCTCAACGTATTTGCGGGAGTTTCGGTGAAGAAGTCTATTTCCGCACCCGATGCTGATATTCTTCGATCGTCACGAAATGCCCATCTACGTCGCGAATGTGGCGGAGATTCAGGCGATAATCCGGGAAGAAAAAGCGGACGGTTTCTAAAAACTTCGGGAAGCGGTCTCCATCGGCAAATGGATATTCGGACACATAAAAGACGCGGTATCGGTTGACCCGTTCCGTGTCCACGCGGACGATTTGCATGGCGTAACCGGCATCATCTATGTAAGACTGAAACAGCTCCGCGAGATTTTGCAGTACCGCTTCCGTGGCGGCTTCCTGCTCCCGTTTCATGCGCTGAAGCTGTCTGGCCGTTTGCTTTTGTTCTTTCTTGCGGTCACATTCTTTCCAATAGCCTGCGTCCTCGTACTTTTCGAAGTACCGGCAGTTCTTCCCAAGGCAGTCATGTTGCGTCATAAGCCGTTTCGTCAGCTTTCCGGGATGCAGCAGATTGTGACAGCAGCCGACAATGCGCGTTTGCGGCAGGATCACGCACTGATTTCCAAGCAGCCGCGCCTTTACAAGCTCCGACTTTCCTGTGCCCGCTTCTGCATGTTCTTTCAGCGGCCGGTCAATGATCGGCTGCAATTCGGGGTGACACAGCTTGCAGGGGCGGCGATTTTGGGCGGCCGTCTGATAGTACGCGCTGCCAAGAAGCTCTTTCACGCGCAAAAGCTGCTTGCAATTTCGGCAGTGAAATACATCGGAATTTGGAGCGTACAGGTAGTTATAGCTCGATGCCGCGATGATCTTTGCGTTTCGCTCCTGTCTGGGGATCGGTTCTTTGGCTGGCGCACGTTTTGGCACTTTTGACTGTGCAAGTCCAAGCGCCTGAAACAGCATCTGCATGACGGCAACATCGTTGCTGGATCGATGCTCCGGCGCTGGCGTTGCAAGACCGCACGCTTCTGCAATTTTGTAAAGAGAACGTGCCGGAATTTCGCGTGCCTTGATAGCGGCATAGACTTTTTGGTTCATGCAGCGTACCGCCATGGAAAATGTTCCGAACAGATAGCGGCGGTACAGCGCTTTCAGCGTGTTTTTCGTTTCAACGTGCCAGCAGCAAATCACGTCGTCCGGCTGAAGCCAGCGAAAAAATCGCTGGACGCAGCTTTTCTCGGAATCCGATGCACAAAACTCGGCAGGCGCGTAGCCGTTGAACGCCAGATGCTCCCACGGCGCAGTTCCGGGGTCGCGCGGACAGACCAGCGCGTCAAATGCACGAATGGTATTCCATTTCTCATCGACCCGCGCAGCATATAGCTGCGTCAAACTTCGATGACCACTACGACTCTCGATCCACTCCATATCCAACAGGACAAACATTGCGCTCCGCCCTTTCTCTATCTTGGTAGGAACATCATAGCACATAAAGTGTCCAATAAAGCGTACTTCTCAAGGTGATGCGGAAAAACCGTTAAAATGTTTGTCCATTCGGTACGAATAGCATAGAATTTTCGCGTAGTAAACAGCATAATTCATACGCCTTGAGATGCAAAAATTGCGCGGCAATAAACAAAGATAAGAACGGCTCTTTTGTTTTCAAAAATGTGCTTATCGGCTTCACGCAGCTGAACGAAAAATAGATACAAAGTCCGAAATATAGGACAGCAGAAGTGCT
>CAKASQ030000038.1 GCA_916988195.3 Oscillospiraceae bacterium
CGACGCTCGAATTAAGCTTTCTCATCTCTATCCAGAAATAAAATTTTAGAATTAATGAGCTAGTAGGGGCGGACGACTCTGTCCGCCCTTTGGCAGTATGATTTCGCCGAAGATTTTCGCGTTTCGGCTGTGCATTTTGCAGGGCGGACAGGGTCGTCCGCCCCTACGAACATCCCGGAGGCACACAGCGCACCTCAAAGGCAGAATCCCCGGAAATTCGGCAATATTCACAGACAAAGGGCGCTCCTATGGGGCGCTCTTTTCCATTTAACTAAATTCTTTCTTGACACAGTATCCCATAAACAGTACAATAGATAATTGGAATTCGTATAGCCGTCCTTCGGGCGCAGGGGAGCCCCTCGGCGGTTTGACTTATTCGGCTCCGGATATCCGGAAATTACCCAATACTGTGAAAAGGAGGTGTGTTCGCAACTTATGGAATTTAATACGTTAAGCCTCATCCTTTGCATCGCACTGGTCGTGGTTGGCGCGGTCTGTTTCTTCATCGGCATGACCTATCGCAAGAAGGTCGCGGAGAAGGAAATCGGAAGCGCCGAAGAAGAGGCTCGCCGCATCATCAACGAGTCGATCAAGGGCGGCGAAAGCAAGAAGCGCGAGATGCTGCTCGAAGCAAAGGAAGAAATCCATAAATCGCGTAACGAGTACGAAAAGGAAGTAAAAGAGCGCAGAAGCGAGCTTCAGAAGCAGGAGCGGCGGCTCCAGCAGAAGGAAGAATCGCTCGACAAGAAGCTTGACCTTCATGAAAAGAAGGAAGACGAGCTTGCCAAAAAGGCCGCCAACATCCAGGCGCAGCAGGAAGAGGTCGCAAGCCTCAAGCGCAGCCAGATGGAGATGCTGGAAAAGATCTCGGGCCTGACGCAGGAGGAAGCGAAAGCCTACATCCTCAAGGGCGTAGAAGACGACGTGCGGCACGAAACCGCCGTCAAGATCAAGGAGATCGAGCAGCAGCTCAAGGACGACGCGGACTCTCTGGCGCGGGAGATCATCACCACCGCCATCCAGCGCTGCGCAGCGGACCATGTGGCCGAGGCCACCGTTTCCGTTGTGCCGCTGCCGAACGATGAGATGAAGGGCCGCATCATCGGCCGCGAGGGCCGCAATATCCGCACCCTCGAGACGATCACGGGTGTCGACCTCATCATTGACGACACGCCCGAGGCCATCACCGTTTCGTCCTTTGACCCCGTGCGCCGCGAAATTGCGCGCCTGGCCCTTGAAAAGCTCATCGCCGACGGCCGCATCCATCCGACCCGCATTGAAGATATGGTCGAAAAGGCGCGCCGCGAGGTCGACCACACGATCAAAGTCGAGGGCGAACGCGCGAGCTTCGAGACCGGCGTTCACAACCTGCATCCCGAGATCATCAAGCTCCTTGGCCGCCAGAAATACCGCACATCCTATGGTCAGAACGTCCTGAACCACTCCATCGAGGTCGCCCACATTGCGGGGCTGCTCGCGAGCGAGCTGGGCGTGGACGTGACGCTTGCCAAGCGCGCAGGTCTGTTGCACGACCTCGGCAAGGCCGTCGACCACGAGATGGAAGGCAGCCATGTCCAGCTGGGCGTGGAGCTTGCAAAGAAGTACAAGGAGAGCCCCGTCGTCATCAACGCCATCGAGGCGCACCACGGCGACGTCGAGCCGCAGACCATCATTGCCTGTCTTGTGCAGGCAGCCGACGCAATTTCCGCCGCACGCCCCGGTGCGCGCCGTGAAAACGTCGAGAACTACATCCGCAGGCTCGAAAAGCTCGAAGAGCTCACCAGCTCCTTCCCGGGCGTCGAAAAGTCCTATGCCATTCAGGCCGGCCGCGAGGTCCGCATCATGGTCAAGCCCGAAGAGGTCAGCGAGGACAACATGGTCCTGCTTGCGCATGATCTTGCCAAGAAGATCGAGTCCGAGCTCGAATATCCCGGACAGATCAAGGTCAACGTCATCCGCGAGACCAAGGCCGTCGAATACGCAAAGTAAGCAAAAATCCCTCTGCCGCAAAGCAGAGGGATTTTTTGTCTGCATGTATGGATGCGTCCTTCCGGGAGGTTCGTAGGGGCGGACGGCTCTGTCCGCCCGCAGAAAAATCCGATTTTTACGGAAGAGCGCGGCGAATTTGAAACTTCTTCAGGGCGGACAGGGTCGTCCGTCCCTACAGGATTTCTGAAATTCTTCGGTTCTGCGTAGGGGGCGATGCCCACATCGCCCCGGCAAATGGAACCGATTTTACGGAAATCCAATGCGAATCCGGTGGTACCCAATGGGGTACATATGCCGCTTTATGCGCCCTGAATCATTGCCCAGAATGCGTTTGCGGTCGGCTCCAGCAGGCAGTCGGGGTATTCGTAATCTTTCGTGTGCAGCGGGGCGTGGGTTTCTCCCGCACCGACACCAAAGAACGCGCCGGGGACATGCAGGAGGTAGTGTCCAAAATCTTCACTCCAACGCATGGGGACCTCCAACGTCTTTCCATGACAGAGAGAAAGAACCTTCTGCGCACACGCGGGCGTGTTTTCCGTCGCGGGGAACACGTCCTGCTCTTCAAACGAAAAATCTAACGCCGCTTCCTCCGCCAGCGCTTTCGCGCAGCCAAGAACGGCCGTTCGGAGCGCGTCCAGATCCGCATTATGTTCTGACCGCAGCGTCAGCCAGACCTCCGCCCGTGCGCATGCCGCGCCGAACGCTTTTTCGCCCAGCTCCGCGCCAATGACCGTGCAGAGCGTCATGCCCGCAAAATGCGCAGGACTTGCCAGCTCCGGCAGCGCGCAAAGAAGCTTTCCTACGGCAAGCGCCGGATTTTTCCCGTTCTCCGGGTAGGCCGCGTGCGTCGGCGCGCCCTGAAACCGGAGCGTCACCCCGCGCGACGCGCAGGCAAACGTGCCGGGCCTGGTATAAATCTCGCCCTCCGGAAAGCCCGGGAGGTTGTGCGCGCCGTAAATTTCAGAAACCGCTTCTTTCTGGAACAGCTCGCAGCAGGGCGCCGCGCCCGCGCCGGTTTCTTCCGCAGGCTGGAACAGCAAAAACACGTTCCGGCCCACGATTTTTCCTTCCAGCATCAGGCCTACCGCGCAGAGACTCGCCGCGTGACCGTCGTGCCCGCAAAGATGCGCCGCGCCGCCGTCTAACGTCGCCAGAGCGTCATAATCTGCGCGCAGGGCAATCGCAGGCTTCGAAGCATTTTTCTCCCGGTGCGCCGCATAGAAGCCCTCGCCGCAGGGCTGGAGTTCAAGCGTCGTGTGCGCGCGCAAAAACTGCTGCAAAAGCGCCTTTGTCCGGACCTCCTGCCCGGAAATTTCGGGGCACTGGTGCAGCGCATGGCGCAGGTCTTGGATAAGCTGAAGCTGCTGGTTCGTCATGGTTCTCTTCCTTTCCGAAAAAAGCGGACAGACGGTGTTCCGCCTGCCCGCAAAATCTATGTATTGAAATTTTTCTCAGATGTACTGCTGCGTGTTCACGTCGATGACGCCGCGCGTGGTGATGCGGAGCGTCGGGATGACCGGCAGCGCCATGAAACTGAGCGTCATGAAGGGGTCGATGCCGCGGCTCACACCGAGGCAGAACGCTGCGTCCTTCGCCGCCTCGAGCTCCTCGTTCATTTTCGTGAGCGGTTCGTCGGACATGATGCCCGCGATTTCCAGAACAACACTCGACAGGACCTTTCCGTCCTTGACGACGACAATGCCGCCGTGGTTCTCGACAATGTAGTTTGCCGCAAACGCCATATCCGCCGCGTTTGTGCCGACGACGATGATGTTGTGTGAGTCGTGGGAAATCGAAGTAGCGACCGCGCCGGACTTGAGGCCGTAGCCCTGAATGTAGCCAAGACCAATATGTCCGGTGTTCTTGTGCCGCTCAACGACGGCGATTTTCAGGATATCCTTTTCCAGATCCACATGGTCGGCGTAGCCGTTGTCGGTCGTGACGATCTCGCCCGGGATCATGCCGATCACGCCGCGCTGCCGCACATCCTCGAAGTCTTCCTCCGTGAGATGGCGGACATGGAACGTGTCGTGCGCCCGCTCGTCCAGATATTCCTCGATTGCGGGTGCGGGGAAATCCTTGAGCTTGCCGTCATTATAATACAGCTCGCCCTTTTTGAAAACCATTTCGACGTTAAAATTCTTGAAATTATCGATGATTGCGAAATCGGCCAGATACCCGGGAGCAATTGCGCCGCGGTTATTGAGCAGGAAGTAGCGCGCCGCGTGGTGGCAGGCGACCTTGACGGTCAGGATCGGGTCCGCGCCGTACTTGTTGATGGCCTCGCGGCAGATGTAGTCGATGTGGCCCTTCTCCAGAAGGTCGTTCGGGTGCTTGTCGTCCGTGCAGAACATGCAGCGCTCGGCGTACTGCGGGGTGAGAAGTCCGGCTAACGCCTCGAGGTTTCTTGCTGCCGTACCCTCGCGGATCATGATGAACTGGCCGCGCTTGAGCTTTTCGAGCGCGTCTTCGATCGTCGAGCACTCATGGTCGGAGTAAACGCCCGCTGCAATATAAGTATCGAGGTCTTTTCCGAGCAGGCCCGGCGCGTGGCCGTCGATCTTCTTGTGGTGCGCCTGCGCAGCGACGATCTTGGCGACGACCTCTTTATCGTTGTGGATGACGCCGTACGCGTTCATCATCTCGGCCAGGCCCTGCACTCTCGGATAGTCATAGAACGAGTCGATCGCGCGGTAGTCAAGATTCGCACCCGATTCGTCCATCGGCGTTGCAGGAACGCACGAGGGAAGCATGAACCGCACATCAATGGGAAGCCCCTCCGTCGCCTGGAACATGTAGTCGATGCCATCGGTTCCCATGACGTTTGTGATCTCGTGGGGGTCCGTGATGACGGTTGTCGTGCCGTGCGGCAGCGTGGCTCTGACAAATTCCTTGGGGCTGACCAGACTCGACTCCAGATGGATGTGCGCGTCAATAAAGCCCGGGCAGACGATCTTACCTGTCATGTCGTATTCGACCTCGCCATCATACTCGCCCAGACCCACGATCAGGCCGTTGGCGCAGGCAATGTCGCAGGTCGTCAGCTCGTTGGAAAAGACGTTGACAAACGTCGCGTTTTTGAGCACCAGATCAGCCTTCTTGCGGCCGGAGGCGGCCTCGATGACCTTCTGCTTTTTCAAAAGCTTTCTCTGAATTTTACCCGCGTAGCTTTCGGTTGTGACTGCCATGAGAATCATCCTTTCTTCGTTATAATCTGGCGCTGATCATCGCCGGATGTCCGGTTGCTTCTGCTCCGCTGCGTTAAGCACAGCTTCTTTCTGGTATTAGCACAAATTATACTCCGATTTGGTGCATTTGTCCATACTATTTTTGTATCCGCGCTAAAAAATTGTTTGTTTTCGCGGATGCCGAACGGGTTCTGTACAAGAACGCGCCGCCGTGCTATACTATAGCAAATTCGAAAAATCAGGTTGAGGCGAGACTATGAAGCTTTTGATGCACATCTGCTGCGCGCCGTGCGCAAATCTGCCGATCGACGTGCTGCGCGCGGACGGGATCGATCTGACCGGCTACTGGTACAATCCGAACATCCACCCCTTCACCGAATACCGCGCGCGCCGCAACTGCTTACAGGAGTACGCGAAGACGATCGATCTTCCTCTTCTCGTGCGCGATGATTATGGCCTGCGTCCGTTTGTCCGCGCGGTTGCGGACGATATTGCCGGGCGCTGCGTCAAGTGCTATGAGATGCGGCTTTTTGAGGCGGCAAGAATGGCAAAGGAGGGCGGCTTCGACGCGTTCACGTCTTCTCTTTTCATCAGCCCCTACCAGCAGCACGAGCTCATGCGGGACGTTGCCTACCGGGCGGGTGAGGCATACGGTGTGCAGTTTTACTATCAGGACTTCCGCCCCTTATTTCGAGACGGCCAGACAAGGGCCCGCGAGCTGGGGTTCTACATCCAGAAATACTGCGGCTGCGTCTTCTCCGAGCAGGAGCGCTACCAGAAGCCCTCGCGCATCATCCCCTGAACTGGGAAGATTTTTCCGCAAAATGCGTCGGCCTCACGGACGGTTCGTAGAGGCGGACGACCCTGTCCGCCCTTGGGAACCCTCGGATTCGCCGATGGGTTTCGCGTTTCGGAAGCATATTTTGCCGGGCGGGCAGAGGCGTCCGCCCCTACGAGCGTCCCAGAAAATGCGAAAATCCATAGGAGCGGCGGCTCCATTTGGGATTGTTTTTGGACGGATTCTGTGATATACTCACTGCGTTTGCACATGGCAAAAAGAGAGGAGATATTCATGAATCACAGCGAGCACAAAAGGAGTTCCTTTTCCGGGAAAATCGGCTTTGTTCTCTCCGCGGCGGGCGCGTCTGTCGGCCTGGGGAACATCTGGCGCTTTCCCTATCTGGCAGCCAAATACGGCGGCGGTATTTTCCTGCTCATCTACATTATTCTGGCGATGACCTTCGGCTATACGATGATCGTGGCCGAGACCTCCATTGGCCGCATGACCGGAAAAAGCCCGGTCGGTGCGTACAAGTCCTTTGGAAACAAACCGGCTCTGCGCTTCGGCGGCTGGATCAACGCGATCATTCCGATTCTGATCGTGCCCTATTACTCCGTCATCGGCGGCTGGGTCGTCAAGTATCTGGCGGAATATGTGCTGGGGCAGGGACATCTGGTCGCTGCCGACGGCTATTTTTCAAGCTTTATTTCCAACGGTCTTTCTTCAGAGCTCTGCTTTCTGATTTTCGCGGCCATGACGCTGGCCATCATCTTTGCGGGCGTGGAAAACGGCATTGAGCGGGTGTCTAAGATCATGATGCCCATTCTCGTGGTGCTCTCGCTTGTCATCAGCGTCTATTCTGTCACCCGGCCCGGCGCGCTGGAGGGCGTGAAGTACTTCCTCGTGCCGAATGTCAAGAACTTTTCGTGGATGACGGTGGTCACCGCAATGGGGCAGATGTTCTATTCTCTGTCCATCGCCATGGGCATTCTCATCACGTTTGGCTCCTACATGAAAAAAGAGGTGTCCATTGAAGACTCGACCCGGAACGTCGAAGTCTTTGATACCGCCATCGCCATCATGGCGGGCCTGATGATCATCCCGGCGGTCTTCGCGTTCTCCAGCGGCGACCCTTCGGCGCTCAAGGCGGGCCCTGCGCTGATGTTCATCACCATCCCCAAGGTCTTTGACTCCATGGGTCTTGGCACGGTGATCGGCATCGCGTTTTTTGTGCTGGTGCTCTTTGCCGCGCTGACGAGCTCGATTGCGCTGACGGAAAGCGCCGTGTCGACCTTGCAGGACGAGCTCGGCTGGAGCCGCAACAAATCCACCTCGATGATCGGCGTTTCCATGGTGCTGCTGGGGAGCTTATCGAGCCTCGGCTACGGACCGCTCGCGAACGTCACGATTCTCGGCATGCAGTTTTTGGACTTCTTTGATTTCCTGACGAACTCCGTTATGATGCCCATCGCGGCCATCGCCAGCTGCATCCTCGTCTCACGCGTCATCGGTGTTGACCGCATTGCGCAGGAGGTCACGCTGGACGGACGCCCGTTCCGCAGAAGAAAGATCTTTAACGCCATGATCCGCTTCCTCTGCCCGTTCTTTGCGGCCATCATCCTTATCAGCTCCATCGCAAACGCGTTTGGCCTAATTTCGATGTAACAGATTACAAAAAGCCCTGATGCAGCCGTGTGATTGCATCGGGGCTTCGTTTCTATATTCAGGTGTTTGCGTAAAAATTCCGGACAAATTCGATGAAGGCGAGCGTCTGGGGATGGAGCGCGCCGGATTTGCGCCAGACGAGATACAAGCTCCGTCCCGCGCTTTTTCCGGGGAGCGGGAAGGAGAGGAGCTTTCCGCGTTCGCAGTCGTCCTGCGCGGCCTTTCCGGAGATGATCGAAATGCCGAGCCCGGCGGCGACCAAATTTCTGATGCTTTGCTGGTCGTTGAGCCGGGCGGCAATGTGCAGCGCGGAAGAAGAAAGTCCCACGTCTTCCAAAAACGCGTCCGCGCATTTCTGGCTGCCGCTGCCCGTCTCTCGAAGCAAAAGCGGCTCTTGCGCCAAAAGCGCCGGAACAGGCATTTTTTCCTTCAAAAGCCGCTGGTAACGCGGAGTATTCGGCGTGATGAGCACCATACGGTCGGTAAAAAACGGGGAAAACACCACGTCCTGCGCCTCCTCCTTCGCGCCTGTGAAGCCGAGCGCAAAGCGGCCCGCGCGAAGCTGCTGCAAAACGCCGTCGCTGTCGCTTTGCAAAATCGAAAACACGGCCTCCGGGTGCTGCGCGCGAAACGCAGGCAAAACCTCGGGCAGAATACAGCTCGAGGGGATCGTCGACGCGCCGAGACGGATGGTGCGCTCGTCCTGCGCCCACGCGCGCATCAGCTGCTCCTGCAAATCGAGCACGTGCACGGCGTAGTCGTAGAGCTCGCGGCCGCGCGGGGTGATGGCAAGGCTCTTCGTCGTGCGCAGAAAGAGCGTCTCGTGGAGCTCGTCTTCCAGCTGCCGGATGTGGGCGCTGACAGTGGGCTGAGAGGCATAGAGCTTCGCGGCGGCCTGTGTGAAGCTGCCGCAATCGGCTACGGCCACAAACGAGCGAAGCTGCTTAAAATCCATGGGGAGCCTCCTTTGTGAGCGTATCGAGGGCGGAAAGCGCGTAATCTGCGTCGGCCTTCGTATTGAAAAAGCCGAACGAGAAGCGGATTGTGCCGGTTGGGAAGGTGCCGAGCGTCTGGTGCGCGGCGGGCGCGCAGTGGAGCCCCACGCGGGTGGCAATGCCGAAGCGCTCGTCCAGGCTGGCTGCGACCTCCGCCGGGTCCTGATGCACCGGCTGGATGGAGACGACGCCCGCGCGGCCTTCGATTCCGGGCAGGCCGAAAATTTTGATGCGGTTTTCGGCCTGCATCGGCGCGAGACCGTCCAAAAAGTGCTTTGTAAGCGCCAGCTCGTGCGCGCGGACGATATCCAGCCCCGTTTCCTGCAAGAAGGCGAGGGCGACGTGAAGTCCCGCAAGACCGGGGAGGTTCATCGTGCCGGGCTCCAAGCGGTCGGGGAGAAAGTCCGGCATGAACTCGGTGTGGCTCATGCTGCCGGTTCCGCCCGCAAGAAGAGGCGTAAGAAGCCCCGCGAGGTCTTCCCGCAGAATGATCCCGCCCGTGCCCTGCGGGCCCATGAGGCTCTTGTGTCCCGTGAAGGCGACGGCGTCGATATGGCTCTGCTGCATGTCGATCGGGAAAACGCCCGCGGTCTGCGCGCTGTCCAAAAAGAAGCGAAGGCCGTGGCGGTGGCAGAACGCGCCGATTGCGTCGATGGGCAGCAGCGTTCCGCAGACGTTGCTCGCATGAAGGCACAGGACCAGCTTCGTATTCTCGCGCACGAGACCCTCCATCGCGTCCAAGACCAGCGTTCCGTCCGTGCGGCAGGGAATGCGGTCAAAGCGCACGCCGGTGACCTCCAATTGCCGCAGTGGGCGCATGACGGCGTTGTGCTCCATGGAAGACACCAGCACGTGGTCGCCCGGATGCAGAAAGCCTTTGAGCAGGATATTGAGACTCGTGGTGATGTTCGGCGTAAAGACCACGCAGCGCGCGTCCTCGCCATGAAACAGCGCACAGACGCGCTCTCGCGTCTCGAAGACGAGCTCTTCTGCGCTGTAGGCAGCCTGATAGCCCCCGCGCGAGACATTGCTGCCGCAGGCGGTCATATACCGATAGACGGCCTCCGGCACGCACGCGGGTTTCGGAAAGCTGGTGCTGGCGTTGTCGAGATAGACGGACGGCATACGAATCCCTCCTTTGTTTTCTTGATTGTACCAACCATTTATCAAGAATGCAAATAAATCAAGTGGAAGAACCGTTTATTCGACAATCGCGAAGTTTTATCAAGGAAACCGATAAATTGAAAACAGCTATCAGAAAAGGTGATTGGACTTTCTTCCGGCGATCTTTTACAATAAATACAGTTGGATGATCCCGAACGCGGTTCGGGCAATTTTTCAGCGACCGATATTCTTGTGAAAGAGCAACGAAAAGAAAGAAGGAGAGTTTCCTATGACGCTCAAAAACGAAAAACGCAACATGATTTTTGCCGGTCTCGTCATCGGCGTGATCGCGTCGCTGCTGGTGCTGTTCGGGAATCCCAAGAACATGGGCTTCTGCGTGGCCTGCTTCCTGCGCGACACGGCGGGCGCGCTGGGGCTTCACTCGGCGGAGGCTGTGCAGTACATCCGGCCCGAGATCATCGGTCTGGTCTTTGGCAGCTTTTTCATGGCACTTGCCAAGAAGGAATTTTCTCCGCGCGGCGGCAGTGCGCCCGTGACCCGCTTTGTGCTCGGTATGTTCGTGATGATCGGAAGCCTGATGTTCCTCGGCTGCCCGTTCCGCATGATCCTCAGACTCGCGGGCGGCGACCTCAACGCGCTTCTGGGCTTGGCCGGCTTTGCCTGCGGTATCTTAGTCGGCGTGTTCTTCCTCAATAAGGGCTACTCCCTCAAGCGGAGCTATGCGCTCACGAAGGCGGAGGGCGGCGTGTTTCCCGTCCTGACGCTCGCGGTTCTGGCGCTGCTGCTCGCGGCTCCGGCGTTTATCCACTTTACAGAAGCCGGCGCCGGCCCCGGCGCGATGCACGCGCCCATCCTTATCAGCCTGATCGCGGGGCTCGCCGTCGGCGCGCTGGCGCAGAGGGCGCGGCTTTGCATGGTCGGCGGCATCCGGGACCTCGTTCTTTTCAAGGAGACGAAGCTCATTCTCGGCTTTGCGGCGATTCTGGTTGGCGCTTTGGTCTGCAACCTCATTCTCAGCGGCACCACCGGCACAAGCTACTTCCATCTCGGTTTTGCCGACCAGCCTGTTGCGCATACGGACGGCCTCTGGAACTTCCTCGGCATGATGCTCACAGGCTTTGCCTGTGTGCTTCTGGGCGGCTGCCCGCTGCGGCAGCTGATTCTCTCCGGCGAGGGAAGCAGCGACAGCGCTGTGACCATCTTCGGTCTTCTTGCCGGCGCGGCCTTCTGCCACAATTTTGGCCTCGCGTCCTCCGCAAAGGGCCCGACGGCAAACGGTAAGGCCGCTGTGATCATCGGTCTGGTTGCTGCGCTGGTAATTGCCGGCGTCAATACGTTCAAAAAGGAGAATGCGAAATGACAACTGTTGATGCAAGAGGCTATTCCTGCCCGGAGCCCGTCATCATGCTCCGCAAGGCGATGATGAAAAAGGACGCGGCGTATACCGTTCTGGTTGATAACGCCGCGTCGAAGGAAAATGTGACCCGCTACGCAGAGCACGAGGGCTACACCGTCTCGGCCCGCGAAGCAAATGGCGAGTACACGCTGACGTTGAAACAGTAACATGACCTACATTGCAACGTTCTTTTCTCACTTTGGCGCGATCCGCTACAAAAAGCTCTGCGACGCGCAGGGCTTTGCGGCGAGGACCATGCCAGTTCCGCGCAGTTTATCCAGCTCGTGCGGAACGTGCGTGCGCTGTGAGGGCGGCTTCGTGGAGCCCTCCGGCGTGTGCGCCGAAGAGGTCGACCGGATCGCTGAAGTGACGGAAGACGGTTACGTATTTGTTTATCACAGCGAGGAGCATGCGCATGGAACCTGATGTAAAACTGACAAAGCTCGCCTCTTGCGCGGGCTGCGGGGCAAAGGTCGGCGCGGGAACGCTCGTCAAGATGCTGGACGGCTTCCGCACGCACACGGACCCGAGGCTCATCGTCGGCTACGATAAGAGCGACGACGCGAGCGTGTATATGGTATCGGACGACACGGCCATCGTCCAGACGACGGACTTTTTCCCGCCGATCGTCGACGACCCGTTTCTGTACGGCCAGATCGCCGCAACGAACGCGCTGAGCGATGTGTACGCGATGGGCGGCGAGCCAAAGCTGGCGCTCAATATTATGTGTCTGGCGGACTCGATGGACGACAAAATCGTGCGCGAGATCCTGCGCGGCGGGTATGATAAAGCCTATGAGGCGGGCGCGATCATCACGGGCGGCCACACCATCCACGGCGCGGAGCCAATTTACGGCTTGGCGGTCACGGGCTTTGTGCATCCTAAAAGGGTGCTCACCAATTCCGGCGCGAGGCCGGGGGACGTTCTGATTCTCACGAAGCCTCTTGGCGTGGGCATTCTCACGACGGCGGCAAAGGCGGATTTGGTAAAGCCCGAGACGATGAACGCCATTTACAAGCAGATGGCGACGCTCAACAAGACCGCGCGCGATATCATGCTCCGCTTTACGGTCCACAGCTGCACCGACGTGACGGGCTTTTCCCTCATGGGGCACAGCTTCGAGATGGCGCAGGGCAGCGGTATGAGCCTGCATATCGACAGCCTCAGCGTTCCGTTCCACATGGAGGCTTTGGAGTTCGCCGACATGGGATTTATTCCCGCGGGCGCGTACCGCAACCGGACGTACGTGGAGAAGGGGATTCTCAAAAAGTGCGAAATTCCCCGTGCGCTCGAGGATATTTTCTTCGATCCCCAGACAAGCGGCGGCCTGCTCATCGCCGTTGCGGAAAAGGACGCAAAGGACTGCCTTGCGGCCTTGCAGGCGGAGATCCCCAACGCCGCACAGATCGGTTATGTGACCGAGCTCCATGAAAACTACCTGATTCTCGAATAAAGGCGAATGCCCGCCGGATGGAGCCCATCCGGCGGGCATTTTTGCAGCGCATGCGGAGCGTTTGGGTGGGACGATGTGGGCGTCGTCTCCTACGCACCTTCCGGAAGGCTTCCGCGGGAGCACAGATTGTACGCTGCCGGAGGATTCTGCGCAAAAAACCGGGCTGCGCCGCAGTTACGGCACAGCCCGGAAAAAGAGAGGCAAACGAAATTATTTGGCCAGCTGGCGGTTTTCCTCGTCGAGTCTTCCAAGGAAGTTCAGAAGCAGCGCTTCATCCTCCTTGCTGTCGGCAAAGAGCTCCAGGCTGTCGCCCTGCTCGCTGAGCAGACGGCCGAGCGCGACATACTCGCTCATGGCGCTCTTCAAGTTGAAAATGTCGCCTTCCAGACTCTCAAGGTACACTCTGCCCTTGCACTGATGCACGACCTTGCGGAATTCTTCTACCTCTTGAATGTTCTGCAGTTTCATAACATAACCTCCCATGTATGTTTTTGGTTGATTTCTTTTTTCACTCTGCGGGCAGTATACGCCATCCGCGGGAAAAACGCAAGACAGAAAATATACGAAATAAACAAAAATAAACATTTGTATTTGTTATAATCAAACAAAATAAGAGGAAGAAATTGCAAAATCTCGGCTCAGCGCTTGTAGAACGGGGTGGGGACGATCTCCATCTCGACCTTGCGGCCGCGCACGTCGGCGTAGACATGCTTGCCGACTTCCGCGTCTTCGACCGGAACATAGCCCATCGCGACACAGCAACCGAGATACGGCGCGAACGTGCCGGAGGAGGTCCAGCCGATCTTCTCGCCGTCCGGAGCGGAATACAGGTCGCAGTGCTCGCGCACGATGCCGCGTCCAACGCCCTTGAGGCCCACGCGCTTGACCTCGGGCGCGCCGAGCTTCACGAGCGCGTCATGGCCGATGAAGTTCTTACCGTCGAGCTTGCAGGGAAGGCCCGCCATTTTGGGGGTGATGTTGTCGGTCAGCTCGTGGCCGTAGAGCGGCATGGCCGCTTCCAGACGCAGCGTATCGCGCGCGCCGAGACCGCAGGGGATGAGGCCGAAGTCCTTGCCCGCGTCCAGCAGCGTATCCCACAGCCAGACGGTGTCTTCTGCCTTGCAGAGAATTTCGTAGCCGAACGAGCCCGTGTAGCCCGAGCGGGAGACATAGGTTTCCGCGCTGCGGCCGTTCCAGGTGAGCGTAGCCTTCGTGAAGGAGTAGTACTTTTCGGGAAGCGCGCTTTCTTCGCAGAGCTTCGTCATGATTTCCTTGGAAACGGGGCCCTGGATGGCGATCTGGCCGAACTCGTTGCCCGCGTCATGGTAGCCGGGATGGCCGGACAGATGCGCCTCCACCCATGCCGCGTCCTTGTCGCGGTTGCCGGCGTTGACGACGATGAGGTAGTCGTCGGCTTCCATGCGGTAGACGATCAGATCATCGACCACGCCGCCTTCGTCGTTGCAGAACATGCCGTAGCGCATGTCGCCGTTCTGCATTTTGGAGATGTCGGTGGTGACGAGGTGCTGGATGTTTGCAAGAGCGTCCTCACCGTGGAAGACGAGCTCTCCCATGTGCGACACGTCAAAAAGGCCGGCCTTCTCGCGAACGGCCATGTGCTCGGCCAGAATGCCCGACGGGTACTGCACGGGCATCAGGAAGCCGCCAAACTCTACCATCTTTGCGCCAAGGGCGACGTGCGAATCGTATAAGGGTGTTTTCTTTTCCATGATAGTTTCCTCCACATCATATTTCAAAACGGGCGGTATGCTGTATTGCGCCCGTCGGGTTTACAAATGGGCATAAAAAGGGCGCAAAGCTCCGATTGGAAGCCTTGCGCCTCTGTTATCTGCCTGAGAGATTCCCGGAAAGCTCCGGTTGCACCGTCGGCGTGCGTACATGCACTTTGCAGAGTGTCGTCGAGTTCCGGTCCTTCTGCCTGAGAGCTTTTGCTTTCCCCTTCGGCGCCGCGCGAGCGGGCTCTCCCGGAACTGTCATCCGACCCGGGCAGCGCGAACTGGTTCACACTGCCTATATCAATTTTCGATGACAGAATAACATAATTGAAATGTGGTGTCAAGTGAGAAACTGTTGTTTTTACATAAAATTAACGCCGAAGGCAAATAAAAGAATACCTACCGGAAAAAACCGGCAGGTACTGGGGGTTTATGGGCGCGATGAGACACTGCCCTACAGCACTTTCTGCAGGAATGAGACAAGGCGCGGGCTCTCGGGATTGTCGAAGAGCTCGTGGGACGGCTTGTCCTCTTCGATTTTGCCGTCGGCGAGGAAGATGGTTCTGGCCGCGACCTCGCGGGCAAAGCGCATCTCATGGGTCACGACGATCATCGTCATACCGTCGGCAGCTAACGCCTTCATCACGTCGAGGACCTCTCCGATCATCTCGGGGTCGAGGGCGCTTGTCGGCTCGTCAAAGAGCATGACCTCGGGGTCCATCATGAGGGAACGCACAATCGCGATTCTCTGCTTCTGGCCGCCGGAGAGCTGGCTGGGGTAGGCCGAGACGCGGTCTGCAAGACCGACCTTTTTGAGAAGCTCGATGGCCTTGCTCTCGGCCTCGTCCTTCGGCATCTTTTTAATGCGCATCGGAGCGACGGTGAGGTTCCGCATCACGTCCATGTTATTAAATAAATTGAACTGCTGGAACACCATGCCCATCTTCTGCCGGTGCAGGTCGATGTTCTTGTTCTGGCGCTTGTCGCAGATGTCCGTTCCGTCGAAGATGATCTTGCCGGAGGTCGGCTTTTCAAGCAAATTCAGGCAGCGCAGAAATGTCGACTTGCCGCCGCCGGAGGGGCCGATGATGGAGACAACCTCGTTTTTGTAGAAATTGGTGCTGATATGCTTGAGAACCTCGAGCTTGTGGAAGCTCTTGCAGAGGTCCTGAACCTCGATCATAGTCTGTTTATTTTCCATGCGACAGCTTCCTTTCTGCGAGCGATACGATGCGGCTGCTGATGAAGGTCAGAACGAAGTAGATGAGCGCCGCGACGGCGAGGCACTCGAGGCTCTTGTAGCTGAGCGCGATGACGTCGTTCGTGCGGAACATGAGGTCGGCAATGCCGATGACGGAGACAATGGACGACTCCTTGATGACCGTCACAAATTCGTTGCCGAGCGCGGGAAGGATGTTGCGGATGGCCTGCGGCAGAACGACAAGGCGCATCGCCTCGCCGGACGAGAAGCCCACGCTGCGCGCAGCCTCAGTCTGGCCGTAGTCGACGGCCTGAATGCCCGAGCGGATGACCTCTGCGACGTACGCGCAGCTGTTCATGCTCATGGCGACAATGCCGGCAGCAAAGCGCGAGAAGTTGGGAATCCAGGAAATATCGGGGATTTTCACGCCGATCATGGGAAGACCGTAGAAGATGAACATCAGCTGGACCATGAGGGGCGTGCCGCGGATGAACTCGATGTACGCGACCGCCAGCCACTTGAGCGGCAGAATTTTGCCCATGCGCATGGTCGCCATCAGCGTGCCAAGGATCGTGCCGAGCAGGACGGAGAACGCCGCGATGATGAGCGTATTGACAACGCCCTGCGCGAAAAAGCTGGAATAGCGCTCGATGATTTTTCCTATCGTTTCAAAAAAAGTCATGGGAGCCTCCTTCTAAAAAATATGCAGCGCTGCGTGGCTGCGCAAAACAGGCTTCAAGGCTTCGCCGCCAGCGCGGCGAAGCCTTGGTTAAAGTCTACAAAACAGGATTGAAATTTTAGGACAATTGACAGAGCTGAAATTACAGACCCAAGCTGGCTGCGAGCTCAACTGCTTCGTCATAAGCCTGCTGGTAGCTGCCGTCGGCGGTGACCTTGTCGACGACCTCGTTGACAACGGCCATCAGGTCTTCCGTGCCCTTGGCGAGAACGGCGGCCTTACCGAAGGAAGCCTCTTCTGCGGTGAATTCGAAGTTGGAGACCTCGAGCTTGCCGTCGCTGGTTGCGACCAGAGCCTCGCCGACCGCCTGGTCAACGACAAAGCCTGCGATATTGCCGTTCTGGGTCTCGAGCGCCAGTGCCGGATACTTTTCAAGTTCAAAGAGCTCACTGTCGGGCAGAGCTGAGAGGACCAGCTGGGACTGGATGGTGCCCTTCTGCGCGCCGACCTTCTGACCGGCCAGAGCTTCCTTGGTGGCGTACTTGTCCGCGTCGCCGGTCTTGACGATGAGCAGCTGCGCACTGGTCTCATAGAGGTTCGAGAAGTCGATCTCTTCGGCGCGCTCGGGGGTCTTGGTGAACGCGGCGATACCGATATCGACCTGACCGGACTTGACAGCGGGGATGATGCCGTCGAACGCCATGTCGACAACCTCAAGCTCTACGCCGATGGCGTCCGCGATCTGCTGGGCGAGCCACATGTCGCAGCCTGCGAAGTTGGCATCGAGATCCTTGAATTCGTACGGTGCGTACTGCGCTTCGGTGCCGACGACCAGCTTGCCCTTCGCCTTGATCTCAGCGAGAAGGCCGGTGGCTTCTTCCGCGGGAGCGGCTTCTTCGGTTGCTTCCTCGGCGGGAGCGGCTTCTTCGGTGGTTTCGGTCGCTGCGGTTTCCGTGGTTGCAGCGGGAGCGGGCTCTTCGGTCTTGGCGGCGCAGCCTGCAAACAGGCCGAGCGCCAGCACTGCGCAAAGCGTCAGCGCAAGAAGTTTGGTCAGTGAATTCTTTTTCATAATACCCTCCTGTGCATGCATGGCATGCAATGTGATGTAATTTATGTGTATGATTATACAGAAAATTCAGAATTTGTAAAGCCGCAAAGTTATACAACAATCGACTGCATATCGATGAATAATTGTGAAAGATTTTGCATATTCCACAAAAACGTCCGCGGCAGGCGGAATTTTCTCAGAAGCGGAGCGCCTCCATGCGGTCGTAGGCCTCGCGGAGCTTTTCAATATCCACAGTGCATGCAATGCGGAAGTGCTGCTTGCCGGCAAGACCGAACACGTCGCCCGGGGAGACGAGGATGTGCGCGCGCTCGAGCAGCTCTTTGCAAAATTCGCCTGCCGAAAGTCCCGTCTTTTCCACGCCCGGGAAAAGATAGAACGTGCCCTTCGGCCGGACAAGGCTCAGGTACGGGATTTTTTCCAGCCGATCGGCGGAGTAGAAAATGCGCTCGCGGTAGGCCTTGATGTAGCGCTCGCGGATGCGGGCCCGGTTGTCTAACGCCGCGATCGCAGCTCTTTGCGAGATGGAGGGCGCGGAATAGATGAGCGAGCCGTTGATCTGGTTCATGGTGGCGATCAAGGTCGGCTCCGCGATGATCACGCCCACGCGCCAGCCGGTCATGAGGAAGTTCTTGGAGAAGCTGTTGAGGGTAATGGTCCGGTCCAGCATGCCGGGGAGCGTGCGCAGCGGAATGTAGTCGCCTTCATAGATATAGGTGGTGTAAATTTCGTCCGCCGCGACGAGAAGATCGTACTCCTGCGCGATTTTCGCAAGCAGCTCGAGCGTGCTCCGGTCGTAGGCCATGCCGGTGGGGTTCGTGGGGTTATTGAAGATGATGGCCTTCGTCTTGGGCGTAATTGCCGCGCGCAGGCGCTCTTCGGAAATTGCGTAATTCTCAGACGCATATGTCGGCACGTCCACGCACACGCCGCCCGCGAGCTCGATCTGGCTGCGGTACATGGCAAAGTACGGCGAGAATACGATGACCTCGTCGCCGGGATTTAAGATGGTCAGCATCGCAAGCGCCATGCCGAGGCAGCTCGAGGCCGTGACGAGCACATGATCGGGAAGGAGCTCCTGCGCGAAATCCGCCTGCCACGCGCCGCAGACTGCCGAAATGAGCTCCGGGTCGCCCTTGGGGTCGCCGTAGTGGGTGTGGCCCGCCTTCGCGTCGAGGTATGCCTTTTCAATGATGGCTTCGTCAGTGGTAAAATCGGTGTCGCCGATGGAAAGGTCGATGATATCGTTGTATTTGGCCAGCGCCTCGGTGTCGAGCGAGAGCCCGGAGCCCGCGTGCTGAAAGCGGTTTGCGATGTAGCGTTTCATGCTCATAAGACTGCCTCCTTGCAGACGTGGGGAACGACGGTCGCGCCGTTCGGGATGACATAGATGGATTTTCCGGCGAGGTCCGCTTCTTTTAAAAGCGCGCCCATATCGGAGAACGAGCGCATGCCCATCGGGCGCACAAGCTCGTCCGGGATCGAGGAATAAAGAAAAATTTTCTGCCGCTGTGCCTGCTCGCAGTTCTGGAAGAAAATATAGCCCGCAACAGTGAAGGCCTCGCGCAGGCGCTGTTCGATCGTGCCGTCGAGAAGATTTTGGCACCAGCCGAAGTATTCCTCCGGCCCGCCGCCCTCCGGCGCTTCGAGCATCAAAATGAGCGTTCCGCCGGGCTTTAAGCCGGACTCGACGTTATCGACGGTTTTTGTGCCCTGATAAAGCGAAATGTCCTTTGGGAAGCCGCCGCAGCTGGCGACAATCACGTCGGCCTGCTCCGGTACATCCACCTGATAGATTTTATTGACAAGCGCGCAGCCCGCTTCCCAGGACTTCAGGTAATGCCCGGAGAAAATCGCGTGCAGCTGCATCTGTGCGTTCATGACGAGGTTCACCATGAAAAGGTGCGGCAGCATCGCGGCGGCCTCGCACATGTCCTCGTGCAGGGGGTTGCCGGTCAGAACGCCGTTTCCGATTTTGGGGTTCGAGCGCAGCGCCTTGGGGTCCAGAGAATAGGCGTGGTTGTGGCGGATGGTCTGAAGACCGCTGACTCCGGGGAGGATGCTCTTTCGGCCGCCGCCGAAGCCCGCCATGATATGGTGCGTACATGCGCCGAGGCAGACGACAAAATCGGCTGTCGCGACGGTTTTATTGAGCCAGACAGGCGTATCGTGCGCGGTCGTGCCGAGGTAGACAAGGTCCTTTGCCTCGCAATCGTGGTTCTCGACACGCACCTTGTCAAAAACGTTGCTTGTTACCAGCGTTCGGAGTTCCTGCTCATCGCCGCCCGTATGCGTGCCGTTGGCCACGACGATGGTGAGCTTGCCGTAATTTACGCTGCACGCGGTATGCAGGTACTCAACCAGATGCGGAACCACAAGGTCCTGCCGCATCCAGAACCGGGACATGTCGCTTACCACGAGCGCAACGCTCGCTCCTGCCGGAATCTCCTCGCATAAAGGCTTGCTTCCGATCGGGTGCGCCAGACTCTCCAGAAGTCCGGCGCGGATATCCTGCATCGCAGGCGCGTCGTTTCCATGCAGAACGGCCAGAACCGAGCCCTCGTCCAGCGGCACCGTGACGCTGCCATGTCCGTATGCGAACTGATACTCTTTCATGCGTTTCGCCTCTTTATACTATAATAAATATCTTTTCGCGCATTATAAACGATTCGCGCCTGCTGCGCAATTGTCAAAGCACACAAAAAGGGAGCTGCATGAAGCAGTTCCCACATGTGAAACGTTAATCTTGCTATGCGTAGGGGTCGATGCCTACTGTCAAGGCCAGATTGTTTACAGGTTGACCGGGAGGATTGTTTACACATTCCGGATTCTGTAAATTTTTCTCGAATC